>NZ_JBFUEI010000004.1:0-588774 GCF_056404275.1 Pedococcus sp. P2_D9
CCAGCCATCAGGACCTACGACGTCTGGGACCAGCTCGAGACCACTGCCCACAGGTCAACTGCATCCCCACCTTGGCGACCATGACCACGCCCCACAGCCCGCAACCCCGGCGGGCCCGCTGGCATGCCCGTCGGGCAAGGCCTCAGCCGGCTGGCGCACGCGGACACCCAGTCAGACGGCGGTGAGGGCCTCCATGGCCTTCTTGATCTCGCCGAGCCGGGTGGCGGCGACGGCCCGTGAGTCCCGCAACGACTCCGCACTCGCGACGGGCTCGATGACCTCGAGGTAGACCTTGAGCTTGGGCTCGGTGCCCGAGGGCCGCACGATGATCCGCGAGTTGTCCTTGAGGTAGTAGCGCAATCCGTCGGTCGGCGGGAGGGCCTCGCTGCCCACCGCGAGGTCGTCGGCCCGCGAGACGGGGATGCCTGCCACCTCCTCGGGTGGGTTGTCGCGGAGCCGGGTCATGACGGTGCCGATCAGAGACAGGTCCGCCACTCGCACGGCCAGCGCGTCCGTGGCGTGCACCCCGTGCTCGATCGCCAGGTCGTCGAGCAGGTCGGTCAGGGACCGCCCTTCCGACTTGAGGGTCGCGGTCATCTCGGCCACGACCAGGGCGGCGCTGACGCCGTCCTTGTCGCGCACGTGGGGCGGGTCGACGCAGTAGCCCAGCGCCTCCTCGTAGCCGTAGCGCAGCCCCTCCACACGGGAGATCCACTTGAAACCGGTCAGCGTCTCCTCGTGCCGCACCCCGGCCGCCTTGGCCATCGCCGCGAGGAGCCGCGACGACACGATCGAGTTCGCGAAGACTGCGTCGTCGTCGACGCCCCGGGCGAGGATGTGCGCCCCCAGCAGAACCCCGACCTCGTCGCCGCGCAGCATCCGCCAGCCGCCGGGACCGGGCACCGCCACGGCGCACCGGTCGGCGTCGGGGTCGTTCGCGATCACGACGTCCGGGCCCGTCTGCTCGGCCAGCTCGAGCGCGGCGTCCATCGCACCGGGCTCCTCCGGGTTGGGGAAGTGCACCGTCGGGAACATCGGGTCCGGCTCCGCCTGGCTGGCGACCGGGATCGGCGCGGCATACCCCGCCTGCACGAAGGCCTTGGCCACCGTCTCGGACCCGACACCGTGCAGTGCTGTGTGCACGACGGTGACGTCGCGCGGGGTGTCGGCGGCCACCACGGTGACGACATCCTCGAGGTAGGCGGCGAGCACGCCGTCTCCGAGGGTCTCCCACCCGTCCTTGGCCAGGGGGACGTCCGCGACCGCGGTGACGCGCGCGATCTGGGCGGCGATGCCGGCGTCGGACGGCGGCACGATCTGCGAAGCGTCCCCGAGGTAGACCTTGTAGCCGTTGTCCTCGGGCGGGTTGTGGCTGGCGGTCACCATCACGCCGGCGTCGGCCCCGAGAAAGCGGATCGCGTAGGCGAGCACCGGGGTCGGCAGCGGCGAGGGAAGGATCGCGGCGCGACCCCCCGCCCCGACCACGACGGCAGCGGTGTCGCGGGCGAAGACGTCGGAGTTCTTGCGGGCGTCGTAACCCACGACCACGAACGGTTCGGGCTTCAGGGCCTGGACGTATGCCGTGAGGCCGGCGGCCGCACGAATCACCACGGAGCGGTTCATCCGGTTGGGACCGGCGCCGAGGGCGCCACGAAGCCCGGCGGTGCCGAACTCGAGCATCCCCGAGAACCGGTCGGCGAGGTCGTCGACGGCGACCTGGTCGCCCTTCTTGGCCTTGGCGAGGACGTCGCCCAGCTCGACTCGGGTCTCGTGGTCGGGGTCGTCGTCGACCCAGGCCTGCGCGGCGTCGATCAGCTCCTGTGCGTGCGCCTCGGAAGCGGACGGGGCGGTGGCTCCGCGGCCGTGTCGCGCGGCATACGTCATGGTGGACGTCCTCTCTCAGATGGTGGCGACGACGGCGGCGAGCAGCTTGCCGCAGCGTTCGGCTGCGGCCTGGCCGGCTTCGATGACCTCCTCGTGGGACAAGGGCTGGTCACTGATCCCGGCGGCCAGGTTGGTGACCAGCGAGATGCCGAGGACCTCGAGCCCCGCCTGGCGGGCGGCGATCGCCTCCAGCGTGGTGGACATGCCGACGAGGTCGCCGCCCAGCACCTTGGCCATCTGCACCTCGGCAGGCGTCTCGTAGTGGGGCCCGCGGAACTGGACGTACACACCCTCGTCGAGGTCAGGATCGACGGCCCGGGCGAGGTCACGCAGCCGCGGCGAGTAGAGGTCGGTGAGGTCGACGAAGTTCGCGCCCTCGATCGGAGAGGTCGCCGTGAGGTTCAGGTGGTCGCGGATGAGCACCGGGGTGCCGGGAGCCCAGGCGGGGTTGAGTCCACCACAGCCGTTGGTCAGGACGATGGTCTTGCAGCCGGCTGCCGCCGCGGTGCGGACGGCGTGAACCACGGCCCGCACGCCCTTGCCCTCGTAGAAGTGGGTGCGGGTGCCGTAGACCAGCGCGCGGCGACCGGTGTCGGCGATCGCGACCGAGCGCATCGTGCCGCTGTGCCCGGCGACGGCGGCCTTGGCGAAGCCCGGGACGTCGGCGTTGTCGATCGTGGCGAGCGTCTCGCCGATGAGGTCGCCGGTCTGTCCCCAGCCCGAGCCGAGGACGAGCGCCACGTCGTGCCGAGCCGCGCCGCTGCGTTCGGCGATGACCGCTGCGGCGGCCCGGGCCACCTCGAACGGGTCCGTCGAGGGGTCTGCCAGGTCTGGATGGCCCGCGGACGGGCTGCGCTGCTCAGTCACGCTCGAAGACTACCGACGCTGCGAGGGGACGGCTCTTCGGATGGTTGGATAGGGCTCGTGAACGCGCCCAAAGCCTCCGTAGTGATCCTCGGCGGCGGCCCCGGTGGCTACGAGGCCGCGCTGGTGGCTGCCCACCTGGGTGCCACCGTGACGGTCGTCGAGCGAGACGGGGTCGGCGGCGCTGCGGTGCTGACCGACTGCGTGCCGTCCAAGACCCTCATCTCGACGGCCGACTTCATGAGCCAGTTCGAGACGGCGTCCGACCTCGGCGTGCACCTCGAGGACCACGAGGGCGACGAGGTCTCCGACTCGGTCGCCGAGCTGACGGCGGTGAACCGCCGGATCCTGGCCCTGGCCGCAGCGCAGTCCCGCGACATCGGCGCGCGGCTCGCGGGTGACGGCGTCACGGTGTTGTCCGGCACCGGCCGCCTGGTCGCTGCCGGCGAGGTGGTGGCAACGCTCGCCGACGGGACCACGGAGACCCTGACCGCAGACGTGGTGCTCATCTCCACCGGCGCGACGCCCCGCGTGGTCCCGACGGCCCAGCCCGACGGCGAACGCATCCTCACCTGGCAACAGATCTACACCCTGGCCGAGCTCCCCGAGCACCTGGTGGTCGTCGGGTCAGGTGTCACCGGTGCCGAGCTGGCCCAGGCCTACCTCGGGCTCGGGTCGCGCATCACCCTCGTGTCGTCGCGTGACCGGGTCCTCCCGGGCGAGGACGCGGACGCGGCCGCGGTGATCGAGGATGTGTTCCGCAAGAGGGGCATGGACGTGCTCGGGCGCTCGCGGATGGCGTCGGTGTCCCGGACCGCGTCCGGCGTGGTGGTCCGGCTCGAGGACGGCCGAGAGGTCGAGGGCAGCCACGCGCTGCTCGCGGTCGGTTCGGTCCCGCAGACCTCCGACATCGGCCTCGAGGAGGTCGGCGTGGCCGTGAGCGAGTCGGGGCACGTGGTCGTCGACAAGGTCTCCCGCACCTCCGTGCGAGGGGTGTATGCCGCGGGCGACTGCACCGGGGTGCTGCCCCTCGCGTCGGTGGCCGCCATGCAGGGCCGGATCGCCATGGCGCACGCCCTGGGTGACGCGGTGGCCCCGCTCAACCTGCGGGCCGTGTCGGCCAACATCTTCACCGACCCCGAGATCGCCACGGTGGGGTTTTCCCAGAAGGACCTCGACGAGGGCACCGTCGACGCGACGTCGGTGATGCTCCCACTGGCCACCAACCCGCGCGCCAAGATGCAGGGCATCACCGACGGCTTCGTCAAGCTGTTCGCCCGCAAGGGCGGCGGCACGGTCGTGGGCGGCGTGGTGGTCGCTCCTCGCGCGTCGGAGCTCATCTACCCGGTGACCCTGGCTGTGCAGCACGGGCTGACCGTCGACCAGCTGGCCGGCACCTTCACGGTCTACCCGTCGCTGTCCGGATCCGTGGCGGAGGCGGCTCGCCAGCTGCACCAACGCGACTGACCTCCGACTGACCTCCGACTGACCTCACGCGTCGCGCCTCGTCCGGCCGTTCCCCCACGTTCGTGGGTAGTGTCCGGGGTGAGGGTGTTGCGATGCGCCGACCACGACGCGTCGACACTGAAGTTCCCGAGAGAGGGGCGTGGGCATGGCAGGCGGATGGCTGGACAAGATCAAGGACCTCGCCAAGGGCAATCCGCAGCAGGCGGACTCGGCCATCGACAAGGTCGAAGACCTCATCGACAAGCAGACCGGAGGCAAGTACGCCGACCAGGTCGACAAGGGTGGTGACGCCCTGCGTGACCAGCTGGGCCTGCCGGAGCAGACCCCGGAGCCCGCGCCCGAGCCGGATCCCGAGCCGGCGCCCGCCCCCACCCCGGAGCCGGAGCCCGCGTCTGTGCCAGAGCCGGCGCCTGAGCCCTCGCCCGAGCCGGCGCCTGAGACTGTGCCCGAGACTGTGCCCGAGCCGACGCCGGCTCCCAACCCGGCGCCGTCCACCGGCGACCCTCAGGAACCTGCTTCCGGAGACGGCCCCCTGACGCCGGGGGAGCCGCAGCAGCCTGGGCAGCCCGGTGGCCCGCTCGATCCCTCGCAGGTTCCCGACAGCGGACCGGTGCAGGTCCCCAGCGACGAGCCCGGCACCGGCAACATCCCCGAACCCGGCCCCGACGTCGAGACCGACACGGGCGACGGCGGCACCAAGGAGCTCCCGCCCTTCGGGCGGAGCTGAGCGAACCGGCATACGACAGCGGCGCCGTCTCCCGGCTGGGAGGTGGCGCCGCTCCGGGTTTCTGGGCAGTGCTGGGTATGCCGGGTGGTCAGTCCTTGATCTCGGCGATGACGGCGCCGTTGGTCACGGTCTGGCCGACCTCGGCGACGAGGCCGGTGATGGTGCCGGCCTTGTGGGCGTTGATCGGCTGCTCCATCTTCATCGCCTCGAGCACGACGACGAGCTCGCCGGCGGCGACCTCCTGGCCTTCCTCGACGGCGATCTTGACGATGGTGCCCTGCATGGGGGCGGTGAGGGAGTCGCCGGACGCGGCGGCGCCGGTCTTGGACCCGCCGGAGCGGCGCGGGGCCTTCTTCTTCGCCGCGCTGGAGCCGCCACCGAGCGACAGGCCGCCGGGCAGGACGACCTCCAGGCGCTTGCCGCCGACCTCGACGACGACGCTCTGACGCTCGCCGTCCTCCTCGGGGGCCTGCGCCACGGTGCCGGAGTAGGCCTCGATCTGGTTGTCGAACTCGGTCTCGATCCAGCGGGTGTGCACCGAGAACGGCTTGTCGCCCTCGGGGGCGAAGGCGGGGTCGGACACGATGACGCGGTGGAACGGCAGGACCGTCGGCATGCCGTCGACGGTGAACTCGGCCAGCGCGCGCCGCGACCGCTCGAGCGCCTGGTGCCGGTCGTGACCGGTCACGATGAGCTTGGCCAGCATCGAGTCGAACGCGCCGCCGATGACGTCGCCGGCGACGACGCCGGAGTCCAGGCGCACGCCGGGGCCCGACGGCGGCTCGAAGACCGTCACGACACCGGGGGCCGGCAGGAAGCCTCGACCGGCGTCCTCGCCGTTGATGCGGAACTCGAACGAGTGACCGGTCGGTGCGGGGTCGTCGTAGCCGAGCTCCTCGCCGTTGGCGATGCGGAACTGCTCGCGGACCAGGTCGATGCCGGTGACCTCCTCGGTGACCGGGTGCTCGACCTGGAGGCGGGTGTTGACCTCGAGGAAGGAAATGGTGCCGTCCTGGCCGACGAGGAACTCGCAGGTCCCGGCGCCGGTGTAGCCGGCCTCGGTGAGGATCGCCTTGGAGGCGCGAACCAGCTCGGCGTTCTGCTCATCGGACAGGAACGGCGCGGGGGCCTCCTCGACGAGCTTCTGGTGACGGCGCTGCAACGAGCAGTCGCGGGTCGAGACGACGACGACGTTGCCGTGGGTGTCGGCCAGGCACTGGGTCTCGACGTGGCGCGGCTTGTCGAGGTAGCGCTCGACGAAGCACTCGCCGCGACCGAACGCCGCGACGGCCTCACGGGTGGCGGAGTCGAACAGCTCGGGGATCTCCTCGATGGTGCGCGCGACCTTGAGGCCGCGACCGCCACCACCGAAGGCCGCCTTGATGGCCACGGGCAGGCCGTGCTCCTTGGCGAAGGCGACGATCTCGTCTGCGGTGTCCACCGGGTCGGCGGTGCCGGGCACGAGGGGGGCGTTGGCGCGGGCGGCGATGTGGCGGGCCTTGACCTTGTCGCCGAGGGAGTCGATCGCCTCGGGGGAGGGGCCGATCCACCGCAGCCCGGCGTCCATGACGGCCTGGGCGAAGGAGGCGTTCTCGGCGAGGAAGCCGTAGCCCGGGTGGACGGCGTCGGCACCGGCCTTGCGCGCCACCGCGAGCAGCTTCTCCTGCACGAGGTAGGAGTCGCCGGGGGTGGTGCCCCCGAGCGCGTAGGCCTCGTCCGCGACCTTGACGTGCAGGGCGTCGCGGTCCGGATCGGCATACACGGCAACGGAACCGATGCCACTGTCCGCGCACGCGCGGGCGATGCGCACGGCGATCTCGCCACGGTTGGCAATGAGGACCTTGGAGATCGGCTTCGTCGTCGACTCGGAAATGGGCGCCATGCGCGGGAGCCTAGCCCGTTTCCGCGACGGTACTGCCACCCTGCGGGTGTGGTCTCGCCCACCCGTGGGGCGGCCCTGTCAGCACTCGGCCGGCTCAGCTGAGGACGCCACCCACCTTCGACCAGGTGTAGTGACCGCCGCGGCCGTCATAGGCGTACAGGGCGTTGTCGGTCCCGCGGCCGAGCACGACGTAGCTCGTCGCGGAGCGGCTGGTGACGGCGGGCGCGCCGCTCAGCAGCCCACCGATGGCTGTGGCGAAGCTGCCCTGGGTGATCACCGGCGTCTGGCCGTTCCGGCTGACCATGACGGGCGTGGGGCCCTGTGCCAAGGTCGGCCCGGACCACGTCAGCCGACCGAGGTTGGTGAACCCGCCCGCGACTCCTGTCGCGGACAGCACGACGCGGAAGATCTGCCCGTTGGTGCCACGGACGACCACCGAGACGGTCCCGGCGGCACGGTCCGCGCTCGCGGCGGGCGCGGCGGACAACACGCCGCCGACCTGGGTCCACGGGGTCCAGCGAGCGCCGTCCCACCGGATCCGCGACAGCGCATCTCCGGTCGTGCGGGCGACGATGTCGATCGTGCCGGTGCTCAGGGAGGCAGCCGAGGGAGCGCTGGTCAGCGCGCCGCCGACGTCCTCCCACGCGTGGTAGGCGCCGCCGGTGGAGTACGTGTGCAGGAGGTGGCCGTTGCTGCCCCTGGCGAAGAGGTCGACCCGTGAACCACCCCAGGTCACGGCCGCCGGGGCCGAGGCGATCGTGCCGGGAATGAACCGGAAACCGCTGAAGGCGCCACCGGCTGCGGACTGGGTCGTGTACCAGACACGGTTGTCCGTGCCACGCACGAAGGCGGTCACCGCTGACCCGCGAAGCACCGTCGCGACCCCGCTGGGCGAGATGTCGAGGCCGGGGGACCACCGCGGCAATGCGGGGGCGACCGGGTCGACCCGTGAGATGCGGTCGTTCCCGCCGCCGTTGCTGGTGCTGACGTAGACCGCGCCGCCGGCGGCACTCTGGACGGTGCGGATCCGGCCGATCGTGTCATCGAGCTTGCTCAGCTGCTCGTTGCCGATCACGCGCCCGTCCGGCGTCAGGGAGAGGACCCGGACACCCTGGTTCTTCAGCTCCGCGACCGCGAGCGCGCCTTCCCACCGACCCCAGGCCGCCCCGGCGAGGAAGGTGGCTCCGCTCGTGGCGACCGTCGGGCTGCCGGACCGCCACTTCGCGCGAATCGCCGCGGGGTACGTGACGGTGTCGGTCATCGGGACCGACTGGTCGTAGTTGTGCGTGGCGCCGTCCGGGTCCCAGCCGTAGTTGCCGCCGCTGCTCAGCAGGTTGACCTCGTCGTCGACGGTCGGCCCGTGCTCGGCGCTCCACATCTGGGAGGTGCCCGGGCGCAGCGCCAGGCCCTGCACGTTGCGGTGTCCGTACGTGTAGATGAACCGCGCATTGCCGCCCTCGCTGTAGAACGGGTTGTTCGTGGGCGCGGTGCCGTCCCTGTTGACCCGCAACGTCTTGCCTCCCAAGGACGCCAGGCTCTGAGGGGCCGGCCCGGTGACCGCGTCACCCGTGCCGACGTGGAGGGTGCCGTCCGGCGCGTTGCGCAGCCGGCACCCGCCGTGCTGCCCCGTCGTGATGGGTATGCCGGTCAGCACGGGGGAGCCGCTGCGAGTCGCCGACGTTCCGTCGGCATCTAGGAGCCAGCGCAGCACGCGGATGTCCACCGCGGACGTGCCGGCCCCCTTGGAGGCCTGGCAGGTGTAGTAGAGGCGGTTGCTCGCGAACGAGGGATCCAAGGTGAGCCCCATCAGCCCGGACTCCGATCCGACGAACAGGTCCGACTGGTCGGTGGCCACGGTCTGCACCGAGCCGTTCGTGCGCCGCAGCCTCGTGGCGCCGCCTCGCTCGGTGAACAGCACCGACCCGTCGGGGAGCACGGCCAGGTCCCAAGGGAGGGTGAGCCCGGTGGTCAGGGTGGTCACCTGGACGCCTGGCGCGGGTTCTGCGGCTGCCGCGACCTGCGGTGCCACCGTGGGGGTGACCCGGCAGGCCGTTGACGCGAGTCCCGCACACACTCGCACGGCGACCCTGCGGACTGCGTCCTTGCGCACCGCAACCGAACGCGCCGCAACCGAACGTGCCGCGACCGGACGAACCGCAACCGAACGTACAGAGTCCATGCTGGGGACGGTACCCCCGCCGCACGACCTCGGCCTGTTGTCAGGAGGCGCTTCGCGGCGCCATAGGGTGGCGCCATGAGCGGTGACGACGCACGGGCGGTGCGGGAGATCGAAGAGGGTGTGCAGCGGGACTTCTCGGCTGCGATGTCCTACGGCGACTACCTGGGACTGGACCAGCTCCTCACGGCGCAGCACCCGCGGAGCGAGCCGGCGCAGCACGACGAGCTGCTCTTCATCATCCAGCACCAGACCTCCGAGCTGTGGCTCAAGCTGATGCTGCACGAGCTGCGCTCAGCCCGGGCCCTGCTCACCACCGACGACCTGGCGCCCGCCCTCAAGCGGCTGGCGCGGGTCAAGCGCATCCAGGAGATCCTCACCGACCAGTGGTCGGTGCTCGCCACCCTGACGCCGAGTGAGTACGCCGAGATCAGGCCCTTCCTGGCGACCAGCTCGGGCTTCCAGTCCTGGCAGTACCGCGCCGTCGAGTTCCTGCTCGGCAACAAGAACGCCGACATGGTCACGGTTTTCGAGCACGACCCGGTGGCGCGCGACCTGCTCGCCGAGCTGCTGGTCGAGCCGAGCCTCTACGACGAGTTCCTGCGCTACCTCGCCCGCCGCGGGTATGCCGTGCCCTCCGAGCAGCTCGAGCGCGACTTCACCCAGCCCTATCGGGAGAACGACGAGCTCGTCGACACGTTCGCATCGGTCTATGCCAGCCCGAGCGAGCACTGGGGCGTCTACGAGACCTGCGAGGAGCTCGTCGACCTCGAGGACAACTTCCAGCAGTGGCGGTTCCGGCACCTGCAGGTGGTCACCCGCACCATCGGCCACAAGAAGGGCACCGGCGGCTCGTCCGGCGTCGACTTCCTGCGCCGTGCCCTCGACCTGACCTTCTTCCCCGAGCTGTACTCGGTGCGCTCCCGCGTCTGACTGCTGGCGGGCCGCCTCGTCGACCCTTCGCCACACACCGACCTGCCGCGTGTCGGGTCTCGAAGGGCTCTGGATCCCCTGCTCAGGTCTTCCGCAGGAGCAGCCCGTCCACCTGGACCGACCTCCCCTTCGTGGTCGCGCGCAGGGTCACCGTTCCCGAGCGTGCCGACGTCAGCACCGGCAGGGACTTCGTCTGCTTGGTCTTCGTCGTCGAGGACCAGAGGCTCACCGTCCCGATCCGGGTCGAGCCGACGTACACCTCCACAGAGCCACAGGTGGAGCAGGTCGTCGCCACCACGGCGACCCGCCGGAAGGCGCCCGCGGACCGGGTCAGCTTCGCACCCACCGTCGTCGTCCGGGTCAGCGTTTCGGCGTATGCCGTGGACGACGCCGCGCGCGTCCATCCCGAGGTCGTGGTCGACAGGGAGCGGTCGTCGAGCGGACGTGCTGTGCATCGGTCGGTCGACCATGCGGACGTGTTTCCGACCTTGTCGCGGGCTCGCGCCGAGAAGCAGTACTCGTAGCCCGCTTTCGGCGTCACGACCTGGCTGGTCGCTGTCACCTTCGTCCACACCGTCGGCTGGCTCCACGCCGAGAAGGAGGAGGCGGAGCTCGAGGCGGAGCGGTAGCGGACGTCGTAGCTCGCGACCCCGCTCGCGTCCGTGGCGGCGTACCGGACCGCGAAGGTCCCGGTGAGGACCAGGGCGGGCAGGGCCGTCACGGAGACGGTGGGCGCTGCCGTGTCGACGATCCAGCGGTAGGAGGCGGTCGACGTGTGGCCGTGCGGGTCCGTGGCCGTCACCGTGAGGGTGTGCGTCCCCGCGGCAAGCGTGCCGGCATACCCGCTGGCGCACCGCGGCACCGCCTTTCCGTCCACCGAGCAGGCAACGGTGATGCCGCCGACCGGCACGGTGTCGTCGGTGACCCGAACGGGGATCCGTGCGGAGCCGGACGTCTTCACTGGCGCCGCGGGGAAGCTGATCGACGGCGCGGCCGTGTCGAGCCTGCGCCACGCGACCGCTGAGATGTCGTTGGTGTGCGCGGGGTTGATCGTCGTGAGGCGCTCGGCCAGAGGAGCGTTCGGACGCCACAACAGCACGTTCTGCCCCGAGTAGGGCTGGTAGGTGGGCACGACGAGGGCGTCGCCGCCGGGGGACCACACCGGCCGGTCGTAGATGGTGTAGACGTCGGAGGCCCTGGCGACCTCCTGGCGCACCCCACCTGCCGTCGGCACGGTCCAGACGTGGTCGTAACCGGAGTCGTCGGTGGTGACGAAGGCGAGGCGGTCGCCCAGCGGGGAGACGGCGGGCCAGGAGCCCAGCTCGGTGCCGGTGACGGGAGTGCGCTTGCCCGTGGAGTCCAGGGAGAGCACGCCCCCCACCGTCACGTCGGTGACGAGGAGGCGGCTGGTGTCGGGTAGGAACGTCGGCTCCACCGTCAGACCGGCGCCCGGGAAGGCCGCCGGCACCGCACCCGTGCCCGTGCCGACGCACCACACGGCCACGGTCGTCGTGGTGAGCCGCGAGTAGCAGACCTTGGAGCCGTCCGGACTCCACGTCGGGTCGAGCTCGTCGGCCGTGGAGCTGTCCACGAGCACCCGAGGGGACGGGCTACCGACGAGCGACCTGACCCAGAGGCCGGCGTCACCCGTCTCGTCGTACACCACATAGGTCAGTGAGCGGCCGTCCGGCGAGACGACCGGCAGGTCGGTGTCCTGGCCGGTGCCCAGGGCGTACGGCCGTCCCGTGGCAACGGGTGCCGACCAGAGGTCGCCGGTGGGGGAGGAGTCCTGGGTCGATGCGACGACGAGCTCCTCGTCCGGGGCGACGAGGGTGGCGATGTCGGCGTCGTTGCTGGGCGTGCTGCCGTACTGGTTCGTCGCGACGAGGCGGTACCGGTACGTGGTGCCAGGGACAACCGTCGTGTCGACCCAGGAGAAGGTGTCGGCCGGCAGCTGCGCCATCGCGACGAAAGCGCCATCGCCGGTGGCGCGCTCGACGGCAATGCCCGTCAGGGGTGACAGTCCGTCGCCGCCGACGTCCCAGTGGACGAGCGCTCGGTCCAGAAGCCCGCTCACGTCGGGACGCCACGACCCGGGCGCACCGGATGCGAGGCCCGAGACCACGAGCTCCTGGGAGCCCACTGGCGTTCCGACGGGCACGACGACCGGGACGTTGTCGACGTTCCCGGTCGCGTGGGGGCGGAAGACGACGTCGACCATGCAGCTGGCCTGCGGGTCGAGCGAAGCCGGGCAGTCGGAGTCCGTGACGAACTCGCCTGCCCCCGTGCCCGACAGGTGCGGAGCGCCCACGGAGGTCGTGACGCTGCCGACGTTCTGGACCCGGACCTGGAGCGGCGTCGAGGACTCACCCACGACGGCTTCGAGGAGCCTGGTGGCGCTGCTCACCGGCGAGACCTGGACCGCGCGGTACGACGCGTCCGAGCCCACGCGAAGCTGGAGCTCGAGCGGTGCAGTGCCGCAGGTGGCGTGCACGTCGGCGTGCAGGCGGTCGACCGTCCCGTCGGCCCGCACCCACGCCTCGCGCACGTCCACGGTGCCCGTCGGGGTCGAGCAGCCCGACGGGACCGTCGAGAGGTTCAGGGGGTATGTCGTGTCGGCAGCCAGCGGGTAGGTGCCGGGTCCGGGGTAGCGCGGCAGGTCGAGAGAGGAGTTGCCCGCGATGAGGGTCGTCGCGTAGGCGTTCGAGACCGGCGCCCTGGACGTGACCGTCCCCCCGGCCATCGTGTCGACCACCGTGACGGCCATCAGGCCCTCCACCACGACGGCGGACCGCCCGGTGGGGGTGGGCAGGTCGGGCAGGTCCGGGCGGGCGACCGCGACGGGCTGGCCGGCGACCTCGCCGGCCAGGTTCACGGCGGCAACCGTGTAGGTGGCGCGCTCCGCCTTGGCGAGCGTGGTGTCGACGAAGGCCGGGCTGGAGACCTCCGCAACGACGACGGGCTCGGCGCCGTCCACGCGGCGCACTCGCCACTTCTCGGGCGGTGGGCTGGTCGAGTCGGTCGACCAGCGCAGGCGCACCCCGTCATACCCGGCGTCGGCCACGACGTTCGTGGGGGCGAGTGGAGGGTAGACGACCTCGGCAACGGACACGCCCACCCGGAGCAGGCCGGTGTAGAGGGTCGAGGCCGGGATGGCGAGCCACGCGGGATAGCCCCCACCGGGGATGCCGTCGTCGACGTACTCGACCGTGAGGGTGCACTGCGCGCCCGCCGCGAGGGTCTGCCCGGAGCAGGTGTCGGTGCCCGCGACGACCTCGAGGCGAGGCTGGTCGGCGGCCACCGTGGCCGGGGTCGCGTCGCCCAGGGGGAGTGGCTCGGTGCCGGTGTTGCGCAGGGTCATGAGCCGGGCCGACCGCGACCCTGCGGTGACCCTCCCCAGCTTCACGGCCGCCGAGGCGCCGGAGGTGTAGCCGCGCGTACTGGCGACCCGCACGATGCCGGAGAGCGTGCCACCGCCTGAGCAGGACATCTGGTACGACGCAGACAGGCTCGTGAGGACTCCGTCTGCGGCGTACTCGACGTCCTCCACCTCGAGCCGGCCGGGGGCCGAGCTCAGGGTGGTGCAGAAGCTCGGTGGCGACACCACCCGGACGACCGGCTGGGTTCTCGTCCCGCCCGGGAGGTAGCTCGTGGGACGGAACGAACCCACCGTGAGGCGGCCCGTCGAGTCCGGGATCACCTCGATCCCCGGTCCGGTCCGGGCATCGGTGGGCCGCGTCAGTCGCACCCCGCCGGGGGTCGCAGTGGCCGAGACCACTGGCGCGTTCCCGCGCAGCGAGTCGTACAAGGCCTGCGAAGTGTCCGGTCCGTAGTACGACGAGTCGTTGACGTGGTCGACGACGAGGGCGTCGCGCACGACCGGGTCCTCCGCGTGCGCCGTCGCAGGCACGCCGACCCACGTCCCCGCCACCGCCACGGCCGTCACGACCGCCCGGGCCGCCAGCCGCGTGGCCCTGTCCCCTATTCGCATGCGCGCCGTTCCCGTCCACCATCCCCAACCGCCCGGATCGGAGCGGCCGGGGAACCATATCCCGGGCCGGTGCGTGGTCGAGGACGAATCGGTCGGATCCGGACCTTCGGACGCCAGAAGGCTAGGGCGCGAGCCAGCCTTCGGGGCCGCTCGACCCCGCGGCATACGTCTCCAACGGCACCTTGTCGTCCGCCCACGCCTTGATGACCGGTGCCATCACCCGCCAGCACTCCTCCGCGGCATCGCCGCGCACCGTCAGCAGCTGGCTGCCGTCGAAGATCTGCGCCAGCACCTCCCCGTAGGGCTGCATGCGGGGTGCGGCGAGGCCGGCCGTCAGGGTCTTCTGCTCGAGGTCGACCGGGTCGCCCTCGGCGTTCATGGTCACAGTGAGCGATACGGCGCCGGGCTTGAGGTCGATGGTCAGCAGGTCCCCGTCGGAGCCGCCGGTGAAGCCGGTCGGCAGGTGCGGGACGTCGCGGAAGTGGGCCACGATCTGCTTGCGCGGCGCGCCCATGGCCTTGCCACTGCGCAGCACGAACGGCACCCCGGCCCACCGCTGGTTGGCGACCTCGAGGGTGACCTGCGCGAGCGTCTCGGTGGACCGCTTCGGGTCGACGCCCTCCTCCTTGGCGTAGTCCGGCACCGTCCGGCGGCCGAGCTTTCCCTCGGTGTAGCGCGCCCGCCGCGAGGACCGCTTGGGTGAGCCGCCCCAGATCCTCGTGGCGCGCAGCACCTGGGCCTTCTGGTCCTGGAGCTCACGGGCGTCGAGGGCGGCGATGGACTCCATCGCGAAGAGCGCGAGCACCTGGAGCAGGTGGCTCTGCAGCATGTCCTTGAGCGCCCCGGCGCCGTCGTAGTACCCGGCCCGCCCTTCGAGAGCAAGGTCCTCGTCGTAGACGATCTCGACCCGCTCGATGTGTTCGGCACTCCAGATCGGGGCCAGCACGCGGTTGGCGAACCGAAGGCCAACGAGGTTGAAAACTGTTGCGACACCTAGGAAGTGGTCGATGCGAAAGATGTCCTCCTCCGGCACCACCTTGTGCAGGAGGGCGTTGAAGTGCACTGCTGACGCGTGGTCGGTGCCGAACGGCTTCTCCAGGGCGAGCCGCGTGACCTCGGGCAGCTCGACGTGCCGGAGCAGCTCACAGACCTTCATGGTCACCTGAGGAGGCAGCGCGAAGAAGATGACCAGGGGGCCCGCACCGCAGCCGGCCACCAGCTCGCGCAGCGCCGCCTCGTCGAGCAGGTCGGTCTTGACGTATGCCGTGTGCTTCGTGACCGCGCCGGTCACTGTCGCCGGTGGCTTGGCCTCGGCGAACGACTCCTTGACGCGGGCCTTCCACTGGGCGGCGGTGACGTCGACGCGGTCGGCGCCGACGACCCTGACCCGACGCTCGGGCTCGACCACCAGCAGGCTGGCCAGCCCAGGCAGGAGCAACCGCCTGGTCAGGTCGCCCCCTGCGCCGAGGATGAGCAGGGTCGTCTCCGGTGCAGTCGCCATGCCGTGCAGCATTACACGGCAGGGGGATCAGGTCGCCATGGGTCGCGCGGGGAGCACTCGACCCGGCCACCCGGCATACTCGCACAGCATGAGCACCCACGAGGGCGCGCCGGACCGCGCGGCGGCTCCGCGGGTCATCCACACCGCGCAGGCCCTGGTCGACGAGGTGGTCGTGGTCGAGGCGCTGCCGGTGCGTGGCGGCAACGCGGTGGCGCAGTCCTATGCGCGGTATGCCGGGGGAGCGGTCAACATCCTCGTGGCCGCGGCGCGTTCGGGGGCCCGGGCTGTGCTGGCCGGAGCGGTGGGGACGGGCGCCAACGGCGACCTGGTCCGGTCTGCGCTCGCGGCCGAGGGCGTCACCGTGAGCAGCCCGCCTGTCACCGACCTCGACACCGGGATCTGCTTCGTGATGGTTGAGCCGAGTGCGGAACGCACCTTCGTGACGACCCAGGGCGCCGAGCGCCGGATCAGCGTCGAGTCGCTGCAGACCTCGTCCCCGGTGACCGGGGACCTGGTCTGCGTGAGTGGCTTCTCGCTCGTGGGTCGCACGAGGGACCCGCTGGTGGAGTGGCTGGAAGGACTGGCGACGAGTGTCGTCGTGGTCCTCGACCCGGGCGCTGCCTTCGCCGACCTGCCCGACGAGCTGCAACAGCACGTCCTCGCCCGCACGAACGTGTGGACCAGCAACGCGGAGGAGGCCGAGCAGCTCACGGGGCACGCCGATCCCGCGGCTTCGGTGGAGGCGCTCACCGGGCGTCTGCCCGCGGGTGCCGTCGCCATCGTGCGCGACGGGCCCAAGGGGTGCCACCTGCGCGAAGGGGGGCACACGGCATACCTGCCGGGCTATCCGCAGGAGGCGGTCGACACCAACGGCGCGGGAGACACCCACACCGGCGTGCTCGTCGCCTGCCGCACCGCAGGCCTGGAGTGGGAGACGGCGGCGAAGCGGGCCAACGCGGCAGGGGCGATCAAGGTGACCCGCCGTGGCCCGGCGACCGCGCCGACGGCTGCCGAGATCGACGAGTTCCTCGCCCTCCAGGATCGGTAGGCGGACACCGGGTCGAGCCGGCGGCTAGCGCCAGGCGGCGGCGACCTCGACCGCTGCCAGCGCTGATGCGCCGGCGCAGACGAGGAGGAACGTGCCGTTCCAGACGGCTCGCGGCACGTGGGTGAGCGACGCGAGGACCGCCGGGTCGCTCGAGTGGGCACGTGTCCGCAGCACGGCGCCGAGGTGTCGCCAGGCCCCGACCAGCAGCACGATGCCGGACCCCACGAGGACCTGGGCCTGCACCGCGTCGTCGCGCCACCACCACAGCGCAGCCGTGGCGCCCAACGCGGCCAGCATCACCACCGCAGTGAGCAGTGAGCGCACCCGGACGAGCGCGACCAGCAGCACGACGCCGACCAGCGTGACGGCCGGGGCCGCCCACCCGCGACCCGCGGTCCAGACCAGCGCCGCACCCACCACGGCCGGCGCGGGATAGCCGGCCCACGTCGAGAGCACCCGACCGAGACCGCGCGACGGACCGACGGTGACCGCGTGCCCGGACATGTCGCCGCGCAGCACGAACCCGGTGAAGCGGCGGCCGACGGCAAGGCCCACCATGGCGTGACCGAGCTCGTGGACCAGGGTCACCGCGAGCCGCAGGACCTGCCAGACGGCGGGTACTGCCACCACGAGGAGGGCTGCCACCAGGGCGACGGTCACGGCGGGAGCGCTCAGGGCGACGTCACCCGTCGCGGGCTCGATCCGGCCACGCACCTGTTCCCAGTCCACGGCGGCGAACCTAGCCGACGTCGCTGTGCGCGAAGGGTGGGGCCCTCCTGGTGCGGGAGCCCTCCTGACTCGTGGCTAGCGGCTGGGAAGACGGTGGGCCTCGACCAGGCGGTCGTACAGGGCGTCGAGCTGCTGGTCGACCCTGCGGCGGACGGGATCCGCGTCGTGCCAGTCGACGATCTCCTGCGCCCCCTGCCGGAACGGCACGCGGGCGGTCCAGCCGGGCACGAGCGTGCGGATCTTGGTGTTGTCGAACACCATCGAGTGCGCCTTGTCGCCCAGCAGGCTGTCGCCGAACTCCTCGTCCACGGCGGCGATGGCCTCGGACGTCACGTGAACGAGGTGTGGCTCCACCCCTGCGGCCTCGGCGACGTCGGCGTAGATCCGGTTCCACGTCGGCGCCTCGTCGCCGGTGATGTGGAACGCCTCGCCGAACGCCTCGCGACGGCCCAGCAGCCCGACGCAGGCCCGCGCGAAGTCGGTGTGGTGCGTGATGGTCCACAGGGACGTTCCGTCGCCGTGCACGACGACGGGCTTGCCCTGCCGCATCCGCTCGACCACCGTCCAGCGACCCTCGAAGGGCGGCAGGGTGTGGTCGTAGGTGTGCGACGGCCGGACGATCGTCACCGGCAGGCCGCCGTCCCGGTAGGCCCGCACGAGCAGGTCCTCGCAGGCGATCTTGTCGCGCGAGTACTGCCAGAACGGGTTGCGCAGCGGAGTCGACTCGGTGACGGGCAGCCGCGACGGGGGCGTCTGGTAGGCCGATGCCGAGCTGATGAAGACGTACTGCCCCGACCGCGCGGCGAACTCGTCGAGCTGCTGCTGCACCTGGTCCGGCGTGAACGACAGGAAGTCGACGACCACGTCGAACTCGCGGCCGCCGACGGCCTCCCGCACTGCTTCCGCGTCCCGGACGTCAGCCTGCAGCGCCTCGGCGTCGGGGTGCGGCGGATGGGTGGTGCTGGTTCCGCGGTTGAGGATCGTGACGCGGTGTCCCTGCGTGACGGCTTCGGCGACGCACGCCGAGCTGATCACGCCGGTGCCACCGATGAACAGGACGGTGCGTGCGGCCATGTCACGAGCCTAGGACCAGGGCCCGGTGACTGCCCCTGATGACTGCCTGTCCCTGATGCCTGCCGCCTCGTGTCGGGGTTGCTCGCGTCAGCCCAGGCGATGGAGGTCCGCGCGGCAGCGGCGCTCGAACTCCCCGAGCTCGGTGATGGCGTCCTCGAGGTCGCGGCGACGCTGCTCGAGGTCGGCGCGACGCTCGTCGATCTGGTCCAGCACGTACTCCAGCTGGCTCGCCTTGCCGCGCGGCCGGTCGTAGAGATCGATGATCGTGCGGATCTCCTCGAGCGGGAAGCCGAGCCGCTTGCCCCGCAGGATCAGCGCGAGGCGGGTCCGGTCACGGCGGTGGTAGATCCGCACGGTGCCCCGTCGCTCGGGGGTGATCAGGCCCAGGTCCTCGTAGTGCCGCACCGTCCGGTGGGTGACCTCGAACTCGTCCGCGATCTCGCGGATCGTCCAGGTCTCCCGGACGCGCTCGTCGACGGCGGTGGAGGCGGGGGCTGGCATACCCGTGAGTATTGCTTTACGTTTACGTCAACGTCAAGCACCACCACACCCACGGTATGCCGCGTGGCCGGGAGCAGGTGTCCGATCGACACCGCCCCGGGCGCGCACCACGAAGGAGAATCGATGTTCGAGCTGAGCAAGGAGCACGAGGACTTCCGCAAGGTCGTCCGGGAGTTCGCCGAGGCAGAGGTCGAGCCGCACATCGCCAAGTGGGACAAGGACCACCACTTCCCGAGCGACCTCGTGCCGAAGATGGGCGACCTGGGGCTGTTCGGCCTCGTCGTGCCCGAGGAGTTCGGCGGGATGGGTGACGACGGTGACTTCACCTCGCTCTGTGTCGCCATCGAGGAGCTCGGCCGGGTCGACCAGTCGATCGGCATCACGCTGTCGGCCGGGGTCGGCCTGGGCATCAACCCGATCCTGACCTACGGCAGCCAGGAGCAGAAGGAGCGCTTCCTGCCCGACCTCGTGGCGGGTCGCGCGCTCGCCGGGTTCGGCCTGACCGAGCCCGACGCCGGGTCCGACGCCGGTGCCACCCGCACCAAGGCCGTCCGCGAGGGCGACGAGTGGGTCGTCAACGGGTCGAAGGCCTTCATCACCAACTCCGGCACGGACATCACCTCCGTGGTCACCGTGACGGCCCGCACCGGCACGAACGACGACGGCTCGGCGCAGCTCAGCGCCATCATGATCCCCTCCGGCACCAAGGGCTTCACCGTCGAACCGGCCTACGACAAGCTCGGCTGGCACGCCTCCGACACCCATGGCCTGACCTTCGAGAACTGCCGCGTGCCGGCCGGAAACCTCCTCGGCAACGAGGGCGAGGGCTTCAAGCAGTTCCTCAAGACCCTCGACGACGGCCGCATCGCCATCTCGGCCCTCGCGGTCGGCATGAGCCAGCGGATGCTCGAGGAGACCACCGAGTACGCCAAGACCCGCAAGGCGTTCGGCAAGCCGATCGGCGTCAACCAGGGCGTGTCCTTCCAGATCGCCGACCTCGCCGTCATGGTCGAGGCGTCGCGCCAGCTGACCTACAAGGCCGCCTGGCTCAAGGACGAGCTCGAGCACGGTCGCCGCTCGGTCAAGGAGGTCAAGCAGGCCGCCGCGATCTGCAAGCTCTACTCGACCGAGGCGGCCGTCACCGCGACCCGCATCGCCACGCAGGTGTTCGGCGGCAACGGCTTCATGGAGGAGTACCCCGTCGCCCGCTTCTACCGCGACGCCAAGATCCTCGAGATCGGCGAGGGCACCTCCGAGGTGCAACGCATGGTCATCGCCCGCCACCTCGGCCTGCCGACCGCCTGAGCCCGTGACAACCGACGCAGACGCAGCAGCCCCCGAGACAGTGCGAGAGGGTATGCCGGTGACCTCCACCTCGTCGTCAGGCGCCTCGGCGTCCACCCCCGCCCTTCCGTTCGCCGTCGGAGCCGACTCCGGCACCGACCCGAAGGTGACCGACGTCCGGGAGCGGCTCGCCGCGGCATACCTGGCCTCTGCGGCGGCGCCCGAGAAGGCGCAGGCCAAGCTGGACGCGCAGGGCAAGCTCTACGTGCGCGACCGGATCGCGATGCTGTTCGACGAGGGGAGCTTCGTCGAGGACGCGCGGTTCGCCAACGCGACGGCGAAGGGCCTGCCGGCCGACGGTGTCGTCACGGGTCGCGGCACCGTCGACGGACGCCCCGCGATCGTGATCGCCAACGACCCGACGGTCAAGGCCGGGTCGTGGGGGGCGCGGACGGTCGAGAAGATCGTGCGGGCCACCGAGATGGCGCTGCGCGAGGAGCTGCCCGTCTTCTGGTTCGTCGACTCCGCGGGCGCCCGCATCACCGACCAGGTCGAGATGTTCCCCGGACGCCGCGGCGCGGGCCGCATCTTCCACAACCAGGTCGCACTGTCGGGCAAGGTGCCCCAGATCTGCTGCCTGTTCGGGCCGAGCGCCGCGGGCGGTGCCTACATTCCCTCCTTCACCGACCTGATCATCATGGTCGAGGGAAACGCCTCGATGTATCTCGGCAGTCCTCGCATGGCGGAAATGGTTGTGGGAGAGAAGGTTTCGCTGGAGGACATGGGTGGTGCGCGGATGCACTGCACGGTCTCCGGTGTGGGTGACCTGCTGGTCGCCGACGACACCGAGGCCATCGAGATGGCGCGGCTGTACTTCTCCTACCTGCCGGCCAACTGGCGCTCCGACCTTCCGTCCTACGCGCCGGAGGAGCCCTCGACGCCGCTGACGCGGCACACCGTGCCCGAGCGCGAGAGCCAGCCCTTCGACATCCACGAGGTCATCGACGGCCTCGTCGACGACGAGTCGTTCTTCGAGGTCAAGCCTCTGTTCGCGCCGGAGCTCGTCATCGGGTTCGGCCGGATGGCGGGGGAGACCGTCGGCATCGTCGCCAACAACTCCATCGTCAAGGGTGGGGTGCTCTTCACGGACAGCGCCGACAAGGCCGCGCGGTTCATCTGGCTGTGCGACGCCTACTCGATCCCGCTGATCTACCTCGCCGACGTCCCGGGCTTCATGATCGGGTCGGAGGTCGAGCGCGGCGGCATCATCCGGCACGGCGCCAAGATGGTGCACGCGGTGTCCTCGGCGACCGTCCCGCAGTTCTGCGTGATCGTCCGCAAGGCCTACGGCGCCGGGCTCTACGCCATGGGCGGTCCCGGCTTCGGTCCCGACGCGACCATCGCGCTGCCCACCGCGCGCATCGCCGTGATGGGCCCGGAGGCGGCCGTCAACGCCGTCTACGCCAACAAGATCGCGGCGATCGACGACCCGGCCGAGCGTGAGCAGTTCGTGCAGGACATGCGGCGCGAGTACGAAGAGGACGTCGACCTCGAGCGGCTCGCCGCCGACCTGGTCCTCGACCAGATCATCGAGGCCGACGCCCTGCGTGCCGAGCTCCTGCTGCGGCTGCGCTACGCCAAGGCCCGCGAGCGGCACTTCGCCACCAAGCGGCGCGACATCCCCCCGGTCTGACGGGTTGCGGTCAGCCGCGCTCGCCCTGGGCGCCCCGGTGCGCGGTGCTGCGCAGGTCGTGCCATGCCAGTCCGACCTCCATGAGCAGCTCGCGCAGCAGCGGCAGCGAGAGCCCGACCACGTTGCTCGGGTCGCCTTCGATGCCGGTGACGTAGGGCCCGCCGAGCCCGTCGAGGGTGAAGGCCCCGGCGACACGCAGGGGCTCGCCCGTCTCGACGTAGGCCTCGATCTCGTCGTCCGTCAGCTTGGCGAAGTGGACCGTGGTGGAGGCGGTGGCCCCGAGCGTGGCGCCCGTCCCACCATCGGCCTCCTCGCGGGTGTCGACGACCCAGTGGCCGGTGTGCAGGACGCCTGAGCGGCCGCGCATCTGGCGCCACCGCGACCTGGCCTCCGCCGCTGACGCGGGCTTGCCGTGGATCTCGCCGTCGAGGTCGAGGACCGAGTCGCACCCGACGATGATCGCGTCGTCGATCTGGTCGGCCACGTCCTCGGCCTTGGCGCGCGCCAGAACCAGCGCGACGTCCTCGGCGACCAGCTCGCCGTAGGTCTCGAGGGCCGCTGCGGTCACCGCTGCCTCGTCCACGGAGCTCACGACCACGCTGGGCTCCAGCCCCGCAGCGGCGAGCAGTCGACGGCGGGCGGGGGAGGCGGAGGCGAGCACGAGGGACGTCACGAGGCGAGGCTACCCACCCGAGGCGCCGACGCGGCATACCCGCGTGTGGCCGCGGCGCTCAGCCGAGCTGGTCGTCGACGAAGCACCAGCGCCAGGACTCGCCCGGCTCGAAGCTGCGCATCACGGGGTGGTCGGTCTCTCGGAAGTGCGCCGAGGCGTGCTTCTGGGGTGAGGAGTCGCAGCACCCGACGTGGCCGCAGTCGAGGCACAGCCGCAGGTGGACCCACGTCGTGCCGTCCCGGAGGCACTCCTCGCACCCGTGCGGGCTGGTCGGCGCCACGAACCGGTCGTGGTGGTCGGCGAGGTGCTGACACTCGTCCTCGGGGCGCTCCGGGGGCAGCAACGGGTCCTCACGGAGCTCGTCGGAGCGTTCCTCGATCCGGTCGAGCATCGACTCCTCGATGTCGAGCTGGGCGAAGACGTGACCCAGCACCTCCTGGTCGACCGTGCCCGCGTCGCGGATCCGCAGGAGCTCGGCGCGCTCGGCCCCGAGCATGATGAGCCGCACCCGGCGGTAGGTCGCGCTGGGCGTCTCGACCGCGTCGGCGCGCCCCTGGCCGAGCCGCTCCCAGACGATGTTCGTGCGGTTCTCGGCGCGCCGGCGCAGGGTCTCGATGACGTCGTCGTCGACGTCGTGGTGCTCCTCGAGCGCCTTGAGCCCGGCCGCGACCGACGACTGGAGGATGGTCGCCTCCTGCAGGGCGTCCTCGCGTGGGTCGGGGCCGCGCACGCCGAGGCTCCTGGCGAGCCAGGGCAGCGAGAGTCCTTGCAGGAGCAGGGTCGCCACGGTGACGGTCATGGCGGCCAACACGAGCGTGGAGCGCTCGGGAGTGCCCTCCGGCAACGTGAAGGCCGCGGCGAGGGTCACCACCCCGCGCATGCCCGCCCACGAGATGACGGCGGCTGCCCTGGGGTGGAACTTGCCCTCGCCCTTCGGGAGCTTGGCTTGGAGGAGCTTGAAGGGGAAGACCCAGATCGGTCGCAGGATCACCACCGTGGCCAGCACGGCAAGGCACACCAGGATCACCCGACCCCACCCCGGACCGGTCTGGCCGGCGTCCTCCACGAGCCGGCGCATCTGCATGCCGAGCATGAGGAACACGACGTTCTCGAGGATGAACTGGATGGTCGTCCAGTTGATCCGCTCGCTCAGCCGCGACGAGGCGTTCTGGATGATCGGCGACTTGTGCCCCAGCAGCAGGCCCGCGACGACCACGGCCAGCACTCCGGAGCCGTGGTAGTGCTCAGCGGGCAGGTAGGCGAGGTAGGGGACGATGAACGAGATGGACGTGTCGATGGCCGACTCGGTGACCTTGCGCCGGACGAAGGCGATCACGACCGCCACGAGCACCCCGAAGCCCACCCCGAGCACGACCGCGCGGCTGAAGTCGAAGGCCACCGAGCCCATCGTCACCTTCTCGGCGTGCTTGCCGGACGCGACGGCGCCCGCGGCGAGCGGGAAGGCGGCGATGGCGGTACGCAGTGACACCAGCGCCGTGGCGTCGTTGACCAGCGACTCGCCCTCGAGGATGGTCACGATCCGTCTCGGCAGCCCGATCCGTCTCGCCACTGCCGTGGCGGCGACCGCGTCGGGGGGCGCGACGATCGCACCGAGCCCGAAAGCCACCGCGAACGGGACGTCGAGCAGCTTCCAGGTGACCAGGCCCACGCCCGCCGCGGTGAACAGGACGAGCCCGACGGACAGGCCCAGGATCGGTGTCCAGTTGGCGCGGAAGTCCACGAGCGAGGTGCGGATCGCGGCGGCATACAACAAGGGCGGCAGCAGGCCGACCAGGACGACCTCGGAGCTCAGCTCCGGCTCGGGGATGAACGAGACGTAGCTGACTGCGACACCCACCACGAGCAAGGCCAGGGGCGCGGCGACGCGCCACCTCTGCGCGAAACCCGCGACGACGATGACGGTCGCGATGATGGCGACGATGGCGCCGGCAGTTTCCACGGGGACATCCTCGCAGGCAGCCGCAGACGTGCCGGGCGTGGGCGGGTGAAGGCGGTCCACCGCCGGGGGTGGACCGCCTCAGGCGCCTCGGGTCACTCGGGCCGTCAGCCGAGCTCGCCCAGCACCGCCTCGCGCAGCGTGTCGAGGCCCACGCCACCGATGTCGAGCGCGCGGCGGTGGAAGTCCTTGAGCGAGAACTGGTCTCCCTCACGCTCCTCGACCTGGTCGCGCAGCTGCATCCAGAGCCGCTCGCCGATCTTGTAGGAGGGTGCCTGGCCGGGCCAGCCGAGATAGCGGTCGAGCTCGAACCGCAGCCACGCCTCGCCCTGGTTGGCGTGGTCGGTGAGGTACTGCCAGGCCTTGTCGTAGGTCCACTCACCCCCGCCGACCTCGGCCGGGGCGTCGAACCCGCAGTGCACCCCGATGTCGATGACGACGCGGGCGGCGCGCAGCGACTGGCTGTCGAGCAGCCCCATCTTGTTGCCCGGGTCGTCCATGTAGCCGAGCTCGTCCATGAGCCGCTCGGCATACAACGCCCAGCCCTCACCGTGACCGGAGGTCCAGGCGAACATGCGGCGCCACTTGTTGAGCAGCTCCGATCGGAACACCGTCTGCGCCACCTGGAGGTGGTGCCCCGGAACGCCCTCGTGGTAGACGGTCGTGAGCTCCTTCCAGGTGCCGAACTCCGTCACGCCCTTGGGCACCGACCACCACATGCGTCCGGGACGCGAGAAGTCCTCGGAAGGGCCCGTGTAGTAGATGCCGCCCGTCTGGGTGGGGGCGATGAGGCACTCGATGGTCCGCACCGGGTCGGGGATGTCGAAGTGGGTGGCGGCGAGGTTGGCGATGGCCTCGTCGGCCCGCTCCTGCATCCACGCCTTCAGCTCGTCGGTGCCGTGCAGCTGGTATGCCGGGTCGGCGTCGAGGGCGGCGATGGCCTCCTTGACGGAGCTGTCGGGTTTGATCTGGTGGGCCACCTGCTCCATCTGCGCGGTGATCCGCTCGACCTCCTGCTGGCCCCAGGCGTAGGTCTCGGCAAGATCGACCGTGGCGCCGAGGAACGAGCGGGAGAGCAGCGCGTACCGCTCCGGACCGCAGGCGTCCGCCTCGGGTGCGACGTCGAGCAGGTGGGCCTTGAGCCAGGTGCCGAGCTCGGCATACGCCGAGGAGGCGCGCTCGGCGGCGGTCGCGAGCACGTCCCTGGTCGACTCGGCCAGCTCGCCTGCGCCGCTGTCGTCGCCGCTGAGCCTGGCGTCCTCGACGAGCTTGGCGAAGTACCCGTCGTCCGCGACGAGGTCGACGCACTGCTGGATGCAGGCCTCGACCTGGCGACGCGGCGCGACGTTGCCCTTGGCTGAGGCGCTCAGCAGGCTCTCCTGCCACCCGGCGAGGGCGTCGGGCACGCGCTGGAGGCGTCGGCTGATGACTCCCCAGTCCTCGTCGGTGTCCGTGGGCATGAGGTCGAAGCAGCCGCGGACCTCCTGCAGCGGGGAGGCGATGACGTTGAGGGACATCTCGTCGAGCCCGGCCCGGTGGGTCTCCTCCGCCAGCCCGAGTCGCTCGCGCATCGCGGCCAGGGTGATCCGGTCGATCTCGTCGACGGGGGCTGCTCCGTCGAGCCGCGCGAGGGTGTCGGAGCGCAGGGCGGCGTGGGCCTCGTGGCCGGCGGGGGAGAAGTCGTCGAGCTCCTCGTCGTGACCGGCGATGCCGAGGTAGGTCGCGGTGATCGGGCTGAGGGCGACGAACTTCGCCAGGAAGTCGTCGGCGATGCGGTCGATGTCGGTGGCGGGTCGGGCCGCTGCGGTCGTCTCTGTGCTCACGCGAGCGAAGGTACCCCAGCGTCCTGACGGCGGGCACCGCAATAACCCGGGAGCGGCGCCCGCCCCTCTGCGTGCCGCAGGGCATACCCGGGCTGCACCGCCACACGGCGTTGCCACCGTCCCTAGGCTGGGCGCATGGCTGCACACCTGCTGTCGCTCAACGTCGGACGCGCCGAACCCAGCACCGCCAAGAACGTCGGCGTGACCGGCATAGCCAAGCGGCCGGTCGGGTCCGCCCACCTGCGTGCCCCGGGACCCAAGCACGGTGGGCTGGGCAGCGGTGTCGAGGGGGACTTCCTCGGCGACACCCGGCACCACGGGGGCGACTACCAGGCTGTCTACGCCTTCGCCCGTGAGGAGCTCGACTGGTGGGCGGAGCAGCTGGGACGGGACCTGCCCGACGGCATGTTCGGGGAGAACCTCACCACGAGCGGTCTCGACGTCGACGGGGCTCTGGTCGGTGAGCGCTGGGCGGTCGGCAACGAGGTCGTGCTCGAGGTCTGCGGGCCCCGGATCCCGTGTGCCACGTTTGCCGCACGGATGGGCGAGCGCAGCTGGGTCAAGCGGTTCAGTGGCGTCGGGCGCACCGGCGCCTACCTGTCCGTCGTGACCGGCGGGACGGTGCGCCAGGGGGACGCCATCGAGGTGGTGGCGCGCCCCCAACACGACATCACGGTGCCCGACACGTTCCGGGCGTTCATGGGTGACCTCGAGGCGGCCGAGCGCGTGCTTGCGGCCAACTGCCTCGTCGACGTCGAGGCTGCAGAGCTCCGCGAGACCGTCACGCGCCGCCGGGCCGCCGGCACCGAGCTGGACGAGTAACCCGCGTCGAGCACGGGCCCGTCGACCGACGACCACGGTCCGGTCGACGGTCACGGCGCGACGAGGTGTGAGGCGCATTGACGGTGGGGTTCCGGTCCGCCCTGGCTGACCAGGGTCGTCCGCCCACCGCGGGCGCGTGGGGGAAGTCGGTCAGCCGGGCCAGGCGGAGGCGCGCCAGGCGCCCCGACCAGGAGTGAGCGGGCGGCGCACCGCCCGGGCCGGGGAGGACCACTGCGAGGTATGCCGCGCGGCTGGCGCCTCGGCGCCGCCCGAGGCAGCGGACAGCACCGCCAACAGCGCGGCCACCTCTTCGGGGGTCGCGTCGCCGCGGACCAGCCGCAGTGGCGGCAGGCTCGACGCCCGTCCCGAGGTCCCCTCGGTGTCGCTCATCGCCCCGGCCCCCAGCCGTGAGCCTTCGAACGGGTCACAGCGGGATGTTTCCGTGCTTCTTGGGCGGCAGGGTCTCGCGCTTGGTGCGCAGCGCCCGCAGTGCCTTGGTGACGTTCATGCGCGTGTTCGACGGCGTGATGACGGTGTCGACATAGCCGCGCTCGGCCGCGATGTAGGGGTTGGCGAGGGTGTCCTCGTACTCGGCGATGAACCGGGCCCGCGCCTCGTCGACGTTCTCCCCGGCCTCGGCCGCGGCGGCGAGCTGCTTGCGGTAGAGGATGTTGACCGCGCCCTGGGCGCCCATCACGGCGATCTGGGCGGTCGGCCAGGCGAGGTTGATGTCGGCCCCGAGGTGCTTGGACCCCATCACGTCGTAGGCGCCGCCGTAGGCCTTGCGGGTGATCACCGTGACGAGCGGGACGGTGGCCTCGGCGTAGGCGTAGATCAGCTTGGCCCCGCGCCGGATGATGCCGTCCCACTCCTGGTCGGTGCCGGGCAGGAAGCCGGGCACGTCGACGAACGTCAGCACCGGCACGTTGAACGCGTCGCAAGTGCGCACGAACCGGGCGGCCTTCTCGGAGGCGTCGATGTCGAGCGTCCCGGCGAACTGCATCGGCTGGTTGGCGACGACCCCGACCGAGCGCCCCTCGATGCGGCCGTAGCCGACCAGGATGTTCGGGGCGAACAGCGGCTGGACCTCGAGGAACTCCCCGTCATCGAGGACGTGCTCGATGACGGTCTTCATGTCGTAGGGCTGGTTGGCGCTGTCGGGGATGAGCGTGTCGAGCTCGCGGTCCTCGTCGGTGACCTCGAGCGACGGCAGCTCGGCGGCGTCGTCGGCGAACGAGGGCGGCTCCTCGAGGTTGTTCGACGGCAGGTAGGACAGCAGCGCCTTGACGTACTCGATCGCGTCCTCCTCGTCGGTGCCCATGTAGTGCGCGACACCGGACTTGGTGTTGTGGGTCCGGGCGCCGCCGAGGTCCTCGAACGACACGTCCTCGCCGGTCACGGTCTTGATGACCTCGGGGCCGGTGATGAACATGTGCGAGGTCTGGTCGACCATCACGGTGAAGTCGGTGACCGCGGGGGAGTAGACCGCGCCGCCGGCACAAGGCCCCATGATCAGCGAGATCTGGGGGATCACCCCGGACGCGTGCACGTTGCGGCGGAAGATCTCGCCGTAGAGGCCGAGCGAGACCACGCCCTCCTGGATGCGGGCGCCGCCGGAGTCGTTGAGACCCACGACGGGGCAGCCGACCTTCATCGCGAAGTCCATGACCTTGCAGATCTTCTCGCCGAACACCTCACCCAGCGACCCACCGAACACGGTGAAGTCCTGCGCGAACACCGCCACGGTGCGACCGTCCACCGTGCCGTAGCCGGTGACCACGCCGTCGCCGTAGGGCCGGTTGGCCTCCTGGCCGAAGGCGGTCGACCGGTGTCGGGCGTACTTGTCCATCTCGATGAACGAGCCCTCGTCGAGCAGCAGCTCGAGGCGCTCGCGGGCGGTCTTCTTGCCCCGTGCGTGCTGCTTCTCGACGGCCCGCTCGGACCCCGCGTGCGCGACCTCGGCGACACGCCGCTTGAGGTCGGCCAGCTTGCCGGCCGTGGAGTGGATGTCGATCCCCGAGTCGGGGGCGGGAACGTCGGTGCCGCCGACCGAGAGCGGATCAGCGACGGAATCGGTGGTCTGCGCCATGCCGGCGAGCCTAGCCTTGCCTCCATGCGCGAATCGCTCGACCGTGAGGCATTGCACGAGGCGTTGGTCACGCCGGGTCAGCCGTGGACGGGGGTCGACGTCCACCCGGCGCTCGGCTCCACCAACCTCGAGGCGGCCCGCCTCGCCCAGCAGTGGCGCGTGGTGGTGACCGACCACCAGCAGGCCGGCCGAGGGCGCCTCGGCCGCTCCTGGGACACCCCTGCCAACACCTCGGTCACGCTCTCGGTGCTGCTGCCCGCCCCCGATCAGGGTCGCGGCTGGCTGCCGCTCGCCACCGGTCTGGCGGTTCGCGACGCCCTGAGCGAGGTCGCCGGGGTCGACAGCGCGCTCAAGTGGCCCAACGACGTGCTGCTGCCCGCGGACGACGACCGCAAGGTGTGCGGCATCCTCTGCGAGCTCCAGCCCACCGGGATCGTGGTCGGCCTGGGCATCAACGTCGACCAGGACCGGGACGAGCTCCCGGTCGACACGGCCACCTCGTTGCGGCTGGCGGGTGCCCCCGACGTGAGCCGGGAGCGCCTCGTCGTGGCGGTGCTCAGCCACCTCGCCCGGTGGCACGGTGAGCTCAGTGGCGCCGCGCCGGCGCGCGCCGGCGTCCACGCGGCATACCGCAAGACGTGCGCGACGATCGGGCGCGAGGTCGAGCTGCACGTGGCGGGCGGTGACGTGCGCAGCGCTCGGGCCCTCGGCGTGGACGACGAGGGCCGACTCGTCGTGAGCAGCGCGGGCAGCGAGTATGCCGTGGCCGCCGGCGACGTGGTCCACCTGCGCTCCACCACGCCCTAGGGTGACCGCATGAGCGAGGTTGGCCGGCACCGGGTGGTGCGCCCGGAGGACTTCGCGGCGCTGCGCGCGGACGACCTCGAGGCGCGGCTGCTCGGCAAGCCGGCCACCATGGCCCGCCGGGACGTCTCCCGCGGCGCCGAGGTGTCGCTCCTGTCGGCCCGCAAGTTCTGGCACGCGCTGGGCTTCCCGAACGTCGAGGACGACGACGCGATGTTCACCGAGGCCGACCAGATGGCCCTGGTGGCCACCGCGCGACTGGTGCGCGAGCAGGAGCTCGACGAGACGACGGCCCTGGCGATGACCCGGGCGTTCGCCCGCACCACCGACCGTCTCGCCGTCTGGCAGACCCAGCTGATGGCCGAGGCGCTCGCCGATCCCGATCTCGAGGCGGCGCTGGACGAGGCTGACGCCCGAGCCGTGCCCGACCTCGCTGCTGCCGAGGCCGCCGCGCGCAAGCTCACCGACATGGCCGACCAGCTCGAGCCCCTGCTCATCTACGCCTGGCGGCGCCACCTCACCGCCGCCATCTCGCGCATGCTGGCCGATGCCGACCCCCAGCAGTCCTCCCAGGGTGTGCGCCGGGTTGTCGGGTTCGCCGACCTGGTCAACTTCACCTCGCTGGTCCGGCGGATGACCGAGCGCCAGCTGGCCGTGGTGGTGCAGCGGTTCGAGGCGCTGGCGACCGACATCGTCACTGCGCACGGGGGACGCGTCATCAAGACCGTGGGCGACGAGATCCTGTTCGTCACCATCGACGCGGCGCCGGCGGCAGCCGTGGCGCTCGACCTGGTCGAGACGATGGCCGAGGACGACCTGCTGCCCGACGTGCGGGTGGGCATGGCCGTCGGACCGGTCCTGTCACGCCTCGGAGACGTCTTCGGCACGACGGTCAACCGCGCCAGCCGACTGACCAGCGTGGCGCCCGGTGGGGGAGTCCTGGTCGACGACGCACTTGCCTCGGCGCTCGCGGCCCTGTCGGGGTTCGAGACGACGGCGCTGCGGCGTCGCGCCCTTCGCGGCATCGGACCGGTCACGCCCAGCGAGCTGCGGCGGGCCGCCGGCGGTCGCCAGCCGACCGCGCAGGCCGTCACCCCCACCCGAAAGGCGTCCTCATGAGCGCAGAGCTGGTCCGCATCGACCGACACGGGGAAGGTGGCCACGTGGCCGAGCTCGTCCTCGACCGCCCCGAGGCGATGAACGCCGTCTCGACCGCGATGGCCCAGGCCCTCTCCCGGGCGACGACCGAGCTCGCCCAGGACGCGGGCGTTCGGGCGGTCGTGGTGTCCTCGACCCATCCGAGGGCCTTCTGCGTCGGCGCGGACCTCAAGGAGCGCAACTCCTTCACCGACGACGACCTGCGCGCCCAGCGGCCGGTGGCGCAGGCGGCATACCGGGGGGTCCTGGACCTTCCCGTGCCTGCGATCGCGGCGGTGGACGGCTTCGCGCTGGGGGGCGGCTTCGAGATCGCGCTCTCCTGTGACCTGGTCGTGTGTGGTGAGGACGCGGTCGTGGGCCTGCCCGAGGTGAGCGTCGGCGTGATCCCCGGCGGGGGCGGCACCCAGCTGCTCACGCGCCGGGTGGGTTGGTCGCGGGCGGCCCAGATGGTCTTCACCGCCCAGCGGTATGCCGCGCACGACGCGTGCGGCCTGGGTGCGGTGGACGAGGTGGTGGCCGCGGGGACTGCGCGCGACCGCGCCCTCGAGCTGGCGACCATGATCGCGTCCCACTCACCTGTCGGCATGCGCAACGCCAAGGCCGCCATGCGTCGCGGGTTCGACACCGACCTGGACTCCGGACTGCGCATCGAGGACGAGATGTGGGCGGCAACGGCCTTCTCCGGGGACCGTGCCGAGGGGGTCGCCGCCTTCAACGAGAAACGCCGTCCCGTGTGGCCTGGTCGCTGAGATGGGTCCCTTCTACATAGCATCACCCTCATGACCCGTGTGCTCCTCGCTGAGGACGACCCTGCCATCTCCGAGCCGCTAGCTCGCGCCCTGCGCCGTGAGGGGTATGACGTGGACGTCCGCGCAGACGGACGGGCGGCACTCGAAGCCTCCGCGGAGAACCCGGACCTGGTGGTGCTCGACCTCGGGCTGCCGTACGTCGACGGGCTCGAGGTGTGCCGCCGGATCCGTGCCGAGGGGCGCACCGTGCCCGTGCTGATCCTCACCGCCCGCGCCGACGAGGTGGACACCGTGGTGGGCCTCGACGCCGGCGCCGACGACTACGTCACCAAGCCGTTCCGGCTCGCCGAGCTGCTGGCCAGGGTGCGGGCGCTGCTGCGCCGCAACCCCACCGACGCCCCCTCCGCCCACGAGCTCGTCCGCATCGACCCCGAGGGTCGGCGGGCTTGGTTCAAGGAGGAGGAGCTCCAGCTCACTGCCAAGGAGTTCGACCTCCTGCGCGTGCTGGTGCGTGAGCAGGGCAAGGTCGTCTCGCGTGAGCAGCTGATGCGCGAGATCTGGGAGACCGCCTGGTTCGGGTCGACCAAGACCCTCGACATGCACATCTCCGTGCTCCGCCGGAAGCTCGGCGACGACGCTGCACAGCCGCGCTACATCGCCACCGTCCGTGGGGTCGGGTTCCGGTTCGAGCGCGGCGACGAGATCTGACCGCTGACGATGCGGCAGCAGCTGATCCGCTCGACCGTGCTCGCGGTGGCCCTGGCGATCCTGATCACCATGACCCCGGTGGCGTTCGCCATCTGGAACGCCACGGTCCACGGCAAGGGCATCGTCGCGACCTGGCTCGAGGAGGGCACCCCTGCCTCGACCTCGATGCGGCTGGTGCTCGTGGTCATCGGCCTCGGCGTGGCTGCCCTCGGTGTGGGGGTCCTGGTCGCGATCCGGCAGGCCCACCGCATGTCGCGGCCGATGACGCTCCTCGCCGAGCGCGCCGAGCGACTCGGTGCCGGTGAGTCCCGGATCCAGCCCATCAACTCCGGCATCGCCGAGCTGGACCAGGTGTCGGAGGTGTTGTCGCGGAGCGCGCAGCGGCTGACCAAGTCGCTCGCGTCGGAGCGCGACTTCGCCGCCGACGCCTCCCACCAGCTGCGGACGCCGTTGACCGCGCTGCTGATGCGGCTCGAGGAGATCGCCGCCACCGACGACCTCGAGGTCGTCCAGGAGGAGGCCAGCATCGCGATCGACCAGGTCGAACGCCTGACCCGTGTGGTCGACGACCTGATGTCCCGCACCCGCAGGGGCGGCGACGAGTCGAAGGCCACCGTCTCGCTCGACTCGGTCATCGCGGCCCTCCAGCGCGAGTGGCAGCCGGCGTTCGAACAGGCTCGACGCAGCGTCCGGGTCCACGGTGAGCGAGGGCTGGTCGTCCAGGCCAAGCCGGTCGACCTGTCGCAGGTGCTCTCGACCCTGCTCGAGAACGCGCTCGCCCACGGCCGGGGCACGGTCGACGTCCACGCCCGGCGGAGCGGTCCGTCCGTCGTCGTCGAGGTGAGCGACCAGGGCGAGGGGGTCCCGTCCTCGATCGCCCCCCACATCTTCGAACGCTCGGTGACCACGACCGGCACGGGCCTCGGGCTGGCGCTCGCGCGCGACCTGGCTGAGTCCAACGGTGGCCGCCTCGAGCTCATCCAGGCCCAGCCGGCGATCTTCGCCCTGTTCCTCAGCGAGTCCGACAGCACCTGACCGCCCGCCCCGCCTTTATCGGGTGACCCGATAAAGGTCGACTCCACCCCGAAACGGTTCCGGGGTGGAGTCGACCGTTGTCGGGTGAGGCTGCCCGGCCCGGGTGCTGGTTCGGGGCGCTCAGCCTTGGGTCTCGGCCATCGGTGAGGTGTCCTCGAGCGGCTCCTCGCTGAACACGAACCGGCGGTAGGCCCAGAACCGGAACAGGGTGCCGAGCGCGATGCCGACGAGCTTGGCGACGTTCTCGGCCACCAGGCTCTCCTGCCCGAGGAAGTGGTGCGAGAAGCCGACGCAGGCCGCCTGGATGAGCAGGGCCACGCCGTTGGTGAGAGCGAAGAGGAGGGCTTCGTGGTGCACGGGCCGGTTGCGGCGGTGCCGGAACGTCCACATCCGGTTGCCGATCCAGGCGACGCACGTGGCGACCGCTGCCGAGATGACGGTGGCCACGACCGCGCGGGAGAGCGGCCCGTTGCCGTAGCCCGACAGCACGGTGCTGCGCAGGATGTTGAACAGGCCGAGGTCCACGACGAAGGCCACTGCTCCGACGATCCCGAACTTGATCATCTCGCGGTAGAGGACGTCGATCGTGCCGCGCAGGCGGGCGACGACGGAGTGGTTCTCGGACACCAGAGGAGCCTATCGGCGGATGCCCGCGGCCCGTCGGCGACGGTGGCAGATATCCTCGCCGCGTGACGTCACCGCAGCGCGCCCCCGGAGGATTCCCGGTCGTCGGCATCGTCGGCGGCGGGCAGCTGGCGCGGATGTGCGCCGCCCCGGCGGCAGAGCTGGCGATCACCCTCAGCGTCCTCGCCGAGGCGCCGGACGCGGCGGCAGCCCAGGTCATCCCATCCTCACCGGTCGGTGACCACACGGATGTCGAGGCGGTCCTGGCCTTCGCCAGGGAGTGCGACGTCGTCACCTTCGACCACGAGCACGTCCCGCCGAACGTGCTGGAAGCCCTTGTCGCAGAGGGCATCCCGCTGCATCCCACGCCCGAGGCCCTGCGTTTCGCCCAGGACAAGCTGGCGATGCGCGAGCGCCTCACGGAGATCGGCGTCGCCTGCCCGGCGTGGGCCGGCGCCAAGACCGCCGCCGAGGTCGAGGCCTTCGCTGCCCGGGTGGGCTGGCCGATCGTCGCCAAGACACCGCGCGGTGGATATGACGGCAAGGGCGTGCGGGTCATCGACTCCGCCGCGGAGGTCGACGACTGGCTGGCCCTGGTCGCGCAGCAGGAGGGGACAGCCGACCTGCTCGCCGACGGCATCCTCGTGGAGGAGAAGGTCGACTTCGTCCGCGAGCTGGCCGTGCTCATCGCCCGCAGTCCCTCCAACCAGGCAGCCGCGTGGCCGGTCGTCGAGACCGTCCAGACCGACAGCATCTGCACCGAGGTGCTGGCCCCCGCGCCCGGCCTCGACCCGGCCCTCGCCGCGGTGGCCACCGAAGCCGGGCTGCGCATCGCCGAGAACCTCGGCGTGACAGGGGTGTTCGCCGTCGAGATGTTCGAGGTGAGGGACCCGCGGACCGGTGCCCCGGCATACGTCGTCAACGAGCTGGCCATGCGCCCGCACAACAGCGGGCACTGGTCCATGGACGGCGCCGTGACCGGTCAGTTCGAGCAGCACCTGCGCGCGGTCCTCGACCTGCCCCTCGGGGCGCCCACCCCGCGTGAGCCGCACACGGTGATGGCCAACGTCCTCGGCGGCGACTACCCCGAGCTCTACCCGGCCTATCGCCACATCATGGCGAGGGACCCCGGGCTCAAGGTGCACCTCTACGGCAAGGGCGTCCGCCCGGGTCGCAAGATCGGTCACGTCAACGTCTCCGGCACCGACCTGGCGCAGCTGCGCGAGCGGGCCGGCCACGCGGCCGACTACCTCGCAGGAGTGATCACCGAATGAGCGACAGCACTGCACCACCCGCCACCACCGAGGCGTCGCCCCTGGTCGGGCTGGTCATGGGCAGCGACAGCGACTGGCCGGTCATGGAGCTGGCGGCCCAGGCGCTCCAGGAGTTCGGCATCGCCTACGAGGCCGACGTGGTCTCGGCGCACCGGATGCCCGAGGAGATGATCGCCTACGGGCAGAACGCTTCTGGGCGCGGACTCCGGGTGCTCATCGCGGGCGCCGGCGGTGCTGCCCACCTCCCGGGGATGCTCGCATCGGTGACACCGTTGCCCGTGATCGGCGTGCCCGTGCCCCTGAAATACCTCGACGGCATGGACTCGCTGCTCTCGATCGTCCAGATGCCCGCAGGGGTCCCGGTCGCGGCGGTGTCCATCGGCGGGGCCCGCAACGCGGGGCTGCTGGCCGCCCGCATCCTCGCCGCCGGCGAGGGGGAGTATGCCGCGGGGCTGCGTCAGCGGATGACCGCCTTCCAGGCCGAGCTGCGGGACCAGGCCCACGCCAAGGGTGCGGCGCTGCGCGAGCGGCGCAGCGGCTCCTGGCAGGGCGCGCCTGGCTCCTGACGAGCCCGCCTGATCACTAGCGGGCCATGCCTGCCGAGCGCACCCCTCGCCACTCGATGCGCGGGCAGGTGTCCATCACGACGTCCATCCCGGCGGCGCGAGCGCGGTCCGCAGCGGCCTCGTCCACGACACCGAGCTGCATCCAGATGGCGTCGATCAACAGCCGGTCCTTGTTGGAGATGGCGTCGTCCACCACCGGCCCGACGTGCTCGGAGTTGACGAAGCAGTCGACGACCTTGATATCGGTGCCGTCGGGGATGTCGGACAGCGACGCGTAACCCTGTTCGCCGTGCACGGTCTCGGCCTTGGGGTGCACCGGGATCAGGCCCTTGCCGAGCTCGACCTTGAGCCAGCGGGAGACCCCGAACGCCTCACGCTCCTGGTTGTTCGACAGGCCGACCACGACCCAGATGCCGGGGTCGATGAGGAGCTCGCGGATGAGGTCGGGATCGTTCTGGTGGCGAAAGCTCATGCCTTCAGCATCACACGATGAGGACGCGTTGGGGAGGGGGACGGGAGGCGGGACAGGGGAGGGGGACAGGGGAGAGACAGGGGGAGTGCCGGCGGGAGGCAGTAACGTCGGCCCCATGAAGTTCGGACTGTTCGTGCCACAGGGCTGGCGCATGGACCTTGTCGGGATCGACCCCAGTCAGCACTGGGGCGTGATGGCGGGTCTGGCGCGACGGGCCGACGCCAACGAGGACTGGTCCTCGATCTGGGTCTTCGACCACTTCCACACCGTCCCGATCCCCAGCGAGGAGGCGACGCACGAGGCTTGGACCCTGATGGCCGCCTTCGCCGCCGTCACGGGACGGGTGCGCCTGGGACAGATGTGCACATGCATGGCCTACCGGAACCCGGCCTACCTCGCGAAGGTGGCCGCCACGGTCGACATCATCTCCGAGGGTCGGCTCGAGATGGGCATCGGGGCGGGCTGGTACGAGCACGAGTGGCGCGCCTACGGCTACGGCTTCCCGCGGGCCGGTGAGCGCCTGCGGGCTCTCGACGAGGGCGTCCAGATCTTCCGACAGATGTGGACGACCGGCACGGCGACGTTCGAGGGCAAGCACTTCCAGGTCGACGGCGCCCGCTGCTACCCGCAGCCGCTCCAGGGCACGACGGCCCCGGGGTCGAAGCACAACGGCATACCCATGTGGATCGCCGGCGGGGGCGAGAAGAAGACGCTGCGCATCGCCGCCCAGTACGCCGACTACACCAACTTCGACCCCAGCCCCGAGGGCTTTGCCGCCAAGAGCGCGATCCTCAAGGGGCACTGCGACGACGTGGGCCGTGACTTCGGTGAGATCGTCCGCAGCGGCAACCTCAACGTCTTCATCGGCGCCACCGAGCGCGAGGTCGAGGATCGGTTCGCCGCGCTGCGGGCGCGGCTCCTCTCGGTGGGGACGCCGGAGGCCCGCGTCGACCACCTGCTCGCGGACTACCGCAAGGCCGCGACGGTCGGCACCCCCGAGCAGGTGGTGGAGAAGCTCGGCGCCCTGGAGAAGCTCGGCCTGACCTACGCGATCCTCAACTTCCCCGAGGCGGCCTACGACACCACGGGCATGGCGATGTTCGAGCGCGACGTGATGCCCGAGCTGCTCGACCGTGAGGAGCACGGCCACCTCTGGCACCTGCCGCGTCGTCGCTGAAGCCGGCGACTCAGGCGGAGGGTGCGCTGGTGGGCCGCGCGGGGAACAGTGTCTGCCAGACGCGGGTGCGGCGCAGGCCCCTGCGCACCGAGGGGTAGTGGCGCTCGAACAGGAACCAGAAGCAGAACGCGACGACGTTCGCGACCACGAAGCCGAACACGATCGCCGCAGCGGGGTGGGCGCGTACCCTGGGCACGGTCTGCAGGTACACGAGCAGGCTGAAGTGGACCAGGTAGAGCGAGTACGAGTAGTCCGACACGTACTTGACGATCGTGCGCACGGGCGCGGGGATGCGTGACTGACCGGCCGGCATCACGGCTGCACCGGCCCCACCCCTCGTTGCCGCGTTCGCGGCCGTTGCCGCCGGGTTGGCCGGGTCCGTGGCTGGGGCCGGGCGGGCCGGGTCCGTGGCTGGCGCTGGGCGGGCGAACCCGAAGTAGAAGGACATCACTCCGACCGACAGCGCGAGCGCGACGAACTCGTCATAGACGTTCCAGTGCGTGCGATGCAGGCACACGGGGGTCGCCAAGAGCCCGACCACACCCAGGACCTGGTGGAGCCGGCGGTGGGTGAACCAGGCGAACCGGTCTCCGATGGCGTATGCCATGCCCACCACCCAGGCGAGGACGAGGCCCTCGCTCGCGACCAGCGTCTGGGCCACGACAGCGCCGGAGAAGAGCAGGACAAGCACGCCGACGACCCCTATTCGTCGGTCCCGCACCAGTCGGAGCAGGATCAGCCCGAAGGTGATGTAGATCCAGAACTCGATGACCACCGACCAGAACGGGTCGGCGGTTCCGATCGGGCCGGTCCTCAGGGGCAGTCCGGTGACTTCGGCGACCGTGCGCATGACTGGGTTGTTGTAGAGCATCGTGAGGTTCGTGACGGTGGTCCACACGTCGAGGGGGATCGTCGTGAACGGGTTTCGCCGCCCCTGCAGCACCAGGCGGTCCGCGACGGCTACGAGGAGGACGGCAGGGACGAACGGGACGAAGATCCGCGCGAACCGCTCGAGGAAGAACTCGCCGAAGGTGTAGCCCGGTGAGGCCATCTTGGTCAGCGCCGACCGGCTGACGAGGAAGCCGGACAGGACGAAGAACAGCAGCACGCCGAGGCTCTGCATGTAGAAGATGCCGGGCGTGGTGCGGTAGGTGCCGTTGGCACGCTGGACCATGAAGACGGCAGGCAGGAAGAGGTTGAGGGAGTGCCCGACCACGACCATCTGTGCGGTCAGGCCGCGGACCGCGTCGAAGTAGAAGAGCTGGTGCTTGCTCGCCGCCTGCAGGTGTGGGTGGGCGACGGTCGTGGTCGGTTCTACCACGCGGTCCACCCACCATCGACGGCCACCATCTGACCGGTGACGTAGGCCGAGTCGTCGCCGGCGAGCCAGGTCACCACGCCGGCGAAGTCCTGCTCCGTCGCCATCCGACCGAGGGGAGTGAGCCGGCTGTACCGGTCGAGGAACAGCGGGTCCTGCCCGCGTTCGATGCCACCAGGGGCGAAGCCGTTGACGCGGATGTCGGGCGCCAGCACGGTCGCGAGGTAGCGAGTGAGCTGGACGAGCCCACCCTTGGTGGCGCCGTAGGCGGCGGGGTTGCCCATCCGGGTGCCGTCGTAGAGACCCATGTTGGGCCCGACGAGCCCGTAGATCGAGGACACCGTGATGACGCTGCCGTGCCCACCGGCGCGGAGCAGCGGCGCCAGCCGCCGGGTGAGGGAGAACGGCACAGTGAGGTTGAGCCAGGTCGCCATCGCGAAGGCCTCGTCGGTCTGCTCGTCGAACGGCACGGCATACCCGGCGATCCCGGACGTTCCCGTGAAGGCGGCATTGTGCACCAGGACGTCGCAGGCCCCGAGCTCGGTGACAAAGTGCTCCACGGCCGTGAGTCCTTCGCCGGTCATCAGGTCCGCGGTGACGCCGAGATGACCATCCCCCAGCGCTGCGACCGTCTCGTCGACGCCGGCACGGTCGATGACGACCACTCTTGCTCCGGCAACCACGAGCGCGCCCGCGAGGACGCGGCCGAGAGGGCCGGCCCCACCGGTGACCACGGCGGTACGTCCAGCGAGGCTGGCGGTCATGCGTGCTCCTCCACCCAGGGGAAGGTGATCAGCCCGGCGGCGATGAGCGCCTCGATCAGCCGGAACTCGTACTCGTCGTCGATCGAGAAGGCCTGGGCCTCAGGGATCTCGATGCCGGCGTAGGTCCCACTGTCGAACCACGAGCGCTCCAGCGCACGGGCCGAGGCGGCACGCCAGATGTAGAAGTTGCCGTTGATCCGAAGGTAGCGTCCGGCGTCCTGACGTCGGACGACTCCGGTGCCGCTGGCGAAGTAGCGCTCCAGCGCTCCCTCCGCACCCACTTCCCGCACTCCGACCCACTCCGGCTGGAACGTCGGCTCGGACACCGAGATCACGCCGTCCAGGTCGGGGTTGCTCCAGAGCAGCTCAGCGGCCGCGTCGAGCTGCTGCGGCAGGCGAGCCGGGCTCGTGGGGTCGAGCAGCAGCACGGCGTCGTAGGGCTGACCCTCCTCCCTCTCGACCCACTCCAGCGCGTGGGTCACCACCGGGGCCATCGGCGTGTCGTCACCGGCGAGCTCGACGGGGCGCATGAAGGGGACGTCGCCACCGAAACGTCTCGCGACATCGGCGATCTCCTCCGAGTCGGTCGTCAGGATGGTGCGGGTGACGCTCGGCGTCATCGCGGCAGCGCGGATCGCGTGGCCGACCAGCGGTATGCCGCACAGCGGGCGGACGTTCTTGCCCGGCAGCCCGCGCGAGCCGCCTCTGGCGGGGATGACGGCCAGGACTCGGGGTGCAGCGCTCACGGGGACTCCGCTCCTCGGGTGCTGGGACGCGACGTCTCGATGGGGTCGGCCGACCCTCTGGCGCCGTCACAGATGCGCACGGCGAGGGCGCCCTCGGCGAGGGTTGCGGGCGCCCCTGCGCGCAGGAGCAGCTCAGCGTCTGCTGTCGGGGCCAGGGCCAGCGCGGCCTGCATCTGCCGGGCCATCACGCCGTTGCGCTCGAGATCTTCGGGAAAGGCGACCACGTCGACCGACCCGTCCGGCGCCGTGGACGACACCGAACCGGTCACCGGGTCCCAGGCGACACTGCCGTCGGCGCTGGTGACCAGGGCGCCCCGCCGAGCTGGGCGAGTCGTGTAGTCCAGCCGGAGCGTCACCGTCGCGGACGGCGTCCGCCAGAGCACCGTCGCTGCCTGCTCGGCGGCGATGTCAAGAGGTCCTTCCCACTCGACGACGGCCTGGATGCTGTCCTCCGCGGGCGGGCCGAAGACGGAGACGGCGTAGTCGATCTCGTGCACCAGGTCCCGCAGCACGCCGCCCTCGTCGGCCCGCGCCGAGTAGGACTGGCGGTAGTCGCGGTCCGGCCGCCAGTCGGGCAGCCAGGACTGCGAGTAGACGTGCGCGCTGGCCGGGGCAGGCAGGGCGAGGGCACGGTCGCGGAACTCGAGGAAGCCGAGGTGCGCTCGCAGGGGGGCGGCCACGAAGACCCGGTGCTCAGCCTCCGGATGCTGCCTGAGACGCCCAGCGTCATCGGCCGTCGGTGCGACCGGCTTCTCCAGCAGCACCCGCGCGGCGCCCGCGTCGAGTGCGGCGAGTGCGTCGTCGACGTGCCTGGCCGTGTCCGTGGCGATGACCACCAGGTCCGCCTGCCCGCTCATCTCGGCGCCCTGGACGTCGTCGAGCAGCGGCGTGCCGTCCAGGTCGCCCACGCGTGGGCGAACCGGCCAGCCGTGGACGTCGGCGCCGAGATCCCGGAGGACGGTGGCGTGCCGGCGGCCGATGGAGCCCAAGCCCCTGACGACGACCGTGCCGGTCATGGGGCCTCCTCCTCGCCTCGCTGCAACGACTCGAGCAGTCATAGTGCCATGACGTCGGGTCGCGGCACGCACGGCACGCACCATGGGGCGCCGGTCGTCCCCCCGGGGCTGGAGGGCGGGTAGTTTCTCCCCATGACCTCCCCTCCGACATGGATCGTGCTGGGTGCAGGTGGACACGCGCGCAGCGTCTGCGACGTGATCGAGCGAGCGGGCGGACTGGTGGTCGCCGTGGCTGGAGACCTCGAGGGCTCGCCCTGGTCGGTTCCGGTGCTCGCTGATGACGACGCCGCCGTGGCCATGGCCCTGGAGGAGGGGCACCGGGTCGCGCTGGGAGTCGGTGCCAACGCCGCCCGCGCTGCCCTCATCGAGCTCTTGGTGCACGCTGAGGTGTCCGTGCCCCCGGTGCTCGCGCTGACAGCGTCGATCGCGCGTGATGCCGAGGTCGGCATTGCGTGCGTCATCCACGAGCATGCGCACGTCGGACCGTTGACGCGGGTCGGCCGCGGTGTCGTCGTCAACACAGCCGCGGTGGTCGAGCACGACTGCGTCATCGGGGATGCTGCCCACATCGCGCCCGGGGCCGTGCTGCTCGGAGCGGCACGCGTCGGAGCCGGTGCCATGGTCGGTTCGGGTGCGCGCATCCTGCCTGGCCGCACCGTCGGTGCGGGTGCGGTGGTGGGCGCCGGTGCCGTCGTGCGGGACAATGTGGCGGCCGGGCGGACGGTCGTCGGCGTCCCGGCCGTCGAGCTCGGCTCGACGGCCGACCGCTTGAGCCCCGGCTGACCACGACCACGAGGAGAGGGCACATGCGCACTGCCGAGATCGCAGGCCGAACCATCCCCACGGCAGGAGACGTCTTCGTCATCGCCGAGGCTGGGGTCAACCACAACGGCGACCTGCAGCTGGCCCACGAGCTGGTCGACGTCGCGGCCGAGTCCGGCGCGGACGCGGTCAAGTTCCAGACCTTCGACCCCGCCATGCTCGTGTCCAGCACCGCGTCGTCGACGCCCTACCAGCGCGCCCGCGGGGGAGCCCAGGACCAGCGTTCGCTGCTGCAGGCGCTCACCCTGCCGCACACGGCGTGGGCGGAGCTCCAGTCGCATGCTGCCGAACGCAGCATCACCTTCCTCAGCACGCCGTTCGACACGGCCAGTGCGGAGATGCTGGTCGGCCTCGGCCTGCCCGCCCTGAAGGTGTCGTCGGGCGAGCTCACCAACATCCCCTACCTGCGCGCCCTCGCCTCGCTCGGGGTGACCCTGCTCGTCTCGACGGGCATGGGCACGGCGCAGGAGGTGGCCGATGCCGTGAGCGCCTGCGAGCAGGCGCCGGGCCTGATCCTCTTCCACTGCGTGTCGGCCTATCCCGCGCCGATCGAGGAGTGCAACCTCCGGGCCATCCCCGCGATGCAGGAGGCACACGGCATACCCGTGGGTTGGTCCGACCACACGCCCGGTCTGACCACGGCACTGGGTGCCGTTGCCCTCGGGGCGAGCATCCTCGAGAAGCACTACACGACCGACCGCACCCTGCCCGGCCCGGACCACCGCGCCTCGCTCGAGCCGGCGGAGCTGACCGCCTACGTGAGCCAGACCAAGGTGCTGGCTCTCGGGCTCGGTGACGGTGTCAAGCGGCGGATGCCGTCCGAGGAGGAGAACGCGGCGCTCGTCCGGCGCAGCTGGCACGCGGCAGCCGACCTGCCGGAGGGCACCGTCCTCGGCGACGAGCACCTGCTGCTGCTGCGACCCGAGGGGGGCGTGAGCCCCGCTGTCGACATCCGAGGCCGTGGCCTCGGTCGATCGGTGCAGGCCGGCGCTCCCATCGGCGAGGACGACCTGTCGCCCGCAGGGGCCCGATGACCGCCGCGGGGCACCCGCTGCGCGTGGCTGTGTTCGTGGGCACGCGCGCAGACCTCGGACCTCTGTCGCCCGTCATCACGGTCCTCGCCGAGGCGCCAGACATCGACCTGCACCTGTTCACGGGCGTCGCCTACGGCGGCGACGAGCTGGCCGCCGCACTTCCGGCCACCGACCGGGAGGGCGGGTGGCGCGACGCCGTCCACGAGCTGGCCGAGCCGATCGTGGCGATCACCGTCGACGCGATGCTCGAGCACGGCCCGCGGTTGGCGTCCGGCGCCTCGCGGATGCTGCGCGAGGTCGCGCCCGACGTGTTCGTCGTCCTCGGCGACCGCTGGGAGCTGTTGTATGCCGTGCCGCCGGCCTTCTTCGCGGGCATCCCGATCGTGCACCTGCACGGCGGAGAGGTGACCGAGGGTGCCTTGGACGAGCGCGTCCGGCACGCCATCAGCAAGCTCGCCGACCAGCACTGCGTGGCATCCGCGGATGCTGCTGCCAGGCTGCGCCAGATGGGTGAGCCCGCCGACCGCGTCCACGTCACGGGGGCGCCCGGGCTGGACCGGCTGGCCCACGCCGAGCCGTACTCCGATGCCGAGCTGGGCGAGGAGCTCGGCGTGCCGGTGCGCAGACCGGTCGCGCTCTTCACCTACCACCCCCCGACCGCCGAGGCCGGCGCGCCGGTGGGGACCTGGGCGGCTGAGGCGCTGGCAGCGACGGTCGAGCACTTCGGCACCGTCGTGGCCACCTACCCGGGCATGGATGCCGGCCGGGACGACATCATCGCCGCCCTCCTCGCGGCGGCCGACACCCATCCCGGGGTCGTCGTCGTCGAGGCTCTCGGGGCGCGCTTCCCCCGGGTCCTGGCCAGCGTCGACGTCGTGGTCGGCAACTCGTCCTCCGGCATCATCGAGGCCGCTGCGGCCCACCTGCCGGCGGTCAACATCGGCGCGCGACAGCAGGGCCGGTTGCGTGGCACCAACGTCGTGGACGTGGCCGAAGGCGGCACGGCTGTCGGAGCGGGCCTCGCCATCGCGCTCAGCCCGGAGTTCGGCGAACGCGCCCGTGCGGTGGTCAACCCCTATGGCACGGGAGACGCCAGTGACCGGATCCTCGATATCGTGCGGCAGGCGCCGGCCTCGCCGCGCGTGAAACCTTTCGTCGACCTCGTGCCGGCGATCCCGACCGAGGAGGACCGGTGACCCAGCGCCAGCTGCAGGAGGCGTGCGCCCCGACCACCGCAAGCCTGCGTGACGTCGCGATCGTCATCGACACCTTGGCCTCGTCGTTGTGCATGCTCACCGAGCCCGACGGCCGGCTGGCCGGGCTGCTGACCGACGGCGACGTCCGTCGGGCACTGCTCCGGGGGGCCCACCTCGACGATCCCGCGCTCCAGCACGCCACGACGTCCCCGCAGACCGTCGCCGCCGGTTCGCCGCGCGCCCTGGTGCTCGACCTCATGCGTGCCCTGCGCATCTCGGCAGTCCCCGAGGTGGAGGAGGACGGCACCGTCGTGGGGCTGCACACCCTCTCGGACGTCGTGGGCGCCGACCCCCTGCCCAACGTCGCCGTCATCATGGCCGGCGGCAAGGGCACCCGGCTCGGCGACCTCACCAAGAACACCCCGAAGCCCCTGATGACGGTGGCCGGCCGGTCGATCATCGAGTGGATCGTCCTCAACCTCGTCGGCGACGGCATCCGCGAGGTCTACGTCAGCGTCAACCACCTCGCCGACCAGATCGAAGAGCACCTCGGCGACGGCACCAGGCTCGGGTGCACCGTGCGCTACCTCCGTGAGGACCCGGACCACCCCCTGGGCACGGCGGGTTCGCTCACGCTGCTGCGCCAGGAGCGGGGCGACCTCGCCGACCCGGTCATCGTCATGAACGGCGACCTCATGGTCGAGTTCGACACGAGCCAGCTGCTCGAGTTCCACCGGCGGCGCGGAGCCCAGCTCACGATGGGCGTCCGCAGCTACCAGCACGAGGTGCCCTTCGGGGTCGTCGAGAGCGACGACCAGCACCTCGTGACCGCCGTCACCGAGAAGCCGACGATCCGCTTCAACATCAACGCGGCCGTGTATGCCGTGGAGCCCGCAGCGCTGGCTCTGCTCCCCGAGGGGCAGGCCAGTACGATGCCGGGACTGGTCCAGCAGTGTCTGGACCGCGGCCACCGTGTCGCCGCATGGACGATTTCCTCCGACTGGATCGATGTGGGCACCCCCGTGGACCTGGCCCGCGCGAAAGGACAGGCGTGACCGACGCTGAGCTCACCCCCCAGGCCATGCAGGGCAGCCTGAAGGGCAAGACCGTGCTGGTGACGGGCTCCGACGGCTTCATCGGCAGCCACCTGGTCGAGCGCCTCGTGGCCGACGGGGCACACGTCCGCGCATTCTGCCTGTACAACTCCAACGGTTCGACGGGTTGGCTCGACGAGTCCGAACCGTTCAAGCAGGCGGTGCGTGACGGCCAGGCGGAGGTCATCCTCGGAGACATCCGCGACCCGGAGCACGTGCTCGCCTCCGTCGACGGAGCCGACGCGGTGCTGCACCTCGCGGCCCTCATCGCCATCCCCTTCTCCTACGTCGCGCCGCGGTCCTACGTCGAGACCAACATCATCGGCACGCTGAACGTCCTTGAGGCCGTGCGCCGCCACGGCACCCCACGCATGGTCAACACGTCGACCTCGGAGGTCTACGGCACGCCCGAGGAGGTGCCGATCACCGAGGCCCACCCGTTGCGCGGTCAGTCGCCCTACTCGGCCACCAAGATCGGTGCCGACAAGATGTGCGAGTCCTACGCGCTCTCTTTCGACACCCCCGTCACCACGCTGCGACCGTTCAACACCTTCGGGCCCCGCCAGTCCTTCCGGGCGGTCATCCCCACCGTGCTGTCCCAGCTGCTTGCCGGTGCCACCCAGGTCAAGCTCGGCGCCGTCTCGCCCAAGCGGGACTTCACCTACGTCACGGACACGGCTGACGGCTTCGTGCGGGCGGCCCTCGCAGACGTCGCCCCCGGCACCACGGTGCAGCTGGGCACTGGCCGCACCGTGTCGGTCGGCGAGGTCGTCGACCTCTGCAAGAAGGTCACGGGATCCACCGCCGAGATCGTCACCGACGAGGCCCGGCTCCGCCCCGACGGCTCCGAGGTCGAGATCCTGCTGTCCGACCCGTCGAACGCGCACGCCACCTTCGGGTGGGCCCCCACCGTCTCGCTCGAGGAGGGTCTGTCCCTGACCGCGGAGTGGCTGCGGCCACGGGTCGACGCGGAGACCGCTGGGCGCTACCACCGATGAGCATCCCCGCCGGAGAGGCGCACGCACCGGGCGCGCGTGGCCCGGAGGGCACCATCCCCCTCGCCGTTCCCAACATCGGAGCCCTGGAGCGTCAGTACGTGCTCAAGGCGGTCGAGTCGGGTTTCGTCTCGTCGGTCGGTCCCTTCGTCAACGAGTTCGAACAGCGGTTCGCCGAGCGGGTCGGCAGCCGGTTCGCGGTTGCCTGCTCGACCGGAACCGCAGCCATCCACATCGCCCTGCTGCTGCTCGACGTGGGCCCGGGCGACGAGGTCTTCTGTTCGGACTTCACCTTCGTGGGCTCGGTCAACCCCATCGCCTACACCGGCGCCACGGCCGTCTTCATCGACTCCGAGACCGACACCTGGAACATGGACCCGGCCCTGCTCGAGGGCGAGCTGGAGCGCCGCCAGCAGGCCGGCGAGCCGATGCCCAAGGCAGTCGAGGTGGTCCACGTCCTGGGCCAGCCGGCTGACCTCGAGGCCATCGCCCCGATCTGTGAGCGCTACGGCGTGCCGATCCTCGAGGACGCGGCCGAGTCGCTCGGCGCCTCCTATGCCGGGACCGGACGGTTGGCGGGCAAGCACACCGGCAGCGTGGGCCGCGTCGGTGCGTTCTCCTTCAACGGCAACAAGATCGCCACGACGGGCGGCGGCGGGATGCTCGTCACCGACGACGAGGAGCTGGCCCGCCGGGCCCGGCACCTGACCACCCAGGCCAAGGTCCCGGACGTCGGCTACCTCCACGACGAGGTGGGGTACAACTACCGGCTCACGAACATCGCCGCCGGCCTCGGGCTGGCCCAGCTCGAGCGCCTGGACGAGTTCGTGTCCCGCAAGCACGAGATCGCTGCGCGCTACGACGAGGCGCTGCGGGACACCCCGCTCGTCCTGCCTCCGCGGCTCGAGGGATACGACCCCACCTACTGGCTCTACTCGGTCCTGACGCCTGAGGCGGACGGTCGGGACGCCTTCCTGGCCCACTTGAACGACCACGGTGTGGGCGCGCGAGCGCTCTGGCGACCGCTGCACCTGCAGCCGCCGTTCGCCGACCTGGCCGTCATCGGGGGAGAGGTGGGCACGAGCCTGTTCACCCGGGGCGTGTCGCTGCCCTGCGCGACCGAGCTGACCGTGGCCGACCAGCAGCGGGTCATCGACGCGGTCCTCGCCTACTTCGGCTGACGCGGGCACCGCGGCTCGCGACTCCCCGCACGTGCCCCTGGACCTCGGGTCTCCAGGTCAGCGAGGTGTCCGGTGACACACGCAGGGGCGGGGACGTCACGGCATACCAACGGGTAACCTGAGGCCCGTGAGCACCGGTAACGACGCCTTCGACCTGTTCAAGATCTCCGAGGACCACGAGGCCCTGCGCGAGGCAGTGCGCGCCGTCGCGGAGGACAAGATCGCTCCGTATGCCGCGGCCGTGGACGAAGAGGCGCGGTACCCCCAGGAGGCGCACGACGCCCTGGTGGCCTCGGACTTCTTCGCGCCCCACATCGCCGAGGAGTACGGCGGCGTGGGCGCCGACGCCCTCGCGACCTGCATCGTCATCGAGGAGGTCGCCAGGGTCGACGCCTCCGCCTCGCTCATCCCGGCCGTCAACAAGCTCGGCACGATGCCGTTGATCATCGCGGCGAACGACGAAGTGAAGAGGCGCTACCTCACGCCCCTCGCGGAGGGGAGGACGACGTTCTCGTACGGGCTGTCCGAGCGCGAGGCCGGCTCGGACACCGCGGCCATGAAGACGCGCGCGCGGCGGGACGGTGACGACTGGATCGTCAACGGGCAGAAGTCCTGGATCACCAATGCCGGCGTCTCCGAGTACTACACCGTCCTGGCTGTCACCGACCCCGACGGCAAGCGCGGCAACAACGTCACGGCGTTCGTCTTGGAGAAGTCCGACGAGGGCTTCACGTTCGGTGAGAAGGAGCGCAAGCTCGGCATCAAGGGGTCCCCGACCCGCGAGCTGCACTTCGACAACGTCCGTATCCCCGGCGACCGGATCGTGGGCGCCGAGGGTGAGGGCCTCAAGATCGCGCTGGCGACCCTCGACCACACCCGCGTCACCATCGGTGCGCAGGCCGTCGGGATCGCCCAGGGCGCACTGGACTTCGCGGTCGGCTACGTCAAGGAGCGCAAGCAGTTCGGCAAGCACATCGCCGAGTTCCAGGGCATCCAGTTCATGCTCGCCGACATGGCGATGGCCGTCGAGGCCGCGCGGCAGATGGTCTACGTCGCGGCGGCCAAGTCCGAGCGGGGTGACAAGGACCTTCCGTTCTTCGGGGCGGCCGCCAAGTGCTACGCCTCGGACGTCGCGATGCAGGTCACCACCGACGCCGTCCAGCTGCTCGGTGGGGCGGGCTACGTCCGCGACTTCCCGCTCGAGCGGATGATGCGCGACGCGAAGATCACCCAGATCTACGAAGGCACCAACCAGATCCAGCGCGTCGTGATGGCCCGCCAGCTCCTCAGGTAGGGACGGCTGAACCGCCTCAGGGCGGTTGCCAGGTCCGCGCTGCCGTACGACGTTGGCGCTACGCGATTCGGCGCACGTTCTTCGACATCTGGCATAGGCCGGGCGACGGATGAGCATCGGCGCGCGCCCCACTAGCGTTGTCGAGCACGCCTGCACGGGGTCGCGCAGGCAACCACTACGTGCTGAACCGCTGGTTGGAGGCAGATCATGCCTGGAACTTTCCCTACCAGGCTGATCGCTCGCCTGGCGGTCGCCGTCGTCGGCTGCACTGCGGGTCTCGCGCTGGCGCCACCGGCCTGGAGCACGGCTGCCGATGGCACCTTCGTGGTGACATCGACGGGTGATGGCGGCGACCCCCTGACCGTCGACAACTGCTCCGCCGGAACGGGCGAGTGCACCCTGAGGGCAGCCATCCTCGCAGCGAACGCCCATTCCAATGTCGACGGGGGGACCGACGTCATCAGCTTCGCGATTGCCGGCGCGGAGCCTCACGTCATCGCCCCGACGAGCGTGCTGCCTGTACTCACCGACCAGGTGACCATAGATGCCGGCCTGCCGGCCCCGTGGGCGCCCCGGCGCGTGGAGCTCAGTGGTGCAGAGTGCAACCCAACCGGAAACCCCTGCGATGGCTTGGTGGTGGGGGGATCGGGCACCATCATTCGAGGGCTTGCGGTGCATGAGTTCTTCGCGGGGATCCGCAACATCTCGGGACGTGGCGACGGCCTCGTGGTCGAGGGGGACTTCATCGGGACGAACGCTGCAGGCACGGCTGTCGTCCAGCGTCCCTTCGCGCCCACGAGCAGCGGGGTCCTACTGGACCACGTTGAGGGCGTGCGGGTGGGAGGCGATCTCGCACAGGGCGAGGGCAATGTCATCGCCGGGCACCCCTTTGCGGAGGTTGACGGCATCGCCACACCGGGGGTCGAGGTGCTGGGCAACCACATCGGCGTTCTCGCCGACGGCCTCACTCCGCGAAGCGGCGGCGCCGGAATCAGGCTGCAGCAGGCCAGCGGCAGCCAGGTAGGCACCAGCGCAGCGCCCAACGTCATCTCCGGCGGCAGCTCGGGCGTGGGACTGCTCCTGCTGGACACGGCGGGAACCAAAGTCCAAGGCAACCTGATCGGGGTGGACTGGACCGGGAGTGTGCGCGCGGGAAACGGAGGAATCGACGTTCAGTCGGAGGGCATCCTGATCGGTGGGGCAGGTTCCGGGAACGTCGTCTCGGGAGGTTTCGGGATCCACGTGTCCTCGAACCCGGCGACAGGGGCGGAGGGCTCCACCGTGGTGAGCCACAACCTCGTGGGAACCGATGTCACCGGAACGGTCGCCATCCCGAATGCCGACGGAGTCACGATGGTGGACACCGGCAGCCTGGTGGAGGACAACGTGATTGCTGGCAACTCGGGCAACGGACTCGTGATCGGAACGAATGCCGGTCCAGGACATCGTGTCCTCCGGAACTGGATTGGCGTCGGCACGGACGGAACTGCGCTGGGCAACGGAGGCTTCGGTGTCTTGGTCTCGGACGACTTCGAGGGCGGCGCCCACGTCGTCGGCGGCGCGGCCGGGGATGGCAACACGGTCGCCTTCAACGGCCGGGGCGGCATCGCGATCGCACATCGCCCAGAGATTCCCGGGTTGCCGCTGCCACGCGGCGTCACGATCCGATACAACTCGGTGCACGACAACGGCACGCAAGGCTCGCCCGCGCTGGGGATCGACCTGCCGAGCGAGGCCGCACTGGGTGCGCCGGATGGCATCGACGACCTCGACGCCGACGCGGGCGCCAACGACCTCCAGAACGCTCCGGAGATCCTCGCGGCGACGACGACGGACACGGCGACCGTGGTCAGCGGTCGACTGCGCAGCACGCCGGGCGAGCGGTTCGACATCGATCTGTACGAGAACGGGGCATGTGACGAGACCGGGTACGGCGAGGCAGAGAAGTTCGTGGCCACGCAGGCTGTCACGACTTCGGGGTCAGGAAGCAGCACGCCGGGAGTGGCGTCCTTCAGTTTCACCGTGACGCCGCCCGTAGCCGATGGACACACTCTTGCCGCCTCCGCCACGAACGCGAACGCAAGCACCTCCGAGCTGTCCCGGTGCGGCGCCCCGTTGCCTGGGGCGAGGGTGTCCTACACGGGGCCCACCACCGTGACCTACTCGGACCCCGCCACCCTGAGCGGCCGACTCGAGACGGTGGCGGAGCCGCCGGCGCCGATCTCTGGCAAAACCCTCTCGCTCACGCTGGGGAGCCTGTCCACGGTGACGGCCGGGCCCACCAGTGCCGCGGGCACCGCCAGCGCCGCCGCACTCACCGTGACTCTCAAACCAGGCCCAACCACCGTCACGACCGAGTTCGCCGGCGACGACGTCTACAACCCCGCGACTGACACGGATCCCGTGACCGTCGCGAAGGAGAGCTGCACCCTCGCCTACACGGGCGACACGTCGGCGACCACCGGAACAACGAGCACGCTGAGCGCCCAGTTCGGCGAGAGCGACACCAACCCCGGTGACTGGTCCGGACACGTGCTCGACTTCGCGGTCGTCGGCTCCAGCGGGAACACCTCGCACTACACGGCCACGACCACCGACGCAGGTTTGGCCAGCACACGGGTCCAGCTCCCGCCCGACGCGCGTCGTGTGGGGGTGAGCTTTGCGGGTGACGACTACTACCTACCCTGCGCCACGTCCGCCGACACCAGCCTGATCGTGCAGCCGGCGAACACGGTGGTCACCTACACAGGACCTGCCACCGCCACCTACTCCGATCCCCTCACGCTCAGCGGACGGCTGGTGACCGGCGGCACCCCTGCGTCACCGATCGCAGGGAAGACCCTGTCCTTCACGCTGGGCGCGATGCCCACCGTGACCGGTGGCCCCACGGCGGCCGATGGCACTGCCTCGTCGACGCCGTTCGCCGTGACGGCCACACCGGGCCAGCGAACCGTGACCACCCACTTCGCCGGCGACACGGCATACGGGGAGGCGACCGACACGGATCCCGTCACGGTGCTGCGAGAGGACTGCACCTTGAGCTACACCGGTGACCTGCTCGTGAGCCCGCTGGCGTCGACGACGCTGCGCGCCCAGTTCGGGGAGAGCGACACCACCCCCGGCGACTGGTCAGGACATGCCGTCGAGTTCGTCGTTCTCGACTCGGCGTCCGCGACCACCGTGTACGCCGCTGCCACTGATGCGCAGGGGGTCGCGTCGCGAACCGTTGCCCTGCCTGCCAACGTCTATGGCGTGGGCGTCACCTTCGCCGGGGACGAGTTCTACAACTCCTGCCGCACCGCCCGCGACGCGGTGTTCACGGTCGAGCAGGCAAGAGCGAAGGTGACAGGTGGCGGCTGGGTCAGCACCGGAATCGGGCGCACCTCCTTCGGGTTCAACCTCATCCCGCAAGCGGGAGGCGCCTTGACCAGCCAGTTCCAGGCGCGTACGGCAGACAAGGACACGTTCCACGGATCTGGCCCCGCGACGGCGACCGTGCTGTCAGCCGCCTCAGTTCGCTGGACGGGTACCGGACGGTGGAACGGTGTGACCGGCTACGGATACACCGTCACCGTGGTGGACAACGGATCCTCGGGCGCCAAGAAGGGCGACACCATCTCAATCGTCGTCTATCGAGTGGCAGATCCTGCACATCCGGTCTTCTCCACGGGGAGTCAGACGCTCAAGGGCGGCAACATCACCGTCCACTGAGGCGGGGAGGGCCATACCTCGGCGGTCAGCCGCCGGAGGGCTTGCCGTCGGTGCCGGCCGGGGGCGCCTCGAGGGGCTCGTCGTTGCGGAGCATGGTGAACAGCGCCTTGGCGCGCTCGGAGTTCCACTTGACCGAGCTCCCGGCCGACGTCTGGTAGTTCACGCTCTGGATCGGGACCACGAGGCTGAGGCCCTGGTCGTTGGAGACGGCCCGCATGGCGAGCAGCACGCGGCTGGCGTCACGCATCGAGGTGTCCTCACCGACGATGAGACCCTTGGCTGCGGCGTGGGTGAACCCCCAGTAGCGCGTCGGGACGAGCACGGTGGAGGGGGTGGCGGCCTTCTTCATGATGGCGGCGAGGAACTGGCGCTGCCGCTCCGCGCGACCGATGTCGCCGCGCGGGTCGGAGTAGCGCGCGCGGACGAAGCCGAGGGCGTTCTTGCCGTCGAGGACCTGGCACCCCTTCTTCAGGTTGATGCCGGCCTTCTTGTCGTTCATGCGGAACGGCACGCAGATGTTGACGCCGTCGACGCTGTCGACGACCGAGGCGAAGCCGGCGAACCCGATCTCGACGTACCCGTCGATGTGCAGGTCGGTGACCTGCTCCACGGTCTGGACCAGGAGGTTCGGCCCGCCGAAGGCGAAGGCTGCGTTGATCTTGTTGCTGCCGTGCCCGGGGATCGGCACGTAGGAGTCGCGCGGGATCGAGATGAGGGCGGGCTTGCCACCACTCTGGGAGACGTGCACGAGGATGATCGAGTCGGTCCGACGGCCCGCGGCGTTGCCGGTGGCGTACTCCTTGCGCTGGGCCGCGGTGAGCCCCTCGCGACTGTCCGACCCCACGAGCAGGTAGGTGAATCCCTTGCTCTCCGGGGGTCGCTTGCCGGCGGGCGTGGTGTCGACCTTGGTCACCGAGTTCCACGCGTGCAGCGGCGTGAAGACCATGAACGCCACCCACGCCACGACCAGCAGTAGGACGACCCGCACGATCGGGAACCTGCGCCGGCGCCGAGGGGGTGACGTCTCGTCATACCCCGGGCCTGCAGGTGTCGCCGACGAGCCACGGCCGGACCCGGCAGCGGCGACCGAGGCCGGGGGAGCCGACTCGGCCGCGCGGGCGGCCTTGTCGCGCCGTCGGCCACGCACGTCGACGGTGTAGACCCCTTCGCCCTCGGGCGTCCCCTCGCCGTCCGACAGCCCCCCGGCGTCGGCGCCGCTGCCACCGCCACCCTGGGGGATGGGGCGTGCGTCGTCGGGGCGTTGGGGGCGTCCACTCATGCGGCAAGTCTGGGGTGAGGGGGTGGTCGAGGCAAAACGCCGCACGAAAGTTGCCTAGACGCAGAACAGCCAATTCCATGACGAAACGACCCGGCGACACGACACTCTGGAATCCCACGCGTCACAGAATTCTCACCTGTTGCGTCCCATACTGATGCACCATGAGCCGCCCGACCGTTGCCGACCCGGGACTGGTCGTCCCTCGCCGCGCGACCGGGCCCCGGCCGTCGCCCTCGGGCTGGCCGGCTGACGGCGTCTACCTGTCGGGAGGCCCCGGTCGCCGACTGGGCGATGCCACCCCGGCCAGCCCCCGGATGCGACGACGGCGGGCGTTCACCCTGGTCGCCCTGACGTTGGTGCTCCCGGGCGCCGCGCAGCTCGTGGCGGGGAACCGTCGGCTCGGACGCCTGGGTCTGCGGGTGTGGCTGACCATGGTCACGCTCGTCGTCGCGGTGGGGCTGCTCTTCCTGGCGAGCCGGTCGACGGCCCTCGGGCTGGTCGGCCGACCCTGGCTGATGCTCGGCCTGCAGTGGGTGCTCACGGGCTTCGCCGTCCTGTGGGCGGTGCTCTTCGTGGACGCCTGGCGGCTGGGTCGCCCCAACGGGCTCGTCGCCGCCTCGCGGCGCTGGCTCACCGGGCTGACGGCCGCGCTGCTCGTGGTCACCTCGGGCGGCCTCGTGTATGCCGCGCAGACCGTAGGTGCCGGGCGCGAGGCCCTGGGGGCGATGTTCCAGGGCAACAGCGCGATCGCGTCGACGAACGGGCGGTACAACATCCTGCTCCTCGGGGCCGACTCCGGCCGCGACCGGGTCGGCACCCGGCCGGACAGCATCCAGCTGGTCAGCCTCGACGAGAAGACCGGCCGGGCGGTGACCTTCGGCTTCTCCCGCGACACGGAGAACATCAACTTCCGCCCCGGTTCCACCATGGCTCGGCTGATGCCCGAGGGCTGGAACTGCGGCGACGAGTGCCTGCTCAACGGCCTCTACACCTGGGGGCAGGAGCACGCTGCGCTCTTTCCCGCGGGAACCCGCGATCCGGGCATCGTCGCCACCCGCGAGGCGGTCGAGGCGCTCAGCGGTCTGGAGGTGCACTACTACGTGATGATCGACCTCAAGGGCTTCCGCCAGATGGTCGACGCCGTCGGCGGCCTGGACATCACCGTCAAGCACCGCACCCCGATCGGCGGGGGCACCTCGCCCATCGTCGGGTGGATCGAGCCCGGTCACCAGCACCTCGACGGGTACCACGCCCTCTGGTACGCCCGCTCCCGCCAGGGGTCGACCAACTACGAGCGGATGGCCAGGCAGCGGTGCGTCACCACGGCGATGGCCAGCCAGCTCGACCCCCAGACGGTCCTGCTGCGCTTCCAGAAGATCGCCTCGGCCAGCGCCGGGCTGATCGAGACCGACCTGCCCCAGTCCGAGCTCGGGCGCTTCGCCGACCTGGCCATCAAGACGCGTTCGCAGAAGATCCGCGGCGTCAACTTCGTCCCGCCGCTGATCAAGCCGTGGGACTACGACCCCTCCGTGGTCACCTCGACGGTCCGGTCCACCATCGCCGCGTCGGAGAAGGCGGGCAGTACCAGCTCGAAGAGCAAGGCGCCGGCCGCCCCCCGGCCCGTGGTCAAGCCCAGGCACCAGCCGGGCACGGCCGTCCAGGACCCGGCCAAGGCGGCGGGGAACGCGGCGGAGAGCGATCTCTCCTCCGTATGCTCATCCTCCTCATGACGAGTACGCCGCCCGACGAACCGCTCCGCACGGCCCCCTTGGCGCCGCTGCCGTCGCTGCCCAGCGTCGGAGTGGTGATGCCGATCCTCAACGAAGAGCGGCACCTCGAGGAAGCGGTGGACGCCGTGCTGGGGCAGGACTACGACGGCCCCGTCCACCTGGTCCTCGCGCTCGGACCCAGCCACGACCGCACCGACGAGATCGCACGGGGCATCACCGATCGCGAACCCCGGGTGCGGAGCGTAGGCAACCCGTCGGGTCGCACCCCGGAGGCGCTGAACGCCGCCCTGGGCGCGCTCGACGAGGTCGACGTGGTCGTCCGGGTCGATGGGCACGGCGTGCTGGACCGCGACTACGTCAGCACCGCGGTGAGCCTCCTGACCGAGACGGGGGCAGCCAACGTCGGTGGCCTGATGGACGCCGAGGGCGTCACGTCGTTCGAGCGGGCCGTTGCCGCAGCCATGACCTCCAGGCTCGGCGTGGGAGCTGCCCGGTTCCACACCGGTGGCGAGGCCGGGCCGGCCGACACGGTCTACCTCGGCGTGTTCCGGCGTGAGTGGCTCAGCAGGTTGGGCGGCTACGACCCGCGTTTCGTCCGCGCCCAGGACTGGGAGCTCAACCACCGGATCCGGGAGGCAGGCGGGCTGGTCTGGTTCTCGCCCCGGCTCCGGGTGGCCTACCGCCCGCGGCCGACCCTCCGGGCACTGGGCCGGCAGTACCGCGACTACGGCCGCTGGCGCCGGGTCGTGGCCCGCACCCACGCGGGCACGATCAACGCGCGCTACCTCGCGCCTCCGGCGGCGCTCGTCGGAATCCTCGCCGGGCTCGTGGGGGGCTTCGTCTGGTGGCCCCTGTGGCTGGTGCCCGCGGCATACCTCGCCGTCATCACCGTGGGCGGGCTGTCGGTCCGCGACTCGCGGCTGCACCTGGCGGACCGCCTGTGGCTGCCGGTCATCCTGCCCACCATGCACCTGTGCTGGGGCTGGGGTTTCCTGTCCAGCCGCGTGCGGATCGACACCTGAGCGGTCGCGTATGCCGTGGGGCCGGCACCGCGCGGCGCCACGCCTCGCGGGTGCCGGCGGACGGCTCAGCGGCAGGCGTCGAGGCGGTAGAGCGTGTAGTCCCCGGCTTTGCCGACCACGGTGAACCCAGGGGCGTCGGGAACCGCGTCGATGCCTTCGTAGAGTCGTTTCTGGTACGCGCTCCCCGTCTTCGACCTGCCTCCCGCGAGGACGTGGGTGACGCCCAGCCGGCGGGCTGCCGTGCACACCTCGGGGTCGTTCGAGACCTCGTCGAGCTTGCGACCGAGAAGGGCGCGGTCGCCTTCGGTCCACGACTTCTCGGTGGGGAAGAGCAGTGACCGGTCACTCGTGAGATAGAGGTAGGTGCCACCTCGCCACGGGTTGGCCGCCACCACATCGCCCGGCGGCACCTTGGCCCCCAGGGTGCGCAGGGCGTCGAGGTTGGACTTGGACACCCAGGCGCCGCGACCGCTGGTGACGAAGAAGGGGCGCAGGGCTTCGCGATGCGAGTGCAGCCCGAGCCCGGCCGTCCCGGCCACGAACGCGACGGCCACGACGGCGGCGATCGCCGGCGTGGGCTGGGTGCGTGGTCGGCCACGGCGGATGGCGGCCACGACGAGCTCGGTGACCCCGGTCAGCGCCGCCGCGGCCAGGACCGCCCCGCTGAGCACCATGAGTGCTCCGAGCCTTGGCGAGTTGTTGTACCAGGGCCAGGTGAACCAGCGCGTGTGCGGCGTGTCGACCAGGGTGATCGCGAGGTAGAGCGCGAGGACCCCGCCGTGCGCCAGCACGAGCCACACGTGCGACCTCCGCACGAGCAGCACGAGGCCGCCGACAGCCACCGCCAGACCGACGCCCCACACCGGCAGCAGGTTCCTCGGGGCGAAGAAGGCGACGTCGATCAACCCGTCGTGCACGGACATCTCCGGACCGGGCCCGTTGGAGGCGCGCATCGCCGTGGACACCCAGGTCGCGCCCACCCAGATCAGGGCTGCCACGAGCAGCACCCCGAGGGCCGCGCCGGCGAGGCCGACGGCGGCGCGGGCGTTCCTCCGTCGCTGCCGCCAGGCGCCGCGCACGAGTCCGGCAACCCCGGCCAGGGTGCCGAGGAGGAAGAAGGCGATCAACGCGCTCGGGTGCGCCGCCGCGAGGCCCGGAAGGGCGGCGGTCCCCACGAGCGCCGAGCGGGCCCGGACCGGCCCATCGACCACGACGACCAGGAGCGCGAGCGCGCCCGGCAGCAGGGCCTGGCCGTAGAGGTTGGGCCACAGGACGCCGTACCCCTCCATCCAGAACGGATAACCGGAGAACGCCACGGCGGCGAGGGAGGCGGCCAGGGTCGGCCACCAGCCGGTGCCCAGCACCCGGCGGGCGAGCAGCATGAGTCCGAGCGGCCACACGACTGCGGCCAGGACGAGGCTGGTCGCGGAGGCCGCCACGACGGGCGTGCTGCCGGTCAGCTGGGCCACCGTCGCGGCTACGGCGTGGAAGGCCGCGGGGTAGAAACCGCCGGCGCCGGAGGCGGCGAAACCCCCGGCGTGGAGCGTGGAGACGTCACCCCGCTCGAGCATCCACTGGATGGTCCCGAGGTGGAAGATCGTGTCGGGGCTCTGGGGGAACGTGGTCGGCCGACCGCTGACCGGCAGGACGACGAGGGCAACCACCACGGCCGACACGGTCCCCCCGACCAGCAACGACCACAGGCTGCCGTCGTCGCCGACCTCGGGGCGTGAGCGCAGCAGCCGCCCCACGATGGCGCACGCGCCGACCAGGAGGAGGAAGCCGGACACCAGGGGCAGGGCGCCCCACGAGACGCCCGCCGTCGCCGCTGCGACGCCGGCCAGCGCGATGGTCGTCGTGCCGAGCAGGGGCCCGACGGCGAGGGCGGTCGGCCACCGCAGCCCGGTGAGCCGGGCGCCAAGGGCTCCGGGGACGACCAGCAGCACCGTGGCGACCAGGACGACCGGAAGGGCTTCCAGCCAGGTGGTGCTTCCCAGCCCCATCAGGGTCGCGTCGCCAGGTCGACGATTCCGCGGTTTCGGAAGGCGTGGCGGCCGGGCGGGCGCGTCGGTCGGGTCATGGCGGACAGCATACGAGCGGGGTCTGGCCGACCTCGTCGTCGCCACCCGGGCCGAGGGTGCCGGCGGCTATGCTGCATTGCCCCTGCTCCCCTCGAGGAAGAACCGCATGCCCGACGCGCCTCGCGGCGACTGGTGCCTTCGATGAAGTCCTGGCGCGCCCTCCTGCGCACCGCGGTCGGCAGCGGTCTCTCGTCCGGTCCGTTCCTTCCGGGATGGCTGGCCATGACCCGGGTGCTGGTCGTCGTCGCCCTCACCGTGGGCTACCTCGCGAGGCGCCCCCACGACGTCGTGGTCTGGTGGCCGGTGGCCGTCATCCTCCTCAGCACCGCCGGTGAGACGCTGGCCCGTCGGCTGCTCCCGACTCCCCGGGCGGTCCAGCTGCCGGGCTACGCCGACCCCGACGTGTCGTGGGTGAGTGGCGTCGTCCCGGCCGCCCTCTCCGCGCTGCTCCTGCTGGCGCTGGCCGTCGCTGCGCGCTGGTCGCCCGGCGTGGTGGCGGTGGCCGCCGCCGTCCAGGCAGCCGTGCTGCTGGCTGCCGGGCTGCAGCTGGTGGCTGCGTATGCCGGGCGGCGGGCCCGGGGCGCAGCCGTGCGTGAGGCGCTGGCTGCCTACGCACCCGAGTTCGTCCTCTACACCGCCCGTCGGGGCGGCGCCTACCAGCTGGACATGTGGCTGCCGCACCTGCGCGCCCTCGATCGCCGGTTCGTGGTCGCGACCCGCGACCCGGTGGCCCTGGCGGCGCTCGGGGGAGTGGCGGAGGTGCCTGTGCTCGCCTGCCCCGCCTGGCGTGACCTCGACAACGTCGTCGTGCCGAGCCTGCGAGCGGCCTTCTACGTCAACAGCGTCGCGGCCAACGCCGACTTCGTCACCTACCGCCAGCTCACCCACGTCTACCTGGGGCACGGGGAGTCCGACAAGGCCCTGTCACACCACCCCGCGCACGCGATGTACGACCGGATCTTCGTCTCGGGCCAGGCCGCCATCGAGCGGTACGCGCGGCACGGCGTCCAGGTGCCCGCCGGCAAGTTCGTGGTCGTGGGCAGCCCCCAGTCGGCCGCCGTCCTGCGCGCCCAGCGGCCGGTCGCGGAGCTCGCAGCGCCGACGATCCTCTACGCGCCGACGTGGCAGGGCTACAACGACGACTCGTCGTACTCGTCTCTGCGACAGGGAGTCCGGCTCGTCACGAGCCTGCTGCGCCGACCGGGCGCCGTCGTCTTCCGGCCCCATCCGTTCTCGCGCTCGCGTCCCGCCGAGGCCGTCCTCGTCAGCGCGATCGAGCAGTTGCTCCTCGAGGACGCCCGCGTGACCGGAAGGTCCCACGTGGTCGGGCTCGACGAACCGTTCGCCGCGTCGGCCAACCGCGCCGACGTCATGGTGGCCGACCTGTCCAGCGTGGTGACCGAGTTCCTCGCCGCGGACAAGCCGTTGGCGATCATCGCCGACGCCGACCTCTCGACCTTCAGGCAGCGCAACCCGGTCGCCGACGCGGCATACCTGGTGGCCTCCGATCTCGCCAACCTCGACGAGGTGCTCGCGGAACTGCTCGGGGCTGATCCGCTGAAGCAGGAGCGCGCCGCCGTGCGCGCCCGCTACGTGGGCGCTGACGGGGACCGCGCGTTCGGCGAGGCGGTGCTGGAAATCCTCGACCGAGCCCAGCCGCCTGCCGGTCAGACACCTGCCAGCCGGTAGGGTCGCGTCCGTGACAGAGTTGCGCACGGTGGCCGTGGTCCTCGCGGGTGGAGTCGGCAGCAGGGTCGGGCTCAGCATCCCCAAACAGCTCATCAAGATCGCCGGTCGGCCGATCATCGAGCACACGATCGAGGCGCTCGACAGCAGTCCCCTCGTCGACGAGATCATCGTGATGATGACGCCCGGCCACCTCGACCCGGTCCGCGCAATCGTCGCCACCGGCGGCTACTCCAAGGTGACCCAGATCCTCGAGGGCGCCGACACCCGCAACGGCACCACGGGCCGGGCCCTGCAGGCCCTCGGCTCCGAGGAGTGCAACGTCCTGTTCCACGACGCCGTGAGGCCCCTGCTCAGCCAGCGCATCATCGCCGACTGCGTGGCCGCCCTGAAGACCCACGAAGCGGTCGACACCGCCATCCCCTCGGCGGACACGATCATCTCCGTCACCGACGAGAGCGAGATCAGCGACGTCCTCAAGCGCTCGGAGCTGCGTCGCGGCCAGACGCCCCAGGGTTTCCGCCGGTCGGTGATCTCCCGGGCCTACGAGCTGGCGTCCCGCGACCCGAACTTCGCGGCGACGGATGACTGCACCGTCGTGCTGCGGTACCTCCCCGATGTGCCCATCGCCGTCGTGGCGGGCGACGAGCGCAACATGAAGGTCACCGAGCCGATCGACGTCTACCTCGCCGACAAGCTCTTCCAGCTCACCAGCCACGACCTGCCCGAGGACCACACCGACGACGAGTTCGGTGAGGTGCTGCGCGGCAAGACGATGGTCGTCTTCGGGGGCAGCTACGGCATCGGCGCCGACATCGTGACCCTGGCCGAGCGCTTCGGGGCCACGGTGCGTTCGTTCAGCCGCTCCGGCACCCGCACCCACGTGGAGCGCAGGGCCGACGTCGTGGCTGCACGCCAGAAGGTCCTCGAGGAAACCGGCCGCGTGGACTTCGTGGTCAACACCGCTGGGGTCCTCCCGCGGGGGACCCTGGAGGAGACGACGGAGGAGACGATCTACGCGGCCACCGAGGTCAACTACATCGCACCGATCCTGATCGCCCAGGAGTTCTACCCCTACCTGCGCGAGGCGGGGGGAGCCCTGCTCCTGTTCACCTCCAGCTCCTACACCCGCGGTCGTTCGGGTTACAGCCTCTATTCCTCGGCCAAGGCCGCCACGGTCAACCTGACCCAGGCGCTGTCGGACGAGTGGGCCTCCAGTGGCGTCCGGGTCAACTGCGTCAACCCTGAGCGCACCGGAACTCCCATGCGCACCAAGGCCTTCGGTCAGGAGCCGGCAGACAGCCTCCTCGACTCCGAGACCGTCGCGAGGGCTGCCCTCCGAGTGCTGGTGTCCGAGCTGACCGGTCACGTCATCGACATCCGTCGCGCCGACCCGTTCTCGACCCACGAGCTGACGTCGGCCCTGGCTGACGACATGCACCAGACAGAACCGCATGACGAGATGCCCGAGAACGCCGAGTCGGCCAGCGGTAGCGACCGCTCCTAGGGCACGAACCCGTTGCAACGAGAGGGAGTCCAGTGTCGGTAAAGGTGAGCGTGGTCGTGCCGGTCTACAACCCGGGACCGTACATCGACCCCTGTATCGAGTCCCTGCTCGGACAGACCCTGCCCGCCGAGGAGCTCGAGCTCATCTTCGTCGACGACGGTTCGACCGACGACTCCCTGGCGAAACTGCGTGGCGTCGCTGCCAAGCACCCTCAGGTGACGGTGATCCCGATCCCCAACTCGGGCTGGCCGGGGAAGCCTCGGAACATCGGGGCGGACCAGGCCAAGGGCGACTACGTCATGTTCGTGGACCAGGACGACACGATGGAGCCCGAAGCCCTCGAGCGGATGCACACCCTGGCTGCGGCCCACGGCGCCGACGTCGTGCTGGGCAAGGTCATCAGTGACTTCCGGGGGGTCAACCACGAGGTCTACCGCACCCATCGCCCGTCCTGCACCGTGTTCGACGCACCCCTCATGGAGAGCCTCACCCCGCACAAGATGTTCCGCGCGGAGTTCCTGCGCGAGAAGGGGATCCGCTACCCCGAGGGCGCCCGGCGCCTCGAGGACCAGCTCTACATGGCGAAGGCCTACTTCCAGGCCAAGGCGGCGACCATCGTCGGCGACTACGTCTGCTACCGCTACCTGCGCCGACCCGACGGCGGCAACGCCGGCTCGAAGCGCTTCGACCCGGCCATCTACTACGCCAACCTCCGCGAGGTGCTCGACGTCGTCGACGCGCACACCGAGCCCGGCGAGGAGCGCGACCACTTCTACCGCCGCTTCCTGCGCGTCGAGCTGCTCGGTCGCCTGGGCGGCGGCAAGGTTCTCAAGCACCCCGAGGACTTCTTCGAGGCGCTGCTGCGAGAGGTCCGTGCCCTGCTCGAGGAGCGTTTCCCGCTCACGGTCGACCAGGGCATGGGCGCCGCCATGCGCGTGCGGGCCGGCATCGTCCGCGGTGGAGACCGGGAGCAGATCCTCGCCCTCGCGCGTGAGTACAACGCCGTCAAGGCGCTCGCGGTCCTCACCGGTATGCGCACGGTCGGCTCCACCTTCGAGGTGGACGTCGAGGTGCGACTGACCCATCGGGGCAGTCCGCTCGTCCTCGAGTCCCGCGACGGAAAGCTCTACCTGCCCAGGGCTGTGGTCGGCGACGCCGCCACCGACGAGGAGCGGCGCGTCGACGACCAGGTCGACGCGGCATACGGCGACGTCGTCCTGCGCCACCGCGACCTGCGTGACGAGTGGTTCCTGCCCGCCCCACTGGAGGTCTCCCTGGAGCCGAGTGGGAGCGGCAAGCAGGTGGTGTGGCGGGGGACCGCGACGGTCGACCCCGCGACCGCCGCGGGTGGCTCGCCGCTGCGCTCCGGCAAGCAGGACTTCTACCTCCGGCTCGGCTGCTTCGGGTGGGCCCGGCAGCAGCGGATGGGCGCAGACCGCCGCGACGGACTCCGGGTGCCGGACCTGTTCGTGGAGCCGGGTGGACGGCTCGTCGAGCGGTTTGACACCGACCCGCACCGCAACCTCAGCCTCAACGTCGGCATCCCCAAGGACCGCGCGCGGACCCTGCTCGCCAAGTCCGCCGTGCGGTCGGCCTCACGCACCACCGTCGAGATCGCCCCCAACGTCCATCTCGCCGGGGCCAGCGGCCAGGGGAGTCTGGGGCTGCGTCGCGCCGATGGCCACCGCACCTCGTGGAAGGTCGCCACGGAGGGTGGTCCCACCTGGGTGGCCACCGCTCCGGAGGGTGACCAGCTGCGCCCAGGCACGTACGAGCTGACCCTGTCGGCGCCGGGACCGTGGGGTGCCGTGCGACTGCTCGAGGTGGTCGTGGTCTCGCCGCTCGGAGTCAGCACCCGCAGGGCCACCGCGGGACCGACCACGGTCGAGCGCCTGACCCGCTTGGCCGCCCGCGCCCGCCGATCTCTCAAGCGCTGACGCGGCCCTCAGCCGTTGACCCCGCCCTTCAGGCGGTGACCCGGCCCTTCAGGCGGTGACCCGGCCCTTCAGGCGGTGACTCGGCCCCACGCGGCAACGGCTTCGTCGAAGGCTCGGTCGAAGCGCGCCACCGGGTCGCCCGTCTGGTCACCCAGCAGGTACGCCGCGGTCGTGGCGCGGACTGCGCTGAGCGAGTCGACGTCGCGGGCGTCCCGGACCTGCTCGGCGATGTCGCTGCCGTCGCCGCTGAGGATGTAGGCACCGCCGGCCGAGGGGAACTCGAGCCGGAAGCGGTCGTCCGAAGCGGTGCCGAAGCGGGTCACGACGTACGGCTTGCCCGAGGCCAGGAAGTCCGTGATGACGCTCGAGATGTCACTGACCAGCAGGTCGGCGCGGTTGAAGGCCTGGTAGAGGCCTTCCGAGCCGGTGACGACCTCGTGCGGGGCCCCGGCGGCGGTCACCAGGTCCTTGAGCGCCTCGACCTCGTCGCCGAAGGCCGGGTCGTCGGTGCCGGTGCCGGGGTGCGGCTTGAACAGCACGCGGACGCCAGGCATGGCCAGCAGCGTCTCGAGGATGACCCGGCCCTGGCTGAGGATCGAGGAGTACTCCCACTGGGCGAAGAATCCCTCACGGGTGGGCGCGTAGAGCACGGTGTACTCCCAGGTGCTGTCGCCGTCGTCGCCGTGGTGGTCCTCGGCGAGGGGCGCGGCGACTCGGCGGATCTCCGCCAGCTGCGGACGCCCGATCTCCCGCACCTGCTCGTCGCGCACGCCGACGTCGGCCACTCGATACCGGTCGCGGGCAGCGGGCCCACTCACCCACGCCTCGTCGAAGATCCTCGTGAGGACCGTGGCGCTGCCGCCCTTGTCGCTGTCGCCGTGGCCGACGAAGACGTCGACGATGCCGGGCAGACGGAGCAGGTGGTTGTTCGTGGCGACGTTCGACGGGTAGAGGGCGATGCGCACGGACGACGGCACGACTCGCTCGATGTCACCTGGGCGGCTGACCATGATGACGGGGAGCGTCTCGGTCGCCACAAGGGGCTCGTTGTAGGGCTCTCGCACGATGATCACGACCTTGCGGTCGATGCGCTCGAGGGTCGGAACCCACACGTTCGCGATGTAGCCGACGGCTTCGGGGCGGCTGTAGTAGAACACTGCCTCCGGTGCGGACTCGCGCAGTGCGGCGGCGAGCAGGTCGACCGTCTTCTCGTGGGGCGTGTCCCGGCGTGCCCGCAAGGCGTCGACCAGCGCGAACGACACGAACAGCCCGCAGATCAGGACGGCCACGGATGCGGCGACGCGCGTGGCGCCGACAGGACCCCCACCGAGCGGGACCAGTACCCCGACCACCAGGGCCAGGGTGGCCCCTGAGATCCAGCGCTGGGCCTCCGCGAGCAGGCGCGGTGCCAGGGGTGGATGTCGGACGACACCAGGCACGTCGAAGTTGCGCCAGGTGACGGGGGACAGGCGGTGGCCGACGGCATCGGCGACCAGCACCTGCATGGCGAGCCGTGCCAGCCAGGTCACGATGAGGGTGGTCGCGACGACCACGAAGCCTCCGTCGTCGCTGCGGAGCGCTGTCACGGCAAGCCCCCCGAGGAGCAGTCCACGCAGCCCGGTGCGAACGGACAGGCCGGCGCCGAACCCCTCCAGCGCCTCCGCCACGTCGTCACGCTCGCGCACCAGCATCTCGCCCGCGAGACCGACGAGCGTGCCTGCGGCGAACAGCGCCGCGGCGACGCGGGGGAACGCCTCGGCGACCGGCAGGGCCAGCACGAGCAGGGCGAACCCTGTCCCGAGCATGCCGATGACTGGCAGGTACTTCCTCACGCGTCCTCCTCCTGCGCCGCGGCCTGGGCCGCCGCCACTGTCCGTGCGAGGGCCTCCTCGCTGCGCTGACAGGCGCGAGTCACCTCGTCGGTGAACCGGGCAATGGGATCGCTGACGGGGTCGCCGAGGAAGTACGTGGCGAGCTCGAGACGGCGCGGGCGCAGGCTGTCCGCCCCGGCGGCGTCCTCGATCGCGGCGACCACGGAGGTCGGGTCGAGGGTGACGACCCCGCCTCCAGCCGTGCTGGGGAACTCCCGGCGGAAGTCTGCCAGGGGGATGTTCTTCGGGTTGGTGACCAGGTAGGGCTTGCGCGACGCGAGGAAGTCGGCGACGACGCTGGAGATGTCGGCGATGAGCACGTCGGCGTCGTTGAAGGCCCGGTACAGGGCATCGGGTTCGGTTCCCACGACCTCGTGCGGACCCGCGCCGGACAGTCGGCGCTCGATGTCGGCGCGGGCCGTCGCGGCGGCGTCGAGTCGGGTGCCCGTCGCGGGATGGGCCTTGAACAGCACCCGGATGTCACGGTCGGACTGCAGCAGGGCATCGACCAGGGCCACGCCCATCGGCGCGACCGACGAGTAGTTGACTCCCTCGAAGTTGCCCTCCCACGTGGGGGCGTAGAGGACGGTGAGTGGGGAGGCGCCGCGGGCACCGTCAGGGACCGCCTGGATCTTGGCCAGCTGCGGTCGCCCGACCGTGACCAGCTGCTCGGCGCGGACGCCCTCGCCGCGCTGGAGGTAGCGGTCACGCGCTGCCGCACCCGCGACCCAGATCTCGTCGAAGACCCGGTGCAGCGGGCTGTAGGTCACCGACTTGTCGCCGTCGCCGTGGTTGATGAAGACGTGCCGCAGCCCCCGCAACCGGATCATGTGGTTGTTCTTGATGACGGTCGTCGGGTAGAGCGCCACCCGCATCGACGGCAGCTGGAAGGCTTCGACGTCCTGGGCCCGGGGCAGCACGAGGACGGGGGTGCGGGTCGGCAGCAGCGCATCGAGGTGAAGGCTCTCGCGGATGAAGATGACCGTCGGTTGCTCGATGCGGTCGATGGTCTCGAGCCACACGTTGAGCTGGTAGGTCGTGTCGGGGCCGCCGCTGAAGTAGACGACCACCTCGGGCGCCAGCTCCTGCAGGGCGGCGAAGACGCCTGACCGTTCCTGGGCCGGCGTGGCGAGCCGACCGACCAGGCGACGCCGCGCCAGCGCCCGCAGCACCACGAACGCCGCTCCTCCCACCACGAGCACGAAGGCTGCCCAGACGGGCCACGCCGCCCCGAGCGTCCACGACAGCCAGAGTCCGACGACGAGCGGCACGTCCACGTGGAGCGCGAACTGGGCACCTTCCACCGGCCCCAGGCTGGGCAGCGTGGGAGGCAGGATCTCGGGGCCGCTGTCGGCGCCGCCGACGTCCAGCCCGCGCCACCACACCCGACCGCGCCGGCGCCGCCGGTTGCGCGCCCCGATGATGCGGTATGCCGTGTGGGCGCCGTGGACGACCGCCACCCCTGCCAGCGCGACGGTCACCTCGAGGGCCGAGGGGCTGCGCACCATCGCCCAGCCGAGGAGCGCTGCGCCCTCCCGGAGCAGGTGCCGGTTGACGGGTGCCATCTCGCGGTCGTTGAACCACGTCACTGCGCGTTCGTCGACGCGGTAGAACGCGGCGTCGGCCAGGTAGTTGACGACCAGCGCGACCGCGAGCACCCAGCCCCACGCGAGGACTGCCGCCAACACCATGACGACCGCGCTCAGCACCCAGGCGAGGCTGACCTGCACGTCGGGCCTGCGCAGGGCGGAGGTCGTGCGCGTCATGGTGTCCGTTCGTCGGGGCGGTCGGGTGTCGGGGCGGCGCTGGACGGTGTCCCCAGCGCTGCGCCGAGGATACCGGGGTCGCAGGCCGCCCCTTCGAGGCGGCGTGACTCAAGGGGCCGCGCGGTGTGGCGTACCCTCGGTCGTCGGATCGCACGCGAGATGATGCGAACGAATCGTGCCGGCACCCCCGCATCCACGACAGGCAGGACACATGAGGATCATCACGCGCACCCAGGCGATCCTGGCCAGGCGCAGCGTGCTGTGGACCCTTGTCATCCGCGACCTGCGTGTGCGGTACTCGCGCAGCGTCCTGGGTTACCTCTGGACCATCCTCGATCCGCTGTTGATGTCGCTGATCTACTTCCTCGTCTTCGTCTACATCTTCAAGCGCAAGGACCTCGGTCACGAGCCGTACTTCCTCTTCCTGGTCGTCGGGCTCTTGTCGTGGCAGTGGTTCTCGGGCTCGCTCACGGACACGTCGCGCTCCCTCATCCAGGAGGCGAAGCTGGTGCGGTCCACCAACCTGCCGCGCGAGATGTGGGTGCTCCGCGTGGTGCTGTCCAAGGGGATCGAGTACCTGCTGTCCTTGCCGGTGCTGCTCTTCTTCCTCGTCGTGTACATGGTCAAGGGCGACGTCCACCTCAACGGCTGGCTGGTGCTGTTCCCGGTCGGCATCGTCATCCAGGCAGTGGCGCTCATCGGCATCGGCCTGATCCTGGCTCCGGTGACCGCCCTGGTGACCGATACCCAGCGCGTCATCCGCATCGTCATCCGGATGCTCTTCTACGCCACCCCCGTGATCTATGCCAGCCGCCTGGTGCCCAAGCCGTACGACATGATCACCTGGCTCAACCCCATGACCGGAATCCTGGAGATCATGCGGGCCGGTCTGTTCGCGCACGACAAGCACCCCATCGTGTGGGAAGCCGTCGGGGTGTCCGCGGTGATGTCGGTCATCCTCCTGTTCGTCGGGGTCTCGGTCTTCGGCCGACTTGAGCGCGCCGTCCTCAAGGAGATCTGATGGTTGATCCAGTGATCTCCGTGCACGACCTCGGGATCGAGTTCTACCGGTCCCGTCGGCGGCGGATGCAGCTGCGCGAGATGCTCTTCCACGGTCGCAGCGGAGCCGCCAAGGAAACCTTCTGGGCACTGCGCAACGTCAGCTTCGACATCCAGGCCGGTGAGGCCGTGGGACTCGTGGGCGGCAATGGCGGCGGCAAGAGCACGTTGCTCAAGATGATCGCCGGTGTCCTGCTCCCTGATGAGGGTTCGGTCACCGTCCGTGGTGGTGTCGCGCCCCTGATCGAGCTGACGGGTGGCTTTGTCGGCGAGCTGTCCGCCCGCGACAACATCTACCTCACCGCTGGTCTGCACGGCCTGTCCAAGTCCGACGTCGAGGCACGCTTCGACGACATCGTCGACTTCGCCGGCCCTGAGGTGCGCGATGGCCTGGACACGCCGTACCGGCACTTCTCCTCGGGCATGAAGGTGCGCCTCGGGTTCGCCGTCGTCACGACCCTCGACGAACCCATCGTGCTGGTCGACGAGGTCCTCGCGGTGGGTGACCGGGCCTTTCGCGAGAAGTGCTACCAGCGCATGGAGTCGCTGCTGGCCGACGGTCGCACGCTGTTCCTCGTCTCCCACTCGGAGGGCGACCTCAAGCGGTTCAGCACCAGGGGTCTCTACCTCAAGCGCGGCGAGCTGCTCATGGACGGGCCGATGCTCGACGTGCTCGACCGCTACAACCACGACCTGGACGCCGGGGCGTGAGCCGTACCTCGCCTCCCTCGGTCGGCGACGACGCAGCCCGCAGCGTCCACGGTTACTCGGCCGGCGCCCTGGCTGTCCTCCTCGGTCCGGGGACTGGAGAAGGTGTCGCGGAAGTCTTTGCGGCACTGGGGATCTCGGCTCCGGTTCGGGTGGCGGAGGCCACCCTGGCAGCACAGTTCGAGACGCTGGCCGATGTGCTGGGACAGGCCGACGACGGGCCCGCCGTCATCGCGGCGGCCGATCTCGAGATCTCCTGGGTCGCGTTGCTCGACCTCCTCGACAGGCCCGGAGTGCACACGGCCGCACTGGTTGCCGACCCCCTTGCGCTCGTCGAGGGCGTCGACGTCGTGACCCCCGGCCGCGTCGGCCGCGACGGCAAGCTGGTCGAGTCTGTCGGCACGTCGTCGCACATCGCGGGCAACCCCACCTCCGCGCTTCCCGGAATCGTGCGCGTCGCGGCCGCCGACCGGTCACGGGCGGCTGCGCTGCTCCGGGACGCCGCACCGTCGGCCGAGCCGAGCTGGGGCGCAGACCGGGTTGCCGCGGTCACCCTCGTGCTCGTCCGCGGCGGCCTCGCCGTGCAGGCGGGTGCGCTGGGCCCCTTCGACTGGGCGCGCACCGGCGTGCGTGCGAACGGTGCAGCGGGCGACCCGTGGCGCCAGCGGCTGCGTGGTGCGTCTCGCGGTGGCGACGGCTTCTTCTCCACGTTCGCGGTGCGGCCGCTGTCCCGGCGCCTCACCGGGGTGGGCCTCGGCATGGGCTGGACACCCAACGTCGTCACGGTCGTGTCGCTGGCCTTCGGGATCCTCGCGGCGCTCCTCGTCGCCACCGGCGCCCGGTGGGCGTGGGTCCTTGCCGCGGTCCTGCTGCTGGTGGCCCTCGTGGTCGACTGTGTGGACGGTGAGATCGCCCGGTTCACGAGGCGGTTCAGCCCGCTCGGAGCCTTCCTCGATGCCGTCGGCGACAGGGTCAAGGAGTACGCCGTGCTGGCGGCGGTCGCGTCGGTCGCGGTGCGGCAGGGGGCCGACGGCTGGCCCGTTGCCCTGGCCGCGATGGCGGTGGTCACGCTCCGACACCTCGAGGACTACGCCTACGAGGACAGGCTTCGTGGTTCGCGGCGCAGCAGCGCAGATGTCCTCCCTGTCACGTCAGCCCACGACCTTTCGCCGCAGGGGGCGCGGACGACCTTCGCCGGGCCGCCCACGGGCCGCACGCAGGCGGTGCACTGGGCGAAGAAGGTCGTGCACATGCCCATTGCCGAGCGCTACCTCCTCATCTCCCTCACGTTGCTGACCGGCCGTCCGATGCTGGTGCTGTGGTCGCTGCTCATCGCGGTCGGCATCGCCGTCGCCTGGACCCAGGGTGGACGGCTCGCCGCCGTCCTCGCGCGCCGGGACCCGACCTGGTCGCTGGCCGAGCGGGCCACGGTGAGGGGTCGCCTCGACGAGCAGCTCGACCTCGGTCCGATCGCCGTCCTCCTGGGCAGGCTGTGGCGGGCCCCTTTCGCGGTGGGAGTGCTGGGTGCCACCGTCCTGGTCGTCGCGGTGCCGCTCCTGCTCTGGGCCGACAGGGTCGGCAGTGCGGCGACTGTGGCGCTCCTCGGCGGTGCCCTCGTGGCCTGTGGCTGGCAGCCGCCGGTCCACCACCCGTTGGCCTGGCAGGCACCAGCCGCACTGTGGGCGGCCGAGGTCCTGGTCGTCGGCGTGCTCGTGCACCACACGCTGGGCGAGCAGACCGCAGCCGGCTTCGCCTACCTCGCCGCGGTGGCCTACCACCGCTACGACGTGGTCTACCGGCTGCGGGACACGGGAACCGCCCCGGCTGGCTGGCTGGCGCGGGTCGGTCTGGGTACCGATGGCCGACTGGTCGTGCTCCTCGTGGTCGCCGCGGTTGCACCCGCAGTCGTGGTTCCGATGTTGTGGGTGGCGGCCGCGGCCCTCTTCGCCACCTACGTCACCGAGTCGTTCTTCGGCTGGCGTCGCTGGATCGGTGCCCAGGAGGATCCGCTGCGTGGTGGGATCCCGACATGAGCCAGCTCGCCCACGACCCCACGGACAACCGGCCGACGATGGCCGAGCTGCGTGCCGTGGCCCAGCCTCCGGAGCACATCGCGCGCTACAACGCGGAGCACTGGTCCGGCGCCCTGTACATCCGGCACCTCTCGATCTACGCCACCAGGGCGATGCTGCCGACCGGGATCACGCCGAACGGCGTCACCTGGCTGATGATCGTGGTGGGGGTGCTGGGCGCCCTGGCCCTGCCCCTGGGCGGACTGGTCGGGCCGCTGCTCTGCGTCCTCGCGATGCAGCTGCAGATCCTGCTCGACTGCAGCGACGGCGAGGTGGCTCGATGGCGACAGCGGTTCTCCCCAGCCGGCATCTACCTGGACCGGGTCGGGCACTACCTCACGGAGGCCTCGATCCCGGTGGCCCTGGGCCTGCGCGCCGACGGCTGGTCGCTGTCAGATCCGCTCGACGTCAGTGGCTGGACCGTCCTGGGTCTGCTCGTCGCGGTCCTCGTCCTGCTGAACAAGGCCTTCACCGATCTCGTGCACGTGGCCCGTGCCAAGACCGGCCGTCCCATGCTCGAGGACGTCGCCACCACGACCCGGTCCAAGGTCTCGGGTGTGGCTGCGGTCCGTCGGGCCATGGGGTACCTGCCGATCTTCCGCGCCTTCGTCGCGGTCGAGGCCTCGCTCCTGGCCCTCGTCGCCGGCCTCGTGGACGTCACGCGGGGCGATCTGGTCGGCACGCAGGTCCTGGTGGCCGTCATGGTTCCACTGGCGATCATCACGGCCGGGGGTCATCTCCTGGGAGTCCTCACCAGCTCGCGGCTCGACTGAGGTCTGCGGTGTCGCCATGAATTCCACTGGTACGCAAGGGGTTCAAGTACTCCAGTGGGCCCAGGAGGACGGCGAGGTCGGTGGCGTGCTCACCAGCCACCGCCAGCTCTCGCGACAGCTGAGCGCTGCCGGCCATCGGGTGCGCTACGTCGACACCGGGTCGACGGCGCGTGCCGCGGCTGCCCTCCCGCACCTGTGGCGGCGACGTTCCCTGCACCTGTTCCACATCACCAGGCTGTGGCGCGCGATCGTCCTCGGACCACTGTTCGCCGTGCTCCCGGGACGCACCGTGCTGGTGCTCCACTCCGGTTCGGTCGGCGGTCAGCTCGATGCCATGCGCCCCTCGGAGGCGCGGCTGCTGAGGCTCGTCCTGCGCGCCTACGACGAGATCTGGGCTGTCAACGACGAGATCGGCCGACGCCTTCCGGCGTCCCTGGCCCGTCGGGTCAGGGTGGTGGCACCGTTCGCCGCGGAGCCAGTGGCCGCCGGTGAGGGCGACGCGCAGGCCCCGGCTCGCGACCCCCACCTACTGACCGTGGCGACCAATGCCGGGCTTGCGCACTACCGTGCCGAGCTGGCCGTCGACGCCGTGGCGCTGGTCCGTGAGGTCTGGCCCGATGCCCGCCTCCGCATCCTGGCCTACGGTCACGACGGGCCCGAGCTGGCTGCCCTGCGTGCCCGTCTCGTCGGGCGGCCCTGGGTCGAGCTGAGCTTCGACTCCTCGCCGGACGAGGTCCACGGGGTGCTGCGCCGCACTGGGGTGTTCCTGCGCCCGACAGCCTGGGACGGAGACTCGGTCGTCGTGCGCGAGGCCCTCGCGGCCGGTGCCCGAGTCGTTGCCACGGACTCCTCGCCCCGACCAGCCGGTGTGGAGCTGAGCGGCTCGGACGCGACGGGGGTTGCCGCGGCGGTGCTGCACGGAGGTCGGGTCAGCGACGGCGCCGGGCTGGCGGCCACGACACTGCTCGACGCCGCTCAGGCGGCGATGACGCGGTTGCGCGTTCGTCAGGCTTCGTCGGTGGGCTGACCGGGCGTGCCACGACCACCCTCGGGGGGTTGCGGGAAGTCCCGTTGGGTCTCGTCCAGGGCCAGGCGTCGTGCGAGCCGGGTGTAGCGCGACTCGAACTCGCGGAACCGCAGGTACGTGGTCACGGTGAAGCTGAGGAAGGCGACGACGAGCGCGTAGAGCACCATGTCCGTGCCGCGTCCGACCCCCGCCACCCGGGCGATCTTGTTCCACAGGTCGGGGAACAGGATGGAGACGACGGCGAAGGCGGCGAAGAGCAGGAGCCCCAGTCGCCGCACGGCCTGGGCGCGGGCACCGCGCGAGCGGAACAGCCGCGCGGCCACCGCCAGGACCACGAGGATCAGCACGATCTGGATCAGCACGATCTTCATGTCAGAGGCTCCTGGTCGGCAGGCTCATCGGAGAATCAGCTCGGCGAGGATGTTCACGGCGTTCCACAGTGACTGCCCCTTGGCGCGGGAGTAGTCGGTGTAGAGGATGTGCACCGGGCTCTCGGCGTAGCGCACGTCGAGGGCGCCGATCTGCTGGACCAGCTCCGAGGCGTGCGCCATGCGGTTCTGGGTGATCTCGATGCGCTCGACCACGTCGCGCGACAGGACGCGAAGGCCGTTGTGGGCATCCGTGAGTCGCGTGTGCGTGGTGAGGTTGGTGTAGCCCACCGCCATGCGCAGGACGAGCTTCTTCAGGGCGCCGGCATCGGTGCGGTTGTCGAGGAACCGCGACCCGAACACGACGTCGAGCCCTTCGCCGCGGGCCTTGTCGAGCATCTCCACCACGTCGGAGGTCTGGTGCTGCCCGTCGGCGTCGAAGGTGACCACCCAGCGCATGCCCGGGACGCTGCGCGCATACTCGAAGCCCGTCTGGAGGGCCGCTCCCTGGCCGAGGTTGACGGGGTGTCGCACGACGACAGCCCCGGCCGCGGCGGCCTCCTGAGCACTGTTGTCCTTGGACCCGTCGTCGACGCACACGACGTTCGGAAAGGTCTCACGGGCATGACGGACCACGTCCCCGATGACCTGCGCCTCGTTGAAGAGGGGGACCACGAGCCAGACGTCATCATTCTCCATCGCAGCACAGCGTATCGGCTCGGCTGACCACCCGATCCAACGCCACGCTGCTGTGCCGCCGGTCCGGCGCGGGTGGCTGGCTGCGTGCCCTGGGCACCGTTGCCGATAGCCTCGTCGACATGGAGTCCCAGAACCATTTCTACGGTCACAGCGCGGGCCTGGCCGCCTACCTGAACCGTGCCCGGCCGAGCCACATCAACGGGCTGGTCCAGCATGGATGGACGGCCGTGTCGCCGGTCGGATCGCACTTCAGGGACTTCCCGAACCTGCACGGTGACGGTCGCCGCAAGCTTCTGGTCTGGTCCCACTCGTCACGAGCCTGGTCGCCTTCGGACGAGACCCATGAGACGACGGCCATCGGGGCGCAGTTCGCCTACCTCGCTGCCGCTGCGGGCCCGACACCGGAGCCGCGGCAGGAGCACGACCGCGTCGTGCTCATGCCCCTGCACGGCATTCAGACCCAGCGGGTCCGCGGCGACCACGCGGGCCTGGCACGGATGTGGCGCGAGAAGGAGGGGCCCGCGACGGCCTGCCTGTATGCCGCCGACGCACAGGACCCGGAGATCGTCTCCGCCTACCGGGCTGCGGGGCACCGCATCGTGATGCTCGGGGAACGTCTCGACCCTGCCTTCCTGTGGCGGGTGTGGACCATGCTCGGCCGAGCCGATCGGGTGGTCTCGAACCGACTCTCGACCCCTGTCCTGTATGCGGCTCACCTCGGTGCCGACATCGCGATCTATGGCGACGGGCTTCGGGTCGACGGCGAGCAGACGACGACGGCCAACGAGTACCGGCGGGTCTGGCCCGAGCTCTACGGAGAGCACCTGGACCGCGCTGCCGCCAAGGCACTGTCCGAGCTCGAGCTCGGAGTCCAGCACCTGAGGTCGCCGCAGGAGCTCGAGCACATCCTGGGATGGGATGGCTCCACCGCGGTGGCCGCAGTCGAGTACTGGACCACGTCTCCGGCGCAACGAGCCATCATCAACCTGCGCAGGCGCGCGGCGCCCGCGACGCCGGTGGCCGACACCCATGAGCCCATGCGCTTCAGCGCGTGGCTGCGGGCCGCCACCAGCTACCTGCCCGGACGCATGCCGACGTCGATCCCGGCTCCGGGGGAAACGCGCGAACCGATCACCGTCGCCTGACGACCTCCGCCCGGAACGGGCGCCTTCCGCCCATGACGCCGCGTCGCGTCCTGCCACCGGCGTGGCCAGGCACGCTCGCCCGAGCGTCAGGAGGTGAACGCGCGGCGGAAGACGAGCAGGCTGAGTCCCACCGTGCCGGCGGTGAGAACGAGCCGGGCGATCATGGCCGCGCCCGTGGTCGGCAGGACGGCGCCGAGCGCGCACAGGGCGAAACCGAGCAGAGTGGGAGTCACGAGCACCCGGTAGTGCCAGCGGGTGCTCGAGACCATCCGCGCCAGCACTCCCGTGCCGAGGGCCATGAGGGAGTAAGTGACCGGCATACCCACGCCGATCCCCGACAAGCCGAAGGCCTGGGCGCCCACCCAGGCGGCCAGGGTCCCCACGACGAGGCTGAACGGCGTCACGAAGGCCAAGCCGCCGATCCGACCGGAGACGAAGACCAGGTGCACGTTGCACAGGTAGGGAACCGAGAGAACCGTTCCCGCCGCCACCACGCCCACGGCGGCCGTCAGTGCTCCGGGGTCGTAGGAGGGCGGCGCGACCATCGCGAGGAGGAACGGTGCAGCGCATGCGACGAACCCCGCGGCCAGGGCGGTCAGGAAGGCGATGTTCTGGCCGGTGTGCTCGAGGACGTCTGCCCGGTCACTCTCCTGTGCCCGGTAGACGATGGGGGCCCAGGCGTTGTTGAGCGAAGCGGAGACGATGCCGGGCGCGGAACCGATGAGCACCGCCAGCTGCAGTCGACCCGCCTGCGTACTGTCGAACACGCGTCCCGCCACCAGCACGAGTGCGCCGCTGGCCAGGAAGATCGCGACCTGGTGCGGCACCGTGGGCAGTCCGATGCGCAGGGCTCGCCGGGTGTCACCCTTCTCGTGATGCAGGTGTCCGTCGCGGACAGCGATCGCGAGCCCGACCAGGCCCGACACCACGAGGCCCAGGGCCAGCCCCGTGATGTAGGCCTCCGCCGTCCGGGCGACCAGCCGCACCAGCAGCAGGCCGAGCACGGGCCCGCCCAGGGCACTCGTGAGGGACAAGGACACGAACAGGCCAGGGCGGTCGATGACGCGCAGATAGGACTGCACGTTGACCACCGTCGCGAAGCCCGCAGAGGCGGCCAGCGCGAGCGCCAGGACGGCCGGTTCCTGCAGGGCGAAGGCGTGGTGGGCCCAGGGGGCCGCGGCGGCCCCGATCCCGCACAGGACCGCTGAGGCGAGGGCGCCCCTGAGCAGGAGGCTTCGCGCACCTTCGATGCCGGTGCGCTCGAGTATGCCGTGCCTCATGATTGCGGCGGCGAGGCCGAGGCCGGCGACGATCATCCCCACCTGGATGATGACCAGTGCGGTGGCGACCGCGCCGTAGGCCTGAGAGCCCACGCTGCGCGTGACGGCCGGAGTGACCACGGCATTGCTCAGGATCGGGGCCGCTGCGCCGACCGTGTAGATCAGTCCCCGGCCCAGAACGCTCCGCGACGCGTCGGCGCCGGGGGAGCGGATCTCTGCCTCCCAGGCCGGCTCAGACACAGTGGGACCCCCGTGGTGAGTTGGGCGTGGAAGGGGGGTGGCTCATCAGTGCTCCGGTTCGCATGGGCGTCGAGTCGAACTGCAGCCCTGGGCAGCCCAGCGCCGGCGCCAGCAGCCTAGGCGACGTTGCACACCGCAGCCGCGTCAGGCGGACTGGGGGTTGCGGGTGGGTAACGATCTGTGGTGCCAGTGGGGAAGTTGGTGCGTTTGTGTGGCATTGCGCCTGCCTTTGGTGCACCGTGTGAGGACTGTAAATCCCTCTGACGTCTGAGAGCCCCTGCCGTGTTGACCGCGAAGACACGCCGGACCACCGTCACGCCCGCCGCGCTCCTGGCCATCTTCTCGACCGTCGCGGCCGCGCCCCTGATGACCCCGGGCCTCACTGGCCTCGTCGACCTCGGACGCCACCCCACGCCGCACCAGGTCAGGGCCACCACGCAGGTGCACTCCCTCCGGGTGGCACCACGCAGTGCGCTGGAGCGGGCGCAGTCCGCCCCAGGCGCCCGCTCGAGCTTCGACGACAGCAGTGCGGTGCCCGGCCCTGGTGACCCTCGTGACGCCGGTAGCACTGGAGGCGCGGGCGAGCTGGCCAGGGCCACGGCTGGCGGCCTGAGCGACCCTGCCGCAGTGCACTCGGGTCTGGCGGTCGCCGGCGTGACCTGGCGGCCCGGCGATCTCGCGAGGGGCGACCACGTCGAGCTCCGGGTACAGCGCGAAGGAGTGTGGGGGGCCTGGGAAGAGGTGCATGCCGAGGCGGACCACGGTCCCGACCCGGGCACGGCCGAGGCCGCACGCGGGCTCCGGGCCGGCAGCGACCCGTTCGTGGTTCAGGGCGACCAGGTGCAGGCGCGCGTGCTCAGCTCGGACGCCACCGTCCCCACGAGCCTGTCCCTGACGGTCGTCGACCCGGGCACGTCCGATGCGGACGCCAGCGTGGGAAGCACTCCGGCGGGTGGGGCCGTTGCGGCGACAGCCAAGCCGACCATCTACACGCGGGCACAGTGGGGAGCCGACGAGTCGATCCGTCAGGGGAGCCCCGGGTACTCCCAGGCGCACGTCGCCTTCGTGCACCACACGGCTGGCTCCAACAGCTACTCGCAGGCGCAGGTCCCGGCGATCATCCGGGGTATCTACGCCTACCACGTGAAGGGCAACGGCTGGTCCGACATCGGCTACAACTTCCTCGTCGACAAGTTCGGTCGGACCTGGGAGGGCCGCTACGGCGGGGTGGACAAGGCCGTCATCGGTGCCCACACGTTGGGGTACAACTCCTGGTCCTTCGGCACCAGCGTCATCGGGGACTACAACACCGTCGCGGTGCCCCCCGCCGTGACCACGGCACTCACGAACGTCATCGCCTGGAAGATGTCTCTCGACGGTATGCCGGCCACGGGCACCGTGTTCGCCAAGGACAAGTACTTCAACCGCATCTCCGGGCACCGCGACGCGGTCAGTACCGAGTGTCCGGGCGCCAAGCTGTATGCCCTGCTCCCCACCCTTCGCAGGAACGTTGCCGCTCGCATGGGGAGCCTTGCGACCACGAGGCTGTCGCGAGACGTCGACCGGGCGGGGCAGGCTGACCTGTTGACGCACGCGTCGGCGGTGACTGGGGCGGCACTTGGCTCGGTGACGCTGCTGACCTCGGCCACCACGAACCCGTTCACCTCCCAGCGCACCCTGGGCAGCAGCTGGAACACCGTGCGGCTCGCGACCCTGTCGCCCGACTTCACGGGAGACGGCCGGCCCGACATCGTGGCCCAGTACCCCGGGGCCGGCAACCTGCGCATCTACAGCGGCGATGGCCGTGGCGGGATCGCGAGGATGACCTCCACCGGCAGCGGCTGGAACTCCGTCCGGTCGCTGATCGCGGCCGGCGACCAGAACGGCGACGGCCACGCGGACCTCATGGCCATCAGCAGCACGGGGCAGCTGGTGCTCTACCCGGGGACCGGGAAGGGCACCTTCACTGCGCGTACGGTCGTGGCCACTGGGTGGGGTGCCTACCGCTACGTCAGCGGCGCCGGCGACGTCACGGGTGACGGTCACCCTGACCTCCTCGCCGTGCGTGTCAGCGACGGCGCCCTCGTCCTGGCACCGGGAGACGGTCGCGGACACCTCGGCACGCTCGAGCGGCTGGCCGCCGGGTGGGGCGGCTTGACCGCTGTCTTCGCGGCGGGCGATCTCGACGGCGACGGGCACGGCGACATCTTCGGCCGCGAGCCGAGTGGTGCGATGCGGGTGTACTACGGCGACGGGAGCAATCCCTCCGCGCGGTGGAACCGGTGGGGCAGCGGATGGAACAGCATGGCGCAGATGACCAGCGGCGTGGACTTCACCGGCGATGGCCACCCGGACCTCCTCGGTGTCGCCACCACGGTCTCCAACGGCAGCCTGCGCGTCTACCCCGGTACCGGCCTCAGGGACCTCCGCGTGGCCTCGACCTTCGAGGCCCCGACCGGAACGGACCTTGTCCAGCTGGTGGGTGACGTCAACGGCGACGGCTACGTCGACGCCGTGGTCCGGGTGGGCGACGCGCTGCAGGCGCTGCCCGGCCGAAGCGGCGGAGGGTTCGGTGCGCCGGTCATGGTCGGTGCCCGGGGGTGGGCGGCGATGCGTCAGATCGTCGCAGCGGGCGACCAGGACTACGACGGAATCCCTGACGTCCTGGTCATCACGAAAGCCGGGCTCACCCTGCGGTACTCGTTCAAGCGCGACTTCACCATGCCGCGGGTCGAGGAGCTCGGACAGGGCTGGGGGGACGTCGTGAGCCTCGCAGGAGTCGGCGCCTTCAATGCCGACGCGAACGGCGATGTCGTCGCCCTCCGCTCGGACGGCACGCTCCAGCTCTTCCGCGGTTCGGGCCCCAACCCCCTGTTCGACTTCACTGTGCTGCGGTCCGGTCAGACGGATCTGACCCAGATCCTCGGCGTGGGCGACTACAACGGGGACGGCGCAGCAGACATCATGGCGGCGGGGAGCTCCGGGCGACTGTGGCTCTATGCAGGCAGAGGCGATGGCACGCTGCATGCCGGACGGATGCCGCTCTCGGGCGGCCTTGGCGCAGGACAGGAACTGGGGTGACCATGGAAGCCATGAGGAGAGTGCTGCGCATGCCGTTGGTGGGGAGGCGTCGTGGCTGGGCGTCCGGTGCGCTCGTCGCCCTCACCGGCGCCGCGGTGCTGGCGTCCGCCGGGTCTGCCGGTGCCGAGGCCCTGCCCATCCCTCTGACTGGTCCGTCCTTGATCTCGGGCCACGGCTACGGCCACGGCCACGGCATGTCGCAGTGGGGCGCCTACGGCGCGGCCACGAAGGGTCTGACCCACCAGCAGATCCTGGCCTTCTACTACCCGGGTACCGCTCAGGTCACCACCGCTCCCGGACCGCTCCGCGCCCGCCTGAGCGGGGTGTCAACCTCCAGCCTCACCGTCGCCATGCGACCGGGTCTGAAGTTCGTCATCGGCAGCAAGGTCCTCGCCCTGGGGGGCGGTACGGCGAGCCAGCCCGTCGACCGGTGGAGACTGCTGGTCACTGCCGGTGCGCTCGACCTCCAGTGGCGCGCGGGTGGGGTGTGGAGCACGGGCAGCTCCTACAGGGGCCTGACCGGCACGCCCGGCTTCGTGAACCCGACAGCCACCACCGTTCGCGTCGAGCGGACCGACGGCACGCTGCGCGACTACCCGGACCGGGTCCAGGGGACGCTGAGCGGATCCTCGCTCGTCACGGTCAATGCGACCTCCATGGAGAGGTACCTGCGCGGCGTCATCCCCAACGAGATGCCCGCGTCCTGGCCGGCGGCGGCGTTGCGAAGCCAGTCCGTCGCGGCCCGGACCTATGCGGCGTATGAGCAGCAGCACGCCACGAGCTCCCTCTACGACGTCTGCGACACGACGTCGTGCCAGGTCTACTTCGGCTACGCCGACTACAGCGCCAGCGGCACCCTGACCAGCACGAGGACCCATCCCAACGCGGACGCAGCCGTGAAGGCCACCACGGGAGTGATGATCGCCTACCAGCACTATGTGGCCTTCACGCAGTTCTCGGCTGCCAACGGCGGGTGGATGGCAGCGGGAAGCGTTCCCTACTTGGTTGCCAAGGCCGACCCGTACGACGGGGTGGTGGCCAACAACGCCAACTCCTGGACCGTCTCCGACACGACGCTGCGCACCGACCTGCAGAACGCCCGCCCCGCCATCGGGACCCTCCACAGCGTGGTCGTCACCCGGGACGGGCACGGGGAGTGGGGTGGCCGCATCCGCGGCGTGACCCTGGTGGGCAGCAGTGGGACGGCCACGCTGCCCTGGGACGAGCTGCGCAGCCGGCTCGGCCTCAAGTCGGAGTGGTTCACCGTGACCAATGGTGACTTCCTGCGCAGGGACACCACGGCCAACGGCAAGGCGAGCGTGTTCGGCCGCACCGCCAGCGGCACGCTCTCGCGGATGACGCTGACCGGAACCGCGCTCAGCGCGCCCACGACGATGGGGACCGGCTGGAGCACGATGAAGCTCCTCGGATTTGCTGGCGACCTCAACGGCAACGGCTCGGGCGACCTGATCGCCCGGGACGCCGCCGACCGCTTGTGGTGCTACCCGGTTCCCCAGACCGGAACCCTCGGGACCCGCACCGAGCTGACCAACGTCCCGGCGACCCTGGACCGGATCACCGGCGTCGGCGACGTGACCTCCGACGGGCGCAGCGACATCGTGGGGCTCGACCCCGCCACCGGCACGCTGTGGCTGTACGCCGGCAACGGTGCCTGCGGCGTGGCGTCGTCACGCACGAGCCTCGGGGGGAACTTCAACCCCTTCGGCATCATCGTCGGGGCAGCGGACGCGAACCGCGACGGACGGGCCGACCTCTGGGCTCGCGACGCGAGTGGTGTGCTCTGGACCTACAAGTTCGACGGTGCCGGTCGGATCACGGGTCGCACCAATGCCGGCGGCGGCTGGAACGCGATGACCGACCTCGTGGCGGTGGGCGACGTGAACGGTGGCGGCGGAGCCGACCTGCTCGCCCGCGACAACACGGGCAAGACCTGGTTGTACCCCGGCAAGGGAGACGGGACGTTCGGTGTCCGCCTGAGCGTGTCGGGCGACGTCTCCACCATGACGATCCTGCGCTGACTGTCGGCGACCGTCGGCGACAGTCAGCGACAGTCGGCGGCTGTCGGCGACAGTGCGCGGGTTCAGCCGGCGGGTTGCGCCTGCGGCGCCCGGAGGTGCACCACGGTGACTCCGCCGTCGTCGTAGACAACGGTCCCGTACTCCGCCAGGCGAGGCGAGACCGGACCCGTGGCCTCGTCGGCCAGGACCCAGCGCACCCCCCGGGACCAGGCCGCGGTGGCGAGGGCCTGACTCGGCGCCGTGATGAGGGCCTGCTCGGACCGCAGCCTTGCGGGGTCCCAGAAGGGCATCCGTGAGTACCCACCGGTTGTCTCCCAAGCGTGGGCAAGGGAGCGGTCGGCGTAGGCCCACCCGCTGACGTCGACGCGCAGACCGGTGTAGGCCGCGACCGTGAAGTCGGTGGGGTTGCAGAGCCTCGTCCTGGTGATGATCCGCCACTGCTGGGCGCACACGTGGTTGGTGGCGACCACGTCGTCAGGGTGCGCGGCAGCGTGGATGCGCTGCGCGCCCTCGATGAAGGCCGCCGTGGTCAGGCTCGCCTTTCGGGCGACGGCGCTCCTCTCCCACGTGTGCCGGCGCTCGTCCGGGGACTGGTGATGGGCGCCCGTGACCGCGAGCCAGGTCGGCACCAAGCCGCAGGCGACGAGCGCGAAGGCGAAGACCGTGGCGAGGCGCCCGAGGACCGGCTGAGGGGGGCCCGTCCGGGGAGGGCGTGCCGCGAGCACCACCACGGCGGTGATCACGGTCAGGAGGCCAGCCAGCGCCAGGATGGGTCCACCCCACGCGAGGACCTGGTCGGACACGGCTACCCCGAAGCCGAGCCGGTGTCCGCCCGGTGGCCTCGTCGAGCGCCAGACCGCGAGGGGCGAACGCAGCCCGGCCCAGTCCGTCACGGCCGCTGTCGCCGCGACGGCAGCCACGGCGGTCGCCGTCATGACGACGACCGTCTGCCGCACACCTGCCCTTGCCCAGCGGGCCAGGGCGTCGGAGAATCCTGCTGCGGACCCCGCCAGCCCCAACGGGTAGGCCCCCACGATGAAGAACACCTCGCTCTGCCCCGGGTGGCGGGTCAGGAACGTTCCCGCGAGGCCGGCGAGGACCACCCCGCTGCAGAGGATCCCGGCCGGGTCCTGAGGTCGAAGTCGGCTGAGCCACCACAGCCCGGCCAGCCGGGGCAGGAGGGGCAGCGTCGCCACGGCTGCCGCCGCCAGGGCGACGGGAAGGCTGGCCGCCACCGCGCGGTTCTGTGCGTCCCAGGTGGCGAGGTCCGGCATCATCAGGCCCACCAGGAAGGACGCGTGGACGCCGGGCTGCAGCCGCAGTCCGTAGGACCCCCCCGGGTAGACGAACACCATGGCGAAGACCCAGGTGGCTGCGGTGACGGCGGCTGCCGAGGCGCTTCGCAGCACCCACGACCTCTCGCGACGGACGAGGCCGTATGCCGCCGCTCCCGCAAGTCCGCAGATGATGACCGGAGGTACCGACGACTTCGACCCCGCGGCGACCAGCGACATCACGGTGAGGCCCCCCAGCGTTGGGACCCAGCGGCTGCCGGTCGCCCGGAAGATCTCGATCGCCAGTCCCAGACAGGCGACGCCGGCGACCCAGCTCATCGTCTGGGTCGGGCTGACCTGCCAGTAGAGCCGGAGGGGGTCCGGGGTCAGGCCCCCTCCGTCCGCGTCGTACCGGCCCGCGATGCCGGTCGGCTGGACCCAGGCGGTGGTCAGGGTGTTGCCCACCACGCCGACCAGGAGGGCGGCGATCGCTGCTGCCGAGCTGCGTCCGGCGATCTGGCGCGCGACCGAGGCCGTGATGAGGACCAGGGCGAGCATGAGGCACACGGGAAACAGCCGGGTCACCACCGTCGCCGTGTCCAGGCCCTGGCCGAGATGGGCGGACGCCGCGTGGAAGAACCAGTGGTAGCTGCTGGAAGCGCCGGCGACCATCGGGTACGACGGCGAGACGCCCCGGGTGAGCTCGCCCGTCATGGCGACCTGGAACACCGAGTCAGGTGTGTAGGCGAACCCCGGGCCGGAGGGTCGGACCGGGACCGCGGCCAGCAGCGTCGTCGCAGTCCACAGCAGCGTGACCAGCATCGACCCCACCACGACGACGCCGGCGCCAAGGCCCCAGCCCGGCGCAGGTCGCCCGAGCAGCCTCCGGCGGGTGAGGGGGAACGCGAGGACGACCGCGAGGGCTACCGCGGCCCCCCACACCGGGTGGACGGGCCGACCGAGCGCTTGTCCTGCCAGCCATCCGAGCAGGGTGATCGCCAGACCGATGGGTGTCGACCACGCCACGTCGTCGAGGAGGGCGGCGGGTCGGTGGCGTGCCGCCCGGGCCACGGCAAGACCCGGAAGCATGACGGTCCCGACGAAGATCCCCAGCCAGCGCAGGACCGTGCCGAGGTCCACACCGGTCGCCACCTGAGCCCAGGCGAAGCCGGCGAGGGGGAGCGCCAGCCCCACTCCCAGGAGGAGACGACGAATGGGCTGCGCTCTGGCTCGGACAAACACGTCCTGAGTATCCACCGCGCCGTTGGGCGCAGCCTGAAGGACGGAGGACGACCCGCCGGACACCCCCTGGGCTGACGAGGCCGTCCCGTCGCTCACGCCAGGCCGGTGACGAAGTCGGGCTCGGTCTTCTCCCGGACCTCGTCCTCGGTGACCCCGTCGGCGAGCTCGCGCAGCACGAGGCCGTCCGCCGTGACGTCGAAGACGCACAGGTCGGTGATGATCCGCTGCACGACCCCGCGACCGGTGTAGGGCAGCGAGCACTCGTCGACGATCTTGTAGGACCCGTCCTTGGCGTTGTGCTCCATCAGCACGATGACCTTCTTGGCGCCGTGGACCAGGTCCATCGCGCCGCCCATTCCCTTGACCATCTTGCCGGGGATCATCCAGTTCGCGATGTCGCCCTTGGCGGAGACCTGCATGGCGCCGAGGATGGCCGCGTCGACCTTGCCGCCGCGGATCATCCCGAAGCTCGTCGCGGAGTCGAAGAACGACGACCCGCGACGCAGGGTGACGGTCTCCTTGCCGGCGTTGATCAGGTCCGGGTCCTCTTGTCCGTCAACGGGGTAGGCGCCGACCCCGAGGATGCCGTTCTCGGACTGGAGGACGATCTCGACGTCGTCGGGGACGTAGTTGGGGACCAAGGTCGGCAGGCCGATGCCGAGGTTTACGTAGGAGCCGTCGGACAGCTCCGCGGCCGCACGGGCGGCCATCTGCTCACGGGTCAGTGCCATCTCAGGCCTCCTGCGCGGTCGTCTGGCTGGTGGTGGTCGCGGGGCGGACGGTGCGGCGCTCGATGCGCTTGTCCTTGGCTTGGTCGGCGGTCAGGGGCAGCACCCGGTGCACGTAGATGCCGGGCAGGTGGACGTGGTCGGGGTCGAGCTCGCCGGGCTCGACCAGCTCCTCGACCTCGGCGATCGTGATTCGACCGGCCATCGCGGCCAGCGGGTTGAAGTTGCGGGCGCTCTGGTTGAACACGAGGTTGCCGTGCCGGTCGCCGCGCGCCGCCCGGACCAGCCCGAAGTCGGCGACGATCGCGCGCTCGAGGACGAACTCCTTGTCCTGCCCGTCGACCTCGAACACCTTGACCTCCTTGGGAGGTGAGGCCTTCGCGACGGTGCCGTCCGCGGCATACAGCCAGGGGAGTCCGCCGTCGGCGACCTGGGTGCCGGCGCCGGTCACGGTGTAGAAGGCCGGGATCCCCGAGCCGCCCGCGCGCAACCGCTCCGCGAGCGTGCCCTGGGGCGTCAGCTCCACCTCGAGCTCGCCCGAGAGGTACTGACGCTCGAACTCCTTGTTCTCCCCGACGTAGGAGGAGACCATCCGGGCGATCCGCTTGTCCTTGAGCAGGATGCCCAGGCCCCAGTCGTCGACGCCGCAGTTGTTGGAGATGGCTTCGAGTCCGGTCACCCCCGCATCGTGGATCGCCGCGATGAGCACGCTCGGGATGCCGCACAGCCCGAACCCGCCCACCGAGAGGGAGGAGCCGTCGACGATCCCGTCGATGGCTGCGGCCGCGGTGGAGACGACTTTGTCCATGGCGTGGACTCTAGCCGGAGGCCTTCGGTCGCCCTGCGTGGTCCCTCCCCACCGTTCCGGGTATGCCGCGTGGTGCCCCCATATGGGCCGGCGCACCAGCGTGCCGGCACATGGCGGCCCCGGCCCGTGCCGGCCCGTGCTGGCTGTGGCCATCAGCCGATCGGGGGAGGGGAGAACGAATTCCGTGGTTGTAGTTCTCCAGAGGCCCTTGTGACGGCTGTGCACTGGTGGGACAAATGTCCTGCCTGCTCAGGAAGTGACCCCTGGGGCTGGTGTCCAATTCGTCACCGCGGCTCGGGATCCGAGGCGCCATCCCCCTCTGGAGTGTTCCGTGTCGCGTGTCGTGCGTGCCCTTGGAGTCTTGGCCATCCCGGTGCTCACCGTGCCCGTCGGCGCGGCGACCGCGGATGCCGCGACGTCGGTGACGTCGGTGACGACGCCGAAGCCGCCGACCAAGGTGCTCCCCCCGGCGCTGGACATCGCCTCGCCGTACCAGGCGCAGCGGCTGTGCGACCCCAACGCCAAGCCCGGGGTCGTGTCCTTCGCGAAGCTCATGTCGGGCCACTACAGGCTCGGCAGCGCGGACTGGGGCATCGTCCGCAACTGCAACAGCGGCCTCACCGAGCACTCCGAAGGGCGTGCCTGGGACTGGATGCTCAGCGTCAACAAGCCGAACGAGAAGGCTGTTGCCGACGCCGTGACCCAGTGGCTGTCGGCACCGGACGCCCAAGGTCGTCCGGGCGCGATGGCCCGCCGGTTCGGGATCATGTACATCATCTGGAACCACAAGATGTGGCGCGCCTACGACCCCGCCAGGGGATGGGCCACCTACACCGGACCGGTCCCGCACACCGACCACATCCATTTCTCCTTCTCCTGGGACGGCGCCTACGGCCGCACGTCGTGGTGGACGGGCAAGGCGCTGACCACGGTCGACCCCGGCCCGTCCTCGACGCCCAAGCCCACGACTCCACCCCAGCCGCCGTCGGCCGTCTACTCGGTGCTCATGCCAGGAGCGACGGGCCCCGACGTCGCCCTGGCGCAGAAGGTCATCGGGACCACGCCGGACGGGGTGTTCGGGCCCAAGACGGCAGCCGCGCTGAGCGTCTGGCAGGGCAAGAACGGCGTCAAGGTGACCGGCCAGCTGGACCTGGCCACCTGGGCGAAGATGGTCGCCCTCAAGCTCATCCCGGCTCGCGGCGCAGCGACCACGCCCACCCAGCCGACCACCCCCAGCACGCCGACCACGCCGACGACACCGGCGAAGCCGCCGACGTCGACGCCCGCCAGCCCGCTCGCTCCCTACGCGAAGCTCACCCTGGCGCAGGGCGCCACGGGCCCCGCCGTCGTGGCCCTGCAGAAGGCGCTCGGCGTCACGCCGCTCGACGGAGCGTTCGGACCGAAGACCCACGCGGCCGTCAAGGCGTTCCAGACCCGGCGCAACCTGCCGGCGACCGGCATCGTCGGCCCCACCACCTGGGCCGCGCTCATGACGACGACCGCGACGACCGCGACGGCCTCGCGGAGCACCTCGTCCCCGCGCGTCGCCACCCCCTACACCGCCCTCGTCTCGACCGTCCTCAAGGCGGGCTCCCGGGGCGCGGCGGTCAAGACCCTGCAACGTGCCCTCGGCGGTCTCTCCGTCGACGGTGCCTTCGGGGCGCGCACCTCCGCTGCGGTCAAGGCCTTCCAGAAGGCCCGGCACCTGCCACAGACCGGGGTGGTGGACGTCAAGGTCTGGCAGGCACTGGAGAACCGCGACTACCCCTTGCGGGCCTACTACGGCACGGTGCTGCGGGTCGGCTCGCGTGGGGCTGCGGTCACGGCGCTGCAGAAGGCCCTGCGGATCCCCGCGGACGGAACGTTGGGCTCCAGCGACGAGGCGGCCGTCAAGGCCCTGCAGGGGCGGGCCAAGCTGGCTCGGACCGGCGTGGTGGCGACGCTGACGTGGCAGGCGCTCGAGGCGGAGCTGCGTCGCCGCTAGGGCTCCCTAGAGCTCCAGGGTGACGCCTTCCGACGCCAGCCTCCCAGCGCGACCTGACGCCGGCTCCGGGCCTCGTGAGAGCACCACCGAGCCGCCGGACGCCCAGGCCGCGAGCGCCAGCTCCAGCACTGTCCGGAGGTCGTCCGTGGAGGTGTGCACGCGGACGCCTCGGGCCCAGTCCCGTTGCGGCACAACATCTTCGTATGCCGTGTCAGTTCCCTTGTCGCTCAGCGCCGCGTCGCTGGGAGCCGGCTCCTCCCACGGGCTGAACTGGTCGGCATACGTGGACAGCTCGCGTGCCTCGTCCATGGCCCCGAGAGGGACCGGTTGGCTCGCGCTCCGCGCGAGGGCGGCCAGAGTGACGAGGACGGTGGGACCGGACCTGGCCGCGGCCACGGCGACGTCGTCGGTCACCACCAGGTCGTTCGGGTCAGTGGAGGTGTCGTCCGACGTCTCGTCGTCGAGGACCACCGTCGCGCCCACGGACCAGACGGCGAGCGCCCAGTAGAGGGAGCGCCAGTGTGGCGGCAGAGCCAGGCGAACCCGCGAGCCGGGAGCGACGTCCCACTCCTCCTGCAACGCGTTGGCGGCCTTGTTGACCCAGTTGGCGAGCACCTTGGCGCTCAGCTCGATGCGCTCACCCTGGGTGGGTCCCGGGGTGTCGTCGTAGAAGGTGACCCGCGGGCCGGCCGGGTCCGAGCCCAGCAACGCCGCGAGGACCTCCCCGGGTGTGGCGGCCATCAGGCCGTGTTGGCGATGTGCTCGATGAGCTCGGTCGTGGACACCGACGGGGTGCGCGGGAAGTAGACGACCTCGCACAGGTCCGAGACGAAGTCGAAGCGTCCCTTCCAGTCGTCTCCCATGGCGAGGACGTCGGCCCGGTGCTCGATGATGTAGTCGCGCTTCAGCTCGAGGCTCTCCTCGATGAAGACCGCGTCGACGAACTTCAGGCTGCTGATGATCTCCACCCGCTCGTCCTGGGAGAACACCGGTGCGCGACCCTTCTTGGCCTCGTTGAGCGCATCGGCAGAGACGCCCACGACCAGTCGGTCACCGAGCGAGGCGGCCCGTTTGAGGATCCGGATGTGACCGACGTGGAGCACGTCGAAGGTCCCGAAGGTGATCACGGTGCGGGGGGTGGCGTCGTCCTCGGCGCTGTCGGCAGCAGGCATGGCGGTGAGGTTATCGCGAGACCCGTGCTGGGCTCGCATCCTCGTCCACCCCTGACGACCGCAGCGGCGCGCGCCGATGGGCCCCCACCGGTGCACAGGTTGCGGACACGGGCGCAGTAGCGTTGCCGACCGTGAGCAGCCGCGAGTCCCGCAGCTACCCGTATGCCCCAGACCCCGGCGACCTCCCGCTCCTCCGGGGCGAGGCGTGGGGCGGCTGGTTCGTCACCCGCACCGTCGTCTGGTCGGGTCTTGTGCTGGTGCTCGGATCGGTCGCTGCGGCCCTGCTCGCCCTCGGCGGGCTGTGGTCACCGGTGGTCGCCATCCCCGTTCTGCTGGTGCTGGCGGTCGCTTCGGCGCTCGCCACGTCGCTCGTGCCGGTGCGTCCGCTCCCGGTGTGGTCGGCCACCGTGCTCGTGGTGTTGTCGCTGGCCGCCATGGTCTGGGCCGGGGTCACGCACTCGGAGCAGGTGCTCCCCAGGCGCGACTCGGGCTCCTACCTCCAGTCGGCGGTCCAGCTCGCGTCCGGGCACGCGCGACCCATCGCGGTCCCGCGCGAGTCCGTCGGGGGAGCCGACGTGCTGGCCATCGACGGCATCACCCTGGCGAGTCCGGCCTTCTACGCGACCGGGACCCCCCAGGACCCCAGCATCCAGCCACAGTTCCCGATCGGGGCCTCCGCCTGGTACTCCGTCGCCTGGTGGGTCGGGGGTTCGGCCGCCCTGGCCTGGGCGCCGGCCATCCTGTTCGGCCTCACCGTGCTGGGCGTCGGCTTGCTGGCCTCGACCGTCGTCGGCCCCCGGTGGGGCCCGCTCGCGGCACTGGGCACGGCGCTGCTCTTCCCGCTGGTCCATGTCGCCCGCGCGACCTACTCCGAACCGGTCGCCCTGCCCGTGCTGGCTGCGGGGCTCCTGACGATGGTGCTGGCCGCACGGAGCGCCGCTGTGCCCGACGTGGTCGTCTCGCGCCGTACGGCCCTCCTCACCGGTGTGCTCATGGGCGGGGCGGTCCTCATCCGGGTCGATGCCCTGCGCGAGGTCGTCCTGGTCGTGCCGGTCGTGGTCCTGGCAGCGCTGCAGCGGCAGGCTCATGCCCGGGTGCTCGGCGTGGCCACGGCCGTCTCCGGGACGGTCGCCCTCGGGCTCACCTGGCTGACGTCGAGCGAGTACCTCGGCAGCATTGCCGCTTCGCTGCTTCCGCTCGTGGCGCTCGGGGCGGCGGTGTGCGTCCTCGGCGCTCTCCTGCTCCACGGTGCCCGACGGGGCTGGGCCATGCCCGCCCTCGTCCAGGCCTGGTTGCCGCGCGTCCTGGCTGGAGGCGTCGTGGTGGTCGGACTCGTGCTGGCCAGCCGCCCGTGGTGGCAGGTCGTGCGTCAGTCCGCCGCGGACCCGGGGGCTCGCGTCGTCGCGGGGCTCCAGGCGCGTCAGGGACTGCCCGTCGACGGAGGCCGCACCTACGCCGAGCAGACCGTCGTGTGGCTGTCATGGTGGCTCGGTCCTGCCGCGCTCGGCCTCGCGCTCGTGGCGGCAGGGGTGCTCGCGCACCGGGCCGCGTCGGCCTGGGTCGACGGCCGAGAGCTGCCGGGCTGGACCGGACCGGCCGTCGTCGGGATCGGCTCCACCCTGCTCACCCTCTATCGGCCGGGCATCACGCCCGACCACCCGTGGGCGGACCGACGTCTCCTGATCGCCGTGCCCACGGTCGTCCTGCTCACCGTCGCCTGCGCCGCCGTCGTGTCGCGCTGGTCCACCCGCCGGCTCCCGTATGCCGTGAACGTCGCTGTGAGCATCGCCGTCGCCCTGGCCCTGCTGGTTCCCACCGGTCTCGCCACGTGGCCGCACGCGGACGAGCGGGTGGAACACGGCGAGTGGGCGGCCGTCGACCACGTGTGCGCGGCCCTGCGACCTGGTGATGTCGCCCTCATGGTCGACTCGAGGGCGGCGAACGAGTGGCCCCAGGTGCTGCGCGGCTACTGCGGCGTGGCCGCCCTGTCGACGACGTCGGCGCTCCGCAACGACCCAGCCCGCCTGGCCGCGGCCGTCGACCAGGTCCGAGGCGCCGTCGACGCCCGCGGGGGACGGCTGGTCCTCGTGGCAGCCGACTCGACCGAGGCGCTCAGCCGGCTGGGGCTGACCTCTGCCGTGGTGGCGGTCGACGCGCGGGTCGAGGAGGACGCCCGGCTGCTCGAACAACGCCCGGACTCCTTGGTGCCGCTGCCGATCCAGGTCTGGCTCGGCCGGCTCGGCTGAGCCAGGTACGCGCCGCGGGCCGGACCGCCCGACCGCCCGGGCTCACGGGCACGTCTCACGGGCATGTCTCAGGGGGTGAGCCGCCACGTGGTGGTCGTGCCATCCGGGCCCACCAGGCTTCCCCCTGCCAGCGCCTCCCGGATCAGCGCGCGGACCTGCTGTTCCTCAGGCTGCGCGGCATCGAACCGCACGGTGGCGACCACCTCGTCACCGGCCCTCGTGCTCGTCGTGTGATGGGGCCGGCGGCACGGACCATCGTGCTCCCAGTGCCCACAGAGCGCGGTGGTCACGGCCCCGCCGAGAGCGTTGACGTCGCCGCTGAGCGCGACCACACGGCATACCTCCTCGTGGCCCCAGTCGCGGTCGCTCGCCATGCGATGGAGCCTAAGACCCTGCGCCGCGCCCCGCCCGATCGCTAGCCTCGACACCGTGAGCCTCGACTTCCGCCCGCTGACCGAGTCAGACCTCGATGCGATGCAGGACGTGCGGGTCAGGGCTTTCGGACCCATGTCGGGCTCGGGCGCGCAGAGGTGGCGCGCCGTCAACGCGGAGCTGATCGTCGAAGGCCGGCAGTTCGGTGTCTTCGACGGGGGCCTGATGGCGGGCTGCGGCAAGGTGCGCGGGTTCGAACAGGTCTGGCACGGGAGGTTGGTACCCATGGCCGGGATGGCCGGGATCACCGTGCTGCCCGAGTTCCGCGGCCGCGGGGTGGGGACTCGGCTCATGCGGGGGCTGGTCGAGCAGGCGGTCACGCGGGGCGAACCCCTCTCGGCGCTGTATCCAGCCACGATCCCGGTCTACCGCCACCTCGGCTGGGAGCTGGCTGGGACGCAGAGCCGCTACGCGCTGAACGCAGCCCAGCTGCGGACCCTCGGTGGAGACACGCGGTTGCGCAAGGCAGGGACCGAGGACGTCCCTGCCCTGCGCGAGCTGTGCGCGACGGCGCTGCGACAGGGGCGTGCCAGCGGGCCGCTGCTGTGGTCCGAGAGCGAATGGCAGCGCCGGGTGACCGACCCCGAGACGTTCGTCTACCGCGCTGAGGACGGCGTGGTCGTGTACGGCTGGCACGGCACCGACCTCCTCGTCCACTTCCTGTGGGGTGCGACGCAGACCACCCTGCGCAGCCTGTGGGCAGTGGTGGGCTCCGGGTCGTCGGTGGCGAGGACGGTGCATGCCTATCTCTCGCCGGACGATCCGCTCTTCTGGCTGCTGCCCGAGGAGGCGGGGCACGAGGTGGAGCAGCACGCGTGGATGCTGCGGGTGCTCGACGTCGCACCCGCCCTGTCGGCACGCGGCTACCCCGTCGGTGTGGAGGCGGGTCTCACGCTGGCAGTGGAGGATCCGGAAGCCGCCACGAACACGGGAGCCTGGCGCCTCACGGTCGCGGACGGCCAGGCCGTGGTGGAGCACGCCCCGCAGGCCGACCGGCCGGCGCTCCGGCTGACGGGCCGCGGACTGGCGGCGCTCTACGCGGGTAGGCCGCTCGCCGCCGTCACGGCTGCCGGGCTGGCGGCCGACGTCGACCCGGCGCTGGCCGAGCTGGTGGACGCAGTGTTCGCGACGTCCACGGCCTACCTGACCGACTACTTCTGAGGCCGGCTCCTGAGGCCGGCTCCTGAGGCTCCCTCGCGACGGCCCGGCGAACCCGTCCTGGTCCCTTCCGGTCAGCTGCGCTTCGCGAAGGCGTCGGCGGCATGGCGACGGACGGCGGCATACGTGCCCTTGTCCGCAGCCACGATGATTCCCGGCGTGAGAACCGTTGGTGCGTAAGGCGTTCCGTCAGTGTGACCGACGAAACCGCCGGCCTCGGTGACCATCAGCGAACCAGGCGCATGGTCCCACGGGCTGTTGCGGGCGTAGAGGATGTAGTCGGTCGCCCCCTCCATCAGCCGGGGGTAGTCGACGCCGCAGCAGACCCACGAGCCGACCAGTGCCGGCAGCCGACCGAGCGAGTGACCGCGCAGCGGCCAGATCGAGGTGACGCCGTGCGGGGGGACGCCGTCCTCCACCGGCTCGCGGGTGACGCGTTCGCCGTTGCGATAGACGCCGGCTCCCTTCTCGGCGACCCACGCGACCTCGTGCTCGGGCTGCAGGATCCAGGCACGCACCGTTTCGCCACGGACGACTTCGCTGACCATGACGGCGTGGTCGGGGGAGCCGTGGACGAAGTTCTTGGTGCCGTCGACCGGGTCGACCGTGAAGGCGTGCTCCGCCCCGACGTAGCGGTCGAGAGTCGTCGGGTCGGCCGAGGTGCGCTCCTCGCCGAGGACGAACGCGCCGGGGAAGGCCGCCGAGAGCTCGCGGGTGAGGATCGCCTCGGACTCGTGATCGGCGATGGTGACGAGGTCACCGGGGTTCTTCTCCATCACCTCGCCGTCGGCCAGCGCCCGGAACCGCGGCGTGATGACCTCGGCTGCGACGGTCTTCATCAGGTCAAGCACCTGTTGGGTGTCCACGGGTCCCACCGTTCCACACCGGAGCCTCGGGTGGGCAACCGGTCCACGACTGGGATCTCGCGACTCTGAAGGATCGTCCGGACCCAGCCCCGGACGATCCTTCAGAGTCGCGGGGCTGTGGACAGCCGACCGCCCGCCACCGCCGAGCGGCCACAGTGGGCGGATGCCGATCGACTGGTCAACGCTGCGCCAGCACGCGAACCGCCAGTACGACCTGCTGACCCGTCGGCAGTGCCTGGCAGCAGGCATGACGGACGACGCGGTGCAGTGGCGCGTCACATCGGGGAGGTGGGTCCGGCTGCGCCAGGGCGTGTTCCTCACCAAGCCTGGCCGGGACGACTGGCACGTCACTGCGACCGCTGACCTGCTGCGGTGCCTGTCCGGCGCGCCAGCCGCCGATGCGGCCTTCTGTGGTCGCTCCGCCCTCTTCCTCTGGGGCTTGGAGAGCAGGCCACCAACGGTCACCGAGGTGGTCGTTCCCTACGAGCGGGCCATCGCCTCGGGTCCGACTCTGCGGGTGCGCCGTTCGGTCCGTTGGGAGGATCTCGTCGATGAGCGCGCATACCCGTGGCGCACAACGCTCCCTGCCACCCTCCTGGACGTGGCGGCCACAGGGACCGTCGTCGACGCGCTGTCGACCGTCGCCCGCGCGGTGCAGAAGGAGGTTGTCACGGTCGGCCAGCTCCGGGCCGAGCTGGCCAGGCGTCAGGGTCATCGCCACAGCCGCGTCCTCGGTCCCGCTCTGGCCGATGTCGAGGACGGCGCCCAGAGTGGTGCCGACGCGCTCTACGTCCGTGACGTCGAGCGCGCCCACCGTCTGCCCGTCGCAGCGCGCCAGGCACTCTCGGACGTCGGTCGTCGACGGTTCCATGACAACGCGTACGAGGACTATGGCCTGCTCGTCGAGGTCGACGGTCGGTTGGGGCACGAGCGGTGGGCGGACCGGGTGAAGGACGGACGCCGCGACCGCCAGCTGCTTTCCAGGGCGCGCGCCACCACGAGGGTCTTCTGGGCCGATGTGGCGGTCACGCCCTGTGACACCGCCGTCGACATCGGGGCGATCCTCCGGGCCCGCGGCTGGCCGGGCCGGCCGCGACCTTGCCGGCGGAACGGCTGCACGGTCCCGGTCCGCTGACCGTTGCCTGCCGGCCCGCGACTCTGAAGGACCCTCCGGACCCAGATCCGGAGAATCCTTCAGAGTCGCGGACTGGCGCACCGCCGCAGGCGGGAACAACGACGGGGAGCACGGGGGAGGTTTCCGACGGGTAGGCTCCTCGCGAGATGAGCGAGCACCCCAGCACCGGTCCAGTCGCCCCCGCCACGGAGCGCATTCCCACCGACCCCGAGCAGGCCCACAGCCCCGCGACGGAGCGCATGCCCGTCGCGCCCCAGCAGGTCAGCGCCCCCGCGACGGAGCTGGTCAGCACCGGTCAGCAGGTGGCCCCCACCACCCCGGGGGGTGACCTGCCCGTGCACCCGGCCGACGCGGCATACCTCCCGGCACGTGAGCCGGCGCCTGCCGCCCTGCCCGGCGAACCCGGCCACGGCAAGCCGTACGTCACCATCGTCCTGCCGTGCTTCAACGAGGCTGCGCACGTCCTCAAGGAGATCGACCGGATCACCGAGGCGATGAACGCCAGCGAGTTCACCTACGAAGTGCTCTGCATCGACGACGCCTCCACCGACGACACCCTCGAGGTGCTCCAGCGCGCCAGTCGCGACTACGCGAACCTCCGCGTGATGCCGTTCCGCCGCAACGGCGGCAGCGGCACCGCCCGCCGCATCGGCACCCAGCAGGCCCACGGCGAGATCGTCGTGTGGACCGACGCCGACATGACCTACGAGAACGAGCGCATTCCCGAGCTGGTCCGGATCCTGCGCGACGACGACTCCTACGACCAGGTCGTCGGCGCCCGGACCACCGAGGAGGGCACCCACAAGTGGGCCCGGATCCCGGCGAAGTGGCTGATCCGCAAGATCGCCGAGAAGCTCACCAACCAGACGATCCCCGACCTCAACAGCGGGCTGCGGGCGTTCCGGCGCGAGGTGTCCCTGCCCTACCTGCGCCTGCTGCCACCCGGATTCAGCTGCGTCACGACGATCACGCTGGCGTTCCTGAGCAACCAGCACGACATCAAGTACGTGCCGACGAGCTATGCCAAGCGCGCAGGCGTCAGCAAGTTCCACTTCGTCCGCGACGCCTACCGCTACATCCTTCAGGTGCTGCGCATGGTCATGTACTTCGACCCGCTCAAGGTGCTCATGCCGCCGGCCCTGTGGCTCATCGTCATCGGGTTGCTCAAGGGCATCGTGGACATGGTGCGGCACCCGTTCTACTTCCCGGCGAGCACCGTGCTGCTCATCGTCAGCGGCATCATGATCGGCTCGCTCGCGTTGCTGTCCGACCTCGTCGTGCGTTCCCGGACGGGCGTGTGAGCACGGTCCGGTATGCCGCGTTGCCGGCCAGCGTGACGCCACGCGAGGGCGCGCGGTCGGCCGGCGAGCCGGCACCGGGCGTACGTCTGGCGGGACCTCTGCCGGGACGTCCGGCGGGCAGTCCTGCTGGGCGAGTCCGGTGACCCCCAGCGCCGCGCTCAGGGTCGCGGTCGTCGGGCCCACCCACCCCTACAAGGGCGGGGTCGCGTCCCACACGACGAGCCTGGCGCACGAGCTGGCCGAGGCCGGTCACGACGTCACGCTCGTGTCCTGGTCGCACCTCTACCCCTCCAAGCTGTATCCCGGTGAGCAGGCCGTCCCCGGCGGCGCCCCCGACGTCGAGCCCTTTCCCCGCACCGTCCGCGCCCTGAGCTGGGCCCGTCCCGACACGTGGGTTCGCACCGGGCGCCGGCTGCGCACCTTCGACGTCGTGGTCGTCGTGCACGTCATCCCGGCAGTCGTCCCCGCCCACCTGGCACTGCTGAGGGCGGCCGGGGTCGGTCGCCGCAACGCCCAGCGGGGCGTTGCCCATGCGGGGCCACGCACCGTCGTGATCGCCCACAACGTGCTGCCGCACGAGACGCACCTGGGCGATCGTGAGCTGATGCAACGCTTCTTCGAACGCGTGGATTCCGTTCTCGTGCACAGTGATTCGCAAGCACGGATCGCCTACGAGCTCGGCGCGCCGCGAGTCTCGGTCACCGACCTCCCCCCGCACCTGCCCGGTGGCGCACCAGTGGAGCGAGCCGCCCACGACGGCCCGCCACGCCTGCTGGCGCTGGGGATGGTCCGCGACTACAAGGGTGTCGACCTGCTCATGGAGGCGCTCGCCGAGGTGCCCGGACCGACCCTGACCGTGGCCGGCGAGATGTGGGGCACCAGCGGCGAGCGCGTCAAGGAGCTTGCCCAGGATCCTCGGCTGCGCGACCGGGTCGAGGTCCACGGCGGCTACGTGCCGGCCGACCGGCTGGCGCCGCTGCTGGCGACCCACGACGTCCTGACGCTGACCTACCGCAGTGCCACGGCATCGCAGAACGCCCTGCTCGGCCAGCACCACGGACTGCCGATCCTGGCCTCCGACGTCGGCACGTTCGGCGGTCAGGTGCGCGACGGTGTCGACGGGTTGCTGGTGCCGCCGGGGGACAAGAAGGCGCTCGTCGAAGCCCTCCAGCGCCTCGCGGAACCCGGCTGCACGGACCGGCTGCGCGCGCAGGTCCGTCCTCCCGACCTCTCCGGGCCGTGGGCGCGGTACGTCGGGACGATCGAGGCCCTCGCCGCCGTCGAACCGGCCGCCGAGGCTGACGAGCCGGGGTCCGAGCCGGGGGCCGAGCCCACGGCCACCGGGGCGGCCGCCGTCGTCGGGCACCTGAGGCACCGGGCGGCGAGCGTCGCGCGCACCGTCATCGCCGCCTCGCGTCCCGAGGTGGAGCTCGGCCGTGGCGACCTGCCCGAATGGGTCCACGCCTCAGACATCCTCGCCGACGGCCACGATGCCGACGAGGCTAAAGCCTTCGCCCGCAGCCTCGGACTGCCCCGGTGCAGCGACGCGATCGCGGCCTGGGCAGCCCTGGGCGCTCTGGCTGCCATCGTCCGGGTCCGCGACGACGGCCGCCGCAGCGCCGTCATCGTCGACGAGTCGGGCAGCCGCTCGCCCTTGTCCAAGTGGGCCCGAGCCATCGGGTTCGTGCCCGTCGAGCTCGAGCTCACCGGTCGTCGGTCGTCGGTCGAGGTCCTCGACGTCGACACCGCGTCGCTCGACGTCATCGTGCGGTTGCACCCGGGAGGCTGCGACGCCGACGACATCGACGAAGCGATGAGCCAGGCGTCCTGGGCACTGAAGTCCGGCGGTCTGCTCTGCGTGACCCTGCCGATCGGTCACTCCGGAGCCGAGGGCGCGCTGGGCCCCGCCGACGTCCGTGCTGTCCTGGCCCGCTCCCACGACTTCGGGTTCGTGCTGGTCGGCGACCTCGACGGCGACCTCGCCGGACGCATGCGGATGGCGTCCGACACCTCCACCCGCACCGACGCGGCATACGGGTTGCTTCGTCTCACCCTGCGAAGACGCTGACATGACGGAGAGCCCACGATGACCCGATCCCGCGTGTTCACCCTGTTGCGAATCCTGTTGGCACTGCTCGTCGTCGCGGCTGTGTCGATCGCCGTCGCGCGCAACTGGCGAGCCGTGTCGGCCGACATCGACCGGATCGACGCGGGGTCCTTCGCGCTCGCAGCCCTGCTGGTCTGCCTGCCCCCGCTGCTCACTGTGCTGGGGTGGCGCATCCTGCTGGCCGACCTCGGGTCGCCGCTGCACGTCGCGCCCGCGGGCGGGGTGTTCTTCGTCGGCCAGCTCGGCAAGTACGTGCCCGGTGCCGTGTGGAGCATCGTCGCGCAGGCCGAGATCGGTGCGAGGCTGCACATCCCCCGCCGCCGCTCGGCCGTGGTGGCGTTCGTGACGGTCGCGATCGCGGCGATCTGCGGACTGATCGTCGGCGTCCCGGCCCTGCCCCTGCTCATCACCCGGGACGACTCGGCGGCGGCAACGGGCTGGATGGTGCTGCTCGCCATGCCCCTGTTGGCCGTCGTGCTGTGGCCGCGGCTGCTCAACTGGGCCATCGCGACAGTCCTGAGGATCCTGCGGCGCGAGCCCCTGGAGCGAGAGCTCTCGGGCCGCGCCGTGCTGTCGGCGACGCTGCTGTTCATCGGCGCGTGGGTGTGCTCCGGCCTGCACGTGCTCGTCCTCGCACGTGCCACGAGCACCGACTACGAGAGCGGCCAGCTGGTGCTCGCGACCTTGTCGGGCTTCGCGCTGGCGTCGTCACTGGCGATGTTCAGCGTCATCCTGCCCGCCGGCGTGGGCGTCCGCGAGGGGGTGATGGTGCTCATCCTTGCGCCGGTCACCTCGACCTCAGCGGCGACGGCGGTCGTGGTGATCTCGCGGTTCCTCACGGTGGCGGCCGACGTCCTCTTCGCCCTGCTCGGCTGGGCCTACGCGCGGTCGCACCACCTGTTGACCTCCGCCCAGGAACGCGAACACGACCACATCGTCGTCGACCCCGCCGTGGACGTTGCCGCCGACGGTGCACCCGGGGAGCAGGCGCCCGGCCCGAGGCAGGCCCGGTCATGAGCGGCGAGGGCACCGGACGCGAGGAGCAGCTCGCCTACTCCGAGCTCATGGACGCCATGCTCGACGAGCGGAAGCGGCGCCAGAAGGCCCAGAAGATCCTGGCTGTCGTCCGGCACGCCCTGGGCCGCGACGACCTGACTGGGCTGCGTGCCCTCGACGTCGGCTGCTCGGCGGGTTTCATCGCCGACGAGCTCGCCCTGGCAGGCGCGCACACCACCGGCGTCGACATCGACGAGCCCGGACTGGTGGCCGCCCGTGAGCGCTTCGGCGAGCGGGTCGAGTTCAGCCTCGCCCGTGGTGAGGCCCTGCCCTTCGAGGACGGCTCGATGGACGTCGTGGTGTTCAACCACATCTACGAGCACGTCGTCGACCCCGAGTCGGTCGTCGCCGACATCCACCGCGTGCTCAGTCCCACCGGCGTCCTCTACCTCGGCATCGGGCACCGTCACCAGGTGGTCGAGCCGCACTACAAGCTGCCGTTCCTGTCCTGGCTGCCGCAGGGCGCCGCCGACCGCTACATGCGGCTCACCCGGCGGGGCGAGCACTACTACGAGCACTACTACTCCCGAGCGGGGCTGCGCCGGCTGTTCGGCGCCTTCGACGTGTGGGACTACACCCTGCCGGTGCTGGCCGACAGCCGTGCCTTCGCGGGCACGGACCAGATACCGCAGTGGGTGTCGCGCGTTCCCGCGCCGCTGCTCGAGAGGGCAGCGCCGATGGCCCCGACGTACATCTGGGCCGCCTTCAAGGACGCCTCACCCTCGGGCCCGGCGCTGCGCGTCAGCCCCGTCCACCTCTGACGGTTCTCTCCAACCCGCGCCCACCCGACGCAGGTATGCCGCCCACTGAGGCCAGTGGGCGGCATACCGAGGTCGTGGGTGGGCTTGCGGCCTGCTGGGCCGTTACTGTGCGCCCGGCTCCTGGGTGTCGTCCTTGGGGAACTTCTTGACGAAGTCGACGACGACCTGGCCGGAGATGTCCCCGCAGAGCTGGCGGTGACCGGCGTCCTTGGCCCAGTGGACGAGGGCGTACGGCTTGTCGGCGGGGAAGGCGCCACGGCTGGCGTCCCACTCGACGACCTTGAACTTGCCGCTCGAGTCGCTCAGCTTGTTGCCCTGGTCGGCGATGTCCTTGAGGAGGGTGGTGTCCTTCACCTTGGCGCCGTCGTACCAGAGGATGGTGTAGCCGTGCTCGAGGTTGTGGACCAGGGTCTCGAGGACGGGGCGGTCGGTCGCGGTGTAGAAGTCGCGGCCGCTGACGTCGGGGCTGACGAAGTGCGGGCCGTTGCTCGGCGGGATGGTGGCGTACTTCACCGAGGTCTCGTCGGGCTTCTGCGTGCCCGGACCGACGTGCTCACCCGAACCGGCGTTCGCGTCGGTCGTGACCGGGTCGCACTTGGCGGCGGCAACCGAGGCTCCCAGGTTGGGCAGCTGCTTGGCCTTGGCGTCGTTGATCGCGTAGAGGACGACCCCCGTGAGACCCGCGAGCAGGACGAGGCAGCCGACGACGATGCCGGCGACGACCTTGCGTTCCTTCGCCTTCTGCTGGTTCTGGATCTCGGCCAGTCGGGCCTTGCGGTCCTGGCTCACGCGCTTGTTTGCCACGGGTTCCTCGGGTGGTTCGGGGTCGGGACCCGCAGAGTCTACGTGGCCCGCCTGCGGACCCTGTCACCCCTACGCGCAAGACTGACGGCATGTCCCCGACGGCCGAGACGACCCGTGTCTGGCGGCCCGGGCGCCCGACGTCGGTCGGCCTGATCGTCTCGGCATTCCGTCGTGGTGGCGCCGATCCGACGTCCCAGCCCGACCGCGGTGAGGGCTGGTGGCTCGGCCTTCCCACGCCCTCGGGGACCGCGACGCTGCGGCTGGTTCAGCGCGGCGACGTCGGTGAGGTCGTCGCGACGGCGTGGGGCGACGGCGCCCAGTGGGCCCTCGACCAGGTGCCTGCGCTCCTCGGTGGGGATGACGACGACAGCGACTTCGTGGCGCACCACCCGCAGGTGGCCACTGCGTGGAAGAGGTATGCCGCGTGGCACGTGCCGCGCTCCGGGCTGGTGATGCACGCGTTGGTGCCGGCGGCGATCGAGCAGAAGGTCACCGGGCAGGAGGCCTTCGGGGGCTACCGCAGGCTCGTCCACCGGTTCGGCTCCCGCGCGCCCGGGCCGGGGGAGGAGCGGCGGCTGTGGGTGGCGCCGACGGCCCAGGAGTGGGCGGGCATCCCGTCCTGGGAGTGGCTGGGCGCTTCGGTCGACGGCGCCCGGTCCGCGACGGTGGTGCGGGCGGCGCGGGTGGCCGGCCGGTTGGAGGAGAGTGCCTCGTTGCCACTGGCTGAGGCCCGCCGACGACTTCGCTCGGTGCCGGGCGTGGGGGTGTGGACGGCTGCCGAGGTGGCCCAGCGGGCGCTCGGCGACCCCGACGCCGTGAGCTTCGGCGACTACCACGTGGCCAAGGACCTCACCTGGGCCCTGCTCGGAGAGGTCCGCGACGACGAGGTGCTGGCCGAGCTGCTCGAGCCCTACCGCGGCCACCGCTACCGGGTGCAGCACCTCCTCGAGCTGTCCGGGGCCAGCCGGCCCCGGCGTGGCCCGCGGATGGCGCCGCGCACCCATCTGCCCACCCGTCGCTGACCCCTCCGCGCCGGGACCCCTCCGCGCCGGGACTTGTTGCTCGCTCGTGGTCCCCGGACCCCCGAGTCGACCGCTCTGTGACCATCAGCCGGCAACACGTCGCAGCGGGCCGGGACTGGTTGCTCGCTCGTGGTCACCGGACCCCCGAATCGTCCTCTCTGTGACCACCAGCCGGCAACACGTCGCAGCGGGCCGGGACTTGTTGCTCGCTCGTGGTCACCGGACCCCCGAATCGACCGCTCTGTGACCTCCAGCCGGCAACACGTCGCAGCGGGCCGGGACTTGTTGCTCGCTCGTGGTCACCGGAGCCCCGAATCGACCGCTCTGTGACCACCAGGCGGCAACACGTCGCAGCGGGCCGGGACTTGGTGCTCGCTCGTGGTCACCGGAGCCCCGAATCGACCGCTCTGTGACCTCCAGCCGGCAACAGTCCCAGCGGGCCGGACTTGTTGCACGGTCAGCGGGGATGCACCTCCAGGCGAACATCCAGCCCGCTCACCTCGTCGGGCGCGTCGGTGGCCAGCCCCTCCCCCCAGAGCGCGACCTGCAGGCGGCTCACCGCCACCCCCAGCTGGTATGCCGTCGGCGCACTGACGTGGACCACCTCACCCCCGACGTCCACGCCGGCATCGGGCGCTCCGCGCAGGGCGACGGCCACCGCCCGCCGCAGTCGGGACGCCACGTCTTCGGGGCCGATCGCGGCGATGCCGTCCTCGATGGCCTCCGGGCTGCCCGGGGCCGTGCCGAGGGCGGCCCGGATCGACTCGGCGCGCCCGTGGTCAAACCAGTCCTCCCGGCCGACGCGGACCAGTGCCCGCGCCCCCGCCCCCCGTCCGTCGATCGCCAGGTCGGAGCCGCGGACCACCGCGGCGGGGATCGAGTCCGCCTTGCCCTTGACGAGGTCGGCTGCGGCGGCGAGCTCGTCGCCGACGGCCCTCGCCGTGACGGCCAGCGGTTTGCCGTCGGCGTCGACAGCCCCCCGGAGGTCATCGACGACGGAGACTCCGGCTGCCCCCAGGGCGAAGTCCGTCTGCCCGAACCGCCAGGGTCGCCCGGCCGTGTCGCTCAGGACCACGCCGACGCGCCGCAGCCCTGTCGCCGCGAGGAGGGCCACCCGCAGGTGCTCGGCCTCCGCATCGGGGTCGGCGGGGAGGAGCAGCACGTCGTCGCGACTCCCGGTGTTGGAGGCGTCCACCCCGGCCGCTGCCATGATCGGACCGGCCGTCGACTGCACGATGCGGGTGATCCGGTCGTCCGACATGCGCTCCGCCACCACCCTCACCGTCTGGCTGATCACGGCGGCACTCCTGTCGGCCGAATCAGCCCACAGACCAAGGGATTTGGAGACGATCTTGCTCGAGACGACGAGGACGTCGCCGTCCGCCAGCGAGATGCCCGCAGAGGCCGCTGCGTCGAGCAGGAGCGTGACCAGGACGTCGCCCGCCGCCACCTCCGGCATCCCCGTCAAGGGGATGAGTGACACCGACACGGTCAGGCGCCCTTGAGCTCGAGCGCGAGCTCCAGGGCGGCGCCGGCGATGTCGGCCGCGGCATCGGCATCCGACATGAGCAGCGGCCGACTGCGAACCGTCGCTCGGGGCAGGCGCACGGACGCCTCGTCCTCGGCGGACACCAGCCACCCGTCGAGGAAGTCCTCGTAGAGCCCGGCGACGGCAGCTGCTGTCGACTCCACCCCGATGGCCCGGAGGCACGCGTCCGCGTGCCCGCGCACCGGCATACCGCCGATGAGCGGTGAGACGCCGACGACGGGAGCGGCGCTGCCACGCAACGCATCTCGCACGCCGGGCACGCCCAGGATGATGCCGATCGAGACCACCGGGTTGCTCGGGGGGAGGAGCACCACATCGGCGGTCCGGATGGCGTCGAGGACACCCGGTGCTGCGGTCGCGCGGTCCATGCCCACCGCCTGGAACCGCTGCGCCGGGATCGAGGCCTGGTGACGAACCCACCACTCCTGGAAGTGGATCGCGCGCTGACCCTCCTCGTCCTCGACGACGACGTGAGTCTCCACGGGGGAGTCGCTCATCGGCAGCAGGGTGATCCGCTGGTCGGGCAGGCCCCAGCGGGCCGCCAGGCGTGCGGTCACCTCGGTGAGGGACACCCCCTGGCCGAGCCACTGCGAACGGATGACGTGGGTCCCGAAGTCGAGGTCGCCGAGGGCGAACCACTGCGGCACGGCGCCGTATGCCGCCAGCTCACCCTGGACCCGGTGGCTCTCGTCGGCCCGGCCCCAGCCCTGGCCCTCGTGGATGCCGCCGCCGAGGGTGTAGAGCAGGGTGTCGAGGTCGGGGCAGACCCGCAGCCCGAACAGGCTGATGTCGTCACCGGTGTTGCCGATGATGGTCAGCTCGGTGTCCGAGAGGCCGGGGGAGCGGTCCAGGTGGGCGCGGAGGCCACGCAGGAAGCGGGCACCTCCGACGCCGCCGGCCAGTGCCGTGATGCGCATGCCCCGCAGTCTTGCAGCCCGTCCACAGCCCCCGCAGCGGGGGCGCCGTGGGGGTGCCGTCGGGGCCGTTCGGGGGCGCCGTCGGGGCGACGCCTGTGCCGGGAGTCTTCTAGCGCACCTCTAGCGTCCTGTGAAGCGGCGTTATCAAGGTTCATCCGATCGGGCAAATATCAGACTTCCGCTTGACGAACCACGTATGACACGCGTGTAATTCCATTGTTGTGACCAAGCAAGGTCACACGCAGCGGCGAACCGGGTCGAGGAGGAAGCCGTGCAGGAACTTCAGTTGGTCACCTTCGAAGGTGGCGAAGAGGTGGAGATGTCATGGCAGGAGCGCTCGCTCTGTGCCCAGACCGATCCCGAGGCGTTCTTCCCTGAGAAGGGCGGGTCGACGCGTGAGGCCAAGAAGGTCTGCGTCGGCTGCGAGGTGCGGGCCGAGTGCCTGGAGTACGCCCTCGCCCACGACGAGCGGTTCGGCATCTGGGGTGGGCTGTCCGAGCGGGAGCGCCGCAAGCTCAAGAAGCGTGCGGTCTAGTCGCCCCAGCGGCGACTCCGTGACCAGCGCATGACGCTTGCCCCGCCCCATGGCCTGACAGACCCCGCAGGATCACCTGCGGGGGTCGCGACGGTGACGGCGGTTCTGGTGCTCCGCGGCCCGACCTCCGCGCTCGCGGAGACCCTCGACTCCCTCGCGCGCCAGACGCGCAGCCCCGAACGCCTCGTCGTCGTCGACCTCGGGAGGGACGAGCGCGACGGCAACGCCGTCGAGACCGTGCGCGCCCACCGCGGCGTGGCCGAAGCCATCGACGCGATCACCTTCGTCACCGTCCCCGGCGCAACCTCCCTCGCGTATGCCGTGCGGTCGGCCCTCGCACTGACCGACCGGGCCGCGACGGCCGACGGCGCGTCCTCGCCCGACGTGGCCCCCGGCGTGACCCCCGACGTGACCCCCGGCGCGTCCGGCGTGACCCACGTCTGGGTGCTCACCTCAGACAGTGCCGCGGCCCCCATGACGCTGGCGCGACTGCTCGATGCCGTGCGACGCAGCCCGTCGGTCGGTGCAGCCGGCCCCAAGCTGCTCGACTGGACGCGTCCCGGCGCCCTGCGATCGGTCGGCCTGCAGCTGACCCGCAGCGGCCGGGTGATCCCCTCACCGGCCCCGGGTGAGCCCGACCAGGGCCAGTACGACCGCCGCACCGACGTCCTGGCCGTCCCGGCGACCGGCATGCTCGTGGAGCGCGGAATGCTCGACGAGCTCGGCGGGCCCGAGCGCGCCCTCGGGGACTTCGGCGCCGACGTGGACTTCTCGTGGCGTGCCCAGCAGTCCGGCCGCCGCGTCGTCGTCGTGCCCCGCGCCACCGTGCGCACCGGTGCCCGGGCGGAGCCGGACGACGCCGCCCTCGGCGACTCGACACCGCGGATGCGTCGCCAGGCCCGGCGGGTGGCGCTGGCCAGGTGCGCCTGGTGGGCCCTGCCGCTGCTGGCGGCCTGGATCGTCCTGACGAGCGCCCTTGCCGCCCTCGCGCTGCTGCTGGCCAAACGACCCCGCGCCGCATGGGCCGAGTTCTCCGACATCGGTGCGGTGCTGACCCCCGGACGAGTGCTCGGGGCCCGGTGGCGCTCGCGTGGCACCCGACAGGTCCGCCGACGCGACCTGCAGGGCCTGTTCGTCCCCTCGCGCACGGTGCTGCGGCACACGACCGACCTCATCCACGACGAGGTCGCGCTCGAGCCGGGGCCGGGCGACACCGGCCGCGCCGACGCCGTCGAGTCCGGCCCGGTCGCGGACGAGGCCCAGGACCTCAACATCCTGGGTGCGACGTGGGCGTCCCACGCCGCCCGGAACCCCGGTCTGCTGGCGACCCTGGTCATGACCGTCGTCGCCGCCCTGGCCAGCCGGCACCTCGGAGGCAGCTTCGTCGACCGGCTGGACAACGGTGTGACCGGCGGCGAGACCTTCGGGGTCAGAGCCGACGCGGGCACCCTGTGGCACGCCTGGTTCGACGGCTGGCACGGCGCGGGGCTCGGCAGTGCCGGCGAGCAGGGTCCGCACCTCGTGATCCTGTCGGGCCTGTCGTGGCTGGTGGCCCACCTCCCGCTGCTCAGTGCACCCGCGTCGCCTGTCGGCGCCGTGACAACCCTGCTGGTGACCTTCGCCCTCCCGATGGCGACCCTCACGGCATACCTCGGCGCCCGGGTCGTCACGCACTCACGCTGGCCGCGTGCCATCGCCGCCCTGGCCTGGTCCACCAGCGCGGTCCTGGCCACGGCGGTGGGCTCTGGTCGGCTGGGCGGCATCGTCGCCGCGATCCTCCTCCCGCTGGTGGCCGGGGGCATCGCGCTCGCCGGTCGCCGCACCGGCACCGCGACGGTCACTGCCGCAACCGTCCTTGCCGCCACCGCACTCGGAGCCTTCGCTCCTGCCCTCCTCGTGCTGGTGCTCGTCGCCGGCCTGGGCGTCGCGCTCGTCGGTCACGGCTGGGCCCGGGTGCGGGGCCTGGCCATCGTCCTCGGCCCGGTCCTGCTCCTGGGGTCCTGGGTGCCTGCCCTTCTCGACCGTCCGGCGTTGCTCTTCACCGGCCCCGGCCTGTCGGTCTGGGGGACGACCCAGGCGCAGCCCTGGCAGATTGCGCTCCTGCACCCCGGTGGCCCCGGGTCCTACCCCGTGCTGCTCTCGGCGCCACTGGTCCTCGCCGGGCTGCTCGGCCTGCTGCGTGCCGGCCGGCGTGGTCGCGCCGCGAGCGTCCTCGGGGTCGTGGCCCTTCTCGGCCTCGCCTACGCCGTCGTGGCACCCCGGATCCAGCTCGGCGTCGTGCCGCAGGGCCTGCCCGACGCCGGGGCGCCGGTGACGGCGTGGTCGGGTGTCGGCCTGCTCGTCCTCGCCCTGGCGCTGGTGGCCGCAGCCCTGCTCGGCGCCGACGGCCTTGCCGTCAGCCGGGCGCGCGGCGGGTGGCAGGCGCTGGCTCGCTGGCCCGTGGCTGGCGCGCTGATCGGAGCCGTGCTGGTCAGCTCCGGATGGCTCACCGTCCGCACCGTCGGCGACGGGCTGCGGGCCTGGCAGGACCCTCGTCCAGCCGTTGCCATCGACCAGGCCGAGAGCGGTCTCGGCAACCGGATGCTGCTGCTGCGGCCCGATGGCGACGCCCTGACCTACGAGCTGCTCGGCCGGGAGGTCGGGGAGACCTCCCGGATCCTGCCCCCGATGACGACCGACCGACCCACCGCTGAGGCACTCGCCGCCTCGGTGAGTGCGCTGTTCGAACAGGGAGCCGCGCCCGGCGCGCTCACCCCCGCAGTCGACCTGGCAGACCAGGCGGTCGGGTTCATCGGCCTGAGTGCCGAGCCCACCGATCCCCGGATCCGCGCCCTCGACGCCACGGCCGGGCTGAGTCGGCTCGGCGAGCACGATGGCGTGCTGTTCTGGCGGGTCCTGCCCGGAGGCGGAGGGGCGGCCGACGACGCCGTCGCACCCTCCCGCGCCCGGCTGCTGACCCGCACATCGGAGCAGGCCATCCCCGTCTCGGGTCCCCACTCGCGGCTCGAGGTGAAATCCGTTGTGCCGCAAGGGGCTTCGCTCGTCCTGTCCGAGCCGGGCCAGTGGGTCAGGCACGCGCGGGTCGCCGTCGACGGTCACGTGCTCGCGCCCAACGGCGACGCAGCGTCGTACTCCCTGCCGGCGGGGCCGGCCACGATCTCGGTGGACGTGCTCCCGACCAACGCCATCTGGCGCTACGCCCAGGGCGTCCTGCTCCTGGTGGTCGTCTTCCTCGCCGTGCCCTTCGGCAACCGCTCCTCGAGGCGGAGGCGCCCGTGAACCTCTCCGTCAGCGGCATCGTCCGCACCTCGCTCGTGGCTGCCGCAGGCGTCGGGATCGTCACCGCAGCCATGCACAGCCAGGGGGCCTTCGCCGTCGCGTCGACCCGTGTCGTGGACACCGCCACCACCTCGGCCACCAACCCGGTGCGCAGCTCTTCGCTGGTGTGCCCGGGTCCGGAGCTCAAGGGCGTCAAGGGAGTCGACGACGTCGACGTCGGCGTGCGGGTTGCCGCGGCTGCGGCCCCCGTCCGGGCCCTGACCGGCACCGCGCCCGCCACGGCCCCCGGTCGACTGAGCCTCAGCCGTATGCCGCGGGGCGACCTCGGCACGCCCGTGACCGTCCGCGGTTCCAGCGTGATGGGCGACCAGGGCCGTGCGGAAGGGGTGCTGGTGTCGGGCACCGAGTCCATGGCTGCCGGTGTCGCCGCGGCACAGGGCTGGCTGGTGCCCTCGGGCGACCAGCGGTCGCTGGGCTCGGCCCCGTGCGGGCCGCCCGGTGCCGAGTTCTGGATCATGGCCGGCGGGGGGCCCCCCGGTCGGCAGGAACGACTCCTCCTGACCAACCCCGGCGGCAACGCCGTCGCCGTCGACGTCACCCTCTACGGCGCCAAGGGGGCGGTCTCGTCCCCGAACGGCAAGGGCATCGTCGTCCCGGCGCACGGACGCACGGCCTTCCTCCTCGACTCGATCAACAGCGAGCTGGCCAACCCCGTCGTGCACGTCGTCGCCGATGGTGGTGTGGTCGGCGCGGTCGTCAACGACCTGTGGCTGGACGGCACCCGCGCGGGTGGGTCCGACGACTCCGTGCCCACTGCGGCGCCGTCGCGCGACCAGGTGATCCCGGCGGTCGCGGTGGGCGGCCAGTCGGTCCTGCGCGTCGCGGTGCCAGGGACGGGCGAGGCCGTCGTCCAGGCCAGGGTGCTCACCGCCCAGGGACCGCGGGCCCTGCCCGCCGGCGGGGTGACCCGGATCGACGGTGGTGCAGTCCGTGACATCGACATCTCGGCGCTGCCGACCGGCACCGTGGGGCTTCAGGTGCGAGCCGACGTGCCCGTCGTGGCCGCGGCCGTGGTCATGCGGAGCGCCCCCGGCAAGCCGGGGGACTTTGCGTGGACGTCCTCCACGCCGCCGATCTCGGGCGTCGCCGGGATGCCTCTCGTCGACCCGGCCGGCGCGCCCGGCCCCATGCAGCGGTTCCTGTCGTTGACGTCGTCCGGTGACACCGCCGGCGTCGAGGTGGTGACCGTCGACGCCAAGGGGGTGGAGACGTCCCGTCGTCCGAACCTCGGTGTCGACGCGTCAGGGGCTCTCGACCTCACCGGTGCCACCTCCGTGTGGGTGCACCGCGTGTCGGGCAAGGGGCAGGTCCGGGCAGGCGTGGTCACCTGGGTGAACGACAGCCAGGGAACGCTCCTGACGACGACCCCTTTGCACGACGCTGCCCTGCGCACCACGACCGTGGGCCTGCGAGAGGTGACCCGGTAGCTCGGGGCTCGACGCAGGGTCAGGCCCCGTCGTCGTAGCGTGGGTCGAGGTCGCCCGGCGGCAGGTTGAACAACGCGGCGACCTGCTCCACCACCACGTCCTGCACGATGGCCGTGAGCTCGCGCTGGTTGTCTGCGCGGCTCTCGATCGGGCGGCGGTAGATGACGATCCGCGCCGGGGTCCTGCCGTGTGGAGGGAAGGCCCGAGCCAGCGGCGCCCCCTCACGCTCCCACGGGGCCGGGTCGGTCGGAGGAACGTCCTCGACCGCGAACTCGACGTCCTGGAAGCGGGCACCGAGCCGCGTCTCCAGGCGAGCAGCACTGTCGAGGACCAGGTCGTCGAACAGCTGCCGGCGGGTGGCCATGGCGGGGACGGCCGGCCAGGCCAGCGGACCCCTCACCCCTCGGCCTCGACGGTCCCGTCGCGCCGCCCGGGAGCGCCCTGCCTGCGGGCCGGTCGAAGTCACCAGACCAGCCTACGGCGTGCCGACCCGGGGGCCCCGCCTTGCTGGCATAGAGTCCGCGTCGTGAGTCTGTCCAGGAGGTGCTCCCGCACCGCGTGCTCGAAGCCTGCCATTGCGACGCTCACCTACGTCTACGGCGACCAGACCGCTGTGGTCGGACCCCTGGCGACGTATGCCGAACCGCACACCTACGACCTGTGCGCGACCCATGCCGAGGGACTGACCGCCCCCCGGGGCTGGGAGATCGTGCGCCTCTCCGGGGAGTACGTCGAGCCGGAGCCCTCGCACGACGACCTGCTGGCGCTGGCCAACGCCGTGCGCGAGGCAGGCCGGCCCCGGCTGGGCGAGGCCCCCGGTCCGGCACAGGCGCAGACCAGGCGCCACCCGGCCGACGAGGACGCCTCCGGCGCCGTCGAGACGGGTCGCCGCGGGCACCTGCGCGTCCTGCGCGACAACTGACACCGCTAGGGTTTCGGGCGTGCCCAAGCCTGTCCTCTCCGACTTCGTCAAGGCCTACGACGTCCGGGGCCTCGTCCCCGACCAGCTCAACGTCGATGTGGCGTGGGCCCTCGGCGCTGCCTTCGCCCGGACCGTGGTCGGGCCGGAGGGAGCTCCCGGGGTCGTCATCGGCCACGACATGCGCCCTTCGTCGCCCGAGCTGTCCCGGGCCTTCGCCGCAGGCGTCACCGCCCACGGCCTCGACGCCACGCTGATCGGGCTGTGCAGCACCGACGGTCTCTACTACGCCAGTGGCGCCCTCGACCTCCCCGGCGCCATGTTCACCGCGTCGCACAACCCGGCCCAGTACAACGGCATCAAGCTGTGTCGCTCGGGAGCGCGCCCCGTGGGTCAGGACTCGGGTCTCTCCGACGTCAGCGCCCTGGCCCAGCAGCTGCTCGACGCGGGGGTCAGTGCGGGGCCTCCGGCCACGAAGTCGGGACACGTCGTCGAGCGTGACGTCCTGGGTGACTACGCGGCCTTCCTGCGCGGCCTGGTCGACCTCTCCGGTGGTCGGCCACTGCGCGTGGTCGTCGACGCCGGCAACGGCATGGGCGGCCACACGGTGCCTGCCGTCCTCGGCACGGGCACCGGCTTGCCCGCGCTGCCGCTGGAGGTCATCCCCCTCTACTTCGAGCTGGACGGCACCTTCCCCAACCACGAGGCCAACCCACTCGAGCCCGAGAACCTGCGCGACCTCCAGGCTGCTGTGGTCGAGCACGGCGCCGACCTCGGCCTGGCGTTCGACGGCGATGCCGACCGCTGCTTCGTCATCGACGAGCGTGGCGAACCGGTGAGCCCCAGTGCCGTCACGGCCCTGGTGGCCACCCGTGAGATCGCCAAGCAGGTCGCAGGAGGCGTCGCCGCGGCTGACGTCGCCGTCGTCTACAACGTCATCTCCTCGGCCGCGGTCCCCGAGATCATCGCCGAGCAGGGCGCCCGCGGGGTGCGGACCAGGGTCGGCCACTCGTTCATCAAGGCCGAGATGGCCCGCGAGGACGCGGTCTTCGGCGGCGAGCACAGTGCGCACTACTACTTCCGGGACTTCTGGTTCGCCGACACCGGCATGCTCGCCGCGATGCACGTGCTCGCCGCGCTCGGCGAGCAGGGTGAGCCACTGAGCCGGCTCACCGCGGCATACAGCCGGTATGCCGCGTCCGGCGAGATCAACTCGACGGTCACGGACGCTGCGGCCGCGACCGCGACCGTGCGTCAGTGGGCTGCCGAGCGCGGCGCCGAGTTCGACGAGCTGGACGGACTGACGGCGACCCACGCCGGGACGAGCGATGCGCCGATGTGGTGGCTCAACCTGCGCGCCTCCAACACCGAACCCCTCCTCCGGCTCAACGTCGAGGCGGCTGACCAAGACACGATGACCCAGGTGCGGGACGATGTCCTCGCACTGGTGAGAGGAGAACGCTGATGTCGCAAGGACAAGGGCAGGACGTCCGGATCGAGCCGTGGCTGCGGGAGATCCTGAGGTGCCCGGCCTGCCGTTCCGAGCTCGCCGACGCCACCGTCGAGGGCAAGCCCGAGCTTCACTGCACCAGCACGGCCTGCGGCCTGCAGTACCGCATCGACGACGGTGTGCCGGTGCTGCTCGTCGACGAAGCCCGCAAGCCGGTCTGACGGACGGCGGGGAGGCGCGACGATGGCACAGTTCTTCGACGAGTCGCGCATCGACAGCGACGAGGCGCTGGCCACCCTCGACTCCCGCCAGACCCTGAGGGGGCTGGCGACGGCCGGCGCCCAGGTGCGCGAGGCGATCGAGCTGTCCGCCGAGGGCGGGATCGAGCGCGTGGCCGGTGGCGAGCGGCCGCGGTCGGTCCTCGTCGCCTCGCTCGGCGGGTCGGCCGTCGTGTGTGACGTGCTCGAGCTGCTTGCCGAGCCGGGCTCGCCGGTCCCGGTCAGCGTGCGGCGCAACCTGCCGTTGCCCGGCTGGGTGGGTCCACTCGACCTCGTCATCGCCGTCTCGCTCTCAGGACGCGCTCCGGGCCCGCTGGCGCTCGCCGCCGAGGCGGCTCGTCGAGGCGCTGCCCTGCTCACCGTCGGGGCCATCGACTCGCCGCTCGCGGACGTCGCAGCCCAGGCGCGGGGCGTCCACATCGGCATCGGCCGCGGTCGCACCACGTCCCGCACCTCCCTCTGGTCGCTGCTCGCCCCGGTGCTGCTGGGCGCAGGGCACCTGGGCATCGTCGACGTCGACGCCCGGGTGCTGACCGAGGCCGCCGACCGCCTCGACGAGATCGCGGAGTCCTGCCGTCCCTCGTCGGAGTCGTTCGTCAACCCGGCCAAGGTGCTGGCCGCCGATCTCGCCGAGGGCGTCCCGGTGGTCCTCGGCGACGGTCCCCTGAACGGCGTGGCCGCGGGGCGGGCCACCTCGATGCTCGCGCGCACCGCGCGGGTGCCGGCCACGTCCGGTGAGCTCCCCGACGACGCGGCCCAGGTCGTCGCCTGCTTCGACGGCCCGTTCACCGCCGCGTACTCCGGCGGGGCCGCGTCTCGCCCGGGCGCACAGGCCTCCGGGGTGGTCGACGACATCTTCACCGATCCGTTCCTCGACGGCCCGGCCGCACCACGGTTGTCGTTGCTGATGCTCAGGGACGTCCTGCCCGACCCGATGACGCGAGAGGCCGACGAGGCGCGGGCGCTGGCCGAAGCCCTGACCTCGGCGGCTCGTGAGGTGGGGGTCAGGGTCAGCGAGGTGACGGCGCAGCCGGGGCACGCCCTGACCCGCCTGGCGGGTCAGATCGCGACCACAGACTTCGCCGCGACCTACCTGGCCCTGGGGCTGGGCCTGGATCCTGCGGTGTCGCCGCACGTGGCGGACCTGCGAGGCCGAGCCGGCGGCTGACCCGAGTGGCCTGGCGGGCCGGGTGCCCTCAGGGCCGTACGGAGCGGATCAGCTCGACGACGTCGCCGACGACTCCCCGCATGCCGGGCAGCCGGCTGAGCCTGACCAGCTTGTCGACCAGGGGCACCACCTGACGCACCAGGGCCCGCGTGCGCTGCTGGCCGTCGCTGGAGTCGTGCACCCAGAACAGCACGACCCCCATCTGCAGCAGCCAAAGCAGCTCGGGCAGCTCGGCGCGGATGGGGGCGGGCACCTTCAGGTCGGAGCCGTCGACGACTTTCCGGAACAGGTCGATGCTGGCCTCCCGCGCCCCCTTCGACTCGCTGCTGAACGGGGAGAGGGGGCTGGTCGGCTCGGCTGCGACCTTGAAGAACTTCCCCGCGAAGCCGTGGAAGGACTCCGCCACGTCGACCCAGGTGGTGAGCACGGCGCGCAGCCGGTCTGCGAACTTCTCACTCGCAGCAAGGGCCTCGTGCGCCGCCGCGGCGTGCTCGTCCTGGATGTGGTCGTAGAAGGCCTGGACCAGGTGCTCCTTGGACGCGAAGTAGTAGTAGGCGTTGCCGATGCTGACGCCGGCCCGGTCCGCGACGGCCCGCATGGTCGTCTTGTCGTAGCCCCGCTCGAGGAAGAGCTCCTGGGCGGCCGCTGCGATGGCGGTGCGGGTCTGCTCACCACGGTCGGACCGGTTGGCGGGGTCAGACCGGTTGGCAGAGTCCGTCACAGTCGTCAGCGTAGCCATTGTCCTCCACCGCCTCGGGCACGAGCGTGGTGGTGAGGGAGGCGCGGAGCCCGGCCGCGGCATACGCCATCGCCTTGGCCACGGGCAGTCCGAGCGGGGTGGACAGGCGGATGGCGAGGTCGCGGTGCTCCACCGTTGTCCAGAGGCAGGCGACCCAGGCGTGGGCGCCGGTCCAGACCTCCCCGCCGTCACCGACCACCGTGATCTCGCGGACCGTGGCTGCGTGGTCGAGGTGGGGCAGGAGCGCGCGGGCCTGTGCGGAACCGGCGGGCAGGGCGGTCACCGCCACGAGGTGGGGTTGCCCGACCAGCCACGTGCGAAACCGTGAGCACATCGGGCAGCCGGCGTCGTAGAGGACGACGAGGCGCTTCACCGCGCCGCCTCAGTGCGGTCGATGCCGTCGAGGTGGTCGGGGCGCTGGGTCGGGGCCGCGAGGGCGGCGAGGACGGCCACCCCCAGGCCCGCCACGGCAGGGGCGAGGAACACGCCGATGCTGAGCAGGCTGAGGACGGTCAGGACACCGAGCAGGGCCACGACCACGACAGCGGCGACCGTGGCCGCGCGACCGCCCGGCCCGAGCAGCAACGTCCCGACGACCAGGCAGGCGCCCAGCGGGAGGGCGGCCACCACCAGTCCCCACCACCCGTTGACCTCGACGAGGGTGGCAGTGGTGGAGGTGGCGCCCGGCACGCCGTCCGCGTCCGCTCCGGCTGTGTCACCGGAGTAGACGGGGACCGTGAGCGCCGCCACGACCAGCGCGAGGCTCCACAGGGTGGCGCCGGCGAGCGCGATCCGGACCGTCCTCACGACCCTCACCCCATCGGAGCCGGGAAGGGCTGGGTCCAGCCCTGCGGCGGGACCGGGGGAGTGGCCATGGCGTCGAGGCGACCGCGGCGGCGGATCTTGTTGAAGACGTACACGTTGGTGAGGTGCACGAAGCCGAGCATCAGCAGCACGACGCCCAGCTTGACGCTCAGTGTCTCGACGATGGCGCGGGCGTCCGCAAGGGTGTCGCCGATGCGCAGGTAGAGCGCGACGACCCCGAGGTTGAGCAGGTAGAAGCCGACGACGAGCAGCTTGTTCACCGCCTCGGCCAGCTCGTCGTTGCCGTCGAAGACGTCGACCAGGAAGACCCGGCCGTTCCGCGACAGCGTCGACCCGACCCAGATGGTGAGGGGAACGGCGATGACCAGGTACAGCACGTAGGCGATGACTGCGTTGTCCACTGCGTTGTCCACGAGGGCTCCTTCGTGACGGACGTTCTTTGAACGTGTTCAAGTTGAGGGACCCGACAGTAGCAGGGAAGGTTGAACATGTTCAAGTAGCGCCTGTCAGAGCGACAGGCGGAGCACCTCGGCCGAGGGCAGCGCAGCCAGCTCAGCGGCCGGGACGAGCAGCTTGCTGCCGCGGATGCCACTGCCGATGACGACGTCCCCCGCCGCGACGACCGCCTCGTCGACCAGCACGGGCCAGGCCGCAGGCAGCCCGACCGGCGTGATCCCGCCGAACTCCATGCCTGTCAGTGCGACCGCCTGCTCCATGGGGGCGAAGCTGATCTTGCGGACGTCGAGGTGCCGGCGCACGGCGCCGTTGATGTCGGCGCGCATCGAGGCGAGCACCATCACCGCGACGTACCGCACCTCGCCACAGCGCTTGCCCGCGACCACGACGCAGTTGGCCGAGCTCTCCATGGCCACGTCGTACGCCGCGCAGAACGCCGCCGTGTCGGCGAGCTCGGCGTCGATCGGCGCGACGCGGGCCGAGGGTGTGCCGGCGATCGCCTGCGCCACCGGAGCGGCCAACAGCTCGGTATGCCGCGTGGCCGGCTCCCAGGTCAGGTTTCCTTCGGCGCTGCTCACCCGTCGAGGTTAGCGAGCCAGCGCCGGATCAGCGCCTGCACCGCGTCCCGCGGGTCATCGCGGCTGGGACTCCTGGATGTCGAGGACCATGGCGTGGATCAGCATGTGGAAGCCGCTGAGCAGGGGAGCGACCGCCAACACGACCGTGCCGGCGCTGGCCGTCGCCGGGCCGAGGGTGTGGGCGACGGTCCACGCACCGACCACCAGGCCGAACGCGGTGAGGGCGAGACCGCCGAAGAGCATGAGGGCGACCGCGGAGAAGGACTGCAGGACGTACTTCCACCAGATCCGGGTCCAGAAGCCCTTGGCGAGGTGGGACAGGGCCCGCGGCGCCTGGGTGCGCAGGTTGATGCCGGAGACCTCGTCGCCGTACCGCGCCGGAATGGCGACGTCGACAGCGGGGACCCGCAGGATGTTGAGGTGGATCAGCAGGTCGTTCTCGAACTCGTAGCGGCGCGAGATGCGGGTCAGGTCGAGCCGCTGGAGAGCCTCCCGGCTGATCGCGGTGTAGCCGTTCAGCGGGTCGAAGAGGTTCCAGTACCCCGAGGCGGCCTTGGTGAGGAAGGACAGCGTGAGGTTGCCGGCGATGCGGTGCTTGGGCATCCCGTCGAACGAGCCCCTGCCGTAGAACCTGTTGCCCTTGGTGAACTGGGCCTGGCCGGCGGCTATCGGGTCCAGCAGGGCGGGCAGGTAGTCAGGGTCCATCTGTGAGTCTCCCGCCATGACGACGGAGACGTCGGCGTCGAGGGCCAGGGCGGTCTGGTGCCCGGTGAGGATGGCACCCCCCACGCCCTGGTTCTCGAGGAGGGTGAGCACGTCGGTGCGTGAGTCGCCCACCGCCTTGGCCGCCTCGGCGGTGCCGTCGGTGCTCGCGTCGTCCACGACGATGATGTGGTCGACGAGGGCGGGCATGGTGGACACGGTGCGACCGATCAGGCGCTCCTCGTTGTGCGCGGGCACCACGACCGCAACCCTCAGTCCCTTGTACATGGCTTCCTCTCGCGCGGAGTACAGAGCAAATGTCGAGAAAGCGGTCGCCCCACCACAAGAGGTCGGGGGGCGTGCTGTCCGTTCGCGGGGCAGGGTCGTCCGAACGGGGGAGGCTGCCGCACCGATACGCTGTCGGCCATGTCGACCGAGGGTGGGACCAAAGCCGTCGTGGCCGCACTGCTGGCCAACCTGGGGATCGCGATCACGAAGTTCATCGCGTTCTTCCTGACCGGCTTCAGCTCGATGCTGGCCGAAGCGATCCACTCGTTGGCCGACTCCGGAAACCAGCTGCTGCTGTTGACCGGTGGTAAGCGGGCCAAGCGCGCCGCGACACCCGAGCACCCCTTCGGGTACGGCCGAGAGCGCTACGTCTACGCCTTCATCGTCTCGATCGTGCTGTTCAGCATCGGTGGCCTCTTCGCGCTCTACGAGGCGTACCACAAGTGGCACGAGACCCACGACCTGCACGACTTCGACCCCTTCAGCGACGAGCACGGTGGCAGCGCCCAGTGGTGGTGGGTGCCCGTGGTCGTGCTCGCGGTCGCGATCGTCCTCGAGTCGTTCTCGTTCCGCACCGCGATCTTGGAGTCCAACAAGGTCCGTGGGCGCCGCAAGTGGCTCGAGTTCGTCCGTGGCGCCAAGGCCCCCGAGCTGCCCGTCATCCTGTTGGAGGACCTCGCGGCACTGTTCGGCCTCGTCTTCGCCTTCCTCGGGGTGGGGCTCATGCTGCTCACCAGGAACCCGCTGTTCGACGTCATCGGCACGGGCCTGATCGGCCTTCTCCTCGTGGCGGTCGCGATCTTCCTCGCCATCGAGATGAAGTCCTTGCTGCTCGGCGAGTCGGCCTCGCCCGAACACATCGGACGGATCGTGCAGGCGATCGAGTCCGTCGAGGGCATCGACCGCGTCATCCACCAGCGCACCCTGCACATCGGACCCGACGAGGTCGTCGTCGCCGCCAAGGTCGCGGTCCCGGCGGGCACGACGGCACGGGACATCGCGGATGCGATCAACTCAGCGGAGGCCAGGGCCCGTGAGGCCGCTCCCGACCTCACCCTGCTGATGTACCTCGAGCCGGACATCGACACCGGCACCGAGGAGCGCCCGCAGTGGCAGCACAGCGGTGCCACCCTCACCGACGCCGCCGACGACCCGCTGCCGTCGAGCGGCGACGCTCACTAGGACTGCTCGGCGTCCGCCTCGGGTGCCGGGGTGTCGTCTGCCGTCGCCTCATCAGCCGACGCCTCTGACGTCGCGTCGTCAGCCGTCGCGTCGTCGCTGTCGAGGTCGCTCCCGTCCAGGCTGTTCGCGACTGGCTGCCCGTCGGGCTCGACCTGGTAGTCGCCCTTGACCTCGTCCCAGGCCTCGATCTTGTCCTGGTCGAGCTCGAGCTCCACGGTCGTGGGCTCGTCGCTCGTGGGGGCCTCGACCTCCGCGTCGGCGATCTCGCCGGGGACCCCGCTGCTGGGCTCGCTCATGGTGCTCCGTTCGTGGTGGGTAACTCCCTTCCTAGTGCCGTAGGCGGCCGGGCGCACCCTGAGCACCGCGCTGGGGCTGGCCACGCGGCATACCTCCGGTAGAGTGGGTCCCCGCCGGCGTGGGTGATAACCCGCTCCAACGATGTGTGCCCAGATGGGCTGCGCCGGGTCCGCAAACCATCAAGTCATCTTCAGGAGTTCTTCCATGCCTTTTGACTACAAGGTTGCCGACCTGAGCCTCGCCGAGGCCGGCCGTCACCAGATCCGCCTGGCCGAGCACGAGATGCCCGGTCTGATGTCCCTGCGCGAGGAGTTCGGGGCGGCCCAGCCGCTCCAGGGCGCCCGCATCGCCGGTTCGCTGCACATGACCGTGCAGACCGCGGTCCTCATCGAGACGCTGACCGCGCTCGGTGCCGAGGTCCGCTGGGCCTCCTGCAACATCTACTCCACCCAGGACGAGGCGGCCGCCGCGGTCGTCGTCGGGCCCCACGGTTCCCCCGAGGACCCCCAGGGTGTCCCCGTCTTCGCCTGGAAGGGCGAGACCCTCGAGGAGTACTGGGACTGCACCGAGCAGATCCTCACCTGGCCCGGTGACAGCACGGGCTCCACCGGCGCCAACATGATCCTCGACGACGGTGGCGACGCCACGATGCTCGTGCACAACGGCCGTGCCTGGGAGACCGCCGGTCAGGTGCCCCCCACCGACGAGTCGGACTCCGAGGAGGTCGGGGTCTTCAAGGAGCTCGTCCGCAAGACCCTCAAGGCCGACCCGACCAAGTGGACCACGGTCTCCGAGCAGATCAAGGGTGTCACCGAGGAGACCACCACCGGTGTCCACCGCCTCTACGAGCTGGCCGCCACCGGTGACCTGCTCTTCCCGGCGATCAACGTCAACGACTCGGTCACCAAGTCCAAGTTCGACAACAAGTACGGCTGCCGCCACTCGGTCCTCGACGGCCTCAACCGCGCCACTGACGTCCTCATCGGCGGCAAGGTCGCCGTCGTCGCCGGCTTCGGCGACGTGGGCAAGGGCTGCGCCGCTGCCCTGGCCGGCCAGGGCGCGCGCGTCATCGTCACCGAGATCGACCCGATCTGCGCGCTGCAGGCCGCGATGGAGGGCTACCAGGTGGCCCGCCTCGACGACGTCGTGGACATCGCCGACATCTTCGTCACCACCACCGGCAACTTCAACATCATCACCGCCGAGCACATGACGAAGATGAAGAACAAGGCGATCGTGTCCAACATCGGTCACTTCGACAACGAGATCGACATGGCCGGCCTGGCCAAGGTCGCCGTCACCAAGACCGAGATCAAGCCGCAGGTCCACGAGTGGACGTTCGAGGGCGGCAACTCGATCATCGTGCTGTCCGAGGGTCGCCTGATGAACCTCGGCAACGCCACCGGCCACCCGAGCTTCGTCATGTCGAACTCCTTCGCGAACCAGACGATCGCCCAGATCGAGCTGTTCACCAAGAACGACGACTACGACAAGCAGGTCTACGTGCTGCCCAAGCACCTCGACGAGAAGGTCGCCCGCCTCCACCTCGACGCCCTCGGCGTGCAGCTCACCGAGCTGACCAAGGAGCAGGCCGCCTACATCGGTGTCGACGTGGCCGGCCCCTACAAGCCGGAGCACTACCGCTACTGAGGCTGCGCCCCACCGGCGGTTCGGCCCCGCCACGCACCATCCCGTATGCCGCCCGCTCACCTCGAGCGGGCGGCATACGTCGTGTGCGGTGCGTTGGCCCTGGTGCTCGGCACCGAACTGGTACCTTCCCAACGTTCCCGGGCGAGAGGTGTGGACGTGGCGATTGCGCGTGAGCGGGCGTTGCTGATCAGGAACTTCCTGGACAACTGGGTTCCTCCGGTCCTGCGTGACAGCCGGGTCCTGATGTTTCCGCTCCTCCGTGTCGCCTTCGGGAACCGGTACCGCACGTTCGCGGACTTCAAGCAGGACGGCTTCTCGATGTCGCCTGCCGAGTTCGTCGATGTCTACGCCCGCACGTCGGACCTGCAGCAGGTCCAGGGATGCACCGACCTCAACGGCAAGTCGGTCGAAGCCATCCTGCGCAGCGTGGTGGGTGAGTCCGTGCTCGATGCCGGATGTGGGCGCGGCTACCTGGTGGAGAGGCTGGCCAGCATTGCGCCGAAGGTGGTCGGCTGCGACATCGTGCTGGATGGCGAGCTGCCCAAGGACGCCAAGATCTCCTACCACGAGGGATCAGTCGAGCAGCTGCCCTTCGAGGACCAGGCGTTCGACACGGTGGTGTCCACCCACACGCTCGAACACGTGCAGCGGATCGACCTGGCCCTGGCTGAGCTGCGCCGGGTGACCCGCCGCAGGCTCATCGTCGTGGTCCCCCGGGAGAGGCCCTACCGGTACTCGTTCAACCTGCACCTGCACTTCTTCCCGTACCCCTGGAACTGGCAGGCGGTCGCTGGGGCTCCTGCCGGGGCGACCCTCACGGACGTGGGCGGCGACTGGTTCTACGTCGAGGACGTCCAGAACGTCCAGGACGGTCACGCCCCGGCGCTGGCGCCGTCGCAGGCGCCGGCCTAGTCGCGAACAGGTCCTGTGGGTCCAATGGCCAGGCGATGATGACTGAACGGATGAGCCGCCCAGCCGCGGAGCGGCGCGCCCACGTCAAAACGGACATACTGCGTCGGTCACTGTCTGCCGCTCCCGAGGACACCCCACCATGACCGCCGTCAGCGAGGCTCGCGCCATGACAGCCCCGTCGGTCAGGGCGTGGAGGGGTGCGAGCTTCTCGTGGTACTGGCCGCTGGGTGTCTTCCTCCTGACGCGCGTTGCTGCGTTCGTGTTCATCGCGGTGGCCTCGAAGTCCCAGATCGCAGTGGGCTTCGACACCTTTCCGGACATCGTCCGCAACGGGTTCCCCCCGTACTTCGTCTATCAGGAGCTCCCGGCCGACCCGGGCTACCTCGGCGTCGTGACGAACTGGGACGGACAGTGGTTCCAGGCGATCGCCACGGACGGCTACCAGGTCCCCACGGGCAGCGAGTCCGCCACCGAACGCTTCACCACGATGTGGACCTGGGCCTTCCCACCCGGGTTCCCCATGGTCGTGCGCGCCGTCATGGCAGTCACGGGCTTGTCGTTCGCGTGGTCGATGACTGTCGTCAACGTCGTCGCGGGTGCCCTGGCGATGGTCGTGTGGTTCCGCGTGCTGGACCGCGCGGGTGGCCGCGCCCTGACGACCGCCGGGACCCTGTTGGCCTGCACCTTCGTCACCGCCCCGTTGTTCCAGGCTGCCTACAGCGAGGCGCTGGGGATGCTGTTCCTCGGTCTGGCTCTCTGGGCGATCCAGCACCAGCGGTACCTGCTGGCGATCGCGCCGGTCTCCGCTCTGGCGATGACGCGCCTGATCACCCCCGTCCTGGCCGTGGTCGTGGCCGTCCAGATCGCCGAACGCGTCCGCCGCGAGGGGTTCGGTGCCCTCCGGGGTCGGCGTGCGGTCGCGCCTGCGCTGCTGTGTGCGGTCGCCGTCGGCAGCACCTTCCTGTGGTCAGCCATCGCCTCGGTCGTGCTCGGTCACAACGAGGGATTCCAGCGCACGTCGATGCTGGCCGGTGAGTATCGCTTCGGATGGTTCGCGTCCGCCTTCAAGGCCGCCGGCGCCACGGGGCTGGTCCTCGTGCTCCTGATAGCCGGCCTCCTCGTGTTGAGCACCCTGAGCAAGCTGGGCTCAGGCTGGGGCCTGGAGCTGCGCACCTGGGCGATCGCCTATCCGTTGTTCCTGCTCACGTTCACCCCCATGCACACCGGGATCCTGCGCTACCTCCTGCTGGCCCCCACCCTGGGCCTGCTCGTGGTCGGGACTCCCGGACCGAATGGTCTGAGCCGGGCGCGGTGGTGCGCAGTGGGGCTGGCGGCTGCGGCCGGCCTCGTGTGTCAGTTCTTCTGGGTCGGCGCTTCGCTGGCCGTGACGAGCACGACGCCCCTGATGCCGTGAAGGTGCCGCAGCTCGATGCCGTGAAGACATCCCGACCGGTCGTGCGGCGGGCTGGTCGGCGGGCCGGCAGACCCCGGGAGATCGTGCTCGTCTGCGTCTTCACCCTCACCGCCTTCGCAGGCGCTGCGCTCCTCTTCGTGGTCCAGCCGATGGTGGCGCGGTTGGTCCTGCCGTCCTTCGGTGGATCGGCCACCGTGTGGAGCACGAGCAGCCTGTTCTTCCAGGTGCTCCTCCTGCTCGGCTACTCCTACTCCCACGCCACGACCCGGCGCCTCGGACCGGCCTGGCAGCCCCCGTTGCACGTCCTCGTGCTGCTGGCCCCCCTCGCGGTGCTGCCGATCGCCCTCCCTCCAGATGCCGCGCCGAGCGCCACCGCGTCGCCGGTGCTCTGGCTCCTGAGGGTCCTCCTGGCCACGATCGGGCTGCCCTTCCTCGTCATCTCCACCGCCGGGCCGCTCCTGCAGCGCTGGTACTCGTGGACCGGCGGGCCGCGTGCTGACGACCCGTACTTCCTGTTCGCCGCCGGCAACCTCGGCAGCTTCGGTGGGCTGCTGGCCTACCCGTTCATCGTGGAGCCACACCTCTCGCTGGCCCAGCAGCGGACGTGGTGGTCGTGGGGGTTCGTGGGGTTCGTCGTGCTGACGGCAACGTGCGCCGGCCTCACCCGCCTGTCGGTCAGCCGCGGTCGCGTCGGTCCCGCAGGGTCGCCGCCCGCTGAGGCCGCTCCCCGGCCCGAAGGCCCCAGGGCTCGACTACGACGCGAGGGGCAGTGGGCCCTCTGGGCCTTCCTGCCGTCCGCGATGATGTTGGCCGTCACGGCCCACGTGAGCACCGACATCGCCCCCATCCCGCTGCTCTGGGTGGTACCACTCGCGATCTACCTCGCCACCTTCGTCATCGCGTTCGGCCGCACCTCACGCCACGTTCCGGCGGCTGTGGTTCGGCTGGCGGTGGCGAGCACGGTCCTCGCCGCGGCGGCCGCGATGATGCAGGCTCGCACCCCCATCCTGCTCGGTGTCGTGCTCAACATGGTGATGTTGGCGCTGGTGGCGTTCGTCGCCCACGCGCGACTTGCGGCAGACCGTCCGGCGGTGGGTGACCTCACGCACTTCTACCTGGTGGTGGCGGGAGGCGGAGCGCTGGGTGGACTGCTCAACGGCATGCTCGCGCCCCTGGTCTTCGACCGCGTCCTCGAGTACCCGATCGTCGCGGCACTGGTGCCCCTCCTGCTCATCGGCAAGGCTGTTCCCCCGTCTCGTGCCGACCAGTCGGCGTCCGTGGCGGCGTCCGTGGCGGACTCAACGCCGGCGGCAGCGTCAGCGGCGGGGTGGGCGTTGCGCAGGGCCGGTGTCGTGCTCGGCGCCCTGGTCGGTGCGGCGGCCCTCGGCCTGGTGATCAGTCGGTGGGCAGACTCCATGGCGCTCGCCCTGGTGGGACTGGCCCTGGCTGCCCTGGCGGGGTGGCTGCTGTCGACGCGGAGGATGGTCGTGGCCGTCGTCCTGCTGCTCACGTTCGTGGGGGTCGAGGTGAAGCTGGACCAGGGATCCCTGGACCATCGGCGCACCTTCTTCGGCAGCTACCGCGTGTCCGAGAGCGAGGGCCAGCACGAGTTCGCCCACGGCACCACGGTCCACGGCACGCAGTGGCTGGGCGGTCAGCGCGGCGAGCCGACCACCTACTACGCGCGCACCGGCCCGCTGGGCGACGTGTTCGCGACCCCGGGGATCGCCGACGTCGGGGCGGTGGGCCTCGGGGTGGGCACGTTGGCGGCCTATGGGGCGCAGGGGCAGCGCTTCACCTTCATCGAGATCGACCCTGCCGTCGTCGCCATCGCCCGCGACCCGCGGATGTTCACCTACCTCTCGGACTCGGCCGCACACGTCGACGTGGTGGTGGGCGACGGCCGCCTCGAAGTGGCCAAGCTGGCGCCCCGTTCGCTGGACCTCCTCGTGCTCGATGCCTTCAGCTCCGACGCCATCCCGGTGCACCTGCTGACGGAGGAGGCGATGCGCGTCTACGCGAACAGCCTGCGGCCAGGAGGACTGCTCGTCGTCCACATCAGCAACAGGGTCTTCGACCTCGCGCCCGTCCTGACCGGCAGCGCCGCGTCGCTCGGGTGGGCCGCTCGGGTGGCCACCAAGGGCGACGGCCCCGGAGCCACCCGGAGCACGTGGGTGGTCATGTCGTCCGACGAGAACCGGCTCACTCCGTTTGCCGCGAGCCGGGGATGGGAGCCGCTCACCGGGCGGAGGGTGGACTGGACCGATGACTACTCCTCGATCCTCTCGGTCCTCAAGTGACGCCTCTGCCAGTGTGGGGCCCGTGAGCACCCTTCGACCTCTGGCCCGGGACTCGGTCAGCGCCCTGGGCTGGTCGTGGCGCACCTTCGCCGCGCTGTCGGCGGTCACGGCATTCTCCGCGTGGCAGGCCATCGTGGGGGCCGACGCGTTCTGGGTCGTCGCGCTCGGGAGGCACATCGTCGACACGGGCAGCATCCCGCACCACATCCCCTTCGCTGCGGCCCGCTCCGCGGGATGGCACAACGTGCCGGTCCTGGCCGAGCTGCTCTTCGCCGCCGCCACCGGTGCCGGCGATCGTGGACTGCTCGCCCTGCAGGGAGCCATGGGCTTTGCGGCCCTGCTCCTGCTCGCCGGCACTGCGCTGCGTCGTGGGGCGCGGGACGCGAGAGTCGCAGGCGTGATGCTCCTGGTGGCAACCATGTCCCTCCAGGCGCTGGTGGTCGTGCGGCTGCAGATGCTCTCCCTCGTGCCCTTTGCCGTGCTCATGGTGATCCTCACGCGGCAGGCGCAGCGGCCGACGCGCAGCATCTGGCTGCTTCCGGTGCTGGTGGCGGTCTGGGCGAACCTGCACGGCGCGGTGCTCGTCGGCGTTGCGGTCGCGGGCTGCCACCTCCTGGTCAGCCGCCTCCACCGGCGCCCGGCAGAGACCATCGCCGTGGGGGTCACCACGCTGGGCGCCCTGTTCCTCACCCCCGCAGGGCTCGGCACGTTCCACTACTACGTCGGCGTCTTCTCCAACGAGGCCGCCAAGCGGGGCTCCGAGCTGTGGTCCGCTCCGGATCCGCGGCGCCCCTTCGACGCCCTGCTGCTCGGTGCCGGTCTGGTGGTGCTGGTCCTGTTCCTGAGATCGCGACGGGCCGCGTGGGAGTACGTCGTCGCGGGCCTGCTCGTGATCGCGACGCTGATCGCCGCGCGCAACGGCGTCTGGCTCGCCCTGGGCCTCTTCCTCCTCGTGACGGGCACCTCCGACGCTGAGCGGTCGACCCTGGGCGACGAGTCGCCCCGGGTCGACCTGCGGCGCCCCCGCCCCGTGCCCTGGCTGATCTGGTCGCTCCTCGCGGTGGCCGTGTGGACGGCGGCTCTCGCGACCAAGGAAGCGGTGCCCGGCTACGTGCCCGGCCCGGTGGTGTCGGCCGTGCGCGACCTGGCCGGTGACGACGGCGTGGTGTTGGCCACCGAGCCGGGAGTCGAGCAGCTGGCGGCCGACGGGCTCACTGTCTGGGTCAGCGACCCGATCGATGCCTTCGCCCCCGGGGACCAGGCCGCCTACCTGGACTTCCTCGCCGGCGACCCCGCCGGTCGACGGGCGTGGGACTCGGCCGATGTCGTGGCCGTCGAGAAGGGTCGCCCAGCGATGGCGCTGGTGGAGGCCGACCCGACGTGGCGGACGGCCCGGGTCATCGGTGACTGGCACCTGTTCGTCCGCGAAAGTCCGCGGTGAGGCTCGTGGCTCGGACACCTCCCGCGTTGCGTGTGTGATGATTCGGGGGAAATCATTGCTGACTGCTGGAAAGAGGGTTGACGCAGGTGAAGGGTCGCGTGCTCATCGTCGATGACGATCTGGCGCTGGCGGAGATGCTCGGCATCGTCCTGCGCAACGAGGGACTCGAGGTGTCCCACGTGGCCGACGGGGCCGGGGCCCTGGGGGCCTTCCGTGACAGCCGACCCGACCTGGTCCTGCTCGACGTGATGCTGCCCGGTCTGGACGGCATGGAGGTCTGCCGCCGGATCCGGGCCGAGTCAGGGGTTCCCATCGTCATGCTCACGGCGCGCACCGACACCGTCGACGTGGTCGTGGGGCTGGAGTCCGGCGCCGACGACTACGTCGTCAAGCCGTTCAAGCCGCAGGAGCTCATCGCGCGCATCAGGGCGCGGCTGCGTCGCGGCGACGAGCCGGAGCCCGAGCGGCTCGAGATCGGCGACCTCGTCATCGACGTGGCAGGCCACTCGGTCAAGCGGGACGTCACTGCGTTGTCCCTCACGCCGCTCGAGTTCGACCTCCTCGTCGCGCTGGCCCGCAAGCCGTGGCAGGTCTTCACCCGCGAGGTGCTCCTCGAGCAGGTGTGGGGCTACCGCCACGCAGGCGACACCAGGCTGGTCAACGTCCACGTGCAGCGGCTGCGCTCCAAGATCGAGCACGACCCCGAGCACCCCGAGATCGTCGTGACGGTGCGCGGCGTCGGCTACAAGGCCGGCCCGAACTAGCCATGTCCGAGTCGGCCCGTCCGAGGCCTGGTCGGACGCCGACACCGCGGTTGTCCGACCACCGCGCCCAAGGGCTGCGCGCTGTCCGCGCCGTCCTGGGACGAGCTCGACGCCGGCTGACGGTCTGGGTGCGGTTGCTGGCGCACCTGTGGCGGGCGTCCCTGCAGTTCCGGGTGGTGACCTCCACGATGCTGCTGGGCTTCGCAGTGGTCCTGCTCCTCGGCTCCTACCTCTTCTCGTCCATCTCCGACGGTCTCGAGCAGGACCGGATCGAGTCGGCCAAGCTCGAGGCCTCCCGGCTGACGACCGAGGTGCAGGGGAGCTTCGACAACAGCGACCGCACGAGCAGCGAGGGTGACCTCAACCTGCTGGCGCGGCAGGCCGTCCAGAGCGCTGCCTCTCCGGGGGGCGACAACGAGCGCTACCTCGTGATGACCCGCAGCCTCGACAACACGTCGAACACGTCGGTGCAGACGCTCTCCAGTGGACGGGTGGGGCTCCCGGTGGTCCCGATCTCGCTGCGCGAGGCGGTGCGCGCCGACCCACGTCGCCAACAGGTAATGCTGATCGGCATCACGGACCCCAAGAGCGGCGGGGACGTCCCGGCCGTCATCGTGGGCTCACAGGTCGAGGTGCCCCTCGCGGGGAAGTACGACCTCTACGCCGTGTTCCCGATGCAGCGCGAACAGGCGACCCTCGACCTCATCACCCGCACGTTCCTCATCGGTGGATTGGCCCTGGTCTTCCTCGTCGGCGTCATCGCCTGGGTCGTCACCAGGCAGGTCGTCAGCCCGGTCCGCCGTGCCGCCGTGGTCGCCGAGCGGCTGTCGTCGGGGCGGCTCAACGAACGCATGCGCGCGCGCGGTGAGGACGACCTGGCCCGCCTGGCGAAGTCCTTCAACGAGATGGCCGACAGCCTGCAGACCCAGATCCGCCAGCTGGAAGGCCTCTCCCGGGTTCAGCAGCGGTTCGTCTCGGACGTCTCGCACGAGCTGCGCACGCCCCTGACCACCATCCGGATGGCCGCCGACCTGATCCACGACTCCCGCAGGGGGTTCGACCCCGCGGTCTCCCGCTCGGCCGAGCTGCTCCACAACGAGCTCGACCGGTTCGAGGAGCTGCTGGCGGACCTGCTCGAGATCAGCCGGTTCGACGCGGGAGCGGCGGCCCTCGACTCCGAGGTCACCGACCTGCGGGCAACGGTCTCGCGGGCGGTGCAGTCGGCCCAGCCCATCGCCGACCGCTGGGGCAGCGCCGTCACTGTGACCTCGAACGGGCGGTGCGACGCCGAGGTCGACGCCCGTCGCGTCGAACGCATCCTGCGCAACCTGGTGGTCAACGCCCTCGAGCACGGGGAGGGTCGCCCCGTGGAGATCGCCATCGCCGTCAACGAGAGCGCGGCTGCCGTCACCGTGCGCGACCACGGCGTCGGCCTGCGCCCCGGTGAGGGTGCGCTGGTCTTCAACCGGTTCTGGCGTGCCGACCCGGCCCGCGCCCGCACCACCGGAGGGACCGGCCTTGGCCTGGCCATCTCGCTGGAGGACGCCCGGCTCCACGACGGCTGGCTCCAGGCATGGGGCGAACCGGGGGAGGGGTCCTGCTTCCGGCTCACCCTGCCCCGGCACGCCGACCGGCCGATCGTCGAGGCGCCACTGCCGCTGCGGCCGAGCGACGTGCCCGAGCCGCCGGCTGCGGCCGCGCGGCCGGCCGGCGTCCCCACGCAGGATGGCGCGTCGCCCCCCGTGGCGAGCACGCGGCATACCCCCACCGCGCCGTGGAGTCCCCGATGAGGCGCCGGTATGCCGCGAGCCTGGCCGTGTGTGGTGTGTTCGCCGTCGGCGCGTGCGGGGGGCTGTCCACCAGCTCGACCATCCAGCCCGGGCTCGAGGTCGGCTCGGTGCAGGAGAACGAGGTGCGGGTGGAGGTCAACCCGGTGGCGCCGGGGTCCTCGCCGCAGCAGGTGGTGCAGGGGTTCATCAGGGCCGCCGCAGCCAGTGACGACGGATACCAGGCGGCGCGGTCCTACCTCGGGTCCGGGCCCCAGGGCTCCTGGCGGCCGGACTCCTCAGTCGTCGTCTTCGGCTCCGACTCCGAGCTGACCTACACGCCGTCCTCCGACAACACCGTCACGGCTGTCGCCAACGCCATCGCGCGGATCGACGGTTCGGGTCGCTATCAGGAGCTGCCCCCGAGCTCGCGCGTGCAGGTCACCTTCGGACTGTCCCGATCGAGTGGGGAGTGGCGGATCAGCACGATGCCGGACAACTTCGGCACCTGGCTGAGCCGAGCCGACCTCGACCGGTTGTACGACCCGTTCCGCATCTACTACGTGTCCGCCGGCGACCACCGACTGGTGCCGGACGTCCGCTGGCTGCCGCTCGGCACCGGGCTGGCGACCAGGCTGGCCAGGTCGCTGCTCACCGGGGTGCCGAGCTACCTCAGGGGAGCAGTCAGGACCGACATCCCCTCAGGGACGCAGCTGGCGGTCGATGCGGTCACCATCGACTCGGGGACGGCGAAAGTCGACCTCGCGGCCACCCGGCTGGGCAACGACCCCGGCCAACGCCAGAACCTCGGTGCCCAGTTCCTCGCAACAGTCACCCAGGCGCCCGGCGTCGAACGCGTCGCGCTGAGGCTCGAGGGCGCCGACCTGCAGATGCCCAATGGCGAGAGCACGGTCGACTCGCTGTCGGCTCTGGGCTTCCCCACCCCGTCCGACCCGGTCGTCAAGCCCCTCCTACGCGTCGGGACGGCGTTGGTCCCCGTGGATCCCGATGACGTGGGCGACTCGGTCGAGCGGACCCCGCCGCCCGAGACGGCAACGCTGCCCGCGGTGCAACCGGGGTGGGCCTATCTGGCCATGTCCCGCAACGGTCAGGAGGTCGCGGCCGTCGGAGGCGACCGCGCCCAGCTGGCGCGGTGGCGTGGCAACAGCCAGGTGCAGCTCGTCTCGCCCGGCACGCGGCTGACCCGGCCGACCTACGACCGTGAGGACGTCCTCTGGGTCGCGGGTCGAAGCAACGGCACGACCAAGGTCTGGGCCATCAATGCCGCTGCCGACCCGGCGGACGCATCCAAGGCACTGCCCCGGGTCGTGGCTGTCGACTGGCTCGCAGACCGGTCGGTGGTGAGCCTGCGGCTCTCGCCCGACGGGCAGCGCCTCGCGGTCATCACCACCAAGGGGGACGGCACGGACCCACGCGTGGACGTGGCCGGAGTCGTGCGGCAACCGAACGGGCTGCCGGCCTCCCTGGCGGAGCCGCTCCGACTGGCGCCGACGCTGACCTTGGCCCGCGACCTCGTGTGGGTGGACGACGCCACGCTGGCGGTCCTGGGCCGGCTGACGCCCTCGCAGGTGGTCCGGCCGTGGCTGGTCCCCCTGGGTGGAGCGATAGCCGCAGGGCCGGATATCGCTGGGGCACAGTCGATTACGACGGTCAACGGGGAGCGTGGACTGGTCGTGACAACCGACAAGCACCAGGTGCTCATCCGCGCCGGCAGCAGGTGGCAGCGGGTCGGCGAGGGCACCGACCTGGTGGTCGCCGCGAGGTGACCCAGGTTGCCGCGAGCTCGGTGACGCGCCGCGACGTTCCATTCGCATAGCGCCCCACCCCCTGGGTGCCATCCACCGTTCGGACGATGCAGCCGTCGACCATCAGCCAGCGGCGTTGGACCCCAACAGCCGATGTGGCGCAGGCCCCGCAAACGGCAGTCTCTACCTCGGCGCAGTACCGCAGTGGTCTGAGCCGCGGGATACACAGCCTTTGAAAGGGATATCACAATGCTCAAGACCATCGCGAAGTTCCAGACCAGCGTCTTCCACGCCCGCACCTCTGAGCGTGGCGCGACCGCTGTTGAGTACGGCCTGCTCGTGGCCCTCATCGCCGCCGTCATCGTGGCCGTGGTTGCCACCCTCGGTGGCAAGATCAACAGCGCGTTCACGACTGTCAACACCGCAGTCTGACGTCGAAGTGGCCCGACCGCATCTGAGCGTGGCGCCACGGCCGTCGAGTACGGCCTCCTGGTCGCCTTGATCGCGGCCGTCATCGTCGCTGTCGTCGCCACCCTCGGTGGCAAGATCAACGACGCGTTCACAACCGTCAACACCGCAGTCTGAGGAAGTCGACGTGATGAGGATCAGCCGTCAGCATTTCGTGGAGCGTGGCGCAACCGCCGTCGAGTACGGCTTGCTGATGGCCCTCATTGCCGCCGTCATCGTGGCAACCGTCGCCCTCACCGGCGACAAGGTGTTGGCCCTGTTCACCTCGGTCAACTGGTGGTTGTGACAACCATGCGCAACGTCAAGCGAGGTCGAGAGCGGGGAGCCGCTGCGGTGGAAATGGCCATCGTGCTCCCCGTCCTCATTGCTCTCGTTTTCGGAATCATCGACTTCTCCCGCATCTTCAGCGGCATCATCGCCGCTCAACAAGGTGCCCGCGAGGGTGTGCGGCTCGCCGCCCTCGCCCCGAACTACACAAGTGCCCAGGCCAAGTCCCGGGCCGAGCTCGCTGGGGCCAACCCGATGGCCGGCAACATGACCGCCGTCGTCACGATGTGTCCCAATGCCAACGACTACGCGGCAGTAGCCGTGACGTTCCACTTCAGCGGCATCCTGTGGCAGGGCGGCGCAGGCAAGGACTACACCGAGACGGCCCAGATGAGATGCGGAGGCTGAGGATGCGACACACCCCACGCTGGTTGAGTGCGCGCCGCGAACGCGGCGCCGTCGCCATCATCGTCGTCGTCCTGTTCGGGACCGGTGTCCTGCTCGGCTGTGCCGCCCTGACGGTCGACCTCGGTCACATGAAGAGCGAGCGGCAACAGCTCCAGAACGGCGCAGATGCAGTGGCGCTGTCAGTGGCCATCGACTGTGCCAAGCTGGCCAGCTGCCTCGCCGGTGACGCCACCAAGCGCCAGAACCTGGCCAACGGCAACGCCATGGACGGCACGACCTCGATCTCCCGTGCTGACGGCCAGCCGGCGATCTGCGGCACCGCAACGGGTCTGCCCACCTGTCCCGCGCTGACGACGTCGCTCACCGACTGTGTCGCTCCCGCCACCATGCCCGCGAAGTGGGTGCGTGCCTACACCCGCACCCGTGAGGTGGGCGGTGGCACGATCCTGCCCTACTCCTTCGCCAAGGCGCTGAGTGGCCAGTCGAGCGGTGTCGAGGTGCAGGCCTGCTCCCAGGTGGGCTTCACGGCAGGGTACGACCCGCTGAAGGTCATCCCCATCATCCAGTCGCTCTGTGCCTGGCAGGCCGCGACGAGCGGCGGCACGTCGTTCCCTCCGTTGCCGCCGTACACCCCGGCCGCCAGCCTGGGCTCCAACCCGCTGCCCAAGATCCCGAGCGTCGTCGACTCCGCCCAGGTGGCCACGATCCAGATCATGACCGACCCCACAGCCGGCTCAGCGAACTGCGGCAAGTCCGGGCCGGGCCAGTACACCCCCGGTAACTTCGGGTGGCTCGACCAGGCGGGCGACTCGAACAGCACGTGTGTCGCGGAGGGCCTGAACGGAGTCATCGGAGGGACTGGCGGCGTGTCCTCCAGCCAGGGGTGCGCTGACATCCTGCCCCTGAAGGTGGGTTCGATCGTCTACATCCCGATCGCCCAGTCGAGCTCGGGTACTGGCCAAGGCACCACGTACACGCTCGCGGGCATCGCCGGCTTCTACCTCGCCGGCGTGGACTTCGAGGGCAACGCGGCCAACAAGCTCTTCAACGGCTACGACCCGGTCATCACGGACTCGAGCGGCAACGTCACGGTCGGCTGCACCAAGGACAGCCAGGGCTGCCTGTGGGGCTGGTACGTCGCGCCGCTGCTCCCCGGCGGCACTCCGGACCCGTCCGGTGGCAACGCCGGTCCCAAGACGATCAGCCTCCTCGGCTGACCACACCACGCCTCCTCGGCTGACCACACCACGCCTTCTCGGCTGAAACACCCAACGATCGAAACGAAAGACAGGCCCTCATCATGGGACGCAGGTTCCTCGCCATCATCGTCGCCGCAGTCGTGGCCCTCGTCGGGGTCGTCTCCGTCATGCTGTACGTGCGTGGCGCCGACGCCAGGGCGGTCTCGGCCCAGCAGCCAACGCTGGTCTACTACGCCAAGAAGGTCGTTCCTGCGGGCACGACGTTGAAGGACGCCAACCGCGAGGGACTGATCGAGCAGACCACCGTGGCTGCCAAGGGCGCGCCGGCAGGAGCCCTCAGCCAGGTGACCGACGCGAACAGCCCCTTGATCGCCCTCAGCGACATCCAGGCCGGTGAGTTCATCACCTCCGCCCGCTTCGGTGTGACCCCCGTGGGCGAGAAGGCCATCGAGGTGCCGGCCGGGAAGGTGGCCGTCTCCGTCGAGCTCAGCGACCCCGCTCGCGTCGGCACGTTCGTCACGCCCGGCACCCACATCGCCATCTTCACCTCCTACAAGATCAAGGCGATCGGCGACGACTCCAAGTCCAAGGCCCTCAACGAGGCCGACATCCAGGGAACCAGCCTGCTGCTCCCCGATGTCCTCGTCATCGGCATGGGGCAGACGGCCCTCAACCCGGGCAACGCCAAGCAGGACTCGGCGACCGACAAGGGCACCGCAGAGTCGACGGCCCCGAGCTTCCTCGTCACCGTGGGTGTGACGCCGGCCGAGGCGGCCAGGCTGATCCACGGGATCAACAACGGCAACCTCTACGCCGCCCTCCGCGGCAGCGACCTCAAGATGGACGGCCTCAAGATCGTCACCGACCTCAACCTCTTCGACCTCTCCGGCGCCCTGCGATGACGATCCTCTGGGACACCGACCCCACGGCGCCCGACCGGCTCGGCTTTGCCGTCGGAGGGAACCTGGTCCGCGTCGAGAACGCTGCCGCCGTCAACCGCGCCATGCTGGACCACCCCGATGACCGCCTGATCGTCATCGGCCCAGAGGTCGACATGCCGGCTGCCTGCGACCTCGCCGAGCAGTGTCGGGTCGAGCGTCCGGACCTCGGGGTGATCCTGCTCCGTCGCCGGGTGGACGTGACGGTTCTCGCCCAGGCGCTGCGCGCCGGCGTCCGGGAGGTCCTTGCAGCTGACGACCTCACCGGCCTTGCCGATGCAGCCCGGCGCAGTCGCGACCTGTCGCAGAAGGTCACGGGCTACAGCACCGACGCAACCCGCGAGGGTCGGATCATCACCGTCTTCTCGGCCAAGGGTGGGGTCGGCAAGACCACCTTCTCGACCAACCTCGGCGCCTACCTCGCGTCCACGGGGGCCAAGGTGCTCGTGGTGGATCTCGACCTTGCCTTCGGCGACGTCGGGATCAGCCTCCAGATGCTCCCGCAGAACTCCATCTCCGACCTGATCAGCATGGCCGGCCACCTGGACGAAGCGGGCCTGAGGTCGATCGTGACGCACCACGAGTCCGGCCTCGATGCCGCCTGCGCGCCGGCCGAGCCCAGCGACGCCGACAGGGTGCCCGGCACCCTGATCGCCGAGGCGCTGCGCGTCGCGCGTCGCGCGTACGACTACGTCGTGATCGACACGCCACCGGCATTCACCGAGCACGTCCTGGCCGCGTTCGACAACAGCGACCTGCTGGTGCTGATCGCGACCCTGGACATCCCGGCGGTCAAGAACCTGCGCCTCACCCTCGACACGCTCGACCTCCTGGGCAACCCGAAGGACTCGCGACTGGTCGTGCTCAACCGCTCGGACGCCAAGGTCGGCCTGCGGGCGGAAGACGTCGTCACCGCCATCAAGCAGGAGATTGCCGTGAGCGTGCCCAGCAGCACCGCGGTGCCGGCGTCGGTCAACCGTGGCGTGGCCATCGTCCTCGACGACCCCAAGCACCCCGTCAGCGTCGCGTTCCGCCACCTGGCCGACGAGTACCTGCGCCAGCGGGACGGAGCCGGCGTGCTGTCGGACGAAGGCGGCGCCGGGCAGCCCAAGCGCCGCAACGAGCGCTGGTCCCTTTCACGTGGAGGTAAGCGATGAGCCTCGCCGACCGGCTGGAGAGTGTCCGTCGCGGCCAGCAGCAGCAGAGCGCCGCGGCTTCGCACAACGCACCGGCAGCCCACGGCGAGAAGCTCCGCATCGCTGACCCGTTCGCAGCAGTCAAGGCCAGCGTGCACCAGGCCCTGCTCGACTCCCTGGGGCCCCAGCTCTACGACCCGCACCTGGACCAGAGCGAGCTCGAGAGCAAGGTCCGCCACACCCTGCAGGAGGTGATGGACTCCGAGGAGACCCCGCTCTCGCTGGCAGACCGCACCCGCATCGCGCAGGAGGTGGCCGACGAGATCCTCGGTCACGGCCCCCTGGAGCCACTGCTCCGCGACAGCGAGATCACCGAGATCATGGTCAACGGACCTGACCGGATCTACGTCGAGCGGGCTGGCAAGCTCTACCCCGTCGAGGCCCACTTCAGCAGCGAGGCGCACCTGCGCCGCACGATCGACAAGATCGTCGCTCGCGTCGGCCGACGGGTCGACGAGGCCAGCCCACTGGTCGACGCCCGACTGCCCGACGGCTCCCGTGTCAACGCCGTGATCTCGCCGATCGCCATCGACGGCGCGATGCTGACGATCCGAAAGTTCTCCACGGACCCGTTCACGGACAAGGACCTGATCGCGTTCGGGACGTTCACCCCTCGGGTGCGCGACTTCCTGATCGCCTGCGTCAAGGGTCGCCGGAACATCGTGATCTCGGGAGGTACCGGCTCGGGCAAGACGACGCTGCTCAACGTGATCTCCTCGTTCATCCCCGACGACGAGCGGATCATCACGATCGAGGACGCCGCCGAGCTGCAGCTGAAGCAGGACCACGTCCTGCGGCTGGAGGCGCGACCGTCCAACGTCGAGGGTCGCGGCGAGATCGCCATCCGCGAGCTCGTCAAGAACTCCCTGCGTATGCGTCCTGACCGCATCGTCGTCGGTGAGGTCCGTGACGGCGCCGCGCTGGACATGCTCCAGGCCATGAACACCGGTCACGATGGTTCCATCACGACCGTTCACGCCAACACCCCGCGCGACAGCCTCTCCCGACTGGAGACCATGGTGCTCATGGCGGGCGTCGACCTGCCGGTGCGTGCCATCCGCGAGCAGGTTGCCGGCGCCGTGGACCTGATCATCCAGCAGGCTCGTATGAAGGACGGATCCCGCCGGATCGTCGCCATCACCGAGGTTGCCGGCATGGAGACCGACGTCATCACCATGCAGGACCTGTTCACCTTCGACTACAGCGCGGGACGGGACGAACAGGGCCGGTTCCGGGGCTCGCTGGTCAGCACCGGACTCCGTCCCAAGTTCACCCAGGACCTCGTGGACCAGGGCATCACCCTGGCGGCGGACATCTTCGTGAGGGGCATGTAGGTGCGCATCAACATCCGTCCGACGGTGACGTTGGGCATCGCGGCGGTGGCCCTCCTGGGCCTGACCGTCACGGCGACGTCCGCCGGTGCGGCCCAGGACAACCCGGCGTCGGTCAGCTCGACCAAGGTCACCGGAACGACCGTCTCCGGGGTGCTCACCGTGCGTGGCGCCAAGGGCACCGGCTCGATCGAGGCCGCGAGTCTCAAGGCCACGCTCGCGGGACGTGAGGTGCCGATCACCGTGGTGCCGGTCGCCGCCACCAAGCGGGCGACGATGCTGGTCGTCGACACCAGCGGGTCCATGGGTGAGACCGGGATGGAGACCGTTCGTTCGGCGGTGAGTGCCTTCCTCGCCGAGGCGCCCAAGGATGTCGCCGTCGGGCTGGTGTCATTCGCCGGCACCGCAGGTGTCGACGTCGCGCCGACCCTCAACCGCGCGACGGTCCAGAAGTCCGTCAATGCGCTCCGCTCACGCGGCGAGACGACGCTCTACGACGCCGTGGCGATCGCGGCCCGCGCCATGGGGCCCTACGCCGACCGCAGCATCATCCTGCTCAGTGATGGTGGCGACACCGCCAGCTCCAAGGCGACCAAGGCGTCCGCGACGGCAGCCCTGCGGGCCAGCGGAGTGCGCGCCGAAGTCGTCGGCTTCAAGACGGGGGAGAGCGACAACACCGTCCTCGCCGGTTTCGCGTCCGCAGGTGGCGGAACGGTGGCCGCCGCGGGCAATGCCGCGGCGGTGCGTGCTGCCTTCGACGCTGCCGCGAAGGCGCTGGACTCCCAGGTGAACTTCACCGTGGACGGCAAGGGCATCGCCAGCGCGAAGCAGGACCTCGTCCTGACCGGAGTCGCCGACGGCAAGCCCTTCACAGCCAACGCTGCCCTCGACTTCGGGGCACCTGCACCGGTCGTGCAGCAGACCCCCACCTCCGATGCCGCTCCTGCCGCTCAGGCCGCTCCCCCGAAGTTCTCCGGTCCCGGTGGCCTCTCGCCGCTGCTGATGGCGGGGTTGGTCGCGATCTTCGTCGGCATCATCGGCCTGGCGATGGCGTTCGTCATGAGGACCCCGACCGGCGGTCGGCGCAGCCGGGTCGCCGGCATCGAGCAGTACGTCGCGGGGCCGACCGTCATGTCCGCCACCGCCGCCAAGGCGTCCCCCAGTGCACTGTCCGAGGGTCTGGTGAGCCTGGGCGAGCGCGTCATGGAGGGTCGTGACTCGACCACGAAGACCATGTCGCTGATCACCCGGGCAGACCTGCCGCTGAGGGCAGGGGAGTGGTGGGTCCTGCGGCTGGTCGCCCTGGTGGTGGCCATCAGTGGCTCGGTGATCCTCTTCCGTGGGGGCACCATCGCGACCATCCTGGCGATCGTCCTCGGCTTCGTCGTGGGGTACTTCCTGCCGGCTTTCGTGTTGCGCTTCCTGGCCAAGCGTCGGGCGAAGAAGTTCGAGAACCAGCTCCCCGACCTGCTGATGCTGGCAGCGAGCAGCCTGGGCACCGGGTTCTCCCTGGCCCAGGCGGTCGATGCCATCGCCAAGGACGCCTCCGAGCCGTCGGCCAAGGAGTTCTCCAGGGCGCTCGCGGAGACGCGCATCGGCTCGGAGATCAGCGACGCGCTCGAGCGGGTGGGCGAGCGGATGGACAGCGAGAACATGCGCTGGACCGCCCTGGCCATCAACATCCAGCGTCAGGTCGGCGGAAACCTCGCCGAGACGCTCAGGACGACGGCCAAGACCCTCAGGGAGCGCGAAGAGCTCAAGCGGCACGTCCGGGCGCTGTCGGCGGAAGGCCGCTTGTCGGCATACATCCTGATCGGTCTTCCCATCGGCCTCTTCTTCTACATGCTCAAGGTCAACTACCTGTACGTGTCCCTGCTCTGGACGAAGCCGATGGGCTGGGCCATGTCGGCAGTGGGGCTGACCGCCATGGCGATCGGCGTCTTCTGGATGAAAAAAGTCGTGGACGTGGAGGTCTGAGGATGCTGCTCATCATTGGAGTTGGAGCCGTCTTCATGGCCCTCATGACCCTGGTGCTCGCCTTTTCCCTGGGGAGCGGCCAGACCACCGGTGTGGCGCGATCGCTCGCCATCATCGAACGTCAGCTCGACCCGCACGAGGTGGCCCGCGAGGAGCTGCCTGCCATGGAGCGGCTGGCGCTGCCCATGCTGGCCCAGACGCGCCGGCTGGCTCAGCGACTGTCTCCGTCGGGCACGACCGACCGGATCCACCGTCGCCTCGACCTCGCAGGCAACCCCCCAGCGTGGACCCCCGAGCGCATCATGGGCGCCAAGGGGCTCGGGCTCTTCATCGGCGCGCTGCTCGGCCTGGCCATCGGACACCTGACCCTGCGGGGCCTCGGGTTCGCCGCAGGTGGCGGCGCCTTCATGTTCTTCCTCCCCGACATCCTGGTCTACAACATGGGCTTGAAGCGCCAGAACGAGCTGCGGATGGGCCTGGCCAACGCGCTGGACATGCTCACCGTGTGCGTCGAGGCGGGTCAGGGCTTCGACGCGGCCCTGCTCCAGGTCGCTCGCTCGGCCGAGGGTCCGGTCGCCGGCGAGTTCGCCCGCGTCCTGTCGGAGATCCAGATCGGCAAGTCACGTGGCGATGCGTTCAGCTCCCTTGCCCAACGCACGTCGGTGCCGGAGGTCAAGACCTTCATCACCTCCCTCGTGCAGGCCGACCGGCTGGGTCTGCCGATCGCCTCGGTGTTGCGCGAGCAGTCGGTGCAGATGCGCCTGATCCGACGCCAGCTGGCCGAGGAGAAGGCCCAGAAGGTGCCCGTCAAGATCCTGTTCCCCATGCTCTTCTGCATCTTCCCGGCCCTCATGATCGTGGTCATCGGCCCCGGCATCATGCGCATGATGGACGCGTTCGCCGGGAAGTTCTGAGGCAGGCGCTCGCCTTCCCACACGCCAACAGGCGGCATTGCTGAGACTGCTCAGCGGTGCCGCCTGTCGTGTGAGGTGACTCGGCTCAGCGGCCGCCGCGGCCGATCGACTCGGACTTGACCAGTCCGAGGCGCAGGGCCGACATCACGGCCGAGGCACGGTTGTGCGCGCCCAGCTTCTCGTACACCTTCGACACGTGCGTCTTGACCGTCGACTCGCTCATGTAGAGCTTCTTGGCCACGGCGGCGATCGAGTCGCCGGCGACCAGTCGGTCCAGCACCTCGGCCTCGCGGGGCGTCAGCCGTGGCTTGTCACTGGAGTCGCGACGACGCAGGGCTTCGGCCAGGCCGGTCGCCATGAAGGCGTCCGGGGCCACGGCGGCGCGACGGACTGCGGCGATGACCTCGTCCGACGGGGCGGACTTCAGGACCAGGGCCGACGCACCGAGGTCGAGGGCCTCGAGCAGCGTCTCGTCGTCGTTGTGCATCGTCAGGACGACGATGCCCAGTCGTGGGGACGCCTCGCGCGCCGCCCTGGCCATGACCAGGCCGGAGCCGTCGGGCATGGACACGTCCACGACGAGGACGTGGATCAGGCTCTGGGCCAGCACGGTGCGGCCTTCGGCGATGCCACCGGCCTGCCCGACCACGGACAGATCCGGCTCGCTGTCGATCATCCTGCAGACGGCTTCGCGGACCAGGGTGTGGTCATCGATCACCACGACGTTGATGGTCATGAGGGCTGGGGGATCCTTTCGTTGGACAGCGTGGCGGAGGGGGCTGCGCCGCGGGCCCGCATGCGCATGCGGAGGGAGACTCCGTCTCCCGCATAGGGCTCGACGGAGATCTCGCCACCCAGGCCGTTGAGGGGGTGGTCGGCGAAGTCGCGTTCGGTGAGTGAGGTCGTGCCGTCGTGCGACATCCAGAGCTCCACCCTGGGTGCCGCGACGTTGAGGCGCACCTCGACGGTCTGCGCGTTGAGGGAGTGCCGGGCATCGGCCAGCATCCGCAGGAAGAGTCGGTAGATGAGCACCTCGGTATGCGCTGGCAGGCGGAAACCGGTCTCGCTCAGGTGCATTCGCGTCGTGACTCCTGACGACGAGCCGAAGTTCTGGAGTCGGGCACCGATCATCGCGCCCAGTCCGGTGTCGGGACGCACCGCGATGCGAAGGTCGCCGATGTGCAGTCGCAGGTCGGCCAGCACGCGGGACACGTCGACTCGGAGCGCGTCCAGCTCCTCGGCCAGGGGCGAGCCCTGGGCGCGCGCGTTGCGACGCACCGCGTCGATGCCGAAGCCGAGCGCCACCATCTCCTGGGCGATCCCGTCGTGCATCTCGCGCGCGAGGCGCTCGCGCTCCTCCAGGCCGGCGCGCTCGCGCAACCCGGCGAACAGCACGGAGAGGTCGATGTTGGCCGCGTGCCGGCTGGCAACCGCACCCGCCGCGGCGAGGTCCTCCTCCGTGAAGGGCGTGACCAGGGGCCGGTCCGCGACCATCAGCCCGAGCCGGTGGCCGTCGCCGTCGTGGAGCGGGACGACGATGACCGAGCGGGCCACCAGGTCGTCCTTCCACTGCGCGAGGGTGGGCACGCCCTGGTGCCACGCCGGTGCGAGGACCGAGTCCCGTTCCATCGGGTCGGGCCAGGGGGTGCGGTCCGCCCCACGGATCGCGAGCGGCACGGCGGGGTCGTCGCCGTAGCCCACCAGGATGGCGCTGCGTGCCGCGCGCATCTGGTTGCTGAGGTCCTGGAGGGCCATCTCGGCCGAACCGGGGGCGTCGAAGCCGGTGTCGAGGGTGTCGGCGAGCTCGTGCAGGCGCCGCAGCAGCAGGCTGGCCTCAGCCGCGACGTTCGGGTCGACGGGTAGCGCCACGCCCTCCATCCGGTGCGACCAGGCTCCCAGCAGCCCGAAGACGAGGGCGACCATGGCAGCGAGCAGGATGGCCTGGCCCTCGGCCAGGTCCAGCCGGGCCAGCCACCACGCGGTCGCGAGGCCGGAGGCCAGGCCGACGGCCGAGATCTCCAGGGCGCCCCGCCGACCCAGTCGCAGCCCCGCATGGAACGCGGGGACGAGGATCAGGATCTTCGACCAGGGCCCGGTGTAACCCATCGCGAGCCCGGCCACCACGGCACCGGCGACGAGCAGCCCGGTCATCTGGATGCGGCGGGTGGCAGTGTCCTTGGGACTGAGCACAGGCAGGGCCGAGGCCGCGAGGTCGAGCGTGACGGTCAGGAGGATCCAGGGAAGGCCTCCGAGGATGTCGTTGCTGACCGACGCGAACATGGCAGCCACAAGCGCGATGCCGATGCGAATCCGGGTGGAGACGGCGAGATGGGGCAACCACCGCATACCCGCCTCCCGTCTCGCGTCCCCGGCACCCAGCAGTTGTCCACAGGCCAAGGCCCAGACTAGTCGTGTCCACAGGCTTCTGCCTCCGAATCGACGCCAACACACCGCGCCGCCACGATGGGGGACATGGCGCCGCCCACCCCTGTGCCTGGGGCGATGAGGGCCCTCACGGACCTGGCCCTGCCGGTCAGCTGCGCGGCCTGCGGCCAGCCTGACGACGTTGTGTGCCGCGGGTGCCTGGAAGCGCTCGAGCGGAGCCTCTGGTTCGGGGGCCCGCGACAGGTCCATCCGGACCCCTGCCCCTCGGGCTTCCCGCCTGTCTCAGCGAGTGGTCCGTACGGTGGGCCGCTCGCCGCGGTCGTGACGGCCTACAAGGACGACGGTCGGCGCGACTGCGGGCTGTTGCTCGGGGAGCTCCTCGGCCGGGCCCTCGATGCCGCTGTCGGCGCCTGCCGGTCAGGGGTCGAGGTCCTGGCGCGCCACAACGGTCCCCTCCTGGTCGTGCCCGTCCCCTCGTCCCGCACCTCCGTACGCGCTCGGGGAGACGCGCCACTGGTGTCCGTGGCCGCCCACGCGGTCAGTGGCTTCGCCGCCGACGAGGCCGTCGTGGCCCCGGCGCTGCGACTCCGGCGCCGGGTCGCCGACCAGGCCGGGCTCGGCGCGCGCGAGAGGGCCGTCAACCTCGAGCGCTCCATGGCCGTGCGGCGGCACTGGGCGCGGGTGGTCGAGGGTGCCGTGTGCGTCGTGGTCGACGACGTGCTCACCACGGGAGCGACGCTTGTCGAGGCGGCCCGGGCGCTGCGCTCGGCCGGCGCGGCAACGGTCGTCGCCGCGACGATCTGTGCCACCCAGCGGCGGAACCCGACGCCCAGCCAGCGCACCACCAACTCCCGGTAAAGGCTCAGCCAATCCCTGTGTCGCAATCGCCCGGCGTGGTCTAAGTTCGACGTATGGCCCCCCTGGCCCCCGTGCACGTCACGCAAACAGGGCGCCTCGGACGCGGTCCGACGGGCGCCCTCTGGCAGGGAGCGGAGCCCGCACCGCCGACGTCCGAGTCCCCGACGTGGGCGACCACCGGGTCGCATCCCCTTGTGTCACCTCCCCTTGTGTCACTTCCCCTTGTGTCACCTCCCCTCGTGTCGTCAGAGCGTGGGTGGTGCCGCGGCTGAACCCGGGCCACGCCGCCCGATTCGAACTCCCGCCGAAACCATGGAGGACACCGTGGAGATTGTCGTCACCGGACGCCACATGCAGGTCTCAGACCGATTCCGTGACCACCTCGACGAAAAGCTGGCCAAGATCCCACAGCTCGCGCCGCGCGTGCAGCGCGTCGACGTGATCGTGAGCCACGAGTCGAACAAGCGCCAGGCCAAGGCCTGCGAACGGGTCGAGATCACCTGTCACGTGAAGGGCCCGATCGTGCGGGCGGAGGCATGTCTTGACGACAAGTACGCAGCGCTCGACGTGGCGCTGGACAAGCTGATGGAACGGCTGAGGCGGGCCCAGGACCGCAAGCGCGTGCACCGCGGGAGGCACGCGCCCGAGTCGGTGTCCGCCGCCACGGCGCGGATCCAGGAGCCGGCGCAGGGCGGGGGCGAGGACCATGTCCACGAGGTCGGTGGTGAAGGGGACCCCTTCGGCGCCCAGGGCAACTCACCCGTGGAGATCCGCGAGAAGATCCACGCGACCGTGCCGATGGCACTGGACCAGGCGGTCCGCGAGATGGAGCTCGTCGGGCACGACTTCTACCTCTACCACGACGAGGAGACCGACCAGCCGAGCGTCGTCTACCGCCGCAGGGGTTGGTCCTACGGCGTCATCCACCTCGACGTCACCGACGACGAGGGTGTCGCCCGCAAGGTTTCCTGATTCCCACGCTCGACGACGCCGGGCGAGCCCTCGCGGCTTTCGCCCGGCGTCGTGGCACCGTCATGACAGTATGTGGCTCGTGACGAATGGGAATGGTGGTGTGACGAGCGGGGCGGACCCGATCAGGGTCGTCATCGCCGATGACCACGTCCTCTACCGCCGTGGCCTGCAGATGGTCGTCTCGCAGGACCACGACATCGAGATCGTCGGCGAGGCCGGCGACGGCAAGGAAGCGGTGGACCGCACCGTCGAGCTGCTGCCCGACGTCGTCCTCATGGACGTTCGGATGCCGCACACCTCGGGCATCCAGGCCTGCCAGACCATCAAGGCGCTCGTGCCGTCGACCAAGATCATCATGCTGACGATGTCCGACGAGGAGTCCGACCTCTACGAAGCGGTCAAGGCAGGAGCCAACGGCTACCTCCTGAAGGACGTCCCGGGCGAGGAGATCGCCGACGGCGTGCGCGCGGTCTACAACGGCGACTCGCTCATCTCGCCCTCGATGGCCTCCAAGCTGCTCGCAGAGTTCGCCCAGATGAGCAAGCGCCAGGGGGAACGACCCACCGGGGTAGGGGCGCCCCGGCTCACCGACCGCGAGCTCGAGGTCCTGCGGCTCGTGGCGCGGGGGATGGCCAACAAGGAGATCGCGCACCAGCTGTTCATCTCCGAGAACACCGTGAAGAACCACGTGCGCAACATCCTCGAGAAGCTCCAGCTCCACTCGCGCATGGAGGCGGCCATGTATGCCGTCCGCGAGAACCTCCTCGAACCCGGCGAGTGACCAGCGGCGCACGTGCTGTGACGACACCTCCGTCCCTGCGGCTGACGCGCGCCCAGGCGCGCCGGATCGCCTTGGCAGCACAGGGATTCACCGACCCCAGGCCCGCCCCGGGGGCGGCCACGATGCGTCACGTGCAGAAGGTCATCGACCGGGTGCAGATCGTCCAGATCGACAGCGTCAACGTCCTCACGCGCAGCCAGTACCTGCCCTTCTTCTCGCGGCTGGGTCCCTATGACACCGCGCTCCTCGACCGGGCGCGCGACCGGTCGCCCCGACGGCTCGTCGAGTACTGGGCCCACGAGGCCAGCCTCATCCCGCCCGCGACGTGGCCGTTGCTCGACTTCCGCATGCAGCGCGCGCTGCACGACGCGTGGGGTGGCATGCAGCGGGTGGCCCGGGAGCACCCCGAGCTGGTCGCGGCCGTGCTCGCCGAGGTCACGGCTCGCGGACCGCTCACCTCACGCCAGCTGGAGGCAGCCCTCGAGCACGACCTGCCGCGCCAGCGCGACGAGTGGGGCTGGAACTGGTCGTTGGTCAAGAGCGCCCTCGAGCACCTCTTCTGGGCGGGACAGGTCAGCTCCGCGGGCCGGACCAGCCAGTTCGAGCGACGGTATGCCGCCGTGGACCGCGTGCTGCCCGGCCACCTCGCCGCAGCGGCCGCGGACCCGGCAGGCCGACCGCCGCACGACGTCGCCTTCAAGGAGCTGATGCTGATCGCCGCCCGCGCCCACGGCGTCGGCACCGAACAGTGCCTGAGGGACTACTTCCGGCTCAAGCCGCACCAGTCCCGCCCGGCTCTGGACGCGCTCGTCGCGGAGGGGACGCTGGTCCCGGCGACCATCGAGGGGTGGAAGCGACCGGCCTACCTGCACGTGGAGGCGCGCCGCCCCCGCACGGTGAGTGCCCAGGCGTTGCTCAGCCCGTTCGACTCGCTGATCTGGCAGCGCGATCGCACGGCGGCGATCTTCGGGATGGACTTCCGCCTCGAGATCTACGTGCCGGCGCCGATGCGAGTGCACGGCTACTACGTGCTGCCGTTCCTGTTCGGCGACGAGCTCGTCGCGCGGTGCGACCTGAAGGCAGACCGCGCCGCCGGAGTGCTGCGGCTGCAGGCGGTGCACTGGGAGCCGGGGGCGCCGCCGGAGGCGCGTCCCGCCCTCGACGACGAGCTCGCCCTGATGGCCGGCTGGCTCGGGCTGGCCGGGGTCGCTTGACGCGGGGCTCTTGCCCGAGCCGACGCTGGCGGGATCCGGCGGACGGTTGTCCGGAAAGCGGTGTCCACGGGAACGTTCTGGCAGATATCCTGCGACGGTGACGATTCCTGCCGCGACTGAGGCCACGACAACACCCCGACGTCCGCAGGTGCACCGCGCCTGGTGGGTGGCCGCCGTGATCCTGGGAGCCCTCGTGGCCGCGGCAGGGTTCCGATCCTCGACCGGCGCTCTCCTCGAGCCCCTCGAGTCCGAGTTCGGATGGTCGCGCGCCACCACCTCGGGGGCGGTCACCGCGAACCTGGTGATCTACGGCCTCACCGCCCCCTTCGCGGCGGCGCTCATGGAGCGGTTCGGCCTGCGCCGGGTCGTCAGCCTCGCGCTGGTCCTGGTCGCAGTCGGCAGCGGTCTCACGACGGTGATGACCGCGCCGTGGCAGCTGTGGCTGCTGTGGGGTGTCTTCGTCGGGGTCGGTGCCGGTGCGATGGCGCTGGTCCTCGGTGCCGTCGTGGCGAACCGGTGGTTCGTCGAGTCGCGGCGGGGGCTGGTGACCGGCATCTTCTCCGCGGCGGGGGCAGCCGGACAGCTGGTCTTCCTACCGGGCATCGCGGCGCTCGCAGCCGGTCCCGGCTGGCGGTATGCCGCGCTCGTGGTCACCGGCGCCGCGCTCCTCCTCGTGCCCTTGGTGGTGTTCGTCGTCCGTGACAGGCCTGCCGACCTCGGCCTGCGCCCGGTCGGCGCGCAGCCGGGCGACGTGCTCGACGAGCCGGCCACGCGGCATACCGGGGCGCAGGTCGGACCGGCGGCCCTCGCCATCCGCACCCTGAGGGCCAGCGTGCGGTCACGGACCTTCTGGATCCTGTTCGGCACCTTCTGGATCTGTGGCTGGTCGACCAACGGTCTGATCGGCACCCACTTCATCCCCGCCGCCCACGACCACGGCATGCCACAGACGACGGCTGCCAGCCTGCTCGCCCTCGTCGGGGTCTTCGACCTGGTCGGCACCATCGCGTCCGGCTGGCTCACGGACAAGGTCGACCCGCGGCTGCTGCTGTGCGGCTACTACGGCTTCCGGGGGCTGGCACTGCTGTTCGTCCCCGCCCTGCTGGGTCCGGACATCCACCCCAACCTGTTCATCTTCATCGTCTTCTACGGCCTCGACTGGGTGGCCACGGTCCCGCCGACGATCGCCTTGTGCCGCAGGCACTTCGGCGTCGCGCGCTCGGGCGTCGTGTTCGGCTGGGTCTTCGCCGCACACATGGTCGGGGCCGGCGTCGCGGCGAGCTACGCCGGCTGGGTGCGGCAGAGCACCGGCGACTACTTCACGGCCTGGCTCACGGCCGGCGGCCTCTGCCTGTTCGCAGCGCTGGCCTGCCTGGCCATCGGGAAGTCGCCGGAGCGCGGCTCGTGGAGCTCCGAGGGTGAGGACGCCGAGGTCGCCGCCATCGCCTGACCCGCGCGACGCTGCGCGCGCAGCGGCCCCGGTCGGGGCGAGCCGGACGAGTCAACCGAAGGTAGGAGCCGGGTCCGCATCCTCCGCGCGACCTCCTCAGCCTTGCTACCGTGCCGCGGGAAGCCTCCGCCTCCGGATGGCCCATGGTCTCGAAATCGGCTGCAGTGGAAGGGGCAAGGATGACCACCCGGATCGCCGATTCCGCCGATGTGGCCGACACGGCTCGCATCGGTGACTCGACCTCGGTCTGGGACCTCGCCCAAGTGCGCGAGGGGGCGACGCTGGGCAGCGGTTGCATCATCGGTCGAGGGGCCTACATCGGACCTGGGGTCAGCCTGGGCTCGAACTGCAAGGTGCAGAACTTCGCGTTGGTCTACGAGCCGGCTGTCCTGGAGGACGGCGTCTTCATCGGGCCGGCGGCCACCTTGACCAACGACCGGTATCCGCGTGCCGTCAACCCGGATGGTTCCATCAAGGTGGCTGCTGACTGGCAGCCGGTCGGGGTGCTCTGCCGAACCGGCGCCTCCGTCGGTGCGGGGGCCGTCTGCGTCGCCCCCCTCGTCGTGGGGCGGTGGGCGGTCGTGGCGGCCGGCGCCGTGGTGACGCGGGACGTGCCCGACTTCGCGCTCGTCGCCGGGACCCCCGCTCAGCGCGTGCGCTGGGTGGGACGTGGAGGCGTTCCGCTGGTGGAGGAGAGCGGTGGCGAGTGGGTCTGTCCGCAGACCGGTGAACGCTTCATCGAGTCCGAGGGGATGCTGAGGGAGCGTCAGCCTGATGAATGAGTTCATCCCCGTGGCCCGGCCAGCCATCGGCGACGAAGAGTGTGAGGCAGTCGAGCGGGTCATGCGCAGTGGGATGCTCGCCCAAGGCCCTGAGGTGGCAGCGTTCGAACGCGAGTTCTCCGAGCACTTCCAGCTCCACCGGGCCTGTGTCGCGGTCAACTCGGGCACGTCCGGGCTGCACCTCGGACTGCTGGCAGCCGGGGTCACCGCAGGAGACGAGGTGATCGTCCCGTCCTTCACGTTCGCCGCCACTGCCAATGCCGTCGCCCTCACCGGTGCGACCCCCGTCTTCGCGGACATCCGACCGGACGACTTCTGTCTGGATCCCGAGGCCGTCGAGCACCTCATCACCGGGCGGACCAAGGGCATCATGCCCGTCCACCTCTACGGCCACCCCGCGCCGATGGCCGAACTGCTGGAGGTTGCCGATCGCCATGGTGTGTCGATCTTCGAGGACGCCGCCCAAGCTCACGGCGCGTCCCTCCACGGACGGCCGGTCGGGGCGTTCGGCGAGATGGCCGTGTTCTCCCTCTACCCGACGAAGAACATGACGTCCGGCGAGGGAGGCATGGTCTCGGTTGCCTCACCGACCGTGGAGCGCCGGCTGCGCCTCTATCGAAACCAGGGAATGGAAATGCCCTACCGCAACGAGATCGTGGGGTTCAACGCCCGGATGACCGACATCCATGCGGCCATCGGGCGCGTGCAGCTGCGGAAGGTCGCGGCGTGGACCGAGCAGCGACAACATCATGCGTCGTACCTCACGGAGCACCTGGAAGGTGTGGTCACCCCAGGCCGCGCTTCGGGGGCGGTGCACGTCTACCACCAGTACACCGTCCGTATTCCTGAGGACCGCGATGGGTTCGCGGCGGCCCTGCGTGAGGAGTACGCAGTCGGGAGTGGCGCCTTCTATCCTGTGCCGACCCATCGCCTTGCACCTTTTCGCGGCGGATCGGATCTTCCCCACACGGACGCCGCGGCGCGCGAGTGCCTGTCCCTGCCGGTGCACCCCGCGCTCTCACCGGACGACCTGGAGCGGATCGTCACAGGCGTCAATACCCTGGCCAGGGCGGGCGCCTGACATGGCCGACCTCCGCGCAGGGCTCATCGGGCTCGGGATGATGGGCCGCCACCACGCCCGCGTGCTCCGGAGCCTTGACGGCGTCGAGCTGGTCGCGGTCCTGGACCACGGCGGAGACCAGTACTCGGCCGCCGGCGACCTGTCGGTCCTCACGGACATCGAACGCCTGCTGACCGAACGCCTGGACTACTGCGTCGTCGCGGTGCCCACGTCCTTCCACGAGGAGATCGGCGTGAGGCTCGCGGCTGCCGGCGTGCACGCACTCATCGAGAAGCCGCTCGCCGAGGACGTGCCGTCTGCCATGCGCATCGCCGCGGCCTTCAGGGAGGCTGGTCTGATCGGTGCAGTCGGGCACATCGAGCGCTACAACCCGGCCCTGCAGCAGGCGCGGGCCAGGCTTGAGGCCGGAGAGCTCGGAGACGTCTACCAGATCGCCACCCGGCGCCAGGGGCCGTTTCCGACGCGCATCGTGGACGTGGGGGTGGTGCAGGACCTGGGCAGCCACGACATCGACCTGACCGCCTGGGTGACGCAGCGCGAGTACGTCTCGGTGTCGGCGCGCACCGCGCACCAGAGCGGCGGCCAGCACGAGGACCTCGTGGCCGTGCTCGCCCAGCTGTCGGACGGCACGGTCGCCAACCACCTGGTGAACTGGCTGTCACCCCTCAAGGAACGGGTCACGATCATCACCGGCGAGCGAGGGACCTTCGTCGCGGACACCCTCGCCGCCGACCTCACGTTCTACGCCAACGGAGAGAACCCGCAGGTGTCGTGGGATGCGATTGCCAACTTCCGAGGCGTTTCCGAGGGTGACGTGATCCGCTACGCCATCGCCAAGCCCGAGCCCCTCCGGGTCGAGCACGAGAGCTTCCGCGATGCGGTGCTCGGCAAGAGCCACAACATCGTGACCCTGGACGAGGGCGTCAACACGGTGCGCGTTGCCGCGGCCTGCCTCGAGTCCGCCGAGACGAAGACCACCGTCCACCTCACCTGACGCGCCGCGAGAGGGTGGCAAACCGATCCTTCCCTGGCGGGAGGCGACGGATTGCCACCCTCTCGACGTGAGCCGGCTGGAGCCGTCAGTGCAGCCCGCGCAGCCGCAGGACGACACCGGCGTGGTCGGAGGGCCACAGGCCGGTGGCCGCGTCACGGTCGCGCACCTCGTTGCCGGTGACGGTGCCGCGGTCCACCGCCGAACCACCCCCCGCGGTCCGGGCGAACACCATGTCGATCCGGTGGTCGAAGCCGGCCGCGGTCGCGTCGGTGACACCCTCGGACAGTCCCGAGGTGCAGCCGTCGTCCCGGGCGTCCACCGGGCAGCTGCCCGGCCGCCAGCGCAGCCACTCGTCGGTGAACCCGGTGGCCACGACGAAGTCGTACGGGCCCGAGTGGGGCGTGCCGAGCGGATCGGTGCGCTTGACGCTGTGGTCGAGCGGGTCGGAGTTGCAGTCGCAGACCACCACGGTCGGCTTGTTCGAGGGCGCGGCCGGACCGGCCAGGAGCTCGTGGGCCTGCCCCAACGCGATGTCGGAGCTGGCCGACTCGAGGTGGGTGTTGACGACGCGCACCACGGTCGACCCCGACCGCACGTCTGCCCAGTTGTAGCCGCGGATGAACACGAACGGCACTCCGCCGACGCTGACCGAGAGGCGGGTGACGTACTGCCCACCTCCGCTGGCCTGCACGGTCAGACCGGGGTCGACCCGCACGAGCATCGCGTCACGCATGGTCAGCCGGACGTCGCGTGCGTTGGTCATCGTGCCGTTGAACGGGCTGCCCCTGAACGCGGGGCCCTCCACGTCGGACTCCTGCTGCACGTTGGCCACGCGGTACTGCGCGCCCGTCGCCGCGAGGTCGCTGGTGAACGTCGCCAGGAAGTCGTAGTCGGGGTTGCTCGCGTTCGCGGTGCCGATGGCCCCGAGCTCCAGGGGTCCGCTGCGCCACAGGGCCACCTCCTGCAGGCCCACCACGTCCGGGCGCTGCGAGGCGATCTCGGCGGCCAACAGCTTGCTGCGCACGGGGAAGCTGGTCTGGTCGACCACGGCGCGCAGCTCGTCGTTGGAGTTGCCGAAGGCCACCAGGGCCGCGGCCCCCGTCTTGCCTGCCGTGGCCACCAGGGGCCGGTTGATGTCCCCACCGAGGTAGAGGTTCCGTGTCATCACGGTCAACGGCCGGCCCGGGGCCGCATCCGGGGGAGCGGCCACGGCCGGGGTCGCCACGAAGGCTGCGAGCGCGCTCGCGAGCGCTGCCGTTGCCGCCCAGGCGACAGCCCGGAGAGCGGGACGGGACGGGTGGATGGACATCGTTGGCCTCCCTGCGTCAGGTGTGTGGGCTCATGCTGGTCACTGGCCCACGCCGCGGCAAGGGTCCAATGGCGTAGTTCCGCCGACGGGAGCGCGCCACCAGCCCGGTCATGCAGCCGGCGGGACCACTCACGACCAGCGTTGACAGTCGTGCTTGGCTGGGGCCATGACGGACGCCGTGATCACGGACAACCCCTCCAAGCACCGCTACGAAGCCCACATCGACGGCGTGCTCGCGGGCTTTGCGGCCTACCGGTTCAAGCGCGACCACATCGTCTTCACCCACACCGAGGTGGACGACGCGTTCGCCGGGGAGGGCGTCGGCGCGGCGCTGGCGAAGGGAGCGCTCGACGACGTCCGCGCCAGGGCGGAGCACGACGTCGTGGCGCTCTGCCCGTTCATCTCCGCCTGGATCGCCCGCCACCCCGACTACCAGGACCTCGTGGCGCCCTAGCGGGCCGGTCGGAACCGCGGAGGGGCCCGGCACGTTCGGCCCTGGGGAGCGTTCCCCAGCCCGCGCGTCCACGTCGTCGCGTCGACTCGACTAGCCTAGGTCGGGCCGTTGCCACCCGGATGTCCACGGCTGCGAAACTTCAGGAGATATTGCGTGTCCAAGATCGTCGAAAAGCTGCTGCGTGCCGGTGAGGGCCGCATCCTCAAGAAGCTCCACGGGATCGCCGCCCAGGTGAACTCGATCGAGGAAGACTTCGCCGCCCTCACCGATGCCGAGCTGCGGGCGGAGACCGACGTCTTCCGCAAGCGCCTCGCCGATGGCGAGACGCTCGACGACCTGCTGCCCGAGGCCTTCGCCGCGGTCCGTGAGGCGTCCAAGCGCACCCTCGGCAAGCGCCACTTCGACGTGCAGCTGATGGGTGGCGCCGCGCTCCACCTCGGCAACGTCGCGGAGATGAAGACCGGTGAGGGCAAGACCCTGGTCGCCACCCTGCCGTCCTACCTCAACGCCCTCGAGGGCAAGGGCGTGCACGTCGTCACGGTCAACGACTACCTCGCCGAGTACCAGTCCGAGCTGATGGGCCGCGTGCACCGCATGCTGGGGCTGGAGACCGGCGTCATCCTCGCGTCGATGACGCCGGAGGAGCGTCGCGTCGAGTACGCCAAGGACATCACCTACGGCACCAACAACGAGTTCGGCTTCGACTACCTGCGCGACAACATGGCCTGGTCGGTCGACGAGCTCGTGCAGCGCGGCCACAACTTCGCGATCGTCGACGAGGTCGACTCGATCCTCATCGACGAGGCCCGCACGCCGCTCATCATCAGCGGCCCGGCCGACGCGGCGACCAAGTGGTACACGGAGTTCTCCAAGATCGCCCAGCGGCTGACCCGTGGCGAGCTCGAGTCCGGCGAGGGCGACTACGAGGTCGACGAGAAGAAGAAGACCGTCGGGGTCCTCGAGGCCGGCATCGCCAAGGTCGAGGACTACCTCGGCATCGACAACCTCTACGAGTCCGTCAACACCCCGCTCATCGGCTACCTCAACAACGCCATCAAGGCCAAGGAGCTGTTCAAGCGGGACAAGGACTACGTCAACATGAACGGCGAGATCCTCATCGTCGACGAGCACACCGGCCGCATGCTCGCCGGGCGTCGCTACAACGAGGGGATGCACCAGGCGATCGAGGCGAAGGAGGGCGTCGAGATCCAGAACGAGAACCAGACGCTCGCCACGATCACCCTGCAGAACTACTTCCGCATGTACGACACGCTCTCGGGCATGACCGGCACCGCCCAGACCGAGGCCGCCGAGCTCAACTCGATCTACAAGCTGGGTGTCGTCCCGATCCCGACCAACCGCCCGATGGTCCGCAAGGACCAGGCCGACCTCGTCTACCGCACCGAGGAGGCCAAGTTCTCGGCCGTCGTGGGCGACATCGCCGAGCGGTATGCCGAGGGGCAGCCGGTGCTCGTGGGTACCGTCTCGGTCGAGAAGAGCGAGTACCTCTCCGATCAGCTGCGCCGCAAGGGCGTCCCCCACGAGGTGCTCAACGCCAAGCAGCACGAGCGCGAGGCCGCCATCGTGGCCCAGGCCGGCCGCAAGGGCGCCGTCACCGTCGCCACCAACATGGCCGGTCGAGGCACCGACATCATGCTCGGCGGCAACCCCGAGTTCATGGCGGTCGCCACCCTCAAGCAGCAGGGGCTCGACCCGGTCGAGACGCCGGAGGAGTACGAAGCCGCCTGGGACGAGGCACTGGCCAGGGCCGAGGAGGCCGTCAAGGCCGAGCACGACGAGGTCACCGGCCTCGGTGGGCTCTACGTCCTCGGCACCGAGCGTCACGAGTCGCGTCGCATCGACAACCAGCTCCGTGGTCGCTCCGGCCGCCAGGGCGACCCCGGCGAGTCGCGGTTCTACCTGTCCCTGCAGGACGACCTCATGCGCCTGTTCAACGCCGCCATGGTCGACCGGTTCATGACCACGGCCAAGATGGAGGACGACGTCCCGATCGAGTCCAAGATGGTCAGCCGCTCGATCCAGAGCGCGCAGGGCCAGGTCGAGGGCCGCAACTTCGAGATCCGCAAGAACGTCCTCAAGTACGACGACGTCCTCAACCGCCAGCGCACGGTCATCTACGACGAGCGGCGCCGCGTGCTCGAGGGCGAGGACCTGCACGAGCAGATCCGCCACTTCATCAACGACGTGGTCGGTGGGTACGTCGACGCCGAGACGGCCGAAGGTTTCGCCGACGACTGGGACCTCGACCGCCTGTGGACCGCGCTCAAGACCCTCTACCCGGTGTCGGTGACGCCACAGGACGTCATCGAGGCGGCGGACGGCTCGCTGACCCCCGACAGCCTGCGCGAGGTCATCACCTCCGACGCCCACCACGCCTACGACGAGCGCGAGGCGCAGCTCGGCGAGGAGGTCATGCGTGAGGTGGAGCGACGAGTCGTCCTGTCCGTGCTCGACCGCAAGTGGCGCGAGCACCTCTACGAGATGGACTACCTCCAGGAGGGCATCGGCCTGAGGGCGATGGCCCAGCGCGACCCGCTGGTCGAGTACCAGCGCGAGGGCTTCCAGCTGTTCGAGGCGATGAACGAGTCGATCAAGGAGGAGTCGGTCGGCTACCTGTTCAACGTGCAGGTCGACGTGGACCAGCCGCAGGCCGAGGCGCCGGCGGTCCAGCCGGTCAGCGTCTCCGAGATGCTGGCGGGTTCGGGGCTGTCCTCGGCTGCGCCGCAGGACGACACGGCCCCGCCCGCCACGACGGCTGCCGGCACCCGCGCCAGTGCCTCGTCCGACGGTGCCTCGTCCGATGGGGAAACCGCGGACAGCGTGGAGCGCGTGGGCTCAACCGTCGGTGCGGTCGACCATGCGGTCGACAAGCACCCGACGTTCCGGGCCAAGGGCCTCGAGCAGCCTGAGCGTCGCCCGCAACAGCTGCAGTACTCCGCGCCCAGCGAGACCGGTGACGTCGAGCACCGAGCGGTGGGCTCGGCCGGCGACACGCTCACGGCGGAGCAGCTCAAGGGTGTCTCCCGCAACGGCCCGTGCCCCTGCGGTTCGGGCAAGAAGTTCAAGATGTGCCACGGGAAGTCCTGACGCGACGCTGATCGCGAGGCCCGGCACCTCTGGCCACCGAGATCGGGTGTCGGGCTCGCGGTCGCTCGGGAAGCGGACGATCGGGAAGCGGACGATCGGGAAGCGGACGATCGGCCAGAAGTCGATGGTGCGCGTCAGCCGACCTGGAGGGCCTCGACCCGCCACCGACCGTCGAGGCCGACGAGCCGGAACGCCAGCGCACGCACCCGGCCGCCGTCCACCACGACGGCGCTCGCCTCGGCCACCCCGTCCGCCGGCTCGCAGACCCTCACTCCGCGCACGACGGTGCGTCGCGTCGACGTGGTCCCGCGCCGAGCCGAGACGGCGGCGCGCCGGGCCACTGCGGCATACACCTCGGGGGTCGTCCAGCGGAGCACCTGTGGTGCGGGGCGGGCCCCGGCCATGACTTCCACGAGCCCCTGGGCGATGTGGCCGGCCCACTCACGGGGATCGGGCAGGTCGTCACGGCGGGTGGGTCGCTCCCCGAAGAGCTGGTCGTCGGTCAGGCTGTCGAAGTCGATCGCCAGGGCGTCCTGGACGTAGCTGGGCGACCCCAGGTCGTCGGGCAGCCACGACTCGGTCTCCGACAGCACTGGCGGTCGGGTGCGCGGCGCCGGCACGATGCGCAGGGGCGTGAGTCGCCCGACAGGTGGTCGACCTGCCGATGTGCTGGTCGCCCCGGTCATCGCCCAGCTCCGGACTGCTCGCTGGCTGAGGCTGCGGCCGGGTTCGGGGGCCGCAGGATCTGGCCGGGCAGGATCAGGTCGGGGTCGTCGCCGATCACCGTGCGGTTGGCGTGGTGCCAAGCCGGCCACGCGTCCGCGACCTCCGCGTCAGAGGCGTCCGCCCCGAGCTGGCGGCGGACGATGTCCCACAACGTGTCGCCCCGGTGGACGACGACTTCAGCCGCCGGGTGCGAATCCACGCTTCCCGTCACCAGGCTCGAGGCGGGTTGGGGTCGCTGGAGGGGCCGAGAGGGAGTCCACCCCGGGGCCGGGGACGGGGTGGTCGAATGAGCTGAGGAGGTGGCCGTGAAGGCGGGGGCCAGGGTGGCCCGGGCTGCGTGCGGTGCAGTCGAGCCATCAGCGATGGCGGCCACCGGCGTCAGGGAGGCTCCCACGACAGCGCCCACGACTGCGGCGGCGAGCCGTCGGGAGACCGCCGGAGCCCAGGCGGCGGCGCACCGGTCGGTTGCGTCGCCGAGCTTGCCCGGCAGGTGCGCCAGCACCGCGGCACCAGTGCTGACGGCGAGCCAGGCGCCAAGCACTGTCGCTGCGGTCAGGACCACGAGCGTCAGTGCCTCGGGGAGGCTGGTGGGCCCCGGTGCGACGACGACCCGCCACTGCGCGCCGACGGCGAGGCACAGCAGGACGTCGACGAAACCGAGCACCCCCAGTGCTGTCATCGTGCCCAGTGCGATGCGGATGCCGCGGCTCATGATCCCCCCCGGGAGTGCGTTTACATGCGTTTGCTTACGTTGAACCATATCGACGTGCACTTGCAGATGGCAAGGGGGTGCCGCGCTAGAGTCGGTCGGCACCCGGGTCTCGCCTCCGGGCGAGTCCCAGGGGAACAGCGGCGAGAACAGGCACGAGGGGGGACACACGATGCGTTGGGACGCCCTGTTCGCGGATCTGGCTGCCCAGTGGGAGGCAGAGTCCAGGCGAGAGCTGGACGCCGAGGTGGCCGACCGGACCAGGCGCGAGCGCGCCTCGGTGGGCCTCTACGAGCGGCTGGCAGCGGCGGGCGCCGACCCGGTGACGGTGTCGCTGCGCAGCGGCGCCGTCGCGCGGGGTCGCGTCAGCGATGTGGGCGACGGGTGGCTCCTGCTCGCGGCCGAGGCGAGCGTGCCACAGGCGGGGCCGTCCCCTGGTCCGGCGCTCATCCCGTTCGCGGCCGTGACGGCTGTGGCCGGGCTGTCGGCGCGCGTCGCAGGGACTGCCACTGGGCGCAGGTTCGGGTTGGGTTACGCCCTGCGGGGGCTGAGCCGGGACCGTTCGGTCGTGCTCCTGACGGACCTCACGGGCGCCGTCGTCGCCGGAACGATCGACGCGGTCGGCCTGGACGTGCTCGAGCTGAGCGAACACGCCGCGGACCTGCCGAGGCGTGCCGAGAACGTCACGGGGCGCCGACTCGTCCCCTTCTCCGCCGTGGTCCTGCTGCGCCCTGCGTAGGCCTGACCTCCACGACCCCCATCCCCCCGGACGGCGGCCTGCGCAGGGCGCAACGACTCAGTCCTGACCCTGTCCGAAGGGGTGCGCCGCGACGAAGGTCTTCGTCTCGCTGTACATCCGCTGGATGTACCCCTCGAGCTCGGCGACCTCGACGCGCCACTGACCGCGGCCGCCGACCTTGATGGCCGGCAGTTCGCCGGATCGGACCAGGGCGTAGGCCTGGGCGGATGAGATATCGAGCACTTCCGAGACCTCAGCCAGCTGAATGAAGCGCTTAGCCACGTCAATCCCCTCTACTTTCCGCCAGCCGACTTGACTGGATGCAGACGTTCCCTTGACCGAATTTTTACCATGTTCTTGTGGCTGCGTCTGGTCGATGAGCAGATTCTGGCATCTATAGCCGTTTGGGGGAGTTGGCCTGCCGACCATGTGGATGACCCGCGAACCTGTGGATTCACCCGGCGCTGGACCACCTCGTGCGTCATGATGTCCCGGCGGGTGCGGCCGACGTGGCTGGAAAAGGCTGATCGAGGGGACATCGCCATGACCGACCTGCCCATGCCGACGGCTGCAAGGCTCCAGAAACCGCGCTGGCGAGACACCCGGCTCGTGGTGGGCCTGCTGCTGGTGCTCGCGTCGGCGGCCCTCGGCTCGTTCGTGGTCGCCCATGCCGACGACCGCACTGCCGTGTATGCCGCGCGCGGGCCGCTGGTGCCCGGGCAGCACCTGGGTGAGGACAACCTCACCCGGGTCGACGTGCGGCTGGGTTCCGAGCTGTCGCGCTACCTGCAGGCCACGGCGGAGCCGGCGCCCGACCGGTACGTGCTGCGTGAGGTCGGCGCCGGCGAGCTCGTTCCCGCCGCGGCGGTGGGGGGCAGGGACCAGGTCGGCGTCCAGCCGCTGACCCTCTCGGTCGACGGCGGCGCTGCGGCGGCGCTGCGTGTCGGCTCCCGGGTCGACGTCTACGTCAACCCGGTCGATGCGGGCGCGGCCCCGGGGGGCAAGGCCTTCGCCGGGCCCGCGCTGGCCCTCGAAGGCGTGTCGGTCTCGAGCCTGCCCAAGACGAGTGGGGGCCTGGGAGGCGGCGCATCCGGCGATCGTCCCATCCAGGTGATGGCTCCCACTGCGCAGATCAAGGAGCTCATCGCAGCGGTCGACCTCGGCGCGCGCATCACGGTCGTCCCCGTCGCGGGGACGTCGCTGCGGGTCGACCAGTGACCCGTTCGGTCATCGCCGCGCTCAACGGCGCGTGGGAGTCCGAGCTGGTGACGGCCTTCGAAGCCACTGCCGGCTACACGATGGCAAGACGCTGCGCCGACCTGCCCGACCTGCTGGCCGCGGCGGCTGCCGGGTTCGGCCAGGTCGCGCTCGTGTCGGCCGACCTGCGTGCCCTCGACCGGCCGGCGCTGCACGAGCTCGCCAGCCATGGTGTCGACGTGGCAGGGGTTGTCGCCCCCGGCGACGACCAGGGGGAGCGACGGCTCCGCCAGCTCGGTCTGACCGTGGTGCTCAGGGCCGACCAGGCCAGTCACGAGATCGACGACGTCCTCGACTCCCTCGACCTCCCGGGCGCACTCGATGCCGGTGAGGTTGTCTCGGTGGTCCTCGGGGACGACCCGGAGGCGGCCGGGCCGATCGTGGCGGCCAAGGTCATCGCCGTCTGGGGACCCACGGGCGCCCCGGGTCGCAGCACTGTCGCGCTCAACCTCGCGGCGGAGCTGGCTCGTAGCGCGTCCACCCTCCTCGTCGACTGCGACACCTACGGCTCGTCGGTCGCGCAGTCCCTCGGCCTCCTCGACGAAGCTCCTGGGGTGGCGGCCGCCGCGCGAGCGGCTGACCAGGGCGCCCTCGACCTCGCAGCACTGGCTCGTATCGCTCCCGAGGTGTTTCCTGGCCTGCGGGTGCTGACCGGCATACCCCGCGCCGAGCGCTGGACCGAGCTGCGCGCGCCGTCGGTGGCGCATGTGCTCACCGTCGCACGCCAGCTGGGCCAGTTCGTCGTGATCGACTGCGGCTTTGCGATCGAGGACGACGAAGAGCTCTCCTACGACACCCTCGCCCCCCGACGCAACGCCGCCACCCTCACCGCTCTCGGGTGTGCCGACGAGCTCCTCGTGGTCGGTTCGGCGGATCCGGTGGGCCTGCAACGACTGGTCCGGGCCGTCCAGGACCTCGCGGCCGTGCCTTCGCCGCCCCCGCGAGTGGTCGTCAACAGGGTGCGTGCCTCGGCAGTCGGCACCCGACCCGAGCGGCGGATCGCCGAGGCCCTCGGCCGGTTCGCCGGCATGGACGGCCTCACCTACCTGCCCTGGGACCAGGACAGCCTCGACGGAGCCATGTTCGCCGGGGCGTCGCTGGCCGAGTTCGCCCCCCAGAGCGAGCTGCGCCACGCGATCGCGTCGCTGACCACCGCGTATGCCGGGTCCGCACCCGAGCGCCGGCGCCGCCGGCGCCGCTGACCTCAGGAGCTGAACAGCAGGGTGAGACCCCCGACGGTGTAGCCGACCATCAGCACGAGGAGGGGTACCTGGCCCAGCACGGCGGCCCGGCGGGGAAACAACGAGACGGCCCGCTCGTGGGCGGCGACGACGCCCAGCACGTGGCCGGTGATGATGGCGACGACCTGGATGCCGGCCACGAGCCCGGGCGCGATCAGCGACGCCGACGGGGTCACGCCTGCAGTTCCGAGCCAGTTCGCGCCGGTCCCCAAGGGGTCTGACATCTTGGCGAGGCCGTTGGTGCCCTCCCAGACCCACAGCGACCAGTAGTGCGCGACGAGGTACCCGGCCGCGATCGGGATGAGCGAAGGCGCGAAGGCCGAGGCCACCCCGCGCACGCTGACTCCGGCGAGCCGCGCGGAGAGGACGGCCGCGGCATACAGGGTGGCGGCGACGACGAGGCTGAACGCGACCAGCGCACCGGTCTCCCACACCCTGGCCGGGAGGCTGGAGGACTGGACGAAGGTGTACCAGCGGGTCTCTCCCGAGAAGCCGTCGTAGGCAGTCGTCCCGAGCATCACCGAGCAGACCGCCAGCAGTCCCGGTGCGGCGCCGAGCTCGAGCGGGCCGTGCAACGGGGTGCGCAGCACCCATCGACGGTCGGCCCGCCGCCCGAGCGTGCTGAGGGTTCCGTAGAGAGAGGACCACGCGGTGAACGGGTCGCCGCGACGCAGGTAGGGAGCGCCGAACGCCATCGCCAGCACCAGGCTGAGGACGAGGTAGCCGAGGATCGCCACCCGCAGCACGGGAAGGTCCGCGTTGTTCGGTGCGATCAGCTCCAGCCAGGCGAAGGCGAGCAGTCCCGTTGCCGCAGGCCAGTACCCGAGCCGGTACTCGGCGAGCGCGAAGTCCGGCTCGATCCGCAACAGGGCCAGGATCCCACGGTGCAGCCAGCGCACGGGGTTGACGAGGCGCCAGACGCCGCCGAAGACCATCGAGATGAAGGCCAGCCCCACCCACAGCCAGACGTAGACGACCGACGGCACCGGGTTGTTCGCGTTGTCCTTGCCCAGGCTGAGTGCCACGAGCGCCCAGCCGGTGATCGCCAGGGACGCGATGACGAACAGTCCGCGCACCGCCGCGCTGTCGAGGGCCAGGGCGAGCATCATCGGCAGCAGTCGGCCGTCCTCGGGCCGCAGCCTGGGTTGTTTCCACAAGGCGCCGAGCGCCACGAACGAGACGACGAGCGCCAGACCCGCGCCGATCAGCAGGAGGGTGAACGGCAGCGGAAGGTCCTCGCGTGACCCGACCCCGTGGGCCGGCAGCGCGGCGAGTGCTGCCAGGGTCACTTGACGGCGATCTTCAGGAGGCGCAGCTCGGGGTGGTGGGTCTCGACGTCGTAGACGCCTGGCTGGGCTCCGGTGACGGTCACGGAGAGCGGCTTCCCGGCGACCACGTCCTTCTCGATCTCGAACCCGTGGAGGTGCAGCTGGTCGGCGTGGTCGCTGGTCACGGTCAGCGTGAGCGACTGGCCGACGCCGAGGTCGACCGTGGTCGGGGGTGGCGACACCTTGTTGCCCGTCACCGTGATGTCGATCGTGCGAGCGGCGGTGCTCGATTCGCTGGACGTGCTCGAGGACGACGTGCTCGAGGACGACGAGCTCGACGACGAGCTGCTCGTCGTGCCCACGACCGGGTCGTCGCCGGCCCCACCGCAGGCGGTGAGGGATGCGGCGATGGCCAGCCCGGCGGCATACGAAATGGGCCGGCGCAGAGTCATCTTCGTCACGAACCCGAGTCTAAACAGCGCCATCTGACACGATGAGCGGGTGCCTGACCGCCTGAACTCCCTCGACGCGTCGTTCCTCTACCTCGAGGAGGCGACCACGCCGATGCACGTGGGTTCGGTCATGGTGTTCGACCCGCCGAGCGACGGGTTCGACTACGACCGGCTCGTGCAGCTCATCTCGACGCGGATCGCGTTCGTGCCGCGCTACCGCCAGCGGATCCGCCAGGTCCCCGGGCGGCTCGCCAACCCGGTGTGGGTCGACGACGAGAACTTCGACGTGACCTACCACGTGCGCCGCTCAGCGCTCCCGAAGCCGGGCAACGACGAGCAGCTCCAGGAGTTCGTCGCCCGGATCCAGCCGCGGGCCCTCGACCGCAGCAGGCCGCTCTGGGAGGTCTACCTCGTCGAGGGGCTGGACGAGGGCCGCTTCGCCATCGTCACCAAGTCGCACCAGGCCCTCGTCGACGGCATCAATGCCGTGGACATCGCGCACGTCATCGTCGACGGCGACCCGGCGGCCGAGGGGCTGGTCACCGACACCTGGCGCCCGTCGCGTGAGCCCAGCGACATCGAGCTGCTCACCGGCGCCCTCGTCGATGCGGTGCGTCGTCCGAGCGAGGTCGTCGAGAACATCCGCGGCGGCATCGTCGACGTCAAGGCGGTGGGCACTCGCGCCCTTACTGCCGCAGGCGATGTCGTGGCGACGCTGGCTCGCACCGCCGCCAGGCCGGCGCCGCACTCACCGCTCAACGCCTCGGTGGGAGAGGCGCGTCGCTACGTGATGATCGGCACCGACCTCGAGGACTACCGCAAGGTTCGCAGTCGGCTCGCGCGCGGCAACTACGCCGACGACGTCGCCATCAACGACGTGGTGCTCGCGACCATCTCGGGCGCCTTCCGCACCTGGCTGCTGACCCGGGGCGAGTCCGTCCACTCGGGCACGACGGTCCGGGCGATGGTGCCGGTCAGCGTCTACGACGCGGACGCACGACACCTCGGCAGCCGCCTCACGGCCTGCTTCGTCGACCTTCCCGTGGGCGAGCCGGGTCCGTCCATGCGGCTGCACCAGATCGCGTTCGCGATGCGTCAGCAGATGGAGGGCGGCCAGGCGGTCGGTGCCGAATCGCTTGCAGGACTGGCAGGATTCGCGCCCCCGACCCTCCACTCGCTCGGCGCACGCCTTGGCTCCGCCATGTCGCGACGCCTGTTCAACGTCGTGATCACCAACGTCCCCGGACCACAGCACACCTTGTATGCCGGTGACGCGCGGATGTTGTCCACCTATCCCGTGATGCCGCTCGCCAAGGGTCAGGCGCTGTCGATCGGGCTGACGTCCTATGACGGCGGGGTCTACTACGGCCTCAACGCCGACCGCGACTCGATGCCCGACATCGACGTGCTCGGGCAGAGCATCGTCGACTCCCTCGGTGAGCTGCTCGACAGCCACCGGTCCAAGGCGCGATGACCAGCTCCCGCCCAGGCGCCGCGCGTTCCGGCAGCAAGGGTCCGCGCCGAGGGCTGGTGCTCGGTGGCGGTGGCGTGCTCGGTGCCGCCTGGATGGTCGGGGCGCTCAAGGCCCTCGAGGACGAGCTCGGCGTCGACGCGCGCGAGTTCGACGAGTTCGTGGGCACGTCGGCCGGTTCGGTGCTTGCCGGTCTCCTCGCCTCCGGTGTCTCGGTCTCGGACCTGCTCGTGCACCAGCTCGAGGGTGCCATCGGCCTGGGCCCCTTGGCGGGATACTCCTGGGACTACGAGAAGGACACCGGTGGGGACCGTCCCGGCCTGCCCAAGGTGGGGTTCGGATCGCGAGAGCTGTTGCGGCGCAACGCCCTCAACCTGCGGCACCTGCCGCCCACGGCGGTCCTGTCGGCCATCCTTCCCGAGGGTCGCGGCAGCATCGAGGCGGTCGGCGCCCTCGTCGGCCACGTCGTGCCGCGCGGATGGCCCAAGCGGTCCGGACTCACGGTCGTCGCCCTCGACTTCGACACGGGGGAGCGGGTGGCGTTCGGTCGGGCGGGTTCTCCGGTGGTGGACCTCTCGGCAGCGGTGATGGCGTCGTGCGCCATCCCTGGCTGGTACCAGCCGGTGCGGATCGGAGAGCACCGGTACATCGACGGCGGTGCCTGGTCGTCCACCAACCTCGACCTGATGACCGGCCTCGGGCTGGACGAGGTCTACGTCCTCGCGCCGCAGGTCAGCTTCGTCCGCGACGCGCCGACCCACTGGCGCACGCGGGTGGAGCGCCAGTGGCGCAACCGGGTGACCCTGCGGGTGCTGCGCGAGCTGGCCAAGGTCCACGGCGACGGTGCCGAGGTGACGGTGCTCGGTCCCGGCGAGGAGGACCTCGAGGCGTTCGGCTCCAACCTGATGGACGTCAGCCGCCGCCCCAGGGTCATCGCCACGTCCCTGCGCACCTCCGCCGTCGCGCTGCACGACCCTGCCCCCCTGCCCGACCGGTCCGCCTTCGAAGATGTTGGATGAGAGAACAATGACGCAGACCCGGATCTACGTGCCGCTCCTCCCCGACGCCTTGCGTCGGCTCGCCGCCGAGCGGCAGATCGGGCCCGCGCCGGTCGCCGCCTTCGGCGTCACCGAACGCGTCGAACGTGCCGACCCGACCGGCCTGGAGGAGGAGTGGGAGTATGCCGCGCTGACCGAGGCCGTCGAGGCCGCGGCCGGGCTCCAGGGCACCAGTGTCGCCAAGCGGGTGGTGGCCGCCGCCGACGTCGACCCGGGGTCGGTGTCGACCGACGGTGCTCGAGAGGGCCTGGGGGCGGTGACCGTGTCGACCCCGGTGCCGCTGTCGCGGATCGTGTCCTTCCACCTCGACGAGACCGCTGGCGACCAGGGCATGGAGGACCTCCTCTGGTACGACGCCACCGAGCTCGACGAGGTGCTTCGCCTCCTCTGACGGGGTCGGCACGGCTGGGCGGATACGGAAAACGCTGGTTCCACGGGCCGTCCGACCACCCCGATGCTCGTGGCAGGGAGTCGGGAGGCGATGTTTTGGGCGACGCGGAGCGCCAGTCCAGGCTGTCCGAAGCCATGGCCGCAAACCTCGCAGGCTCGACGATCCCGCACGTCGTCGTGATCCTCCCCGCCTTCAGCCTGGCCGACAGCCTCCTGGCGCACTACGCAACCCGCCTCGGCGCCTACGAGCACCGCTACCTGCTCACCGCCCTGATGATCCCCAGGATTCCCGGCTGCGAGCTGGTGTTCGTGACCTGTCAGGCCCCGGAGCCCGAGGTCCTCGAGTACTACGACCGCCTCGGGTCGCCTGACCGCCCGGGGGGCATGCTCGAGCGGCTGCACGTCGTCACCGTCAACGACCACACTGCGCGCGGCGTGTCGGCCAAGCTGCTCGACCGGCCGGACGTCATGCAGCAGCTGCGCCGGCTGACCGAGGACCGACTCACCGTGATCGAGCCCTGGAACGTCACCGACACCGAGCTCGAGGTGGCGCGGGCGATCGGGGCGCCGATCAACGGCACCGATCCAGGGCTGTGGCCGCTGGGCTTCAAGAGTGCCGGGCGCAGGCTCTTCCACGAGGTCGGCGTGCCCACGCCGGCCGGCATCGAGGACGTCCACGACGTGGCAGGCGTTGCCCGGGCGGTCGCGGAGATCCGCCGGACCAGACCCGAGCTCTCGTCCGTGGTCGTCAAGCACGACAACAGCGGAGCAGGTGACGGCAACGTCGTGGTCGCCGTCCGTGACGCGTCCGGCCACGCCATCGAACCCGCCGATCTCGTCGTCGCGCTCGAGCAGTCCCTCCCGCCGTGGTACCTCGCCGACCTCGACGCCGGTGCAGTGGTCGAGGAGCTGCTGGTGGGTCGTCGCGTGCAGAGCCCCAGCGCCCAGGTGGACGTCCTGCCGGACGGCTCCGTGCGCGTGGTGTCGACCCACGAGCAGATTCTCGGTGGCGACAACGGTCAGGTCTACTCGGGCTGCCGCTTCCCGGCGGACCCCGCCTACGCCGCGCGGCTCGGCGAGTACGCCGTGGCCGTGGGTAGGTGGCTGGCCGACCGGGGAGCCCGTGGTCGGCTCGGCATCGACTTCCTCGCGGTGCGGCGCCGGGGCCAGTGGGACGTGCATGCGCTGGAGGTCAACCTGCGCAAGGGCGGCACCACACACCCGTTCGCCGCCCTGCGCCACCTGGCGCCGGGGACCTACGACGCCGCGACCGGGACCTACGACCTGCACGATGGGACCGGCCGGCGATGCTACCGCTCCTCGGACGGGTTCATGGACCCGTCGTGGACCAGCCTCAGGCCGAGACAGGTCATCGACGCGGTCGCCGCTGCGGGCCTGGAGTTCGACCCGGTCCGACGAGTCGGTGTCGTCCTGCACATGCTCAGCTGCCTGCGCGTCGACGGCAGGCTGGGGGTGACAGCCATCGCCGCCGATCCCGGCGAGGTCGAGCGCCTCTATGGGGCCGACCGAGCAGGTCGTGTCGTCCCTCGTGAAAGCCTGACGCGTCCTCCGAACAACGGGGGATCGGGCCGACGCTCAGAACTGGTCGGCGAGCCAGGGGTCGACCAGCGCGTGGAAGGCCTCGGGCACATCCCGGCGGACGCAGTGGTCGGCGTCCAGCACCTCGATCCGCACGTGCGGGTTGCCGATCGCCTTCGCACGCAGTCTGATCGGCTCAGGCAGCAACGTCGAACGCTCGCCGATGACGACCAATGTCGGCACCTCGATCGCAGCGACGAACTCCTCCCACGGCCGCGTGAAGGAGGCGACTCCGAGGCCCAGGAAGTCGAGGTCGACCTCGGTCTTGGCCTGCGCCCACGGGGCGAACTCCTCCTCGGGCCAGGTGGGGTTGTCCTCCCGACCCTGGGCGAGCTGGCCCTGGGGGTCGTCGACGAAGGCCCGACAGTCTGCGATCCGCTCGGCGACGACAGACGGGCCCTGCACCCGGAGCTCGGGGTCGCGCCAGGCGGGCTCCTCGAGGACTGCGGCCCGCACGAGGTCGGGGCGGCGAGCGGTCAGGGCTGTCGCGATACCGCCACCCATCGAGTGCGCCACGAGGGCCACGGGACCACTGGCCGAGGCGAGGTGCTCCAGCGTCGCGAGCGCGGCGGCATACATGTGCTCGATCGGGTCCTCGGAGGCGCGCTGCTCCGGCGTGAAGCGTGGGGAGCGGCCGTGGCCGAGCAGGTCCAGCCCGACGACGCGGTAGCTGGGTGACCAGCGGCGCACGGCATCGGGCCAGCAGTCGGCGGAGTCGCCCAGCCCGTGCAGCAGCACGATCGTCGGGGTGGCTGGGTCGGCGGATCCGGACCAGCGGTAGGCGAGGTCGGCGGCGTCGAGGGCGGGCGGCATACGTGACACCATAGGTGGGCGCTGCGCTGCCCCAGAGAGCTGTTTGGACTGCAGCCGCGCCCGAGCCACCGAAGCGACCCCGAGGAGCCTGCCCACATGGATGCCGTCACCCAGGTGCCCGTCCCCGTCAACGAAACCGTCCTGGACTACGCGCCGGGCAGCCCCGAGCGCGCCTCGCTCGAGGTCGCCCTCGCAGAGCTGGGCAGCGCGAGCATCGACCTGCCGCACACCATCGCCGGCAAGCGGGTCATGGGGGCGGGCAAGAAGATCGAGGTGCGGCAGCCGCACGCCCGGCGCAAGGTCCTCGGCACGATGCGCAACGCCACGGTCGGCGACGCCCAGTCGGCGGTCGACGCGGCGAAGGCGGCGGCCCCCGGGTGGCGCGCCCTGTCCTTCGACGACCGGGCGGCGATCCTGCTCAAGGCCGCCGAGCTGCTGTCCGGACCGTGGCGGGCCCACCTCAATGCCGCGACGATGCTCGGACAGTCCAAGACGGCCTACCAGGCGGAGATCGACGCGGCCTGCGAGCTCATCGACTTCTGGCGGATCAACGTGCACTTCGCGCGCCAGATCCTCGCCGAGCAGCCTCCGCTGAACTCCAAGGGCATCTGGAACCGCACCGACCACCGGCCGCTCGAGGGCTTCGTCTACGCGATCACGCCGTTCAACTTCACGGCCATCGCGGGCAACCTCCCCACCGCACCGGCCCTCATGGGCAACACCGTCGTGTGGAAGCCGAGCCCGACCCAGCAGTTCGCCGCCAACCTGACGATGGCGCTGCTCGAGGCAGCGGGCATGCCGCCCGGGGTCATCAACATGGTCACCGGCGACGGCCTCAACGTCTCGAAGGTCGCGCTGGCGGACCGTGATCTCGCCGGCATCCACTTCACCGGTTCGACCCCGACGTTCCAGCACCTGTGGCAGGAGGTCGGCGCCAACCTGCCGAACTACCGCACCTACCCGCGCCTGGTGGGCGAGACCGGAGGCAAGGACTTCATCCTCGCGCACCCGTCGGCCGACCCGGATGTGTTGCGGACAGCCATGATTCGCGGTTCGTTCGAGTACCAGGGCCAGAAGTGCTCGGCCGCCTCACGTGCCTATGTGCCCCGGTCGCTGTGGAAGAAGATCAAGGCAGACCTGGTGTCGATCACCAATGGCCTGACCCAGGGCGACGTCACTGACCTGTCCAACTTCATGGGTGCGGTCATCGACGAGCGGGCCTTCGCCAAGCACAGCGCCGCGATCGACCGGGCCCACGCGACTCCCGGCGTGGACGTCGTCGCCGGTGGCACCTACGACGACAGCGAGGGCTGGTTCGTCCGCCCGACCGTCCTGGAGATCGACGACCCCACCGACGAGTCGTTCCGGACCGAGTACTTCGGCCCGATCCTGTCGGTGCACGTCTACCCGGACCGCCAGTACGACAAGGTGCTCGACCAGATGGAGAGCTTCGCGCCGTTCGGCCTGACTGGCTCGATCATCGCCCAGGACCGCATGGTCATCGCCGACGCCACGCACCGGTTGCGCTTCGCCGCGGGCAACTTCTACGTCAACGACAAGCCAACGGGTGCCGTCGTCGGGCAGCAGCCGTTCGGTGGCGGACGCGCGTCGGGCACCAACGACAAGGCCGGCGCGGCCCAGAACCTCCTGCGGTGGACGAGCGCGCGCTCGATCAAGGAGACCTTCAACCCGCCCACGCAGCACGCCTACCCGCACATGGGCTGAGGACTCGCCAACACACGGAAGGGCTTGGAACCGTTGTGGTTCCAAGCCCTTCCGTATGCCGCGCGCGGACACGCGGCGTTCCTCACCGCTAGCGGGCGAGCCATTCCTGCGCGGTCGTCGCCTCGATGTCGATGGCCTCCTCGATCGGCGGGGCGGCAGCCTTCTCGATCTTGCCGCCGATGAGCGGGACCTTGGCCTTGAGCTCGGCCTCGAGCTGCTCGACCGTGCCCGCCCCTCCAGGAGCGATCGCCAGCGTCCCCGTGAGGGCGATCGGGGCCCCGGCAACGGCCATGGCGACGGTGCCGCGGCGGCTCCCGTCGGGCCCTGCCGGGCCCCAGTCCTGGGTCTCGGTGACCTTGAGGGTCTCGCCCACCATCGACTTGGCGAAGTCGGGCAAGCCGTCGCTCGGCAGGATGCGCATGGTCGTGATGACGGTGTGGTCCCCGACGGTCTCGACGCCTGCGGAGTGCTTGATGGCTGCCGTGGCGGCGCACTTCGCCTCCTGGAACTTCACGTCCGACAGGACCGCGAACACCTCCTCCGGGCTGGCGGCGTACTCGATCGACTTGGCGATCTTCATGCGTCTTCTCCTGTCGCGGGTCTGTGCCCGCCGTGCGGCGGACGTCGCGTCGTCAGCGTAGCCACGTCATCGTGAGGACCGCGACGACACCAGCCGCAGACGCACGGGCTGACCGGGGACGAGCTGGGCGGCTGCGTCGGCGGAGCGGGACGTGAGGACTCCGACGACGGGGTAGCCACCGGTGACCGGGTGGTCGGCGAGGAACAGAACTGGATGCCCGTCGGCCGGCAGCTGCACGGCTCCGCGGACGACGCCTTCGCTGGGCAGCTCTCGGCCCTCGAACCCGGCCGCACGGCTGAGGGTGGGGCCGTCCAGACGCACCCCGACGCGGTCACTCGCGGCGTCCACGAGCCAGGCGGGTTCGGTGAGCGCGGCGAGGTCGCCGAGCCAGTCGCTCCGGGGTCCCGGTGCCAGGTCGAGCGTCGCGGTGCCGGCAGAGGGCACGACCACGGGGGCGACGTCGACGAGGGGTTCGCCCGCAGTGAACCCGACCGGGAGCAGGTCGCCCTCCCGAAGTGGGGCCGGGCCGATGTGGGAAAGCGTGTCGTACGAACGGGATCCGAGGACCGATGACACTGTGATGCCGCCCCGGACGCTGACATAGCTGCGAACGCCAGCGGTCGGGGGCCCGACCGTCAGGACCGAGCCGTCGCGCACCAGGAACGGCGCGGCATACCCGACGGGGGTCCCGTCGACGGTGGCCGGGCCCGGCGCACCGGTGAGGACCATGGTGACGCTGCCGTGCGCCCGCAGGGTGAGCCCGCCGTGGTGGCACTCCAGCGCGGCGCGGTCAGTGGGTTGGCCGAGGAGCCGCGCGCCGAGCGTGAAGGCGCCCAGGTCGGCCGCGCCCGACGGGCCCACGCCGAGCGATGCCAGGCCCGGCCGGCCCAGGTCCTCGACGAGGGTGAGCGGCCCCGGCGTCACCACCTCGAGGCGGGCGTATGCCGGGTGCCCGCCTTCCGTCATCGGTCGCCTCCGGCGTCGACGAACCTGACGAGCAGCCCAGGTCGCAGCAGCGCCGGGGGTTCGCGGTCGAGGTCCCACAGCACCTCGTCGGTGTGGCCGATCAGCTGCCACCCACCGGGGGAGGACCGTGGATAGACCCCGCTGAACTCGCCGGCCAGTCCGACCGCGCCGGCCGGGACCCGGGGCCGAGGGGTGGCTCGCCGCGGGACGTCCAGCCGCGGGTCGCCGTCGACGAGGTAGGCGAAGCCGGGGGCGAACCCGGCGAAGCCCACCCGCCAGGGCCGACCGGTGTGGGCGCTCACGACCTCGTCGGGCGTCAGGCCGGTGAGCCGGGCCACGTCGTCGAGGTCGGGCCCGTCGTAGTGCACCGGGATCTCGACGACGTCGCTGTCGTCGGCGTCGGTCAGCACCGACTCCGACGGCAGCTTCGGGTCCCCGGTCCGCGCCGGGAGGCGGTCCGCTCCGGCCAGGAGGCGGTCGACCTCGGGGCGCACGCCGGCGAGGTCACGGGCCGAGGCCGTGACGAGCAGGAGGGTCCGTGCCCCGACCACGGCGTCGAGCAGACCGGGTGGCCGTTCCCGGACCCACAGGTGGTGGTGCAGTGCGAGCACCTCGTCGAGGGAGTCGAGCTCGACGAGGACCGCGTGCTCGCCGCTCGGCAGCACCCGCCCGTTCACGACGTCCTAGCCGGCGACCGCGACGAACGGCGCCAGCCTCACACCGGCGGCCTCGAGACCGGCGCGGACCGCGGTGGCCATGGACACCGCTCCGGGGCTGTCGCCGTGGACGCAGAGCGAGGCTGCGTCGATCCGCAGCGGCGCTCCATCGGCGGCCTCGACCTCGCCGGTGACGACCAGGCGCACCGCCCGCGCCGCGACCGTGTCGGGGTCGTGCAGCACGGCTCCGTCGCGGCTGCGCGGGACGAGGCTGCCATCGGACAGGTAGGCGCGGTCGGCGAAGGCCTCGGTGACGGTCGGCAGCCCGGCGGCGTAGGCCAGGCCGAGCAGCACCGAGCCGGGCAGCCCCAGAAGCGGCAGCGACGCATCGACCCTGCGCACGGCCTCGACCACGGCGGCGGCCTGGGCCTCGTGGTGGACGAGGGCGTTGTAGAGCGCCCCGTGGGGTTTGACGTAGCGCACGACGGTGCCGGCGGCCAGGCAGATGCCCTGCAGCGCACCGATCTGGTAGATCACGTCGGCCATGAGGTCAGCGGGATCGACGTCGATGAACCGGCGACCGAACCCGGCGAGATCCCGATAGCCCACCTGCGCCCCGATGACCACGCCGCGTCCGGCGGCCTGTTCACAGACCCGGAGCAGCCCGCGAGGGTCACCGGCGTGGAAGCCGCACGCGACGTTGGCACTCGTGACCACGTCGAGCATCGCCTCGTCGTCGCCGAGGGTCCACCGCCCGAACGACTCCCCGAGGTCTGCGTTGAGGTCGATCGTCGTCATCGGCGCAGCGCTTCGGCGTGGGCGGCGAGCACGCCGTGCGACTCGCGCAGGGTCGTGGCAAGCCGTTGGCGGCGCTGCCCGACCATGGCGGCGACCGCGTCGAGCTGGGCCTGCAGCTGCTCGCGCTGGGCCTCCTGGCGGGCACTCGTCGTGCCGTCCGCGAGACCGCTGACGCCCCAGGCGGGGACGAGCTCACCGTCGGCGACGCGCAGTCCTGCTGCCTCGGCGCGGTCGATGAGCAGGCGGCGTTGGGCGATGGCTTCGGCGAGGTCGCTGGCATGGGCCTGGAGGGCCGAGCCGATCCCGTCGGCCTCGCGGGCCGCCGCCGCCGCGGCGGCGTCGAGTAGGTCGACGCGACGTCGGGCCGGCACGAGCGCCGCTCGCGGGCGGGCGCCCTCACCAGCCTCGAAGGAGTCCTGGTCGAAGGCGTCGTGGGCCGCTCGGCCCGCGGTGCGCAGCCGCGTGGCCAGCCGCCGCAGGGTGCCGCCGAGCTGGGAGCACGACGCCGGGTCGCCGATGACCGTGCTCGTCACCGGGACACCTCACCGAAGGTGCGGGTCGACGTGCGTGACCCGTCGGCGTCGGACCCCGAGCCACCCACGTTCAGCGCCGCGACCCGCAACACGTCGGCCAGGTCGGATGCCGTCGCGTCGATCTCTCGCAGCAGGTCGGCTGCCTGCTCCACCCAGGCGTCGAGAGCCGACTGCGTCTCACGGTGGCCCACCTCGGGGAACTGCGCGAGAAGCTCCTCCGCACCCTGTCCTGCGCACTCGCGCAACGGCCCCAGGGCCGCGCCGAGGGAGCGGAGACGGTCGGGATCGGCCGGAGCGGGCGGCATACCCATCACTGTAGTGAAGGCATGGCAACGGCCCCCGGAGATACCCACATGCTTGGAAGTGGGCACTCCGGGGGCCGTTCGTCACGAACTGAGTCCGATCAGTACCAGTGCTTCCGGCCACCGATGGCCCGACCGGTGCCACCCAGGACGGCCAGCACCAGCCCGACCACGATGAGGATGGCGCCAATGGTCACGAGGACCTTGAGGCTGGCGACCAAGAGGCCGAGAATCAGCAAGACGATGCCGAGGATGATCACGTGGAGCTCCTTCTGTTCGTGTTATGCAAACACCCCACCTCACCATAGATTCCGAAAAAACACACCTTGACCTGCGCAAACAAGCGGTGCGAGAGGCTGGTGGGGCGGGGTGTGCCGCGTGCGTGCGACGAGCGCTAGTCTCGGTTGCGGCGCACATCGTGGTGCGGCCACGTGCATGACGATCCACCGTGCATGACGAACCACCGAGCATGACGATCCACGTGAGGGTGAAGTCGACAGCCATGTCCGTGTCGTTGGAGCAGTCCCGTCAGCAACTCCTGCACACCGCCGCAGAACGCGCGGACCACGGGGGTGGTGAGGCGGTCGAGCAGTTCCTGCGCACCTACTACCGACACGTGGCCACCGAGGACCTGCTGGCGCGGGCGCCCGAGGACTTGCTGGGTGCGGCGATGGCGCACCGGGAGCTGGCCCAGGACCGCCCGGTCGGCACCGCCAAGGTCGAGGTGTTCAACCCCGAGGTCGAGGAGCAGGGCTGGGCCAGCGGCCACACGGTCGTGCAGATCGTCACCGACGACATGCCCTTCCTCGTCGACTCGGTGAGCGCCGAGCTCCAGCGGATGGAGCGCTCGGTGCACTTGGTCGTGCACCCGACGATGCGGGTGCGCCGGAACGCCACGGGTGAGCTCGAGGAGCTCGTGCTGGGTGACGCAGACGCCGCGTCAACCGCGGGGTCCTACGGCTCGGGCGACGGCGGTTTCGGGTTGGTCCGCGAGTCGTGGATGCACCTGGAGATCGACCGCGACAGCGACCCGGCACAGCGCGCCGAGGTCGCCGAGGGGCTGCGCCGCGTGCTGGGCAACGTCCGCGAGGCGGTCGAGGACTGGCCCAAGATGAAGGCCACCTGCTCGCAGGTGGCCAAGGACCTGGTGGACTCCCCGCCGACCGGCATCCCCGACGACGAGGTCGAGCAGGCCCACGGGCTCCTCGAGTGGCTCGCCGACAACCACTTCACCTTCCTCGGCTACCGCGAGTACGCCCTGGAGCGCGGCTCCGACGGCGACCGGCTCGAGGCCGTCCAGGGCACCGGGCTCGGGCTGCTGCGCTACGACCGCCCGGGCGACGGCGTGCTGCTGAGCGAGCAGGCCAGCGTCGTGGCGCGGGCCCGTGAGCTGCTCATCATCACCAAGGCGAACTCGCGGGCGACCGTGCACCGCAACACCTACCTCGACTACGTGAGCGTCAAGCAGTTCGACGTCTCGGGTGAGGTGACGGGGGAGAAGCGCTTCCTCGGCCTGTTCACCTCCAGCGCCTACACCGAGTCGGTGACCCGTGTGCCGGTGTTGCGCGACAAGGTCTCCGCGATCTTCCAGCGCACCGGGTTCCTCCCCGACTCGCACTCGGGCAAGGACCTCCTCGAGGTGCTCGAGAACTACCCGCGCGACGAGCTGTTCCAGGCCGACGAGGAGGCGCTCTACGACAACGCGACCTCGGTGCTGCACCTGCAGGAGCGCCGCAAGACCAAGCTCTTCCTGCGTCGCGACCGGTTCGGCAGGTTCGTGTCCTGCCTCGTCTACATCCCGCGCGACCGCTACAACACCGCGGTGCGACTCAAGATGGAATCCATTCTGCGGCAAGCCTTTCCGGGTGCCACGGTGGACTTCACCACCCGGGTCTCCGAGTCCGTGCTGGCGCGGCTGCACTTCGTCGTCCGCGTACCGGCGGGCGAGTCGATCCCGCCGATCGACGAGGCTGTGCTCGAGCGCCAGCTCGTCGACGCGACCCGCACGTGGGACGAGGACCTCAGCGAGGCCGCCCGCACCGAGCACGGCGAGGAGGCGGCTGCGCGCCTGACGGGTCTCTATGGCCGCGCCTTCCCCGAGGCCTACAAGGAGGACTTCACCTCCCGCATCGGAGTGGCCGACATCCGGCACATGGACGCGCTCGAGGGCGACGACTCCACCGGGCTCAACATGTACCAGGAGCCCGGCGCCCCGGCCAACGAGCGTCGCTTCAAGCTCTACCGCCGCAGCCCCCTGTCGCTGACCCAGGTGCTGCCGATGTTCACCCACATGGGGGTCGAGGTCGTCGACGAGCGGCCCTACGAGATCTCGCGCGGCGACGGCGTGAACCTCTGGGTCTACGACTTCGGCCTGCGGGTCCGCAACGACAAGGTGTGGTCCGGTGACGGAGGTCGCGACCGGTTGCGCGAGCTGTTCCAGGACGCGGTCGGCGCGGTGTGGCGCGGCCAGGCGGAGTCCGACGGGTTCAACGCGCTCGTCCTCGGGGCCGGGCTGACCTGGCGCCAGGTCGTCATCCTGCGCACCGTCGCCAAGTACCTCCGCCAGACGGGCTCGACCTTCTCGCAGGACTACGTCGAGTCCGCGCTCGCGTCCAACCTCAAGCTCGCGGGCAAGCTCGTGGCCCTCTTCGAGGCCCGTTTCGACCCGAGCCGGTATGCCGGTGAGGCAGGTCCCGAGCGCGAGGCTGCGCAGAGCGCGTTGTGCGACCAGATCACCAAGGACCTCGACGACGTCAAGAGCCTTGACCACGACCGGATCATCCGCGCGTTCCTCGGCGTGATCACGGCGACGCTGCGCACGAACTTCTACCAGGCCGACGCGTCGGGCGCGGACAAGACCTACGTCTCGATCAAGCTCAACCCCAAGAAGGTCCCCGACCTGCCGGCTCCGAGGCCGCAGTTCGAGATCTTCGTCTACTCGCCGCGCGTCGAGGGTGTGCACCTGCGGTTCGGGCCGGTTGCCCGGGGCGGGCTGCGCTGGTCGGACCGCCGGGAGGACTTCCGCACCGAGGTGCTCGGGCTGGTCAAGGCCCAGATGGTCAAGAACGCCGTCATCGTGCCGACCGGGTCCAAGGGCGGTTTCTACGCCAAGCAGCTGCCCGACCCCACGGTCGACCGGGACGCCTGGCTGGCCGAGGGGATCGGGTCCTACAAGGTCTTCATCTCAGGGCTGCTCGACCTCACCGACAACCGCGACGGGTCGCAGATCGTGCCCCCTGCCTCGGTGGTGCGGCACGACCCCGACGACTCCTACCTCGTGGTCGCCGCCGACAAGGGCACGGCGACCTTCTCGGACATCGCCAACGGCGTGGCGCAGTCCTACGGCTTCTGGCTCGACGACGGGTTCGCGTCGGGCGGGTCCGCCGGCTACGACCACAAGGCAATGGGCATCACGGCCCGCGGGGCCTGGGAGTCGGTCAAACGGCACTTCCGCGAGATGGGCCATGACACCCAGACCAAGGACTTCACGGCCGTCGGGATCGGCGACATGTCGGGCGACGTCTTCGGCAACGGCATGCTGCTCTCCGAGCACATCAGGCTGGTCGCTGCCTTCGACCACCGTCACATCTTCATCGACCCCGATCCCGTCGCGGCGACGAGCTTCCCGGAACGCCAGCGGCTGTTCGACCTGCCCCGCTCGTCCTGGGCCGACTACGACACGTCGCTGATCTCCGCGGGCGGAGGGGTGTTCGACCGGTCCCTCAAGTCGATCGCCATCACCTCGGAGATGACCGCGGCGCTGGGCCTGCCCAAGGACGCCACGTCGATGACCCCGGCCGCGCTGATGAAGGCGATCCTCCAGTCGCCGGTCGACCTGTTGTGGAACGGCGGCATCGGCACCTACGTCAAGGCCGCCAGCGAGGTCAACGCCGACATCGGCGACCGCGCCAACGACCCGATCCGCGTCGACGGTGGGCAGCTGCGCTGCAAGGTCGTCGGCGAGGGCGGCAACCTCGGCCTCAGCCAGCTCGGCAGGATCGAGGCGGCCCTGCACGGTGTGCGGGTGAACACCGACGCGATCGACAACTCGGCAGGCGTCGACACCTCGGACCACGAGGTCAACATCAAGATCCTGCTGACCGCACTCGTCAAGGCCGGCGACATGACGCTCAAGCAGCGCAACACGCTGCTCGCGTCGATGACCGACGACGTCGCCCACCAGGTGCTGCGCGACAACTACGAGCAGAACGTGCTGCTCGGCAACGCCCGTGCCCAGGAGCACCCCATGCTCCCGGTCCACCAGCGGCTGATCCACTGGCTGGAGGAGCGCGGCGACCTCGACCGTGCCCTGGAGTTCCTGCCGACCGACACCGAGATCGACCGCCGGTTCGCCGACGGCCTGGGCCTGAAGTCGCCGGAGTTCTCGGTGCTCGTGGCCTACGCGAAGCTGGCTCTCAAGGAGGACCTGCTCCCCTCGGAGCTGCCCGACGACCCCTGGTTCCAGGCGACCCTGACCGAGTACTTCCCCGCCGCCCTGCGAGAGCAGTTCGCCGGCGAGCTCGCCGAGCACCCGCTGCGGCGCGAGATCATCACCAACTCGGTGGTCAACTCGATGGTCAACCGGGGTGGCATCACGTTCGCCTTCCGTGCCATGGAGGAGACCGGCGCGACGCCGGAGCAGATCGCCCGGGCCTTCGTGGTCTGCCGCGAGATCTTCGACCTGCCGGGCTTCGTGCACGAGGTCGAGGCCCTCGACAACGTCGTGTCCACCGATGTGCAGAGCCAGCTGTACCTCGAGTTCCGGCGGCTGATCGACCGGTCGATGCGCTGGTTCCTCACCTCGCGGCCCTCGCGCCTCGACGTCGCCAACGAGGTGGCCCGGTTCGGCGAGGTGGTCGGCCAGTTCGCCCCGCAGATCCACGACCTGCTCAAGGGTGCCGAGCTCAAGCGCTTGCAGCGCAACGCCTCGAGCCTGGAGAAGCTCGGTGTGCCTGAGGCCCTGGCGCTCAAGTCCGCGAGCCTGCTCGACCAGTTCTCGCTGCTCGACATCGTCGACATCGCCACCGACACGGGGGAGGCGCCGACCGACGTGGCACCCCTCTACTTCGTCCTGTCCGAGAGGTTCGGCATCGACGCGATGCTCACCCGCGTCACCAACCTGCCGCGTGACGACCGGTGGGACGCGCTCGCGCGCGGCGCCCTGCGCGACGACCTGTATGCCGTGCTGGAGAGCCTGGTGCGCTCCGTGATCGACGCGTCGACGTCGGGCGCGACACCGGTGGAGCGCTACGAGCAGTGGGCCAAGGCCAACGCGGAGAGCCTGGCCCGCGCCAAGACTGCTCTGTCAGGCATCGAACGGCTCGACAAGCCCAACATCGCCGCGCTCTCGGTCGCCCTGCGCACGCTGCGCTCGGTGATCCGCTCCGGGGCAGCCAGCTCCTGACGGCTTTGCCGAACCGACAGCCCTGCCCGGGTCCTAGGGGCTCAGGGCGCTGACGACCTGCCCGACGACGACCACCGCCACGCACAGGGCGGCGAAGCCGAGCACCACCCACAGGCACCCCATGCCGGGACGGGGCTGCTTGGTGAACCCGATGTTGCCCCTCGCGAACTGGTGCAGGGGCGAGGCGTACCAGACCTCGACGACCTGACCGGGGGCCACGGTCGTGTCGAGGGACGCCTGGCCGTAGGTCCGCATCCACTGGGCCTGCATGTCGAGGTGGTTGGGCCCGGCGTAGACGGGCAGGTCCTGGGTGCCGTAGCGAGTGGGCACGGGGTATCCGTTGATGCGGAGCGTGGGCGTGAGGGCGTTGCTGGTCATCACGTTGCCCTGGATCGTCAGCCGGATGGTGCCCAGCGACGCGGCCGGCGGAACGGGAGGCTGGTCGGTCATGGTCCGCGAGACTAGGCGGAAATGGACGGCGATGTGGCGTGATCGTGCGGTTAGGGTGACCCGGGTGACCGCTGAGCTGACGAAGTACCAGGTGGTCCTGGTGACCCGCTACCCGGTGAAGTCCATGGGTGGCGAAACCCTGTCGACCGTTGAGGTCGGGCGCGAGGGGCTGCTCGCCGACCGCGAGTACGCCGTCTACGGCGCCGACGGCAAGCTGGCCAGCGGCAAGCACACCCGGCGCTTCCGCCGGATGGACCCGGTCTTCGAGCTTGCTGCCGTCAAGCTCGGCAGCGACACCGTGGTGCGGTTGGCCGACGGGAGGGAGGTCCTTGTCGGGCAACCGGATGCCGACGCGGTGCTGTCGGAGCACTTCGGCGAGCCGGTCACCCTGCGACGCGAGACCGACGTGATGCACCAGGACCAGGCGCAGCTGTCCATCGTGGGCAGCGCCACCCTCGCCGAGCTCGGTCGTCACGAGGGTGACGGCCGACCTCTGGACCCGCGGCACCTGCGCGCCAACATCGTGGTTCGGACCGATCAGCCGTATGCCGAGGAGTCGTGGGTCGGGCGCGAGGTCGCCATCGGGACGGTGCGGGTGCACGTCGCCGAGCCGATCGAGAGGTGCCGCATGGTCGGGGTGGCGCAGGTGGGCCTCGCCGCCCGCGGCGGCATGCTGAAGGCGATCAGCGACCACCACGACCTCAACGCGGGTCTGTACGCCTCGATCCTCCACCCCGGCACGATCTCGGTGGGGGATCCCGTCACGCTCGCCTGACCCTGCAGCCGACAACCCGGAAGTCGCCGGCCCCGCCCGACCCGAACCGATGAGCACGGTGCGAGCCGGGCGGGCGCACCGTGGGTGGCAACGTCTCGCCGATTAGGCTTCCCGCGTGCCCACCCTCAACGAGGTCCTCCAGTCAGCGACCGACCTCGCGCCCGCCGAGGTCGAGTGGCTGCAGCTGCTCGTCGGTGACTGGCAGCTCATCTCCGACCTGTCCTTCGCCGACCTGGTGCTGTGGGTGCCGGGCGGGATCGAGGGCTGGCTCGCCGTCGCCCACGTCCGCCCGACGACTGGACAGATGGTGTTCTTCGAGGACGTCGTGGGCCGTCGCACGCATCGCGGGCGGCAGTCGCTGCTGGACCAGTCGTACCTCGACCTCCGCATCGTCCGCGAGAAGGACCCGATCTTCCGCGACGACATGCCGGTCCGCGAGGAAGCCATCCCCGTCGTGCGCGGAGGGCGTGCGCTCGCGGTGATCACGCGGCATACCAACCTGGCGGCGATGCGGACGCCGAGCCGTCTGGAGCTGACTTACCAGGCGCTCGCCGACGCGTTGGCGCGGATGATCGCGGCAGGGGAGTTCCCCAACACGGCAGCGCCCACCGGGCAGCGGCGTGGCGCGCCGCGCGTGGGGGATGGCGTCATCCGGCTCGACGTCAACGGGATCGTGTCCTACGCCAGCCCGAACGCCCTCTCGGCCGTCCACCGCCTCGGGCACGTCGGCGACGTCATCGGCGAGCTGCTGGCCCAGGTCGTGGCTGACCTCCTGCGAGACGAGTCACCGGTCGACGAGTCGCTGGCGCTCGTCGTGACCGGGCGGGCGCCGTGGCGCACCGAGGTGACCTCGCGTGGCGCGAGCGTCTCGATGCGCGCGATCCCGCTCACCGAGGGGGGGCACCGGATAGGCGCGCTGCTGCTGCTGCGCGACGTGTCCGAGCTGCGGCGCCGCGAGCTCGAGCTGCTCACCAAGGACGCGACCATCCGCGAGATCCACCACCGCGTGAAGAACAACCTCCAGACCGTCGCGGCGCTGCTGCGGCTCCAGGCGAGGAGGCTGCCCGAGGGAGAGGCCGGTCGGGTGGCACTCGAGGAGGCGGTGCGACGCGTGGGGGTCATCGCGCTGGTCCACGAGACGCTGAGCGCGGGCTTCGACGAGACGGTCGACTTCGATGACATCGCGGTGCGAGGGCTCCAGGCCATCACGGAGGTGGCCAAGGTCGAGCACCCGATCACCTCGGCGGTGCAGGGGTCGTTCGGCACGCTGCGCGCCGAGGACGCGACCGCCCTGGCCATGGTGCTGTCCGAGCTGGTCCAGAACGCCGTCGAGCACGGCCTCGCCGAGACCGGTGGAGGCACCGTCGAGGTCGAGGCCCACCGCACGACGGACGACCGCGGCGACGAGCTCCTCACCGTGACGATCACCGACGACGGGGTGGGTCTGCCGGGCGACTTCAGGCCGGGTGGCTCGGGGCTCGGCACCCAGATCGTGCAGTCGCTCATCCAGGACCTGCGGGGCCGGATCACCTGGGAAGCAGCAAAGCCGCACGGGACGCGGGTGCGTTTCATCGCGCGGCTTCGGCCACTGGGGAGGGAGCTCGCCTGACGGCGGTCCCTGTTCTGTGCAGTTGTGGGGGTTGTGTGGTGCGGCCGACGTGAGTCGGTGGAGGAACGCTCGGGTCAGCCGGCGCGACGGGCGCGCGCGTTGCGGCGCTTGAGGGCGCGGCGCTCGTCCTCGGACATGCCGCCCCAGACGCCGGCGTCCTGGCCGGACTCGATGGCCCACTTGAGGCACACGTCGACAACGGTGCAGCGTCGGCACACAACTTTTGCTTCCTCGATCTGGAGGATCGCCGGGCCGGTGTTCCCGATCGGGAAGAACAGCTCAGGGTCCTCGTCGAGGCAGGCAGCGCGGTCGCGCCAGTCCATGAAGATCGTGCTCCTTGCGGTGACAGGGGGGTTCGCGTCCGTGTGGTGGGCCCTGGGTTGCGGACCTCACGGCACGGACGCGTCATTGCGGGGTGTGCGGGGTCGTTCACCTGAGAGTCAGGGCCGACCGGCAAGACTAGCCGACCCATGTCCACACAGGGAGAAACACGTGCGCACCCATTTTGGTGGGGTGGACGCACTTCTGCCAACGGGTTGCCGGGTGTTTCTGTTCCAGCCTCACAGATCGGGCTCAGTTTCGGGCGTCTGAGCACAAGATATCGCCCGTGTAACAGTGAGGTGTTGGTCACATGTCGGACTGAGACGGCCCGCAAGGGCCATTTCGCGCGTCCGAATCCCGGTCATCCGCGCCCAGCGGGTGGCCTCGACAGCCCACGTGTGGCATGGCCGGCCCCCTGTTGGCTGACCTGAGGGCACGTTCGGTATGCCGCGTGCGCGCCGTCCGCGCGCGGGCCTAGCCTGAGTCCCGTGACCAGTCCGGCCCCTGCCCCGTCCCGCCCTCGCGACGTGTTCCGCTCTGTTGCTGCAGGGGTGTGCGCCGTGCAGGTCGTGACGCTGCTGGGGTTCGTCGTGTTCTACCTCTGGGAGCTGACCCAGGACTCAGCCGGCGACGTCACGCGCGTGGTCATGTCAGCGTTGTTGATCGCCGTCTTCGCTGTCGGGATCGCAGCCATGGCCCGGGGCTGGCTGCGCGGCGACAACTGGCCGAACACCCCGACCGTCGTCTGGAACGCGCTGCTGCTCCCCGTCGGCTGGAGCCTCGTGCAGGGTGGTCGAGGCCTCGTGGGTGCGCTCGTCATCGTCGTGGCGCTGGTCGGCATCGTGGCGGCGATCCGGGCCAGGACGACGGACTCCGAGGACACCGAAGACCTCTCGACGGACTGAGCCGGCCGTGCCACGGCCGGGTCGGGCCGCGCCCGGGCAGGTCCGAGCCCGGCCGGTCCGAGCCTGGCTCAGACGGCGTCAGGCGCCGGCGTGATGCGCAGCATGACGCGCTGCGGGGCGCCGCGGCGGAGCAGCCGCTCGATCCCCATGACGAGGCGGTACTCGAGCCCGTACTTGGCGCCCATCACCTCATCGAGTCGGGTCGTCGCGTGACTGCCCTCCACGACCTCGGCCATGCCTGCCACCGGCGGGACGGAGTTGTCGATGGTCCCGCGACGGCTGGACGGCTGCAGCTCGATGCGCTCGTCGTTGCGCACCCGCTTGACCTTGCCACTGCCGCTCGGCGTGGTCACGACGAGCGTGTCACCGTCGCGGCCGACCCACACGGTGGTGGGCACGCCTTCGCCAGACTTGCGGAACGTGGTGAGGGAGACGAACTTCTCGTCGCCGAGGGCGGCCAGGTCAGGGGTGAGAGTCACCTCCTGACCCTAGTCCGGACCCGCCCCGCGCGCAGGGCGGGCTCGTGCCGCGGCGAGCTTCGCGTAGATGGCTGGTCGGGGCTTGGTAGGGGGCTGGTCAGGGTTGGTCGGGGGCTTGGTCGGGCATCGCGACCTGCAAGGCCGTCGCGACGCCGCCGTGCACGAGGTAGCCCCGACCAGGGAGGGCAGCGCGGTCGACCGGCACCCGGACACCGAACACGTCCGCCCCGGCCGAGGTCTCCGGTCCGAGCAGGACCCCCGTGCGGTGTCGGGCCAGCTCCACGGTGAGGCCGCGGTACTGCGCGGCGAGGGTGCTCGCGTCGCAGCCAGCCACCAGGAGGCCGTCGTCGCGGTCGACCACTGCGGCCACCTGCCTGAGCGCGGCTTCGACTGCGGAGTCGAGCAGCTCGTCGGCGTTGTCCACCAGCACGGCCAGGTTCGGCACGTCCCGGCGCAGCGCCACGAGGCCTTGGGGCTGGGTCGGGTCGTCGCACCACGTGACCCGCGGGTCGCAACGAACGGCTCCCCAGGGACCCGGTCGGGTTGCGACAACGGCCAGACGTCGCCCCCGCCTCAGCAGCTCGGTGGCGATCATGGCGAGCGTTGTCGACACACCAGATCCGTTGCTGCCGGCCACGATCCAGCGTCGGCCATCTCGGTCGGGGGACAGGCCCTGGGCAGCGAGCTCGTCGCCACCCACACCGATCGGCACCAGGTCGTCGTGCCCGGAAGGTCTCGGCAGGGACGCGGCGCCCACCCGATCCGGGAGGGCGTCGACCCGCCAAGGCAGGCGGGTCGGGCGCTCTGCGTCCGCGAGCGAGGCCGATGGCCCCCTGCCGCGGGTGTGGGTCTTCCTCGGGTGGGTCGCGCCCGCCGCGACCGGCGTACCCGACGTGACCGCCGCTACCGCCGCTACCGGGGCGACCGCAGATGGGCTCAGTCGCGGCGACGCGAGGGCGAGCTGGACCTCGGTGCCGTCCAACAAGATGCCGCGGCCGGGCGGCTGCGAGCGGGGCACGGCCCTCGCTGGGAGGCCCGCGAGCAACAGGTCGGCCGGGTCGGCAAGCCTCAGCAGGACCCGATGGGCCGTGGCCGAGGCGGCGCGTCCGACCAGGAGGGCTCGCTCACCCGCCAGCGCTGCGGTGAGTCCCACCCCGGCTCCCTCCCGAAGCAGCCCCAACAGTCGCTCCACCACGGTGCCGTGCGCCACCTCGTCGGTGCGCTGGGCCAGCACGTCCCAGTCGTCCACGACGACCAGCAGCCCGGGAGGCGCGAGGTGGTCACCCGCCTGCCACCAGGCGGCCATCGTGGCGTGATCGCTCGCAGCGAGTCGCTGCCGGCGGTCGGCCACGTCGCGGGACAGCCTGGCGACCAGGCGCTCCAGCCTGGGCAGGTCGTCCCACCCGACGTGTGCGCCGCAGTGGGGCAGCGCCTCGAGGTGGGACAGCGAACCCCCGCTCACGGCATACACGTGCAGCCGAGTGGGGTCGAGCGCGGAGGTGGCGCCGAGGGCGACGGCCGACAGCGCACTGCTGCGTCCGCTCCCCGCGGTGCCGACGAAGCCCCAGTGACCCGGCGCAGCGAGATCGACCTCCAGCGGAAGCTGTCGCTGTGCCTCAGGCTGGTCGGCGAGCCCGATGGGAATGACGTACCCGCCTTTGGCAGACAAGTCCTCTGCCTCCAGCCGTCTCGGCAGGGGAGGCAACCACGGACTGGGTGCCGCACGTGCGCCGATCTGCGCGACAGCTTCCGCCACGACCTCGATGATGTCCGCGAGGTCCGAGCCCACCGCCTCCTGGTCGCCGGGCGCGACAGGCCACGGTGCCGGCCCGTGGTCCCACTCGACCGCCCTGACGCGTATGCCGCTGGGCGCGGCCGGGCGGGAACGTCCGCCCGCGTGGGCTGCCTGGAAGGTCACCAGGGATCCGCCTCCGGCCCGAGCGAAACCACGCCCCGGCACGGCGCGATCGAGTCCCGCGGCATCGGGAGCGTCGATGACGTCGTCGGAGTCAGCGCGGTCGCGGACGCGCAGGGCGATGCGCAGGTTGACGTTGGCCTTGATGTCGGCCGTCACCACCCCCGCCGGTCGTTGCGTGGCGAGGATGACGTGGACGCCGAGGGACCTGCCCAGGGCGGCGACGCGGACGACCCCGTCGACGAACTGGGGGAGCTCTTCAGCCAGCGCCCTGAACTCGTCGACGACGATGACAAGTCGCGCAAGCGGGCACGCTGCAGAGGTCGACGAGGACTGGTACGCAACGAAATCCGTGACCGCAGCCTCGGCGAGCAGCCGCTCACGCCGCGTGAGCTCGGCCAGGAGAGATGCGAGGGTGCGGTCAGCGAGATGGTCATCGAGGTCGGTCACCACGCCGGCCACGTGGGGCAGGCCCTGGCACTCGCGGAAGGCTGCGCCACCCTTGTAGTCGACGAGGACGAACGAGAGGTGCTCGGGACGGTTGTGGAGCGCGAGAGAGGCGACCAGGGTCCGCAGCAGCTCCGACTTGCCGGCGCCGGTGGTGCCGGCCAGGAGAATGTGCGGCCCGTCTTCGGCAAGGTCCACGGTGAAAGGGCCCTCGGCGGTGACGCCGATCGGCACGGCCGTGCGGTGTGGTGTCCGTGCCCAGCTGCGGACCAACGCGGCCGGGGCGTCGTCGGGTGCGTCCCTGTCCTGCGCGATGCCCAACAGGTGGGCAAGGCCGAGGGCTGTCGGCAGCGACTCGTCCCTTCCTCCGGGTGTCGCGTCCCGCAGCGGAGCGAGCCCCCGGCTGAGCCGGTCGGCCCACCAGGCGCCGGCCCGGTCCACGACGAGGTCGGTGGCGGCACCGCCCGGGAGGTGCAACGAGGCGCGGGCAGGGGTGGTCAGGTCGAGAACGGCCCCGGACTCGGACGGCAGCCCGGCGCGGTCCTCGTTGAGGGCGACCACGCAGATCCCGACGGACGGACCGTGCTCGAGCACCTCGGCAAGGTCGGGGAGGCCACGCAGGGCAGAGGCTCCGTCGAGGACCACCACCGTGCGAGAGCCGGACCACCGGCTGGTAGCGACGGCCGGAGCCGAGCGGCGCGCCCGGACTCGTTCGGCCAGCTGGACGACGGCGGCACGGGCGGTGCCGTCGTCGTCCAGGCCGCTGACCCACTGCCGGTTCGTTTCGCCATCCGGTTGGCGCACGTGGGGGAGTCGACTCATCCATGACCAGGCCGGGTCAGCTCGCAGTGCCCCGGCGACGAGGACGAGGTCGAGATCGAGGGGGGAGTGCAGGGCGACGAGCTGGCCGAGGACGACGCGCAGCACGCCCATCACAGCGCTGCGCTCACCGCAGACCCCCAGGACCCCGATGCCGGCCAACGAGACGGCGCACGGAACCTGTTGCACCGCAGGATGTTCCGCGCCCTGGTCGCCGGGCGGTCGGATGACCCGCACGGTCGCTGCTGTCGTGCACTGGCCGATGCTCACCGTGAGTGCGTCAGCGTCTCCGCGACGTCGCTCCCAGAGACGGGCGCCTGGCAACGTCGCGATCGCGAGGATCTCGGAGGGGTCGGGTAGCGCTCGTCGGAGTGAACGCGACTCCTCGGCGCAGGCCGCCGCCACGCGCTGTCCGGCGCTGGCAAGGTGACGTTCGTATGCCGCGTGCTCCGCGGCATACGTCCGCTTGCTCCCGAGGCGGTCGCTCAAGGCGGTGCCCGCCATCAGGAGGGGGCTCATCACCGCGAACGCAAGCATCATCGGACCGAAGAAGACCGCCATGACGGCTGCGAACGGGACCGGGAGCAGCATCGCGATCCAGGGCACGCGGGCGCGGCCGGGCGCCTCCGGCGGTGACGGTAGCGCGATCGACACGGAAGCAGTGGGCGAGAGCAGCCGGGGCCGCCTGTTGACGGCGCGGGTCCCGTCAGGTCGAGCACTGAGCGCGGCCGGAACCGCGGCCGCCGGACGCAGGACCAGCACGGTGTCGCCGACCTTGACGGTCGTACGGACCACCAGGTGAACGGGTTCTGAGCCGACAGGGGCACCATCGAGGTCGGTGCCGTTGGTCGACCCGAGGTCGGCAAGGGTGATGTCGTCGACCGTCACCCGGACAGCAGCGTGCAGCCGAGACAGTCGCTGGTCGTCGAGACCGATGGTCGCCTCGTCGGAGCGACCCACGGTGTAGTACCCCGGTGCCAGCTCGACCGTCCGACCGGCGTCGGGTCCATGGGCGATCGCCAGGGCGACCGGGGTGCGCGGGGAGCTGCGGGCAGGGGGCCCGAGCGGACGCCTGGAGGCGAGGGCGATCGCCGCACCGTCGACGAGCAGCCCCAGCCCCAGCAAGGCGTCGTCGGCGACGGGGATCCCGCCGATCCAGATGACCGGGTCCCGCAGCTCGTCGCGCGTCTGGTCGGCCACGAGGTGCGGTGCGTGGTCGGCCAGGAGGTCCCCCAAGGCGGTGGCCAGGTCGGACGAGGTGGCACCCACGGGAGCCTCGACCTCGACCTCGACCTCGACGGGTCGGGGCGACGGCGCGACCCGTCCTGTGGAACGGCGCACGACCGTCAGCTGTAGTCGCATGCCACGACCGTAGGCAGGGAGCGGAAGGGGTCCATGTGGTTATCCACCACTGTGGACGACAAGGACCGAGCCGGTACGTTACCCCCTAGTGTTCCGTGGACGTCCGCAACCGGAGGCAGACGAGGGGTTTGCCGACCGGGGTCTGGGACGTTGTCGACGTGTTCACGCCGGGGGATGGCCTGAGCTCGGTCGCCTGCCTGCACCCCTCTGACCTGCGGCGTTGCTCGATCACGACGGGCGCGCCTGTTAGCCTGACCGCGTGCGGGCGGTCGCCATCCCGCGGTGGACACGGGGGGTGGGGCGCCCTCCGCCGGGACCGTGCGTTCTCGCGTTCCTGCTGACCGTGGTCGGCGCCACGCCGCTGCTGTGGAATGGTCGATACTTCTTCCGCGGCGATACCCAGATCGCGTACCTGGGCTGGTGGTACCACTTGGGCGAAGCCGTGCGCGAGGGCCATCTCCCCCTCATGGAACCCTTGGCCTGGGAGGCCGGAAACTACGCCGCGGAAGGACAGTGGGGACTGTTCAGCCCCCTGACGATCCTCATCGGCGTGTTGGCCACGGTCGTGCCCGACGTCGTCGTGTTCGTCACGGTGTTGAAGATCGGGCTCATCGTTCTCGGTGGCGTCGGCACGTACCTGGTCGCCACCAGCTACGGCGCCCGTGAGCCCTTCGCCCTCGTGGCCGGACTCGTCGTGGGGCTCTCCGGCCAGTCGGTGTTCCAGGACTGGCCCTCGTGGGTCAACGGTCACATGGGGGCGGCACTCCTGCCCTGGGCGTGGTGGTTCATCCGGCGGGCGATGGCGGGGCGCAGCCCGGCGGGCGCGCTGATCCTGTGCTACCTGGTTGCCGCCGTCGGCTACGTCTACTGCGCGATGTGGCTGACGGTGATCTTGCTCGGCTGTCTGGTCGACGCGGCGCTGTCCCGCTCCCGACCAGAGCTGTTCACGGTCGTCGGCCTCTTGACCTTCAGTGGGTTGGTCTCGGTTGCGGTGTATCTGCCTGGCCTGCTGACCTCGCCCGTGACGATGAGGGACTCGTGGGCGGTGGTAGGGCGGGGCGGGTTCACGGTGGACCTCCAAAGCCTCTTCTCGTCGATGTTGCCGACGCGGAAGAGGAGCTACCTCGTCTGGCTCCTCCCAGCGGTCCTGTGGATTGACCTCGGACGGCTCCGGCGCTCGTCGCGCGACCTGGCTGGCGCAGCTGTGGCGACGGCGGTCCTCCTCCTGTGGGTGCTCGGTCCGAGCGCTGTCGGGCCGTTGCGGTGGCCGATGCGCGTCGTGCCGGCCCTGATGGTGCCCCTCGTCGTGCTGCTCGCCGTGGTTGCCTCTCGATGCCTCCCCACGCGGGTCTCGCGGTCTCGCCTGATCCTGTCGCTCGCGTGGGTGTGCGGAGCCGCCTACGTCGTGGTGGCCCGTGACCCGGGCCAAGGCAAGCAGGCAGCGCTGGGTGTGGTGCTTCTGGGTTTGGCGCTGGGGATGACGGCCTGGTCACTCGGCCATCGGGGGGCGCGCACGACAACGGGCGTTGTCCTGGCCTGGACGGTGGCGTTGTTCGTCGTCCTGTTCGCCCTCTACCCGGTTCCTCCCGCGGCCGATCGACACATGCCTGCGGCGCCGGCGCAGTATGGCGGCCGGATCCCGTCGGCCCGTGGCGACGTCATGGTCCTAGGAGAAGCGGGGGGTCAGATCCAACTCAACCCGGCCATCGCTGACGAACTTCTCATCGGTTCGTCGTGGTACCTGGGGCGCGGGGATGTCCAGAACGGGTACTCAACCATCAGGTTCCGCAGGTTCAGCGAGAGGTTCTGCCGAACGGTCAACGGTGGCACGTGCGCCAGGGCGCTGAGCGCGCTGATGTCGACCGAACCCACGACGGGCCGGCCATGGGCTGACCTCCTCTCGGTCAGCTCCGTGGTCCTGTACCGCCCGTCCTTTCCGACGAAGGACCTCATGCGTCCACCACAGGGGTGGAGGGTGGCCGGGGTGACCACCCACACCGTTGTCTGGACGCGAAACCACGCCGTCCCCTCGGCCGGGGGTGTGGTGGCGACCTCCGCGGGCGTCGTCGTGGACCGGGAGTCCGTGTCCGATCGCGTGGTCAGACTACGAGTGACCAGTTCGGGGTCGGGTCGTGGAACGGTCACCTTCAGCCGCCTCGCCTGGCCGGGCTACTCCACCGAGGGCGCCGAGCGTGTGGCGCCGGTCAGCGGCATGCTCCTGCGGGTGGCACTGCCTCCCGGTTCGAAAGGCTCCACCATCACCCTGCGATGGGACCCGCCCGGTTGGACGGTTGAGCTGTCGGCACTGTCGACGGCTGTCCTCGGCGGAGTGGCGTGGATCCTCTGGTTCTGGGCTGACCGGTCGCGGCGGCGCCGMCGCGAGCCACTGGTCGAGTGACACTCGCTCGACCTCGGGAACGAGGCTGACCGGCCGAGGGGAGTGTCCGGGCGGTTGCCACGTGCCCTGTGGACGGGCAGGAGCGGGCTGGAAGGTTACCCGCTAGTATGACGCAGACGTCCGCAGCCGGAGGCAAACGAGGGGTTCGCCTACCAGGGGGGTTGGGACGTCCTGGGGGGATGAGATGGACGCTGTCATGACCGTTGAGTCCGAAGTTCGGGAGCTCATCCGCCGGTCAGGGGTTGACCCTGTCCGGGACGTGGGGGAGCTGGACCGACTCGTGCGCGACGCGGTGGCCGACTACGACGAGCGCTCGCTGCACGGGAGCCTTCCGGCACTGGCCGACCTCGAGCACGCGGTGAAGTCGGTGAAGGACGCGGTGGCGGGGTTCGGTCCGCTGCAGCCCTACTTCGACGACCCCGAGATCGAGGAGATCTGGATCAACGAGCCCACGAAGGTGTTCGTCGCCCGTGGAGGAGTCTCCGAGCTGACCACCACGATGTTGACGGCCGACTCCGTCCGCGACCTCGTCGAAAGGATGCTCAAGACGAGTGGTCGGCGGGTCGACCTGTCGAGTCCGTTCGTCGACGCCGTCCTCCCGGACGGGTCACGCCTCCACGTGGTCATCCCGGACATCACCCGGGCGCACTGGTCGGTCAACATCCGCAAGTTCGTGGTCCGTGCAGCGCACCTCGACGACCTGGTCGGGCTCGGCACCCTGACGCCGCACGCCGCGCGTTTCCTGGGCGCCGCCGTCGCCTCCGGGCTCAACATCCTCGTGGCGGGAGGGACCCAAGCCGGCAAGACGACGCTGCTCAACTGCCTGAGTGCCGCCATCCCACCACGCGAACGAGTCGTCACGTGCGAGGAGGTCTTCGAGCTGAAGATCCCGCTCAGGGACGTGGCATCGATGCAGTGTCGTCAGCCCAGCCTCGAGGGCACCGGGGAGATTCCACTGCGACGACTGGTCAGGGAAGCGCTGCGCATGCGTCCGTCGCGGATCATCGTCGGAGAGGTGCGTCAGGCCGAGAGCCTCGACCTGCTCATCGCCCTCAACAGCGGTCTGCCTGAGTTAGTGGTTGGCAATGCACACAACACATGCGAAGGGCCCTGCCGAACGCCGTCAAGGTCTCGACTGCGTAACGCATCGACCCGACAGTGCCGATCCGGTTGTTGGGGACACCCCCTCAGGCGTAGTGGTTCTCATGGAGAAGGACACGAAACGCGCGCAGGGAAAGCGGCTCCGCGCGGCGATCTATTGCCGTATATCGCAGACGGATGGCCGAGTCGACAAGGTCGACATCCAACAGCGCGAGTGCACGAGGTACGCCAAGCGCAAGGGCTACGACGTCGAGCTCGTCTACGTCGATGACGGGATCAGCGCCTACACCGGGCGTGCGCGACCGGACTATTTGCAGATGCTTCGCGATGCGGAGGCTCAGCGGTTCGACGTCATCGTGGCGACTTTCGAGGATCGGCTCTCTCGACGTCCCGCGGAGAAGGTGCACCTGGCCGAGATCTGCCGGGAGGCGGGCATCATCTGGGACACCGTCAATGAGGGGGTTTCGGACCCGAAGGATCCAGACGATGAGCTCATGTCCTACTTCCGCGGCTACATGGGCCAGAGGGAGCAGACCCTGAAGATTGAGCGCCTCCGCGCTCGATTCGCAGAACGTCGAGCTGACGGGAAGCCCCTGTGGGGAGTCAGGCCGTTCGGCTTTGAGCTAGACCGAATTGAGCACCGGCCTGATGAGGCGGCGGAGGTTCAGTGGGCATGCGAGCACATTCTCAATGGGGGCAGCGTCTACGGGATCGTCAAGCGATGGAACGAGACAGGCATTCTGACCAGCCGGAAAGGGACATGGAGCAACCAGTCAGTTCGACAGGTGCTCCGCCGCCCACGCAACGCTGGGCTCATGGAAGAGCACGGGGTGATCCTCTGGGACCAGAAGGCGGTTTGGGACCCGCTGGTTGATCGGGCGACCTGGGAGGAGGTCTGCGCCATCCTCAGCTCGCCCACCCGCTCGACAGTCGACTCCCGCGAGCCCCGTTGGCTGTGCGCTGGCTTGGTCCGCTGCGGCGTCTGCGGCGACGTTATGCGCTCGGCAAGCGGCAGCGACCGTAAGGGGCGGTTCAAGATCTACCGGTGTACCCGCAAGGCTCGGACGGCCATCACGGACAGCAGGCGACACACGGCAGTCAAGACCGCCGACCTCGACGTCCTTGTCCGCGAGGCCATCGTGTCGGCATTCCTGCTCGCGCCGACCTCTTGGCTGCCGAATGCCGCGCCCGACGTGGCGGAGGCGCGCCGCATCGAGAAGCGTCTCCGTGCACTCCGCCTGGAGCAGGTCGAGGTGACCAGTCTCGTTGGAGAGCCTGGGGCTTCAGTGCGCGTCATCAAGGAGAAGCTGAGCGTCCTCCACAACGAAGAGGAGGAGCTCATCGCCGAGCGCGACGAGTGCCACCGCCGATCGGTCCATGCGAGGATGCTGGCAGGCTCGGCTGAAAGCTTGTTCGCTACGAAGACGGTTAGCTTCTCTGCAGCCGCCGACCGCATGAGGGAAGTGGAGGCGTCATTCGACGCGCTCAGCCTGGCGGATAAGAGAGCTCTCGTGCGCAGTCTCCTGCGCGTCACGGTGTACCCGGGGCGCACCCTTGAGCGCATCGAAGTCGAGCGACTCTGGGAGCGAGGCCAGCAGGGGTTTGTGGGCTAGAACATCACGCCGGGGTGCGTACGGGGCGCTCTGGCGTGGATCTTGCTAGATGCAGGGGGCACCAGGCTGAGGAATCCGAAGGGCCTCCCGTTGGCTTTCTGCATTGCGGGACGAGTACATCCGATATTCCGGCATGGAATTGACGACTAACGACGGCGCGCTTGCACGCTCGGGGTTGACCTTCGACAGCCTTCTGGCAATGACAGCTACCGAACCCCGCGAGTACGACCTCGTCGTCCTCAACGGCTCGATCCGCATGATCGATGTGCGGGCCGAGATCGAGCGATGCCTCGCTCTTGCCGGGAGAGAGATCACGCAGACGTAACGATCCTCGGGTTCAGAATGTGACAATTCGCCCATAGAGCCATCGACAGGCGTACGACACCAACCTTGTGGCCGTACGGGGTTGATGGAGATTTCTGACTTCCCTACCAACGGTCTCGACCTGACCGAGTGGGCCGCCTACACCTACACCTTCAACGACGCTGTAACCGTAGCCCTCGACGGGGTCTGCGAGCTGGACGCGAGTGAGTTTCTAAACGAGAGCTTGTCCGACGCCACGACGCAGGATCTGTTGGCCCTCGTGGAAGAAGCTCAAGCTCGGCTCACGCAGCTAGACGTGGCCCTCAGGTCGACTCCCGCTGTGGTCCTCCCCTTCCGACCTCCTCAGCGGCGCACGACGTGACGGACATTCCCCTGCTGCGGGTCGAGGAAGCCGCGGCACTCCTCGGGATCGGACTGAAGAAGCTCCGTTCGCTTCATCTCCCATCGGAGGGCGTTCGTCCTCGCCGATATCGGGAGTCAGTCCTGCGGGAGTGGCTCACTGCCAATGGCACGGCCGAAGAGCGGCGACGACGGCAGGCGCGGGACCAGTTCACCAGGTATCGCCGGTGGGTCGACCGCAATGGCAATGGCAAGCCCGCTTCGAGCCATGCCCTGTACTACACATGGCGAGGGATAGTGCGGCGCACCGGCGACCCTGAGGACCCCGACTACGGTGCGCGTGGAATCGATCTGTACCCGCCATGGAAAGACGACCCGGTCGCGTTCTTCGATTACATCGAGAGCCTGGGTGCTCGCAGGCCAGGCGACTCCATTGATCGCATCGACAATGAGCGCGGCTACTGGCCCGGCAACCTGCGGATCGCTGACGCCGTCATGCAGAACAACAATCGCAGGAACTGTGTCGGCTACCACTGGGACGAGTGTCCGGAGCATCTTGGCTGCCTCTGCCCGCAGCCCTGCCCTGGTGGTGAGTCGTGCCCAGAGGTGGCCGTCATGCGCGAAGGGCGTGAGGCTCTAACGCCTGGATTCTGGGCTCAGTTTCATCGCGCCGAGCCAGTCACCCGGGCAGTCGAGGAGGCTCAGCTATGCCTTTGCCCTCCTGGCTGCGATGGCGACGAGCTGACATGTCACGAGACCTACATCTGGGCCACTTTGAGAGCAGAGGTTGCTCGCACGGCTCCGGACAGTGATGAGCCCTTGTCGCTCGCTGGCAGGGAAGACGAGGCTGTCAGCTTCCTCAATCTGTAGGCGGCGCGATTGGTGTCCGGAAGGAGCGCCCGTTACGGGCGCGCCGTTCGATCGGCGCAGAGTGGCCGTCGGGGCGTAGTCGGGCTGGCGCCGTAGTAGGGGTGTTCCTCCGTGGCTGGAGGCATCGGTGGTGGGCCTCGCCTAGGGCCCACCACCAACCGGCCCGGGGGAGTCCAGCCACAAGTTAGGAATGCACATGGGCGCATCCCCAGAGGTCTTTGCCGCCGCTCTCAGCGAAGCGAACGCTCACGTCCGGCGATATCCCAAGCTGGTCCACCTGCTTGATCTCGGCGAGGCCACCGACCTAGTCGCTGCATACGTTGCCCGTCGCGCTGTCAGAGCGTGGCTCTATCACCTGCCAGTCACGAAGCACGATGACGCGATCAGGGACATCCTCACCGATGCGCATTCGCACGTCTGGGAGGGCGGCGAAGCGGACCGTGTCCATGCCCTCTACTCCCACCATCTCGCATCTGGCCGACTCATTGGCTTGAGTCCCACTGTGGTCGCCGTGCACCGGGCGGTCTTCACACTCGCGGTCTGGCAGGGGACGCCTGTGCTGGCCGCCACAAGGTTTCTCGCTACCGCCATTTGCCAACAGTCCGGCATCGAGCGGGACGCCCGCACCCTCTCCCGGGCGCTGGAGCGCCTGCACAGGCTTGACGTGATCGAGTGGGAGCGTGGCGAGCGCGGTTTGAAGTCGACCTCCGGTCGCATTCGGCTCCCCTTGTCCGACACGCCGCCAGGCACAGTTCCCTCGGTCACCGATGTGCTCGACCTGGCCATGACGACGGACCTGGAGCTCGCGCTGTCTGACTACCGCCATAAGGCGAGAGGCAATCTGCGTCAACGCTCCGACGCCGCCCATACCCGCCACGCTGGAGATCACCTGGCGAGCGTTGAGGCGCAGGCTCGGGAGTCGGCCTACTACGAGCCATGGGGGAACGCCGAGATCGCAGCCGGGCTCGACCTCTGAGGGGGCACAAGCGGTCTTACCGCCCTACATGTGCGATGAGTGAGGTGTTGGCGTGGTTGATGAGGGCGACGACCGATACCACTCATGAGAGATCGAGGAAAGGAGCTGTGATGCCAGGGCGACCCTGCGGAGCCTGCTCGCTTCCGGCGGAAGTGCGGGCTCGGATCCTCAGCCAGCGCCGCAACCTCGTCCCGCTGCGCACCATCGCGCAGCAGCTTCGGGAGGCCGGGCACCCGCTGTCCAAGGACGCACTCTTCCGCCACTACGAGAACTGCGTTCCCGCCAGCGTGGCCGGCGAAGCCGACACCCACGAGCCGGACCGCCTCGACCTTGCCGTAGCGGAGGCGGCCCGAGCCGAGCTGGTCAAGTGGCCGAGCATCGCGCGCAGCCTGGTGGCGCGCTTGCTCAGCGACGGCCTGGGCGAGGCAGCCGAGCGTGTAGCGCTGGCCGTGCCAGAGATGATGCGCCCAGGCCATCCCAAGTGCCTGCCCGAGTACCAGTCCCTGCCTAATCCCAACGCACGCTGAACACCGAGGAGCAGCCATGGCCAAAGCCACCAACACCACGACCGACAGGGTCTCCATCGACGACCCCGCCACCCCTGCCGAGCAGTCCGACAGCGGCACTGAGCCGCTCGCGCCCCTCGCGCCAGGCGGCAAGGTTCACCTGCTCGGAACGCTGACGTGGGCCTTCGACTACACCCACCACGAGGTCATCGGCTATGGGACCGAGGTCACCATCAGCTCCCTCATGCTGGAAGCGTTTCGGGACCGCTTCGGGCGCTCCATCCTCGACCCGGACGTTCTGGACTGCGAGGAGGAGCAGGTTCGGCGGTGGGGGAAGGTCATGGTCCGACGAGGACCGTGGCCCCACGGCGTCGACCGCCTCGTACGTGGCAGCCAGGAGTGGTGGGACCAAGCCGAGGCCGAGCGGCGTGCCGCATGGAAGATCGATGACGAGCAGGAGCGCCTCGCCGCCCTGCGAGCCGTCCGCGCCAAGTACGGCACCCAGTCCACCTCCCGCACGCTGGCCACCTTCGACCAGAGCAAGCGTGAGCCCGGAGCCTGGGTATGAGCGTCCCCGCCACCGAGCCCGGCTCCAACAAGCAGCGAAGCCTCGCCTTCCGTAACGAGGTTCTGCTCTATCTCCTGCGGCAGGGACTCAGCCAAGCGGACACGCGGCCAGAAGGGCGCGGCCTCAGTGAGCACGAGCGGTGGGCGAACGACACCGGCGACATCGTGGGCCTTTCCTGGGCCATCGGCGTCCGCAACCAGAGAGACCTCGACCTCGGGACCGCCATGGCCGAGATCGAGCGTGAGGCAGATCGCGCCGGCAAGGAGCTGTTCGCCTCCATCCAGCGCCGCAAGGGCCACCCCATCGAGTCGGCATACGTAACCATGCCCCTGAGCGCCTTCGTCGCGGTCCTCCACGCCAGCGTCACGCCGCACGCATGAGCCGACAGGTCAGGGCGCGGATCCGTTCTCCTCGGCCGCAGGTTGTCACTGGTCTCCCCGGGTCGTCCATCCCGGACCTGCGGGTGGTCCGCGCCCTGTCCCGTCGGCTCAGGGTTGACGAGAAGGCCACTCCGGCCAACGTCGGTGGCTGCTGGCCTTTCGGCAGGGGGCGATGGGGCTCGCCTGATTGGGTCAGCGACAGAGGGTGACAGCGAGGGCTTGGCCGTTGCCAACTCAGGAGCCCGTGCCGGGCACGGTGGGTCACATACGGAAGCGTCCTGCCGGATTTGGGCTCGGGCTCGTGGGCTGGGAGCGGCCCAGCGCTGCTTCACTCCCCGCCTGCGCGGGCGGCTACTTAGGTTGAGGGCCAGGCCTTGCACGCCAGGTCCGCGAGGCTGCGCGTCCGGCTTTGGATGGCGTCGAGGTCCCAACTCTCGATTTCTGCGAGGCTCGCCGTGAGCCGAAAGTCAGATTTCCGGTACGCCTCAACCTTCGTCGAGAAGGGCTTGCTGCCCAATTCGCGGTTGATGCGCTTCTCCAGGAGGGCGAGATTTCCGATGCGATCTAGGGCAACTGCGACCTCCTCCTTGTTCTTGTCCTTGCCTGCGGCCTTGGACATCACATGCTCGACAGTGACAGCTTGCGTGTGCCACTCCAGGGGTCGCTCGGGGCGCTGATTCAACGCGTCGTCGGCCTTCTCCAGCATTGCAAGTACGTACTTCGCCCGTGCGACGGAGATTGCGCCGTACTCGGTGAAGGCTGACTTGAACTCCGTGTCGGTTGGGATCAATCGGGCTAGGTGAATGCGAACGCTCGTCTGGTTGTGCGCCTCGCCGGAGCTGAGTGCTTCGGCGGCCGAGCCGAAGGCGTCTTCGGAGAGGCTTGCGCCTATTCGCCCAGCAAACTGAGCACGCACAGACCACTTCGCGACCTTAATGAGTAGCCGCGCAGCGTTTGGCTTGTTCCAGTTCTGGAAGGCTGCGATCAGCAGCGGCATGCTGCTCTCAAACCCGAAGCGTCGATAGGCCAGAAGCGCGTCGCGAACACTAACGCTCACATCTGCCCAGAACGGGTCCTCCGGGTCTCGTAGGGCTAGGTAGATCGTTTGCGCTTGCGAAAGTCGCTGTACGTAGGCCTTGGCGTCCTTATCCGACTTGATGTCCCCCTGAATTGCGCGATACAGCTTCCGCGTAGTTGTGGCGCCGTGGCGGGACGCGTACTCGTAGCGGATGAACTTGACGAGATCCTCAGACTTCTCAAAGTTGGCTTCCAAAGCAACCCACTTGTCGTGAACGTACCGGAAGTGATTGCGCGCGCGGGAAAACAGGAAGTTCTTGAGGAGGTCGGCGGTCGTCAGGTCGGCCCCACGGTCGTTGAGCGTCTCGAATATGACGTATGCCTCAGGAAGATCTGATGCGACTGCGACCAGAACCTGAACCTGGTTGTCGAGCTGTGCCAAGACCTCGATCAGCTTGCGATAGTCCTTCTTCTCCGGAGCGACCTTGCGAAGGAACCCCGCACAAGTGTCGTACGCGCGCCGCAGTGCAACGGACTCCGACAGCTCATCGGCCTGACCGTTCAGGAGCTTGTCGTAGAACTCCTGGTCTTTGGGGCTGAGCACCAATCGCTCGACCACGCCTTCTGCGCTGATCTCGTATCCCTGGATGTACTTCTTGTTCAGCTCACTCGCTTGCTCAACCTTTCCGTAGACCTCGAGGAGGTCTCGAATCGCGATGAGGAGCACTGCTGTTGTCGCGAGGCGCTGTTGCCCATCGACAATTCGCCGCCTGCCGTTGGCAGCCTCCGGCGCAGCGAAGACGACCGTTCCCATGAAGTAGGCCACGTTCTTGGACCGCGCCTCATCGAGATCGGCAAGGTACTCTTCCACGTTGCCTTGATCCCAGGCGTAGCTGCGCTGAAATGCCGGGACCTCCAGCAAGTGGTCCGACAAGATGTGTCCGAGTTGGTCGTGAGTGAACTCTGTCGTGTCTGCCATTAGGTCCTCCCCTGCTCCGGTGGGAACGCTACGAGATGGAGCGGCAGTTTGGGGTGAGGCGCACTGCCAATGCGTCGACTCTCTGGCACTCGGACCCAGTCAGTCTCGTGAATAGGCCAGATGGCAGAGGGCGCGAGCCGTGCGTGTGTCCCCGTGGGGAGAACCAGTCAGCTGAGTCGTACGTTTGGGAGGAGCTCAGCGATGTAGCCACGGAGTGGACTCGCCGCAGGGAGCCCATGAATAACCATTGGGCGCTCTTGGGACAGGCTCTCCAGGTTCCAAGCCCACGCCGTCACGTCACTGTAGGTCTGGCGACGGGGCAGGTACACATGCACCTCCGCGCAATCGGCCACCTTCGGAATGTCGGCGAGGCTGTTTACGTTGAGCTCTCTCTCTGAGACTCCACATGGGTTGTCGTTTCGTCCCATCTGACGCAGAGCCCCGAGCGTCACCGTCTGACGCCCCAGTGCTGCCCGCGAGCTGAGGACAACACAATCCCGGTGGTCTCGGACAAGATCGCTGATAGCCCGCTGTCCGCCAGCACCCTTTGGATGACTCAGGAGCGACAGGACATCGAAATGGTCACCATCGTGGACAAGACGGATGCGGTTGCCGTTGGCCTTCATAGTCAGGAAGCCCGCCCCGCCGTGGGTGACGGCGTTGAGTGCCAACTCGTGAAGGGCCATAGCCACCGCGTATCCCTCAGCATCTGGCCAGACCTGTCCAGCGTTAACGTCCTCGACAAAGTCCCAGACAAAATGCCGTACGGCGTCTAGGTCCACGGGATCTGTTTTCGTTGCGGAGTACCTCAACATCGCTGGAACCGTGGTGTCCGCCACGATCGGACGCCCAACCTCCCTGCGCGCCAGGTCCTTCGCATGCTTCTTCCACGCGTGCAGCAGCTCGACGGTGAAGCGCTCTTCGTCGTCATCGATTTCCTTGGCGTGATCGGCGCATAACCAGATCCCGTTGTCGGGCGAACGCCTTTGTTCCCTAGTGAGCGTCTCGTCGTAGCGCGCGGCGCCCTCGGACGCAGCGGTGATGTGCGCCGCAACGCCGATGAGGACCACACCATCGCTGCTGTCCGACGTCGCTGCAGACGTTGCCGCCCGGCAGGTCGGACGTGAACAGCGCTGTGAAACCTCCATAGCCAACAGGGCGACGGTGCGCTTGGAGAAGTTGTCTCTAGCCATGGGGGAGCTCTCCCGCCGCGGGGGCCAACGCGCACGCAATCGTCATGCGGTCATCTTGCCGAGTTCGGGAGTGGGTAAGGGCGGTAAACGACCGGCGCCGTCGCGACATCCCGAGACAAGGCGCCAGAAGACGGCCGGAAGGGGGACCACCGAGTCGGGGCACGGGGTACGTGCAGCAGCTGTCCATTTGATTGCTTTTGGACAGGCCATCCGCACAGGCCGAGGGCGGCCCGACACGCCAGTTCCTAGCGTCCAGAAGGCTGTCCACAACACGCCGTCCAGAAGTTGACACCCTCGCCGAGTTTTGATTCCTGTGGTCATGAGAAACCAACTCCTCGGCTACGCCCGAGTGTCAACCAAGAAGCAGACCACTGACGCCCAGCTCGACGCGCTCGTTGCAGCGGGCGTCGAGCCCGACCGCGTGTACGCAGATGTCCTCTCGGGGGCACGCAGCGACCGGCCAGGGCTTGCCGCGCTACTCAACTACGCCCGCGAGGGCGACACGATCGTGGTCGTCGCGCTCGATCGGCTCGGTCGGTCCCTATCCCACATGGTCAAGACCATCGAGGATCTGCAGGCGCGAGGTGTGAACCTCCGCTCTCTGCGCGAGGGCATCGACTTCGCCACGCCGACCGGCCGGCTACAAGCTGCCATCTTCTCCGCGATGGCCGAGTACGAGCGCGAGCTCATCCGAGAGCGTGCCACCGCTGCCAGGGAGGCAGCCGCAGCTCGTGGCCGCCAGGTCGGTCGACCCCGAGCCCTCAGTGCATCGCAGGCGGAGACTGCACGGCGGATGAGGGATGGCGGCTTCGACGTCACGTCCATCGCCAAGACGCTCGCCGTCAGTCGTGCCACGATCTATCGAGCCATCGAGGCAGACCCTCGGCCGTAGGGATGGAGGTCGGCGCAATCTGGGTGTTTGGGTGCATGGCGGCTGACCCATGTAGCAAGCTCCACGCATGGCTCTGCGTACGTGGTGGGACGGCGACCCTGACCAGCGTTACTGGTTGGAGATCACTGACAGGGAGCTTCCCGGCCAGGACCTTCATGCCCCGCAGGTCGACGGCGTCGGCAGCACCCAGTGGTCTTACGAGGCCGTGTCCCTCGTTCAGCCCGGCGACCGCGTGCTCCACTACCAGACCAATGAACCGGGTGGGGCGGCCATCATCGGGTGGTCGGAAGCCATCAGCGGAGCGTCCATAGGGACCATCACCTGGCAGGCCCACGGAACGCGCGGTAGAGAGCGGGCGGTGGCCACCACGGGGCCAAGCTGGTACGTGCCCCTCGACGGCCTCCACGAGTTCGAGGAGCCGGTGCGGCGCGCGGACCTGAGTGCCCGGATGAACGACGTCCTCGCGGTCCGCGACAAACTGGAAGGGGAGCACGGCAAGCCGGTGTACTTCCCGTTCTATCGGTATCGGCCCGGTGAGCTGCGGGTCCAGCAGGGCTACCTGGCCAAGTTTCCCAACGAGCTAATTGACCTGCTCGGACTGCAGGAGGTTCGAGCGGGTGCGCCCCAGACCGAAGATGACGGCGAGCTCACTGAGGACCCTCAGCCACCTCGTCGCAAGGCGTCCAAGGGACAGGTCACACGCATTCAGGACCCTAAGCTTCGTGCGGCCATCGAGCGTCACGCCGTCGACGTGGCCAAGGCTCACTACCGGAATCAGGGTGTGCCCGCCTCTGACATTGAGGAGCTTGGCAAGCCCTACGACCTCCGTGTCATGGTCGACGGGCAAGAGCGACACGTCGAGGTCAAGGGCAGCACCCTTCAGCTCAGCACCGTGGAGCTCACCATCAATGAAGTGACCCACGCAGACGACTTCCAGCCGACCGACCTCATCGTGGTCGACGGCATCGAGTGGGAGCGGTCCGGTGAGGTCATCAAGACGCGGCGCGGGCGGATGCGCGTCTGGCGCGACTGGTCACCCCTGGACGAGCACCTGTCGGCCCGGAAGTTCGCCTACGACCTGCCTGAGGCTGGGTCGCTCGTGCTGGAGTCCTACCGCCACGGTTCCGCCTAACCAAGAAGGACCCCCAGAGCTCCTAGCGGTCCACATCCCTGGTGTTCTTCCGCGGGTTTCTGCCTCAGGTCCGTCCTCGGAATCCGGCTTGCCAACTTGACTTTCAGGGCTGCCCGGCATGTGCACCATCCATGCCAACAGCGCTCGCGAAGCCATCACGAAGATGTGCACGCTGCCGCTGCTCGCCGGCGAGAACGTCGGTAGTCGGTTCGTCGTGCCGACCGTCGCGGGGTCAGTCGACATCGTGGTGCACGCCGCGCTCGACCACGATGGGGTCCGGCGGGTTCGCGAGATCGTCGCGGTACCGGGGCGGGTCGAGGGTGACGTCGTCGAGACGGCCGACATCTTCACCCAGCGTGAGGGTGTGCTCCGTCGAGCAGACGGTTTCCCGCCGCATCCGGAGCGGTTCCGACGCGCCGGGTACGACGTTGCCGCCCTCTTGGCCCAGGAGTGACCAGATGATCGGAATCCTCGTGGGGTTGCTCCTGGGCTGTGGCCTCTTCTGCCTGTGGTGGTCGGCCTGGGTGCCTGAGCCGAAACCCATACGCCCGCAACGGGTCTCGCTCATGGACCGGTTGCACGACGAGCTCGTCCAGGCGGGGTACCCGTCCCTCGGTCCACGCACCCTGGTCGTTGCCTGCCTGGTGGCTTTCGTGTTCGTCGCAGTCGGGGTCCTTGCGACCACCGGGGTCGCGCCGGTGGCGCTGTGCTTCGCAGCCATGGCGGGTTATGGCCCCTTCGCCCTGGTGCGGCTGCGGGCCAGGCGACGCCGATCCAACCTGCGTGAGCTCTGGCCCGATGCGGTGGACAACATCACCTCCGGGGTGCGCGCAGGGCTGGCCCTGCCCGAGGCGCTGAGCCAGCTGGGCGTGCGTGGGCCGGAAGAACTACGACCGGCGTTCCAGGCCTTCGCGGAGGACTATCGGGCCAGCGGGAGGTTCCACGACTGCCTCGACCGCCTCAAGGACCGGCTGAGCGACCCGGTCGCGGACCGGCTTGTCGAGTCCCTGCGGATCGCCCGGGAGGTCGGCGGAAGCGATCTCGGTGGTCTGCTGCGCACCCTGTCGACGTTTCTTCGCGAGGACAGCCGCACCCGATCCGAGCTCGAGACCCGACAGGGCTGGACCGTCAACGCGGCCCGGCTCGCCGTCGCGGCCCCCTGGATGGTGCTGGCGATGCTGTGCACCCGATCCGAGTCGATCCAGGCCTATGCGACCACGACCGGCACGGTGATCCTGCTCGTCGGCGCGGCGGTGTCGGCGGCCGCATACCGGGTGATGGTCTTCATCGGGCGGCTGCCCGAGGACGAGCGAGTGCTCCGATGACGAGCGCGCTGGCCGGCGGGGCCCTCGGGCTCGCACTGGGACTCGGCCTGCTCCTCGTCTGGGGCGGGCTGCCGCGAAAYCGCCGTGCCACCCTCGACGACCGACTCCTTCCCTATCTGCGTGACGCCCCGCGCCCCTCTCGCTTGTTGGACCCTCGCAGGGTCGGGCGACCCGGCGCCCTGAGGGTCCTGGCTGGACCGCTGGTCGCCGATCTCGGAGGCCGCATCGAGTCCATCCTCGGCGGGTCGGCGTCAGTGAGGCGACGCCTCCAGCGGGCTGGCAAGGCTCCAGACGTGGACCGGTTCCGAGCCGAACAGGTGCTGTGGGGCGCTGTCGGCCTGCTCGTGGGGATCGTCGTCGGCAGCCTCGTCTGGCTGGGCAAGGGTGGTTCGGTGGTGCCTGCAGTCCTGGTCGTCCTGTGCAGCGTCGGCTCTGCGGTGGTGGCTCGAGACCAGTGGCTCAGCCGAGAGGCGAACGTCCGCGAGCAGCGGATGTTGGGCGAGTTCCCCACGATTGCCGAGCTGCTGGCTCTCGCCGTCGGCGCGGGCGAGGGCGCCGTGGGCGCACTCGAACGGGTGTGTCGCCTGTCGCACGGTGAGCTGTCCGCCGAGCTCGGCCGCTGCCTGGCCGACGCCCGCGCCGGAGCAAACCTGGAGAAGGCCCTGCAGGGACTAGCAGACCGCACAGGCCTGATGAGCCTCTCGAGGTTCGTCGACGGCATGGTGATCGCGGTCGAGCGGGGCACGCCCCTCGCCGAGGTGCTTCGCGCCCAGGCGCACGACGTTCGCGAGACCGGCCGGCGGGCAGTCATGGAGGCGGGTGGCAAGAAGGAGATCGCGATGATGATCCCCGTCGTGTTCCTCGTGCTGCCGATCACCGTGTTGTTCGCAGTCTTTCCCGGGTTTGCCTTCCTGCGGTTCTCGATCTGACCACTCCTGACCACTTCTGGCCACGTGACCTCCTGACGACAGCACCTCCTGACGACAGCACCACTTGGCTCAGCACCTGCTGAACCATCACCGAGAGGAACCTCATGACAGTCCTTCACCGCTCACTGGTCCGCGCCCAGCTGGCCGGGGCCCGCGCCTTCCGGAGCGTCGGCCAGCCTGGCGAGCGACGCGAGCACCGCGAGCGGGGCGACGTCCCGGGTTGGGTGCTGATCACCCTGATGACAGCCGGCCTGGTGGCGGTCCTGTGGGCAGTCGCGGAGGACCAGCTCACGACGATGTTCTCCGACGCGCTCAACAGCGCACGGCGGTAGCGACCGTGCGGTGCAGGCCTGGCGACGGTCGGCGCGAGGGCGGTGCGGCCGTGGTCGACTTCGTCCTGGTCTCGGTGTTGGTGTCCGTGCTCTTCCTCGCCGTTTTCCAGGTCGGGCTCGCCCTGTACGTCCGCAACACCATCATCTCCTGCGCATCCGAGGGGGCTCGCTTCGGCGCGAGGGCCGACGCCGACCCGCGCGTCGGTGCGGCCCGCGCGCGCGAGCTCATCGGGAGCTCGCTGTCGGCACGATTTGCCCGCGACGTGTCTGCCGAGGTCGTGGAGGCCGGAGGTGTGCAGGTCGTTGCGGTGCGCGTGCGCGCGCCGCTGCCCGTTCTCGGACCGTTCGGCCCTGACAGCGGGTTCGACCTCGTGGGTCGTGCATTCCTGGAGCGGCAGTGATGCTGGTGCTGCGTCGGCGGGCAGTGGCGCTCAGGATGAAGGGCGAGCGTGGCAGCGCCGTCGTGGAGTTCGTCTTCCTGGCCGTGTTGCTGATGGTCCCGCTGTTGTACCTCGTGATGACCCTGTCGAGGATCCAAGCGGCTGCGTATGCCGCGTCGACCGCGGCGCGCGAAGCGGGCAGGGCGTTCGTGACGGCATCCGAGCCTGCGGCTGCCCGCGAGCGCGCGTCAGCCGCCGCCCGGATCGCCTTCGAGGACCAGGGCTTCGGCCCTGACGGGGCGCTGACGATGGCCTGTGACGGCACACCGTGCCTGCGGCCCGACGGTCGGATCGAGATGACGACCACCGTGACGGTTCCCCTGCCCCTGATCCCGTCCTTCGCCCGCGGTGCCGTGCCGCTCGAGGTGCCGGTCACGGCCAGTCACGTGGCCGTCGTCGACCGGTTCCGGGGACAGCGATGACCCGCCAGTGCAGCGGGCAGCTCACGGCGGCATCGCGTGGGCCACTCGGCGACCGCTGGTGGCAGTTGTCGAGGCGCTTGAGATCCCCAGTGGTGCTCGGCCGGAGCGGCCCGGAGGCGGGCCAGGTGACGTTGTTGATCCTGGGGTTCAGCGTCGTGGCGATCCTGCTCATCCTCGGGACCGTGGCCGTCACCTCCGTTCAGCTGTCCCGGATGCGCCTCCTCGACGCCGCCGACGGAGCAGCACTGGATGCGGCCGACTCCCTCGACCTCGGTGCGTACCAGCGCGGGTTGGGCGATGCGGTCGCGGTCAACAGCAAGACCGTGCGCGAGACCGCGGTGGGGTACCTCGCACAGCGCCCGAGGCCCGCCAGCATGCTGGCCTGGCAGGTGGCTCCGGGCACCGGGACTCCGGACGGCCAGACCGCGGTCGTCCGCCTCTCCGGCCGGGCCGAGCTGCCGTTGGTCGGTGGGCTCCTGGACACCTTGGGCGGCTCGGTGACGATCACCGTGGAGTCGCGTGCTCGCGCCGACCTGGATTAGGCGTCCGCCCTGACGATTCGCGACACGGCGAGGCCGCGACGGGCGATTGTCGTGTATGTGGACTTTTGCGTCGCCAGATGTGGCGGTTCTGTGACAGGCCGTTGACCGCCGAGTCTCGCCGCTGGTTACCTGCAGGGAGCATCACTGACATGCATTCGCTTGGGTGTGGCTGCGGAAGGGCACGGAGCCACACCTCATCTGGCCGTGTCTGGGGAGTCCGGGGAGACGGTCTGTCGATGGTCCGCGCCGCCTTCAGGGAGGTGTGCTGTGACGCTGCGGGGCGAGCTTCCCTCCGGCGGGCGGAACTCCGGCGCGCGCAACTCTGGCGCGCGGGCTTCCGCCGCTCTCGGGGTCGGCGGCACGACGGGTCTAAGAGACGTCCTCACCGATGCGTCCATCCTCAAGGCGATCCGCAACGCTGACCGGCTCAAGCCGGGGGACAGGCCCAAGAAGGGCGTGACGCTCAAGGCCGCCGAGGCGACTCGCCTCCTGCGCAGCATCATCCACTTCGTGGCCGACGTGCCGTCCGACTCCTCGCCGATCGTGGTGTGGGAGCAGGAAGGCAGCGAGCTGTGGGTCGACATCTCGACCACCGCGCTCACCTGCATCCCGGGAGTCATCCGGGTCGCCGTGAAGGTCGGCTGCGACCAGCTGCCCGAACCGGCCGTGATCACGGTGCCGTTCGGGGTCGGGACGCCCGAGGCGCCAACGGGTCTGGTGATGTCGAGCCTGAGCCGGCTCGACGGACCCGAGGTCGTCACCGGACGCTGGACGGCGGCCCTCACTGCATTTGCCTGGGAGGCCATCCTGGAGCTCGCGCGCAGGATGTGCGCCGAGCTCGGCAAGGACGCCGCAGGCCTGCCCCTCATCCCCGGGTCGGTCGCCGCGGGGTCGCAGATCCTCGTCGTGCAGCCGATGGCGCGCAACGACCTCTCCGGACTGCGGCGCTGACCGATGACACTGACCCAGGACGGGATGGGCGCCTTCGGGTCGCTCGCTCAGGCGCTGGGGATCACCGACGGGTCAGGGGCCAACAGTGCGTGGTTCGGCGACCCGATGGGCACGTCGGGCAACGCCCACGGCCTGACGACGATCCTCGCCGACACCGGTCAGCGGGACGCGCTCATCGCCTTCGTCGACGAGGCGCTCGGACCGCCTGAGCTGCACCGCGAGGGTGAGCAGAAGTGGATCCCCCTGTTCTCCGAGTCCTCGCCGGCGATCACCGTGTATGCCGTGGTCGAGCCGGTGCAGGGCGCTGTGCGCGTGGGCGTTGCGGTGGAGCACCAGGCCGGGACGACAGCCCCGACCGTCAAGACGACGATCCACGTCCCGATCTTCCACGTGCCCCGCAGCGGTCAGACCGACAGCCGCCCGACCGACGCGACCCTCCCGCGCTGGCTGCTCCTCGGCCGCCCCGGTGGCCGCATCAGCATCGGTGTCGAGGCCGACTTCGCGGACGCTCCGCCGGTCCCGGGAGTGGCCTACCTCGGCGGGGCGAGCGTGCACCTCGCGATCCCGACCACGACAGACGACACGGTCGGCTTCTCCCTCTCGCTCGTCGACCTCCAGCTCCCGGGGGCGACGGCTCCCCAGAGCCGCACCCTCGACCTCGACTCCCTGACCACGCTGGGCGCTGACATCCTCGAGTTCGTCGTCGGCATGGTGCGCCAGCAGATCGACGCCCTCAACCCTGCCGACCCGGTCTTCCGGCACGTCATGGGCCTCGCCGGGATGCTCGGCCTGCGCGGACCCACCGTCGGCGTGCCGCCCCTGCCGATCGCCGAGCTCCCGACGCGAGGCCTGACCGCCCTCGTCGAGTGGGTCGAGTCGATCCTCGAGGACGACACCGTCCTGGACGCCTGGCTGGCCGAGCTGGCCCGCCTCGTGGGCGGTGTCCCCGATGCCGCGACGAACTCTGTGGGCTTCGCCATCGGGCCGGCGACGCTGCGTCTCGGGCTGCGGGTGACGCCCGGCACCGGTGGGCACCCGACGCTCGTGCCCTGGCTCGACGTCCGCTGGTCGCCCGCGCCGGGGACGGCCGACCTGACGGCGACCGTCGACCTCCTGCGCGCGGACACCGGCACGGGCAGTGTCACTGCAGTCCCGGGGCTGCGGGCCGAGGCGGCCTTCGGCTCCCAGGCCCACAGCGGCACACCCCTGATGACCGGGGCGACCGCCGTGGGCGGCCTGCGGGTCGGCATCGGCCTGGACGCGGCGCGCAAGCCGGCCTTCACCCTCACCCTCCACGGGGTCGACCTCCCGGGAGGCATCCACCACGACCTGCTCGACCTCTCCTCGCCGCAGGCAGCGGTCGCGGCCGTCGACTCCCTCGTCTCGACTGCCCTCAGCAATGCCCTCCTGGGGCTGGGAGGCGCCCAGGCCGCCGTCGAGCGGCTCCTCGGCATCGCCGCGCCGGCCAACGTCACCGCGATCACCGCCTCGGCCCTCATCGCCGACCCGCTGGCTGCGATCAAGAACTACTGGCTCGACGTCCTGCAGACCCCGAATGCCATGGCCGATGTCCTCGGCCGCCTCGCCGAGCTGCTCACCGGCGCCGTGCAGGTGCCGACCCAGACCGGCGACGCAGCCGACCCGTGGCGCCTCGACGTCGCCAGCGGTGTCGGGCTGCGGGCCTGGCGCGAGACCGACGCCATCCACGGGACGGAGACCCTCGTCCTCGCCCTCGGCGCGGACGCCTCCCTGCCGGTGCTCACCGACCTCGAGGTGGCGGTCGGCGCCGACGTGGTCCTCCTGCGGGTCGAGCTGACCGCTGGTCACGTCTCGTTGGCGGCCGGCGCGAGCGCCGAGGTCCTGCTTCGCCCCGTGGGGGCCGACCCGATGACCCTCGACCTCGAGATCGCGAAGGTCGCCTTCACCGGCATCGGCGTCGCAGCCACGTGGGCCCCGGGCGCGGGACTGGCTGCACGCGTCCTGGGTGACGGGCTCACCGTCACCTACACCGACCCGCGCACGCTGGTGCAGCGAGTCCACGGCATACCGCTGCCCGAGATCTCCGCCGCTGGGGTCGTGACGTTCACGCCCGACTGGGACCAGGTCGAAGGCCTGGTCACCGCCCTGCTCGGCAGGGCGCGGTCCGACGTCCTCGGCACCCTCCTGGACCTCGTCGGCTGGCGGGGGAGCGGCGCGCACCTGCGCCTCGGCGCCCTCATCACCGACCCGGGCACTGCCATCGAGAACTGGCTGCTCGACCTCGCCCTCGACTGCGCCAACATCCGCACCGCCCTCGGCCCGGTCGCGTGGTTGCTCAGCGGTGGCGCACTCGCGACGCCGTTCGGTGGCGGCCGGCCGGCCGACCCCTACCGGTGCCCTGTCGGCGGCGATCGCCGTGCGCCCGGACTGGCGGTCTGGACCGTCCCCGGCTGCCCGGACGTCTCGAGCGGCGGACCCGGCGGCCCCGGGTACGGCGAGCTGCTGCGCGGCTACACGGTGCCCGACGGGCCCGCGGTCGCCGCCACGTTGCGAGCGGCCGCACCCAGTGCGCCCGACCTGGCCGACCTGCTCGTGGGCCGGACCCGGCTGGGGGAGGGCATCGACTCGCTCGTCACCCGCTGGAAGGACACCGACGGCGTGGTCGGCGCGGTGGCGCCCACCGGCGTGACCACGAGCGTCCTGACCGGTCTGTCGTATGCCGAGCTCGTCGCCAACGGGCGGACCGGCAGCTACGTCCTGGACGGCGTCGGCGTCGCCACGGACACCGTGGTGCACGTCGGCTGCGGTGCCGGCTGGCTCACTGACGTGCCGGGCGGCCAGGCGATCGACGCGACGGGGACGGCGCCCACGGCGATGCCCGACGCGACGACCGGGCAGTGGTTCGTCCAGCTGCCCACCCCTCCGTCCGTCGCCTCCGAGCGTCCGGACCACGACACCACCGCGGCGCTCGCGGCGCGCCTGACCGCGGTGCTGGCCGGGCGCACGGCCGACGTGGTCCTCGTGGGGTACGGCGCGGCCGGCGCCGCGGCGGTGCGCACGGCGGTGGGTCAACAGCGGGTCACCGCCGTCGTGACGGTGGGGACGCCCTGGTCGCCGGTCGTGCTGACGTCGCTGACCACGGGGCTGGGCGGCGATGCCGTGCGCTTCCTCGACCGGCTCGTCCCCGACCCTCTGCCGACGTGGACCGACACGTTGCTCGCCCTCGGCTGCGACCCGCTGCGGCGTGGCCAGGGCCTCGTGCGGCGGGCCATGGCGGTGCTCACCCCCGCCGACCTGCCGAGCGCCGCGGACGAGACCCTGCCGACAACCGCCGAGGTGCACGCGGTGTTCGGTGCGGTCCCCGAGGCCGACGTCCGCTCGGCCATCGCCTCGGTCGCCGTGGCCGGAATCGCGGCCCGCTCGGCCGAGGCGGCAGCCGACGTCGCCCGCACCACCGGACCTCCCACCGAGGTGCATGTCGGTGTCGACCTGCCGGTCCTCGACCTCGACCTCGGCGGCCTGCTCGTGGGCGTCGGGGCGCGGGTCGACCTCGCCTCGGCGCGCCGGGCGACCCCACACCTCCAGCCGCTGCGCGAGGTCGTCCTCGACGTACACCTCGGCATCAACGACGGCTGGCTGGTCGGCGGGCCGGGCGCGGCCCAGCAGGATCTCGCGGTGCGCTGGGTCGAGGCGCGGGTCACGATCCCCCTCGGCGATGGTGGCGGCGACGGGACGACCGAGCTCGTGCTCCACGAGGCCCGCGCGTTCGCGGCATACCGCGAGTCGTGGGTGGTCAGGGCCGACGGTGACGGCACCACGGCCACGACCGCGCTGCCCGAGGTCAAGATCCTGCTGTCCGAGATCGGCACGCGCATCCGCACGGCCTCGCCGGCGCTCGCCGGCCTGCTCACCCACCTGGGGATCCTCCGGGACAGCGGAGTCGACCCCGACGCCATCGACCACCTGCTGCACGACCCGGTCGCCACGATCCGCCCCCTCGTCGTCGCACGCGCCGCCCAGCTGGCCGACGACGTGCGCGCACTGACCGGCGTGACGGTCCGCCCGAGCGATCTGGCGCCGACCGCGATCCGGGTCGGGGCCAGTGGCCTGCACGTCGACGTGGACCTCGCCTCCGGGACCATCACCGGCGACCTGACGCTCGCAGTGGAGGGTCTGCCTCCGCTGGAGCTGACGCTGGGCGCCGGAGCCGCGGGCGTGACGGCGACCGCTGCCCTGGGCGTCCTTGTCGACGGCGTGGGGGGCATGCGCCTCGTCGGGTCCGCCGGAACCGCGGGTGCCCAGCTGGCCGTGGAGTCGCGGGCTCCGGGCGCGGTCGCGTCGACGACCACCACGCTCTATCCGGCGGTCGACACCGAGGCACTGACTCGGCTCGCTACGGTGGCCGTCCCGGCCGTCGTCGCCCAGCAGCTCGCCCGCTGGTGCCGCACCGAGGCAAGCGATGCCGGGCGCGCCACGATCGACGCGGGCCTGTCGGCCCTCGGGCTCCTCGGCCCGCCCGCTCCCTCGGGAGCGCGCGACGTCGTGCTGCCGGTTGGGCTGTTCACCGACCCCGGCGCGTGGCTGCGGACCCGTTCGGACCCGCTGGCAGCGGCCGTCGCCGTGCTCGAGGCGCTGGCTCCCGTGGTCGTCCCCGGCCGCGCCGTCGGCGAGGCCGGCTGGCCCCTCGGCAACGGGCTGACCATCTCGTATGCCGTGGCCGCGGGTCGCCTCGACCTGTCAGCCGAGCTCGCGCTGACCCCTGACGTCGGAGGCAAGACGGTGACGGTGGCGGTGACCGGTGGGTTGTCGATCACCGCGGCCGGCGTCGTCGCCCCGCTGCTCGACGCCGAGGTGCTCATCGACGGCCCGGGGCTGCGGCTCCAGGTCGCTCCTACCGTCACCCTCGACCTCGTGCGGAGTGCGCCGGGCACGCCGATCCGGCTCTACCCCGCGGGGGCGGGTCTGGCCGAAGCCATCGGGGCGGCCGCCCAGTCAGCCGTCCGGGTCGCCCTCAACGAGGTCATCGGGCATCGCAACGACGGGACGGCGACGCCCCTGCGGGCGGTCGCGAGGGCGGTGCACGAGCTCGGTTCCGGCCTGGACCTGCTCGTGGCCGACCAGTTCACCGACGGGCGGATCTCGGCCTTCGTCAGCCCCAGCCCCGCGGCATACCTCGAAGCGCACCTGGCCGGCGTCGTCACCGCCGGCGTGCAGGCCCTGGCCGAGGCGCTCGACCCGACGGGCACGCTGGTCCGGGTCGACCCGGTCGCCCTGGGCGTCCGGCGGATCACCTTCGGCACCGTCACGCAGATCCACCTCGACCTCGACTCCACGACGCCTTCGCTGACGATCGGCGGCGACGTGACCCTGCGGGACAGCGGCGCCCACGTCATCGGCCACGTCGCGCTCGAGGGGCTCACCCTCTCGCCGCAGGGGGTGCGGGTCGTCATGCGGGCGGGACCGTTCGCCATTCCCGCCGGGCCGGTCGTGCTCCGGCCGATCGCCGTCATCCGGGCCGGGTTCACCGGCAACGGCTTCATCCCACTCGTGGGGGTCGGGCTCGGCCTCGACGCGGCCGGGGCGCAGTCGGTGGAGGTCCGATTCGGGCCGACGGGCGTCGACGTTGCCGCGGTGACCCGCGTCGCCGGCGTCGAGACCGGCGCCGACCTGACCCCGGCAGGCGTGGCGCCGATGGTCCTAGGGGTCGCGCTCGACCTGGCCGCCAGTGTGCTCACCGAACAGCTCGGGACCGTCGTCACCGACCGGGCGACCGGCATGCTCCAGGGCGTCGTCTTCACCGGAGGCGGACGCCAGATAGACACCACGCTCTTCGGCGACTTCCAGCACCCGGAGCGGCTGCTCCACCGCCTCGAGGTACTGCTGTGGAACTGCGCCACCGACCCCGCCCACGGCGTCAACCCGGTGCGTCCGCTCGGCGTGACCATCGACGGGGCCGTGAAGATCTCGCTCGCGAGCGAGGACCTCGGTGCGGGGCAGAAGCAGATCGGGCTCAACGTCACGCCGGTGGGCGACTTCGCCTTCCCGACCTCGGGAGTCAACGTCGTCCTGCGGGCCGACGCGTCCTGGATCGACGACGACGTCCTGCCCGGCCTGTCGATCTTCGTCCTCAAGGGCACGGGGGTCGACGACCTCGTGATCTCGCCGGCCTTCACGGTGGCCGGCCTCGGCGTGCGCATCACCAAGCCCGCCGGTCCGCTCCTCGAGCTGGGCTCGATCGCCCTGGACGGCATCGGCCTGTCGATCTATGCCGCGGTCAACCCGGACGGCGTGGGCGGCGGCGCCCAGATCGAGCTCGTCGGACTCGCGGTCGCCCCCGGCGGCGGTGGTGACAACGGCGTCGCGAACAACATCATGAACGACGTCGGGTCGGCGAGCCAGAACAACCGCCCCAACTTCAGCCCTGCCCTGTCGGTCCAGCGCCAGCCCGGGCCGGGCCAGCAGGTCAAGGTCGGGCTCCGGGCCGGCGAGCCACCGGGGCCGTGGTGGCTGGTCATCCAGCGACAGCTCGGGCCGTTGTACGTCGACCGGATCGGGCTGGGAGTCGTCGAGTCCGGCGGGCGGGTCACCGAGATCTCGCTGCTGTTCTCCGGCCAGCTCTCCGTCTTCGGCCTGACCGCCGCGGTGGACCGGCTGTCGATCACGTGGCACGGCGGCGACGTCCTGTCGATCTCCAGCTGGTCGGTCGACCTCATGGGTCTGGCCGTCTCCGCGAACCTGTCGGGGCTGTCCATCGCCGGGGGCCTGCTCAAGACCGTCGACGGCGACACCACGTCGTACGTCGGCATGCTCATGGGGCGGTTCGCGGCCTATGGGCTCTCGGTGTTCGGCGGCTACTCCGACGACGGCCACGGCCATGCCAGCTTCTTCATCTTCGGCGCGATCAACGGACCGATCGGCGGCCCTCCGGCCTTCTTCCTCACCGGTCTCGGCGGCGGCCTGGGCATCAACCGCGGACTGGTCATCCCGCAGGACATCTCCCGGTTCGGCGAGTTCCCCTTCATCCAGGCGCTCGACCCCGGTGCCACGCCACCAGCGAACCCGATGGACGAGCTGCACCGCCTGTCGATCTACTTCCCGCACCAGATGGGCAACTTCTGGTTCGCGGCCGGCATCTCGTTCACCTGCTTCAGCCTCATCGACGGTGTCGCGGTCGTCGCCGTGTCCTTCGGCAACGGGCTGACCATCGACCTGCTCGGACTGGCCCGGATGGCCCTGCCGCGGCCGCAGGCGGCCATCGTCTCGATCGAGCTGGCGCTGCTCGTGCACTTCTCGACGAGCGAGGGCGTCTTCCTCATGAAGGCCCAGCTCACCGACAACTCGTGGCTGCTCTACCGTGACGTCCGGCTGACCGGCGGCTTCGCTTTCGCCCTGTGGTGGAAGGGGCCGCTCTCTGGGCAGTTCGTCGTGACGATGGGCGGCTACCACCCGAGCTTCCACCGCGACGGCTATCCCGTGGTGCCGCGGCTGGGCATCGTCTGGCAGATCAGCAGCGTGCTCGTCATCAAGGGAGAGTCCTACTTCGCGCTGACGTCCGAGGCGCTGATGGCCGGCATCAAGGTCGTCGTCTCGCTCGACCTCGGGTGGGTCTGGGCGCGGGTGGAGTTCGGGGCCGACGGCATCGTCTACTTCGACCCGTTCTGGTTCGAGGTCAGCGCCTATGCCCGGATCTCAGCCGGCATCCACATCGACCTCGGCTGGTTCGGGACGATCAGCTTCAGCATCACCCTCGGGGCGAGCATCAAGGTGTGGGGCCCGGACTTCGCGGGCCGCGCCGAGTTCGAGATCGGCCCGTGCACGGTCCCCATCGAGTTCGGTGGCTCGAAGGCGCTGCCGCCACCCATGCCGTGGACGGCGTTCGTCGCGAAGTACCTCGAGGCGTCCGGCAACGCCGCCCGCACCCTGTCGGCCATCACCGGCAAGGGCACGCTGCCGACGGCGGCCGGGAGCCAGTCGGGCGCGCCGTCCTCCGACGGCACCCTGGCCCTGCCGTTCCGGGTGTTCGCCGAGTTCGAGCTCACCATCACGACGAGCGCCCCGGCGACTGCTTTCGCCTTTGGTGCCACCACCTTCCAGGTCCCCATCCTCCGGGCCGGCCAGTCCACCCGGCTCGGCCTGTCGCCGATGCAGGCCCACGACCTGACCTCCACCGTGGCCGTCCAGCTCTTCGCACTCGACCCCGTGACCGGGGTCGCCACCCCAGACGCGCGCCTGTCCAAGCTCGTCACCGGCTTCAACTCCAGCCTCACCAGCCCGCGGTCGGGTAACGACTACTACCCGGTCGGGGTGTGGGGGCCGCCGGGTGCCGATGTCCCGAACAAGCCTCTCCCGCAAGGTGATGTCGTCAAGGCGGGCAAGCTCGTCGTCCTCGTCGCCGGCATCGAGGGCGCGGCCGTCGGTCCCCAGATCGACTACCGACAGGTCAAGGCGCGGCCCGAGGACCGCCGGCCCCTCCCGCTCACGGCCAAGGGCACCGACCGCAAGCAGTTCCTCAACGTCGCCAAGGCCCTGGACGACGGGCCCGTCAAGGCGATCGCGTCGGCCGACGACGCCTTGGCCCTGGCCGCCGCGCGCCTGTTCACCGAGCGCAACGGCCTGCCGCGCGGCGGGCACAGCGCCGTCGCCCGCGCGGCATACCGGCTGGACCACACCGCACCACCCATGTTCGGCACGCTGACCGACGGACTGGCCCCGGCGAACGCCGACAAGGGGGTCAAGACGGAGCTCGCCCCGCCAACGCCACCCGCGCAGCGCGACCCCCGGAGCCCGTTCGTCGCCGGACACCTCACCTCCGGCGTCGGCGCCGTCATCCGCGCCACCGGGACGACCGTCGCCGACGGCCGGCTCAAGCGCCGCCCGGCCCCGTCGATCGAGTCCGTCCACGGGCGGATGGCGCTGCACCTGCCCGTTTCGCTGACCCTCGGAGCGCCACCGTCGGTCCCGGCCCGTGGCACCGTGCTCGCGTCGGGGTCCGTGCCCCGCACCGACGCCGTCGGGTCGACGCGTTCGTATGCCGCAGGCCCGCTCGGCACGCCCGGCCTCCAGTCCCTCGTCGGTGGGCTCCGCACCGAGGCTCCGCGCGCCTCGGCTCGTGGTCGCCGGTCCGCGGCGGCGGCCCGTGCCGATGCTGCGGCTTCCATCCTGCGCAGCGGCGACGTCGTCGCGCTCCAGTGCCCCGACGCTGCCTTCGACGTGGACGAGGCTCGCCGCCCGAGCCTCAAGGTTGCCGGCAAGGCCCGGGTCACCGTGCTGCAGGGACGCACCGTGCTGTTCGACGATGACGTCGTCGACACGACGGTCCCGGTCCCGGCGGGTGCCACGCACATCGGCCTCCACGCCGACGGCGACGCCGACGCGTCCGACGGACTGGCGGGCTGGCACGAGGGCACGCGCGTGGCACGGCTCGGCAGCCAGACCGCGCTGGCGGCGGGCTGCGTCGTGTCCTCCGCCGCCACCGACGGCACGGGCGTGCTGCAGTGGGACAGCGCCGGATCCGTGGCCCACGAGGCCCCCGAGGTGACCACTCGGTTCAGCCGACCCGTGCACACGGTGGCCGTCGCGCTCACCGGCACCAGTCCCACCACCCTCGACCCGACCGAGCTGCGCCTGGTGGGTGGGCACGTGGCGACCGACCGGGCCGGGGTCGAGCGGCCGCCCCAGGCGGTCTCGCTCGGCTCGACGAGCGTGCTCGTGTATGCCGTCGTGCCCGACAAGGACGCCACCGCGATGTCCGTGGTGGTCACGGCGGGTTCGGCCTGGGTCGTCACCGGGGTCGTCGGCTCCGACCTGGCGCCGGAGGAGCTCGCGGCGGTCCTGGCCGCACGCGGGCTGTCGGCCGCCACCGCCAAGGTGCTCGCGGTGGCCGGGCCGGGGTGCCAGGTCCAGTGGACGGCCCCCGCTCAGCGGTCCGGCGGCCCGAGGCGGCCGCGGGCCGCCAGCCCGCGTCGCCCGAGGAGGAAGTCCACGTCATGACGATGCAACCGGGCCACTTCCAGCTGTACACGAAGTTCTCGCCGGCACTGACGGCTGGCAGCTACAAGTTCACGACCAACCAGAACCTCGCGGCCGTGGGCAAGGACGGGGCCCTCGGCGCGACCGAGCTGCCCGTCGCCCGGCTCGACACCCACGTCACCGTCACCTCTCCGCGCTACCTCCTGCCGCCGGACCAGGCGCTGTCGACCTACCCACCCGCCGGCACCGAGGGCGCCTACGGGTCGCGGCTGCCGCAGGTCGTCATCAAGCGGCGCACCCTGCCCTGGGAGCGGGCCGTGGCGGGCGCGCCGGCGGGTACTCCCTGGTTGGCGCTCGTGGTCTTCGCGGAGGGCGAGGCCGAAGTGCTCACCAACGTCGACGTCGCCCAGTGCGTGACCTCCGGCGTCAGCCTGCCCGGTGCACCAGACGTCGCGAAGGGCTCGTGCCTGTCGATCCGCAAGTCGATGGTGGACACGATCATGCCCACCCAGAAGGACGTGCCGCTGCTCGTCCACGGGCGCGAGGTCGACCTCGACGACACCGAGCTGATGATGGGCGACGACGACGGTTTCCTCGCCGTCGTGATCGCCAACCGGCTGCCACTGGCCGTGACGGACTCCGAGGGCAAGGAGGTGCCGGTCAAGTACCACGCCTGCCTGGTCAACCTGGAGGGCCAGTTCAACCAGCTGCTGCCGCAGGCGCCGCCGCACAAGCGGTTCACCGACCACCTCGTCCTGGAGACCGGCTACTTCCAGTACACGCAGGCGGCCTACGACCAGAAGCTGATGGGGATGTCGACGTCGGCGACCAAGGTCGGGCTGGGCGCCCACGGTGAGACGGTCGACGGTCCTGTCGGCCCGGCCGCCGATCCCGACCCGCGGGCAGCCCAGGTCGCGACCCACTACGCCGCGACGGTCACCCCCGAGACGACGACCAAGGCCTACGCCGGGTCCACCTCCTGGGTGGCCGGCAAGGCATCCTCGGAGATCTCGAAGGACGTGGTCGTCTCAGCCGTCGCGGACCGCATCATCCTGGCGCTCGACCCCATGCTGCGATTCCCGGTGCTGCTGCGCTGGAGCTTCACCTCCGTCGGCGACGCGACCTTCGAACAGCTCATGAAGCACGTCGACAACGGACTGCTCGGCACTCGGGGAGTCACCCCCAAGGACCCGGTCGGGCGGGCCCCTCTCGAGGTCACCGAGACCGGTCACGTCGGTCTGGACCAGCGCACGAGGCGTGGCGACCTGGTCCGGGCGTGGTACCGCGGACCGCTGCTCCCGCACCCGGCCGACCTCGCCGGACCGCGGCTGCAACTCGCCCACACCGGTGACCAGCTGCGGTCGGTCATCCCCGACGGCCGCGAGGACCTGTCGCTGGCTGCCGCGTTCGAGATCGGCAGGCTGCTCGCCCTGAGCCAGCCCTCGATGGTCGCCGCGCTCCTGGAGTGGCGCCAACGGGACTACCAGGTGGCGCGCGGGCACGCCATCTGGGACGGCGTCATCGCCGACCTGGGCATCACCGGTGTCGTGATGAACGCCGCGCCGAGCCTGGGGGTCCTGCTGTCCCGCGCGTTCGCCGGAGCCGCCGCGTCCGCGCCGGGCGCCGTCATCGGGCCGCCGCGCGAGCTGGTCACGCCGGGCGCGCCGATGGAGCTGAAGGGGGACGGGCTGGCCACCGTGCTCCAGCACTTCGGCCTCGACGTCGCCGCTGACGTGGACCTCCCCGTGCTCCTGCACACCCTGCGCGAGACCGAGGTGCCTCGTATGCCGCTCGCTGACCTCACGCGTCCGGCCGCCAACGCGGCGCTCAGCTCGGCCCTGCGCTCGGCTCACGAGCGCACCGTCACCCAGTTCGTCGTCGGCGCGCTGTCCACGCAGATCATGACGTCCCCCCAGATCCCGACCGGACCCGCCGGGGGGCCCGGGCTCGCCGGCGGCACACCGGGAGCGCCCGGCGGCATCCTCGGCGGCGTGCCGGTCCGGCCGCACGACGCACCCCTGGACGAGGGCGACGACGCCCTCGAGCGGGCCCTGCACGACCGGAGGGAGGAACCGTGAAGCTCGACGTGCCCACGATGGTCCTCGACCTGCCACTGCGGCTCAGCGAGGCGATCTCCGTCCCCACCACGGTCGAGGACGACGACGACGACTCGGCCATCCCCGCTGCGCTGCGCGCCTGGCTGGTCCGGCTCCGTCTGTTGGAGGGGGTGCCCTTCGCCAACCTCGTCGCCGACAGTGAGCTGCTGCCGCCCGAGTCGATCCGGTGGTTCTACCTCGACCGGCGCTGGACCGACGCCCTGGTGATGGGCGCCCTGTCGGTCGGCACCGTCAACAGCGACGACCGCACCCAGCTGAGCGCCGCCTACGACGCGATCCGCACCGAGCTGGACCAGGAGGAGCGCAACGCGCGGCGGCACCCGGGTCAGCCGCGGTACGGAGGGGCGGTCGACGCGGTCAGCGGCTTCCTGCTGCGCTCCCAGGCGGTCTCGGGGTGGCCGGGCCTGCACGTGCGGGCGATGACCCTCGACCCGGTCGACGAGGCAGACAACCGGTTCGTCCCCGAGGACGACCCCAACCGGATGCGGCTGCTGCGTCTGGAACGGCTGGCGCCCGCGGTGCTGTTCTGCCTCTTCGACGGCATTCCCTCGGTCGTCCACGTCGAGGAGCCGCGGCAGGGCGTCCAGTTCGGCTTCGACCCCGGCGAGGTCGACGGGTCGTTCAGCTACATCCCTCGCGACGTCAACACCTTCGCGGACCTCGAGAAGCCGGGCGGTGCCCCGGTCATCCTCGACGTGCCGTTCCGGGCCACCGAGGGCGCCACGGGAGTCATCGACATCCAGCAGGTGCAGAAGGACCTCGTCAACCTGACGGCGACCCACGTGGGGACCAGCCTCGACGCCGCGGAGTACGCGCTGCAGCTGCTCCGTTTCCCCTACCGGCAGGTCTTCGGCGACCCTCGCGGCGTGAGCATCGGCACGGTGTTCAAGGCCTCCGTGGTCTATGCCAAGCAGGTCAACGACACGTTCAGGCTCGGAGGCGTGTGATGGCAGGCTTCGACCTGACTCCCGAGCGGCTCGCCAAGAGCATCTACACCGACCGCTTCGCCGCGCTGGCCCGCGCCGACGTCGACCTCGCCACGTGGAAGACGTGGGACAAGTACCTGGTCCGGGAGAAGCGGATCCTGGTGCCGGTCGACGTCCAGGCCTACGTCGTGCCCGCCGGGGGAACGGAGCCGTGCGTCGACGTCGCCGGCGTCGACGGAGACCCGGCGCCCTTCGACGCCGGTGCAGCTCGCGCGGCGGGCGTCCATCTCCACTGGGCGCTGCCCGACGCGTTGCTGCGGGGTGAGAACGACCCGGTCACCAAGAAGGTCAGGCTGCCCCGGCTCCCAGACCGGTGGGTCGTGGTCCGCACGCTGCTCCCCGAAGGCGCGCGCACGGCATACGCCTCGGGGTGGGTCATGGACGCGGTGACCGGCGGCGTCACACCACTGTCCACGTACGCCGGGACCGTCCCGCCCGGCGCGTTGCCGCTCGACGGCGGGGTTCCTATGGAGGTGCTGGACGGCGGGGCTCGCGGCAGCCTCATGTGGACGGCGACCTACCTGGGCGCGATCAACCGGTTCGCCCTGCACGACCCCCTCGTCGACCTGCCGGGCGTCGAGGTGGCTCCGCACGGCTTCCACCGGGGCAAGGCCAGCTACACGGTCGCCGGATGGTGGACGGACTCCGCCGCCGACCCGCTCGCCGGCAGTCGCGGGGAGACCAGCGTGCGGGCGCGCCTCGCCGAGCTGCGCTGGTGGGTCAGCCCGGACGGCGAGGATGCCGTGGAGTATCCCGAGGACCCCCGGACCACCAAGCTCGAGCAGTATGCAGGGCTGAAGTCGCCACGGACCTACGCGGCGACGACGGTGCAGACCCAGTACGCGAAGTCGACGACGACCTACAGCTCGGTCGCTCCCGAGGCCGCGATGCCCGTCGCCGACGTGGCTGGGGTGACCGTCGGGATCGGGGCCACCCGCTACCACACCATGCTCCACGGCTCGGTCATCGGCGTGCCCGTCGACGGCACGGCAGGAGGTGCCGACGACCGACCGGACCCCTCGACCCTGGCGGCGAGCCTGGGCACCGACATCGACGACATCGTGTCGGCCTTCGCGGCCCCTGCGCTGGGGATCGATCCGGCCAAACGCCTGACGGCAGAACGACTGTGCGCGGCCTTCACCGGTGACCTGCTCGGGCGGATCGGCACACCGGACGGCCTCTCCGACCTGGCCGACCAGGAGCACGCCAACGGCTTCTGGGCGCTGCCCGGGCGCCCCGTCGCGGGGGCGAAGGCGGACCGGCTGCGGACCGAGGACGGGACACCCCTGGGCCCCCTGGCCGTGGGGCGCAAGGGCCGGGCCGCCCACCAGCCGGCTAAGGCGTCCGGGGTGCCGAAAGGCACCAAGGTCGGCTGGCGGGGCGTGGCTCCGATGACGAGCGGCAAGCGCGCCACGGCGCGTGACGACGCGCGCGGCGAGGAGCGCGGCGAGCGCGACGACCCCGGAGCGGGGGCACGGAAGGGCGGCACCAGCGCCACGCCTCCCGCAAGTCGCGAGGTCGTCCGCGCCGCACCGCGGGTCTTCCGCCCGGCCCCGATGATGGTGGGTCTGCGTGGGGCCCACCCGTCGGCGCGGCACCACGGAGACGGGATGTTCGACGACCAGGGGCTGCTGCGCTGCCGCTTCCCCGGCGAGGTGTCGCCCTCGATCGACGGCACCGTCGACGGGCGCTCGGTCCTGCCCACCCTGGGTAGTGGAGCGGTACCCGGCGAGGTCACCCGGGTGGTCCGCGAGGCGATCATCTGCGACGGCTACTCGGTCGGTTGGCTGGCGGCGTCCTCGGGTCGCAAGGGGGACGACGTGCGGGCGATCGAGGGCCGCCTCACCGCCGAGATGCTGCGGCTCTACGGCACGACGGCGACCTATGACGGATCCGGCACCGGTCTGGTCGCCGAGGCTGCCCGGGCCCGGATGCCTCGGGCGGCGGCCCGGGACTCCTGGTCTGGTCACTCCCAGCTCGAGGAGGTCGAGACCCTCCAGGTCGCGGCCGAGCTGTCCCGCTTCTCCCTGGTGGCCTGGACCCCACCGAGCCCGATCGCGATCACGACGTGGCGGCAGCCGTGGGTCCCGCTCTGGCTCGAGTGGCGGGTCGAGCTCACCGGCACCGAGGACCTGGCGGGCTGGTCGCTCGTGGACGGCGACCTGCGCCGCAGCGAGCCGGTCGTCGGCGCGACGCGGACCCTTGCCGGACGCAGCCCGCTGACGACCGGGGTGGGGGAGTCCCTCACGACGGCCATGACCAAGTGGCTGGAGCAGGAGCAGGCGCGGGACCTGGCCTCGCCGAGCCAGTCCCTGATCCCCGACCCCGACGAGGACGTCCTGGCGGGGGTGGCCAACCTCATCCGGCCGCTGGACCTGTGCTCGGCCTCTTTCGACGGGATCCGTGAGCAGCTGCTCGGGATCGCCTACGAGGGGTTCGTCCAACGGGTTCGGGGCACCGACGGGGTCAACCGGCCGCGGGCGACCGGCCTGCCCGTGCCGCTCTTCGGCGGCTCGCTCTCGGTGCTGGACCTGCGGCTGGTCGACGCGTTCGGCCGGGTGGTCGACGTCCCCCTCACGGGACTCGCGCGCACCAGCACCCAGGAGCTGCCCACCGAGCCGACCGGTGTCCTGCTGCCTCCACGCATCCAGAACAGCGCCCGGTGGCTGCTCCGACTCGTCGACCCGGCCTACGGGCTCGACCAGGACCCGGCCGACGCCCCCGAGGCGTACGTCGACCAGCTGCGGGCCGCGCTCGCCGTCACCCCGGTGTCCGGCTTCCTGCTGCCCGACCACATCGACGAGGCCCTCGAGGTGTTCGACCGCGACGGTCACCCACTGGGGCAGCTCGAGCACGACTCCTTCAGCGTCGACGACGGCCCCGGCTCGGTGCGCTGGGACCCCGCGCCCGGACGACCGGTCCCGCCGGACGCCGGTCCGCTGACCGACATCCCGCCGCACGCGCAGCACGCAGCCCTGTTCGCGGCCGGACTCGTCCAGGCCGACATCGAGGCCCGGCAGGCGGCGGTGCCACCGTCGTGCAGCGCACTGTCGGCCCTGCTGCGCGCCATCGACTCGACGCTCTGGACCGTCGACACGTTCGCCGCCATCGGCACGCCGACGATCGCCGGGCTCGTCGGGCGACCGGTCGCCGTGGTCCGGGCCACGTTGCGCCTGGACGCGCCCGACGACATCGACGAGGTGCAGGTCGACGAGGCCGGCGGCGCGGAGGCGCGCAAAGCGGCATACGCAGCGCTCGCGGCGCACGAGTTCCCGTTCCGCATCGGCGAGCTGGGCCGCAGCGATGACAGCGTCCTCGGCTTCTTCGTCGACGACGACTACACCCGCTTCCACGTCGTCGACAAGGTCGTGGCCGACTCGGCCCTGGCCTCCGGACCGCGGACCGGCTTCCTCGGCCGGCTCGGCGACACCCCGGCACAGGACCCGATCGAGCACGGCTACCTCGTCCTCGAGGACACCCTCACGATCCGCATCGGCCAGACTCTGCGCCTGACCATCCTCATGCTCCCGGCCGGCAAGGTGCACGTCACCTCGGGCATCCTGCCGCGCAAGGCGCTGGAGCTGGCCGACACCTGGGTCGGCCCCGGGCTCGCAGCGATGGTGCCCTCCATGCGCGTCGGACCGCTGCTCGTCGACCCGGCGGAGATCCGGCTGCCCAACGTCGCCTCGCTCGGCGGCAAGCAGCAGTTCACCCGGCGCACCGGGCCGATCAGCTGGAGGGACGACCCGATCCTCGCCTCGACCACCAACGCCTACCTGCCCAAGCTGCCGCACGAGGTCCAGGAGGGCTGGATACGCGTGGCGCCCGACGAGGAGGGGAGCCCATGACCGGCAAGCGGCGGGCACCGCTGGGGTCCGCGTCGCAGCGGGAGGCGATGGCGGCCGGGCTGCGACGTGAGGCAGCGCGGGCAGCCAAACGTGGGCTGGCCGCGGATCGCGCCGCCCGGGACGCCACGCTGCTCAAGGGAGTCGACCGGGTGGCGCTCGAGGAGGCCATGCGGTCGGTCCTCGCGGCGCGGGAGGAAGCGGGAGCCGGCCGCCCCCACGCGGCAGCCGATGCTGCTGATGCAGCACACGCCGAGGACGCCGCCCTTGCGTTCCCTTCGGCGGTGGACCCTGCGGGCCGCTGGGTGCCCATCGGGCCCTCGGTCGTGCGGCGCGGTCAGGCCGTCGACCGGCCACGGGTTGCCGGCCGCATCCGCGACATCGCGGTGGACGCGACCGGACGGCGGGCGTATGCCGCGACGGCGCAGGGCGGCGTCTGGTACACCGACGACGGGGCGGCGACATGGTCGCCGGTCGGCGGGTGGTCCGAGCGACGCAGGATCCGTGGGGGCGCGGTCAACGCCCAGGCGTGCGGCTGCCTCCTCGTGGACTTCAACGCGATGCCCCTGCTGGACACCGTGCTGGTCGGGACCGGCGAGCCCAACTTCCTGCCGGTGGGGACGCCTGCGCCGACCGGGGAGACGACGATCGACGGGGTCGGTGTCCTCGCGGCGATCGGCCCGACCTTCCCAGCCGGTCAGGCCGAGCCGTGGGAGCCCGACACCGGCATCGCAGCGCTGGAGGGGCTGGGCATCTTCAAGCTCGTCCGGAGCCCGGCGAGCACCCCGGGCCTGGCCACGGCCGGCGCCACCCAGGACGTCGTCATCGCCTGCACGACCAACGGCGCCTTCCTCGGCCGGCGACAGTCGTTGCCGGCGGGCGGTGGAAACCCGGTCCGCGACGGGTACGTCTGGCAGCGCCTGGCGGCGGTGACCACGGCCTTTCCCCGTGCGGCGATCTCGGACGCGGTCTGGCTGCCCGGCGGGCGGCTCGTGCTCGCGGTCTCGGGCCAGGGCCTGGCCTTCAGCGACAACCTCGGCGCTGCGGTGACGCCCCTGGCGCTGACGAACCCGGTTGCGATCACCGGTCACGTGAGCCTCGCCGCCACGGGCAACACGGTCTATGCGATCGGCGAGACCGGCGGCAACCCCGCCCTGTGGCGGGTGGCCGACGCGACCGTGGCTGCCCCGACGGCCGACGACGTCGGCACCCCGGGCGGCGCCGGCGGGGTCCCGGCGACGCTGTGGGGGACCCAGCGCGACTACGACCAGTGCATCGCCGTCGACGTCGTCGGGGCGGTCCACCGCGTCTACTTCGGTGGCAGCTCCTTCTCCTACGGCCCGGCCGACGGCGACTGGGGCGCCAGCCTCTACTGCTTCGACGTCGTCGCATCGGGCGTGGCGGCACCGCCGTTCGTCCTCCAGGCCACGGTGGGCGTCTCCTCGGCGGCCGCCCTGCCCGGTGGTGACGGAGCGACCGCGGCCGGGGCCATCGGCAACAACGTCCACGGCGACGTGCACCGGCTCGTCCTCACCGGCAACGCCCCGCCGCGCCGTCAGATCTGGGCAGCGACCGACGGCGGGGTCTTCGTCTCCGACCGCTCGGGTCGCGTCGGCACCTTCGCGGCCTGCAACACCGGCCTCGCCTCGCTCCAACCGGTGTTCGTCCGCAGCCACCCGGTCAACGGACACCTCGTGGCCACCGGGTGCCAGGACAACGGCAGCCAGGTGCGCATCGGCGACTCGGTCTGGGACGAGCCGTTCACGGGGGACGGCGGCGGTGTCGCCTTCCACCCGACCGCCTCGCACCTCCTGGTAAGACAGTTCAACCTCGCCCGGTGGTACTGCACGTCGACCACCGCCTTCGTCGACCCGATGACCCGGAACCCCGGCGAGCCGAGCCGGGTGTTCGGCATCGGCGGCGAGGGCACCAACAACTGGTCCAGCTTCTACTCGGGGGCCGCGACGGTGCGCGTCCCGCCGGTCGGTGCCAACCCGCCCACTGGGCGGCTGGCGATCGGCACGTACCGCGTGTGGCTCACCGACGACCTCGGGGTCGGTGTCGGACCGAACACCTGGCGGGCCATTCCCTACCCCAACGGCGTTGCGGCCGACGGCCGCCCCGGGGTCAACGGCGCGGCCAACGCCGCTCAGATGGGGATCGGTCTCACTGCCCCATCTCTCGGCACGATCGTCACCCTCACGTGGGTGTCACCCACCCAGCTGCTCGTCCTCTACACCGGCGGCATCGTCCGCTTCACCGAGGCCCCGCCGGGAACCTGGGCCTCCACGACGTGGTCGATCACCAACGCCGCCGTCGCGATCCCACGCACCACGACGTTGACCGACGTCGCGGCCGTGCCCGGCACCCAGGACTTCTACGTGGCGACGACCGGCGTGGTCGGTGGCCCCGACGAGACCCTGTGGTTCTTCAACAACGCCGACAACCGCTTCAAGCGCACCACGTTGCGCCGCCAGCTGGATGCGGGCGGGGCCGTCAACAGCGGTCCCCGCGACCCGGTCTTCTCCGTCGTCGTCGACCCCGGCGACGCGACAGGAAACACGGTGTATGCCGGCACCGTCACCGGGGTGTGGCGGGGCACGCGCACCAACAACGCCACCGGTGCCCACACGTGGGTTCCCTACGTCAACGGGCTGCCCCAGGCGACCGTGCAGGACCTCGACATCTGGCGCGACCGGGGCGGTGCGCTGTCGGCGCCACGGCTGCTGCGGGCGGGTGTCCAGTCACGCGGAGTGTGGGAGGTCGACCTGGCGCGGGACGCGGTGCCGCAGACGTGGATCCGTTCGCACCGGTTCGACGACCGGCGCAACCCGCTGACCGTCCACACCGACCCACTCGCGGCGCCGCCCGCGCTGCCGGCGTCGCTCGCGGCGAGCCCGGACATCACCGTGCGGCCGAGGTGGCCGGTCGCGGCCACCCCGGTCTTCCTGCCCGCCCCGGCCATCACGGCAATCAACGCGCCGGCCTACGACGTGTGGACCTTCCAGACGGCCTTCCGGTGGCTGCATCCCAGCGTCGTCGCCAACGGCCAGTTCTCCGACGCGCTCGGGCGGCTCGTGGCGCTGCACCGCACCCAGATGGCGCCGGCAAAGTCGGCCGTACCCCAGATCGACGCAGCTGTCTGGGCCGACGTGGTGGGCGGGGTGCGCGTCAAGGCCGACGGCACGGTGACCACGGACACGGCGGATCCGCGGGCGGTCTACCGCGCGCCGTGGCAGACGCCGCGCGCGGCCAACGTGACCGCGACGGAGGCCGACCTGCTGGACCTCGTGCCCCGCAACGTCGTCAACGACCTCTGGACCGTGTTCCGCGAACCGTCGACCGTCGACGTCCTCGTCCACCACCGGGATGCCATCGGGCTGCGAGCCAACCAGGGCCTCGTCGTCCTGCTGTGGCGCGTGGGCGCGACCCCCTCGGACCTGTTGGCCCTCTCGGTGACCACGCTCCTGCCCTTCCTCACTGCGGCTGCGGCCGGGACGGCTCAGGCGGTACCGGGCGGCTGGAACCTCGCGACGGGCGGGGGCGGGGTCACCTGGCGGACCGTGCCGACGGCAGTGGACGCACGGATGCCGCGAGCGGTGTCCATCGACGTCGACCTCACCCCGGTGCCGAACAAGCAGCAGGTGCTGTTCCTCGCCTTCGTCGGGTCGATCGGTGCCGGCGAGGTGTTCGTGCCGCCCACCACCGCGCCGGGTGCCGTCGTCCCGCCCACCACCGTCTCGGAGCTCGTCCGCTTCTGCCCGTATGCCGCCGCGCGCATCGTCCACATCGAGAACCGCCCCACCTGACGCCCCCGGCTGCGGGGTTGCCGACAAACGCCTGCCGACGCCTGCGCGTCGTCGGCGCGTCGTCGGCGAACGGCGCGCGTTCAGGAGCGGAAGACGACGACGCGGGGCTCGATGTTGCGGCGGTCCTGACCACCCTGCAACGTGTAGCCGCTGGCGACCCACGAGGTGGTCCGCGTGGGATGGGGGCGACAGACGACGTAGTCGCCCCACTTGCCCGCCTGCGGGGAGTGGGTCGAGGTCGCCGTCGTCTTCGTGGCCCACGTGTTGGCCTGCTGGTCGAGGACGCCGACCGCGTGCGCCGGCTGGGTCGGGCCGCCGAAGAACGCGGTGAGACCGATGCCGCCCCGCTTGTTGGGGGCCGCCGCCGGATAGGCCCAGGCGCCGTTCTGGCTCCAGAGGTCCGGCTCGGCCACCACGGCCAGCGACTGCTCGTCGAGCGTCACCCCACGGATGTAGGGCTGAGGCCGACCCGGGCCCCGGCCGGCGCTCCACAGGAAGCCGAGCCGGCCGCCAGCCCGCCAGGCGCCGGTGATCCGGTCATCGCAACGGCTGAGCCAGGGCTGGCCGTCCGGCCCGAGCGAGCGGTAGTCGCTGTCGTTCCACGCCGTGACCGGGATCGTCCAGGTGGTGACATCGGCCGCGTCGTCCAGCCACTGGAAGAGCCGCAGGGACCGGCGCGCCTGGTCGTTCCCGGCGAACCACATCGACGAACCGGCTCCGGAGACCAGGCGCAACGAGCCGACCCCGGTGGTCGACCAGTGCCGCCTCGTGAGGGGCCCGGTCCGGGTCAGGTCGGCACGGGCATACCTGATGATCCCCGCCCGCACCCACCGGTCGGAGCCGTCGTAGTGGTTGAAGGTCAGCCACAGGTTCTTGGTGCTGACCGCCAGGTCGGGGAAGTCGAACCAGACGTCGGTCCAGGCCGGGTCGAGATCAGCCGGCGCGACGTCCCACCAGCGCCACGTCCCCGAGACGGCGGTCCGGCTGACGGCGAGACGAAAGATGTTGCTGCGCCCCGATTTCGAGTACTGCAGCAGCCACACCCACAGGCGTTGGGCCGGCAGGTAGGTGACGATCTGGTCGCAGCAGAACATGCCACGGTCGGCCGGGAACTCGGTGAAGGGGTCGAGGAGCGACCAGGTCGCGCCGCGGTCCGACGAGCGCGTGGCGAACCAGTTGCCCGTCACGAAGAGGGTCGAGGAGGACACTCCGAGCGTGGGCTCGCCGACGGTCCCAGTCTGGGTGCCGGTGGCCGCATCGTCGAGGGCGAGGTTCGAGGTGATCGTCACCACGGGTCGGCCCTCACTCCGGGTCGCTCGGCGGGGGAGCGGACGCCGCCGGAGCGACGGGTGTGGCCGGGGGTGTCTCGGGGGGCTTGGGCCCCGGCTTCTTGCGCTTGGCCGACTGCTGCCGGTCGCGCTGGTCCAGGTCCCTGTCGCTCATCGGTGTGCCGAGGTCGGGCTCGGCTCCGGCGGGCAGGCCCTCGGCCGCCTCGGCTCCGGCCAGGGCGTCCTCGCGGGCCTTGTCCCGCTTCCTGCGCGGACGGACATGCGTGCCCGAAAGGGCGTCGGCACCCTCGTGCGTGGCCTCCGTGGAGCCGGCTCGCCGCTTGGTGGCCATCAGACCGGATCGCCCCCTGAGCCGTTGCGGGCCAGCGCCGGAGCCATCGGGCGGCGCCACTCCACCCGGGCCAGGACCGCCAGCACGGCGGCTGCCGCGAGGAAGACGAGGGCCAGCGCGCGCTCGGTCCCGCCGCTGCCCGCGTCTCCGCCCTCACCGCCGAGCCGCTCGATCCAGTCGGGCACCAGGGCCGTCACGACGGCCAGCACGGTGCCGATCCCCGCGAGGACGACCTCGGCCCAGAACCGTCTGCGCACCACACGTCCGCCCATTGCCCGCTCCTCACGATCGGCCGGCCGGCTGAGTCAGCCGCCGCTCCCGGTGGGGGCACGGCCCCCATCCAAGGATGGACCCCGGCCGCCGTCGCGACAAGGTTTCGACGGGGCTCATCCGGCCCGAAGCCGGGGCCCCGGAACCCGCTGGGAGGCCACCCCGCGGCATACCGGAGTGTGGTCAGGACCACCTGCCCTGCCGGGTCCTGGCGCCGGGCGCCGCATTAGAGTGAACGCAGGTAGTCCCCAATGGCGCTGGAGGCCTTGTCACCATGTCTGATCGTCCCATTTCCGTCATCGTCGCGGGTGCCCGCACGCCCATGGGCCGCCTGCTCGGCTCGCTCAAGGACTTCTCAGGGGCCGACCTCGGTGGCTTCGCCATCAAGGGCGCCCTGGAGAAGGCAGGCGTGAGCCCCGACCAGGTCGACTACGTGATTATGGGCCAGGTCCTGCAGGCCGGCGCCGGCCAGATCCCCGCCCGGCAGGCCGCCGCCAAGGCCGGCATCCCCATGTCCGTCCCGGCGCTGACCATCAACAAGGTCTGCCTGTCCGGCATCAACGCCATCGCCATGGCCGACCAGCTGATCCGCGCGGGTGAGTTCGACGTCGTCGTCGCGGGCGGCCAGGAGTCGATGACCAACGCCCCGCACCTGCTGGAGAAGTCCCGCGAGGGCTACAAGTACGGCGACGTCACGATGCGCGACCACATGGCCTTCGACGGCCTGTGGGACGCCTTCACCGACCAGGCCATGGGTCTGCTCACCGAGCAGGCCAACACCGGCGACCAGGAGTTCACCCGCGAGCAGCAGGACGAGTTCGCCGCCCGCAGCCACCAGCTCGCGGCGCGCGCCTGGAAGGACGGGCTGTTCGACGACGAGGTCGTCACCGTCTCCATCCCGCAGCGCAAGGGCGACCCGCTGGAGTTCAAGACCGACGAGGGCATCCGCGCCGACACCACGACCGAGACGCTCGGCAAGCTCCGCCCGGCGTTCTCCAAGGACGGCACCATCACGGCCGGCACCGCCAGCCAGATCAGCGACGGCGCCGCCGCCGTCGTGGTCATGAGCAAGACCAAGGCGCAGGAGCTCGGCCTGTCCTGGATCGCCGAGATCGGCGCCCACGGCGTCGTGGCGGGCCCTGACTCCACCCTCCAGCAGCAGCCCGCGCGAGCCATCGCCAAGGCGTGCGAGCGTGAGGGCATCACGCCGGCCGACCTCGACCTCGTGGAGATCAACGAGGCGTTCGCCGCCGTCGGGCTGGCCTCGGCCAAGGAGCTCGGCATCGACGTGGACAAGGTGAACGTCAACGGTGGCGCCATCGCCCTCGGACACCCGATCGGCATGTCCGGCGCCCGGATCGCCCTGCACCTCGCGCTCGAGCTGGGCCGCCGCGGTGGCGGCGTCGGCGCGGCCGCCCTGTGTGGCGGCGGTGGCCAGGGTGATGCCCTCATCGTGCGCGTGCCCAAGAGCGACGCCACCACCGACCCCAAGGCCTGAGTGGCCCCCCGCACCGTCGACGTCCCTGCCCTGGTCGAATCGGCCAGGGCAGGGTCGCCTCGTGCCGTCGCGCGGCTGATCTCCCTCGTCGAGGACGGTCACCCGGCCCTGCGTGAGGTGATGGCAGCACTCGCGCCACACACCGGCAAGGCCCACATCATCGGCATCACCGGCAGTCCTGGCGTGGGCAAGTCCACTTCCACCAATGCGCTCGTCGGCGCCCTTCGCACCCAGGGCAAGCGAATCGGCATCCTCGCCGTCGACCCCTCGTCGCCGTTCTCCGGCGGCGCGCTCCTCGGCGACCGGGTGCGCATGCAGGACCACGCCCTCGACCCCGACGTCTACATCCGCTCGATGGCCAGTCGAGGCCACCTGGGTGGGCTCTCGTGGACGACGCCGCAGGCGCTGCGCGTGCTCGACGCCGCCGGGTGCGACGTGATCCTCGTCGAGACCGTCGGGGTGGGTCAGTCCGAGGTGGAGGTCGCGGGACTCGCGGACACGACCATCGTGCTGCTCGCGCCCGGCATGGGTGACGGCATCCAGGCGGCCAAGGCGGGCATCCTCGAGATCGGCGACATCTTCGTCGTCAACAAGGCCGACCGCGACGGGGCCGACGCCACCGTCCGCGACATCCGCCACATGATCTCCCTGGGCGACCGCACCGAACCGAACCTCTGGCGCCCGCCCGTGCTGAAGACCGTTGCGCAGCAAGGTCAGGGCGTCGACGAGGTCATCGAGGCGATCGAGAAGCACACGGCCTGGATGGAGGGGTCCGGCGCGCTGCGTGAGCGCCGCATCCGTCGCGCCGGCGACGAGATCGAGTCGATCGCGCTCCAGGCCCTGCGCGCCAAGATGGGCGACCTGCGGCACGGCAACGGCGTCGACGAGCTCGCCGCCGCCGTCGTGGACGGCACGACCGACCCGTATGCCGCGGCCGACCAGATCGTCTCCGCCCTCGCCTGAGTCGCCTCCCGCCGTTCAGGGACCGCCGGGTCCTGTGACGGCGGATCGTCCGGACAACGGGCCCGGGGTCAGTCGCGGCCGGAGGTGACCAGGCCGTCCCAGCCCCAGCGCGGCATACCCAGGCCGTCGGGCACGGTCGCGTCCTCGTCGTGGAACTCGTTGACGTCGGCGACGGCCCACTCCATGTAGGCCCGCAGGGCCGCCCGGAACTCGGGGTCAGCCGGGAGCCCCACGTCGTCGGCGGCCGCGACGAAGCACTCCACGAACAGCGGCCCGAGCTCGAGCATCCCCGGGCCGTTGCCGGCATGCATCCGCAGCATCGACGACTGGTCGCTCAGCTGCTCCGAGAACCGTGGTGGGCCCCCGAGCACCTCGGCCCAGTAGGCGGCGAGCCGCTCGACGTGCTGGGGGTTGAGGTCTTCCTTGCTGAACGGGTGGTTGAGCAGCGGATCGGCGACGCAGCGCTCGTGGTGCGCGCGGGCCAGGGCGAGGAAGGCCTCGTCGCCCCCGGCGAACTCGTACAGGCTCGGCCGCATCCCGGCAGCCTCGCACGAGGGTCACGTGGAGTGTCAAGGTGCACCCGTGGCGAATAGGGTGAAGCCCGGACCCGACCCGAAAGGACCAGAGTGCAGCCCCAGGTGATTGCCGGACGCTACGAGGTGCTCCGTTCCATCGGCAGAGGTGGAATGGGCACGGTCTGGCTGGCACGCGACACCGTGCTGGGCCGCGAGGTGGCCATCAAGCAGATCGGTGCGCTCCCGGGCGAGCCCGCGGCGGCGGCACGGGCCATGCGCGAGGCCCGCATCGCGGCCTCCCTCAACGACGCCCACGCCGTCGGGGTCTTCGACGTCGTGGACGAGAACGACTCGCACTGGCTGGTCATGGAGTACGTCGAGGGGCAGAGCCTGGCCGAGAAGATCCACGAGGTCGGCGCGCTGCCGCCCACGCGGGTCGCGGCGATCGGGTCCGCCGTGGCGAGTGCCCTCGCTCGTGCGCACGAGCGGGGGATCGTGCACCGGGACATCAAGCCGGGCAACATCCTCATCGACAACGTGGGCACTCCCAAGATCAGCGACTTCGGGATCGCCCGCGCGCACACGGACGACCAGCTCACCCAGACGGGGTTCATGACCGGCACGCCCGGCTACCTCTCACCCGAGCTGGCGCGAGGGGGCGACCCGACTCCCGCCACGGACGTCTGGGCCCTCGGCGCGACGCTGTACTACGCGGTGGAGGGCCAGCCGCCCTACGAGTCGCAGGCCAACCCGCTCGCCACCCTGCAGGCCATCGCGCGTGGTGAGGCCCGCCCGATGGAGCAGGCCGGCCCGCTGGGTGGCGCCATCGCGGCCATGATGGACCACGACACCTCACAACGCTGGGACATGGCCACCGCCTCCGAACGGCTGGGCCGGATCGCGGCCGGCGACACCACCATGGCGCTGCCCGCGGGAGCCGTCCTCCCTGGAGCGGGGGCTGCCGCCGCCGGGGCCACGGAGGTGCTGGCCGCACCCCTCGAGACCACCCAGCGACTGGAGGCGCCGCCCCTGCCGCCGCCCACGGCATACCCGCCCCGGGAGGCCGAGCCGCGCGGGGACGAGCGTCCCCGCGCACTGGGCTGGGTGGTTGCCCTGCTGGTCCTCGCCCTGATCGGGCTCGGCATCGCCTACGCGCTCACCGACGGTTTCGGCAGCCAGACCCCCAACACGGGCAGGACGACCACCGTCACGTCGACCCAGACCCAGACCGAGACGCCGTCGAGCTCCTCGTCGAGCTCGTCCAGCTCCTCGACCAGCAAGACGTCGACGACCACGACCGCTCCACCGAAGTCCGACGCGCAGCTGACCCGCTTCATCGAGTCCTACTACCGGGACGTCACGAAGCAGGGCAAGCGGGACGACACGTTCGCCCAGCTGACCCCGAAGATGCAGCAGGACTCCAAGGGTCGGGCGGGCTACGAGGCGTTCTGGAGCGGCATCAAGTCGGTCGACGTCGGTGACGTGCAGTCCAACGCCGACACCGGCGTGGTGACGGCATCGCTGACCTTCACCAGGCAGGACGACAGCAAGAGCGACGAGACCCATAAGCTGACCGTCGTGAGGGACGGCGACTCCTGGCTGATCGACAGCGACACCCTGCAGTGACCCCTGCGCCCTGACCGCCACGCCCGGAAAACCATTGGCGGGCCACGAGTCCGCGGGCCTACCGTCGAGGGATGGAGATCCGCAGACTCAACCCTCTCGACGAGACGGAGCTTGTCCGTTTCCACGAGATCGGCGAGGCTGCCGAGCGCTTCGAGCGTCCCTACGCCACGACGTGGGGGCTGGACGAGATGCGCATCGACCTCACCGAAGAGGACCCCTCCGAACGCAAGGACTGTGTGGTCGCCGTCGACGGCGAGGAGATCGTCGGCGCCGGCATCGCGTTCTCCGCGACCAACGACAACACCCACCTGTCCTGGCTGATGCCGTGGGTCGAGCCGCAGCGACGTGGCCGGGGCATCGGCTCTGCGGTCCTCGCCGAGCTCATCGCGATCTGCCGTGCGGACCACCGCACCGACCTGGTGATGGAGACGTCCTACCCGTTCGACCGTCGCGAGGACCACCCCTACCGCCGGTTCGCCGAGAAGAACGGCTTCGCCCTCGCCAACACCGAGATCCGCCGGGTGCGGACGTTGCCGGTCGAGGACATCGACCTCGACGCCGTGATGAACGAGGCCGCTCAGCACCACGAGGGCTACCGCATCGTGACGTTCGACGACCCGGTCCCCGACGAGCTGCTGCCGTCGATGTGCGCGGCCCACAACCAGCTCGCCGTCGAGGCGCCCGGTGGTGAGCTCGAGTTCGAGCCCGAGTCGCTCACGCCCGAGCTGGTCCGCATCCACGAGGACCAGCGCCGGCGCATGGGTCGTCGCAAGATCTCGACCCTCGCCGTCACGGATGCCGGCGAGGTGGTCGGGTTCAGCGACCTCGTCATCCCGCCCGAGGACCTGCCCAACGTCTGGCAGTGGGGCACGCTCGTCACGGCCGGGCACCGGGGGCACCACCTGGGCATGGCGATGAAGGCGCGCGGCCTCAAGGAGCTGCAGACCCGGATCGGCCCGGAACGCACGCGCATCGTGACGTGCAACGCCGAGCAGAACGGCTACATGGTGTCGATCAACGAGAGCCTCGGCTTCCGTGCCGTCGAGGTGGCCCCGGCCTTCCTGCTCCGCCAGCCTTGAGCGGCGTGCGGCACCGGACGGGGCGCATGCCACGGTGCCGGCCACGCGGCATACGGTGGGGTCATGCTGGTTGCCTTCTCCGTCGCCCCGTCCGTGCCCGCCGACTCCGCCGGTTCGGTGAGTGAGGCGGTCGCCGCCGCCGTCACCGTCGTGCGGGAGTCGGGCCTGCCGCACCGCACCTCCTCGATGTTCACCGAGGTGGAGGGGGAGTGGGACGAGGTGATGGCCGTGGTCAAGGGTGCGGTCGACGCCGTGGCCGCGTTCGGGCCGCGGGTGAGCCTCGTGCTCAAGGCCGACATCCGGGACGGGTATGCCGGTGAGCTCACCGCCAAGCTCGACCGCCTCGAGGCAGCCATCGACGCCCAGAAGTAGCCGGGGCGCTCCGTCCGCAAAACCCTGCGGCAGTCGGCCCGCTTGCGCGTCGATCGTTGTCGGAATGTGCTCCACTGCCGGATGAATCGCCTTTAGGGTCGAACGGGACGCGGGCGAGACCTGCCGGTGCCCAGGGGAACTCACCGGGACGCGCGGAAGCATGGAGGCACTGACGGCATGTGGGCTGCGATCAGATATCGCCGGGCCCAGGCGGTCGTCCTCGTCCTGCTGTCGGCCCTGATCGCCACGTGTGCAGTCTTCGCGCCGTTGTACCAGCGGGCGCTCGAGCAGTCGCTGCTGCGGACGAGCATCAACGCGGCGAGCGTCGCCGACACGGCCCTCGTGGTCCGGAGCGGCCGAGGAACGGCGAACCCCGACTTCGGGAGTGCCGACCTCGCAGGCAACGTCCCCGCGTCGGTGCGGGTGCTCTACGGCGAGCCCATCGGCCAGCTGTCGGATGCCATCGACATCGTGCCGCGGGCCGGGCTGAAGCCGTCGCCGGGCGACCTCGTCGCGCGGGACCGCGTGTGTGAGCACCTCACCGTCACGACGGGTGCCTGCCCCAAGGCGGTCGGTGAGGTCCTCGTGTCCGCCAAGGACCTGGCCGCCTGGAAGTGGCCCCTGGGCAAGACCTTCCAGACCTCGGTGCCGGGTCTCGGCCAGGGCGTCAAGCCCAGAACCACCCTCACCGTGGTCGGGGCCTACGAGGTGGTCCCCGACGAGGCCTACTGGCTGCGGACCCAGCTCGACGGCAAGTCCGGGTCGCTGGTCGACGTGGGGACCGAGCAGGTGCCGGCCATCGACGACTTCGTGACACCCGAGGCGACGTTCACCAAGGACTGGAGCGTGGCGCAGGCTTCGCTGACCCTCCCGCTGCGCCGGGACCTGTTCACGTTGGGCAACCTGCAGCAGATCTCCGACGTCCTGGCAGCCAGGGGCGGCAACCGCGTCGCGGGGCAGGGGATCGACGGCGCGCTCGTCGAGACCCAGCTGCCCTCGATCATCGACGGGATCCGGGTGGGCCAGCACCAGCTGCAGGTCATCGTTCCGCTCCTCATGGCACAGCTCGGGCTGCTGGCGGCCGCCATCCTGCTGCTGGTCGCCCAGGCAGCGGTGGAGCAGCGACGCCCCGAGGTGGCCCTGGCACGACTGCGCGGCCGCAGCAGGGAGGGCGCCGGCCGGATCGTCATGGGGGAGCTCGCCGTGACAGTCGCCCTCGGGCTGCCCGTCGGATTCCTCCTGGCGCTCTTCCTGACGACCCTCGTCCGGTGGTTCCTCCTGCCCGACGGGGTCCCGTTCGAGGTGCCGTGGTCCTCGGTTGCAGCCCTGGCTGCGTCGGCGGTCGTCTGCGCCGTGGCGATCTGGCTGGCGGCCAGGCCGGTCCAGCAGCAGACCGTGTCGGCCCTGCTCCGGCGGGTGTCGCGCGAACGCGTCCGCGCCTTCGGCATCGTGGACGTCCTCGCCGTCGCGCTCGCCGCTTTCGGGCTCATCGGTCTGGCCACCGGCTCGCTCGAGGGTCCGCTGGCCCTCGTGACGCCGACGTTGATCGCCCTGGCCGCCGGGCTGGTCGCCTCACGGCTGGCGGTCCCGGTCGCGGCCGCCAGCGGTCGTGCCAACCTGCGGCGGGGGCGGATCGGTCCCGCCCTCACCGCTTTCGGTCTCGAACGTCGACCCACGCTGCGCAAGGTGGTCACCGTGGTCAGCGTCGCGGTTGCGCTGACCGTGTTCGCCGCCAATGCGCTCGTCGTGGGCGATCGCAACTGGACAGCTCGTGCCCAGGTGCAGACCGGCGCACCGGCCGTCATCGACACCGACAGCCGCAACCCCGCCAGCCTCTTGACCACCGTGCGGGCGATCGACCCGACCGGCGCCGAGGCGAGTCCGGTGGCCATCGTCCGGTGGACCGACCGGGGCGCCACCGCGACGATGGCGGTGGTCACCAAGGACTTCGAGGAGACGTCGTTCGCCCCGCCGGGCGAGTCCTACCGACTCGGCGAGCTGGCCCCTCCCGACGTTGCGCCCGTGCACCTCGTCGGCACTCGGGTCACCGGACGCGTCGCCTGGGACCTCACCACGCCCGAGGGCGAGACGAGCCAGCGGCCCAGCGGCCAGTCCGGCAACCCGCTGCCACCCGGCGTGGGCCCGGGGTCCGAGGAGCCCTCGGAGCTGCGCATCTCCGTGACGACACCGCAGGGTCAGCGGCTCACCCGGGTCATCGGGCAGATCCCGTTGCAGGGCAAGGGCTCCCGAGCGCTCAACGCCCTGCTGCTCTGCCCGGACGGGTGCCGGCTCGACGGGCTGGAGTTCCGCAAGACCGACCAGCAGGTCAGCGAGGTCAGCGGCACGCTGAGCATCACGGGGCTCGGCCTTGACGGGAAGTCGCTCGACGTCGCGGCCCCCACCCAGTGGAACCCGTTCGTTGCGCCGGCCACGAGCAGCCGCGACGTCCTGAAGCAGGTGCCGGCCGCCGGCGACACGCTCGCCCTGGAGCTCGTCAGCACCGGCTTTGCGGTCGAGCTCTCCCACGCCGACGTCCCGGCCGTCCTGCCCGGGCTGCTGGCCGGGCCGGTACCTCCGGGTGGGACGGCGCAAGGCTTCGACGCCATCGGCATCAACGGTGCACCCCTCACGGCCGCCGCCCAGCAGACGGTCTCCACCCTGCCGGTCCTGGGCAAGCAGGGAGTCCTGGTGGACTACGAGACGCTGGCCCGGCTCGGCGGCCGCCTTCCCGACAGCGGAACCCTGTCCGTCTGGGTCGCCGACCCCGCAAGGGCCGACGCCGTGGCCCAAGGCCTCCGCGCGCAAGGGGTGGGCATCCTCGCAAGGCACAGTGTGATCGCGGCCAAGGACCGTCTCGACGAGTCCGCCTCCGCCCAGGGCCTGCGACTGGCTGCCTTCACCGGTGCGATGGGGGTGCTCCTCGCGGCCCTGGTGGTCCTCGTGATGACGGTCACGGGCTGGCGCGTGGTGGCCCGTGACCTGGCTGCCCTCCACATGTCCGGCGTCCCGCTCAAGGCCCTGCGGAGATCCCTGGTGCGCGAGCAAGTGGTGCTCGTCCTGGTCGGCACCGTGGTGGGGGTCGTCTGCGGCACGGTGAGCTCGTTCGTCGCCATGCCACTGGTCCCGCTGTTCGACAGCTCAGCCGACCCCGTGCCGGCCCTGGAGCTGGAGCCGGCCACGGTGGCGATCGTCGGTGCCGCCGTCGTGGCCGCAGCGGTGCTCGTCGCCGTCGGCTGGCTGGCCGCAGTGGGAGCGGGTCGCAGGATCACCCTGAACCGGATCCGGGAGTCCCTGTGACCGCCACGAACGGAGTCCCTGTGACCGCCACGAGCGACAGGACCGGGGTGGCCACTCGGGGGCTGCGGGTGACCACGCGCGGCCTCGTCCACATCTACCGCGCCGAGGGCCATGACGTGGCCGCCCTGTCCGGCGTCGACCTCACGGTCCACCCCGGAGAGGTGGTGGGGCTGCTGGGGCCGTCCGGCGCCGGTAAGTCGACCCTCCTGACGTTGTTCGGCGGGCTCATGCGGCCCAGCGCAGGGCGCGTGCTGGTCGGCGAGCACGAGCTGTCGACGATGACCGAAGCCGACCTCGACCGGTTCCGGGCCGCGGAGGTGGGGCTGGTCCTGCAGGGCGCTGCCCGCAACCTCCTGCCCTATCTCAGTGCCCGCCAGAACGTCGAGTTCGCCCAGACCTCCGCGCGCAGGGCCGGCCGCGACGTGCCGCCTCCCGGAGAGGTGCTGGAGCTCGTGGGTCTGGGCCACGCCGCGACCGCACCGCTGGACTCGCTGCCGCCCGGTCAGCTGCAGCTCGCCGCCCTGGCCGTGGCACTCGCAAGCAGGCCGGGCCTGCTGCTGGGCGACGAGCCGACCTCCCAGCTGCACCACTCGTCCCGCGACCTCGTGCTCGACACGGTGCACCGGGTCAACCAGGAGTGGGGGACCACCGTGGTGGTCGTGACCCACGACCCCGAGGTGGCCGCGCGGCTGCCGCGGACGGTCACCATCCGCGACGGCCGCGTCGGTGGCGAGGGCCGTTCCGGCGAGGAGTATGCCGTGGTGTCCGCGGACGGCTCGCTGCCCCTGCCGCCCGCAGCCGTGGGGGCGTTCCCCCCGGGCGCCCTGGTGCGCGTGCACGAGGTCGACGGTGTCTGGACGCTGATTCCGGAAGGCAGGGGTGAGACGGGTGGGTGACCGGCGCGAGTGGTCCACGGACAGCGGGGCGATCGACGACGGCCGGCTGGGGGGTGACCGAGCCCACGGGCGCGTCGAGTCGCCGCCCCTGAGGGTCGAGGGCGTCACCGTGCGCTACGGGTCCACGGTCGCCGTCGCAGGCGCGGACCTGGAGGCTTATGCCGGGGAGTTCATCGCGGTCACCGGTCACAGTGGCGCTGGGAAGTCCTCGCTGCTGTGGGCCATCGGTGGCGCTGTGGCCAGCGAGGGCACGGTGCGCCTCGGCGACGACGTCGTCCGGGACCGGGCCCAGGCCGCGCGACTCGGCATCGAGGTCATCCCGCAGGGAAGCGCCCTCGCTGTGCTCCTCTCGGCCCAGGAGAACGTCGCACTGCCGCTGCTGGCCCGTGGGGTGCGCTCCGACCAGGCCGGGCGTCGCGCTCAGGAGGCACTGGAGTCGGTCGGCCTGCACGAGTCCGGCAGCCACCTGGCCGAGGAGCTCAGCGGTGGCCAGCAGCAGCGGGTGGCCGTCGCTCGTGGCCTTGCCCTGCGCGGCACGGTGCTCCTCGCGGACGAGCCCACCTCCGAGCTCGACCACGACAACCGTGAACGCGTCCTGGCGCTGTTGCGGGCCGAGGCTCGGCGGGGCGCGATCGTCATCATGGCCACGCACGACCCCGAGGCCGCCGAGGAGGCCGACGGCGAGATCCGCCTCGATGATGGACAGCTCGAGACCGTCCGACTCCCCGCGGGCTAGCCTGCTGCGCGTGCCGAAGCCCATTCGCCTGCCGTTCGACCCGATCACGCGCGCGGCGCAGCTGTGGACCAGGCGCTGGGGGCGCACCTCCCAGCCGTTGGCGATGGCGAGCGCGACCTCGATCATGCGCGTCCAGCAGCTGCTGATCACGGACTACGACGCCCTGGTCGGCAGGCACGGCCTGACGTTCGCCCGCTACGAGGCGCTGGTGCTGCTCGCGTTCAGCCGCGACGGCCGGTTGGGCATGAGCAAGATCGGCCAGCGCCTGATGGTCCACCCGACCAGCGCCACCAACATCATCCAGCGCCTCGATGCCCAGGGTTTCGTCGAACGCCTGCCCAACCCCGATGACGGTCGAGGCACCCTCGCCGTGATCACGCCGGCAGGACGCGAGGCCATGGAGGCCGCCACCGCGGACCTGGTCAAGGAGAAGTTCGGTCTCGGCATGCTGACCGCCGCCGAGCACGAACAGCTGTTCGACCTGCTCCGCAAGGTGCGCGTCGGCGCCGCCGACTTCGACGCCTGACCCAGCCCCCCGGCATACCCCGGGGAGCTCTGGCGTGACATTTACTAGGACGTCCTAGTAAATTGGCGCCATGCCCGAGAACCCCGCACCCACCACCCCCGCGACGAGCGACGGCGCTGCCCGCTGGCAGGCCCGCTATGACGCAGCCCAGGCCAAGGGGCAGGTGCGGGACGCAGACTTCACCACCCTCTCGCAGATGCCCGTGGAGCCCGTCTATGGGCCGACCGACGGCTCCGAGGTGCCCGAGCGGATCGGCTGGCCGGGGGAGTACCCCTTCACGCGCGGTCTCTACCCGACGGGCTACCGCGGCCGCACCTGGACGATCCGGCAGTTCGCCGGCTTCGGCAACGCGGTGCAGACCAACGAGCGCTACAAGATGATCCTGGAGCGCGGGGGTGGTGGCCTCTCGGTGGCCTTCGACATGCCCACCCTGATGGGGCGCGACTCCGACGACCCGATGAGCCTCGGCGAGGTCGGCCACTGCGGCGTCGCGATCGACTCCGCCAAGGACATGGAGGTGCTGTTCAACGAGCTGCCGCTCGAGGACATCACCACCTCGATGACGATCAGCGGTCCGGCCGTCCCCGTGTTCTGCATGTACCTCGTCGCCGCCGAGCGCCAGGGTGTCGACCTGGGCGTCCTCAACGGAACGCTGCAGACCGACATCTTCAAGGAGTACATCGCCCAGAAGGAGTGGCTGTTCGCCCCCGAGCCGCACCTGCGCCTGATCGGCGACCTTATGGAGTACTGCGCCGAGAACATCCCCGACTACAAGCCGCTGTCGGTCTCGGGCTACCACATCCGCGAGGCCGGTTCCACGGCTGCGCAGGAGCTCGCGTTCACCCTCGCCGACGGGTTCGGCTACGTCGAGCTGGGCCTGTCGCGTGGCCTCGACATCGACACCTTCGCCCCCGGGTTGTCGTTCTTCTTCGACAGCCACCTGGACTTCTTCGAGGAGATCGCGAAGTTCCGTGCCGCGCGCCGGATCTGGGCCCGCTGGTTGCGCGACACCTACGGCGCGAAGACCGACAAGGCCCAGTGGCTGCGGTTCCACACCCAGACCGCCGGGGTGTCGCTCACGGCGCAGCAGCCCTACAACAACGTGGTCCGGACCGCCGTCGAGGCGCTCGCGGCTGTCCTGGGTGGCACCAACAGCCTCCACACCAACGCGCTCGACGAGACCTTGGCGCTGCCCAGCGAGCAGGCTGCCGAGATCGCCCTGCGCACCCAGCAGGTGATCATGGAGGAGACCGGCGTCGTCAACGTCGCCGACCCGCTCGGGGGCAGCTGGTACGTCGAGGCCCTCACCGACAAGATCGAGGCCGAAGCCGAAGCCATCTTCGACAAGATCAGGGCGATGGGTGAGCTCGGCAAGCCCCGCAACGCCGAGGGTGGCGTCGACCACGCGGTCGGCCCGATGACCTCCGGCATCCTGCACGGCATCGAGGACGGCTGGTTCATGTCCGAGATCGCCGAGGCCGCCTTCCAGTACCAGGTGTCGCTGGAGAAGGGAGACAAGAAGGTCGTCGGCGTCAACTGCCACACCGCCTCGGTCACCCACGAGCTCGAGATCCTGCGCGTCAGCCACGAGGTCGAGCGCGAGCAGGTCGCCACTCTCAAGACGCGCAAGACGGACCGCGACGAGGACGCCGTGCGCGCTGCCGTGCAGCACATGGTCGAGGTGGCCCGCACCAGCGGAAACATGGTGCCCGCCATGCTCGATGCGGCGCGCGCCGAGGCGACGCTGGGCGAGATCTGCGACGCGCTGCGCGACGAGTGGGGCGTCTACCGCGAGCCCGCCCGCTTCTGACCGACCGGGGTATGCCGCGTGGCGGCCTTGTGCCGCGCGCCGGATCGGGAGCGTCGGGTCAGGGCTCCCCGGCGGGCTCGCGCTGCTCGCGCCGCAGCCGCGCGTAGGCCACGTCGGCCAGCAGGGCGATGAGGCCGTCGATGAAGGCCTCGTCGGGCTCACCCGTCGCCAGGGCGCGGTGCATGACCGAGCCGACGACCACGTCGGCGAGCAAGTCGACGTCGATCATGTCCTGTCGGATCTCGCCGCGGCCGATCGCGCGCTCGACGGACGTCGCCACCAGGGCGTGCAAGCGCGTCGACAGGGACTCCCGCACCTTCTGGCCGACCCCCTCGGGGTCACGGGCCGACTCGGCCAGCAACGCGGCATACGCACCACCGGTGGAGGGGTCGCGCAGCAGCCGCGCTGCCTCGCCGATGCCGGCGCGCATGTCGGCCGCCAGCGAGCCGTTGTCCTCGATCTCGATCTCGTCAAAGGTCGCGGCCACGGCGTGCACGGCGAGCTCGACCTTCGAGGGCCAGCGCCGGTAGAGCGTGCTCTTGGCCACACCCGCCTTGGCGGCAACGTGCTCCATCGACATCCGGGCCACGCCCTTGTCGGCGAGCACCTGTCGCGCCGCCGCGGTGATCGCCTGCTCGGTCGCCTCCTCACGGGGGCGCCCGGGGCGGCGACTTCGGTCGTGCCGTGAACGTGAGGTCATCACGGGCGATCATGCCACCGACGACGTGATTTCAGGCGTTGGGGATTTGTCGTCATGGACCAACCTGGGTCATGGTGGTGTGATTGCCGACTGCGGGGAGCTCCCGCGTGTCGGCCCACTCACGTAAGGATTTCTACTGTGTCGGTTGTGGCCAAACGCGCGCTCTTCGCCGCGGTGACCGTGATCGGACTCGTGCTCCTGGTCGTCGGAGCCTGGTTCACCGTCCACCTCGGGTCCTCCGGGAGCGCCGTGCTCCGGTCCGTTCCCCCCAAGGGCGCTGTCGTCGTCATCGAACCGTCGGTGCTCAACCGCGTCGACCGCCCGGTGAGCATCACGGCCGTTGGCCCCTCGGGGACGCAGATCTGGATGGGCCGGACGAGCCCCACGGACGCCAAGGCGATCGTCGGTGCCGCCGACCACACCTCGGTCAGCGGGGCCCACGTGAGGGACTGGAGCCTGGTGCAGTCGCGGTCCGGCGCCGGCGCTGCGCCCCAGCTCGACACGGCCGACATCTGGCGCCAGACCGCCACCGGCGAGGGCAGGGTGCGACTCACGGTCGACCAGGCCGGAGCCCCCGAGTCGGTCGTCATCGCCGCACCTGATGGCAAGCCGGTCGACCTCAGCTCGCTGACGGTCACCGTCGAGCGCCGGACCTGGTTCTTCCAGGCGCTGCTCGTCACGCTCGTCGGCCTCCTGGCCGCCGCGGCTGGTGGAGCTGGACTGTGGCAGAACCGGCCGCGTCGCACCCAGAGCCCGACCGAGGGGCCGACCGAGAACTCGACCCCAGCCCCGACCGAAGGCGACGGGACCGACGCGCCCACCGAGGAGGTGCGCGCATGAGCGGCTCGACCCCCCGCGCTGCGCTCATCGGCGCCCTGGGCGTGACCCTGAGCCTGGTGCTCGCGGGCTGTGGTGCCGGTTCCGGCATGGTGGGGGTGCACGACGCGCCCTCGCAGGCCGCCGCCACGGCGCCGATCTCGGCGCAGAGTGCCGAAGCCATCGCCAGCCGGGTCCTCACCAAGGCCGCCGACGCGGGCGCGGCGAAGCCGGCCGATGCCGCGACGCTCCGCGCGGAGGCGCTCACGGGCAGCGCCCTCGCGGTCGCCAACGCCGCCAGCCGACTCCAGACGGGTGCCACGCCGACCGCCGCACCGATGAGGCGCACCGAGCCGCCGAAGGTCCTCGGGGTCTCGCGGGGCGCGGGCTGGCCCCGCCTGATCCTCGCCCAGACGACCACGGCGGAGAACGGCGCGGTCCTGAACCTCCTGGTCTCGCCGGACGCCAGGACGCCGTTCCGGCTCAGCGCCGCCGCGCCCATGCAGCCCGGCGCCACGGTGGCGGCTCTCGACTCGCTGACCACGGGTTCGCCGATGGTCACCCCGGCCACCAGGCTCGCGGTGCAGCCCGCCGACCTGCTCAAGGGGTATGCCGCGAGTCTCGCCTTCCCCAAGCCGGTCGCCGACCCCCATGTCGACGCCGCGGAACCGTTCTCCACGGCGATCCGGGCCCACGCGGCCGAACAGGCCAAGACCTTCGGGAAGCTGGCCACCCTCAAGCAGACGCACACCGTCGAGCCGGACAGCACGGTCGCCATCGCGTTGCGCGGGGGCGGAGCCCTCGTCTTCGGCCTGCTGGAACGCACTGACACGATCACGCTGCGCCCCGGCGGCAAGTCGCTCACGCCCAGCGCCGACTTCCAACGACTCGTGCGCAAGAAGACCCTCACCAAGAGCGCCGAGCTCAAGTCCTACGAGACCGTCGTGTTCACCGTGCCGGCCGAGGGGAAGGCGCAGCTCGTCGCCGTCGACGAGGTGCTGTTCTCGGCCAAGGGCGCGTGAGGGACAATCACCGCCATGAGTGATCAGCCGTTGACCACAGGTGGCCTCCGGGGCGCCGTCGACCTCACCGCACTGCGGGGTCAAACCCCGTCGGCCGCCTCCACCGCGCCCCCCGGGGCGACCGCGGCGGGTGGTGCAGGTGCGTCCGACGCCACCGGGACGCCGGCTCCCACGGGGGTCGCCGGTCGGGCAGGCGTCGTCGTCGAGGGCACGGACACCAACTTCCAGGAGGTCGCCAACGCCTCAGTGGGTGTCCCGATGCTGCTGGTCCTCTGGGCTGCCCAGATCCCCGAGTCGCGCGACTACCTCGACACCGTGGTCAGGATCGCGGGCAGCTACGAAGGCCGGTTCCAGGTCGTCAGCGTCAACGTCGAGCAGAACCCCACCCTGCTGCGGGCCTTCCAGGTGCAGAGCGTCCCGGTCACCATGGGGCTGATCCAGGGCCAGCCCGTGCCGTTGTTCGCCGGGATCCAGCCGGAGCAGGCCCTTCGACCGGTGCTCGACGAGTTCCTCGGCCTGGCGGTGCAGCACGGTGTGGCGGGTCGCGTCGACATCGCCGGCGCGGGCGAGCCTGCCGAAGGCGGCGAGGTCGAGGAGCAGCTCCCGCCCCTGCACCAGGAGGCCTACGACGCCATCGAGCGCGGCGACCTCGACGGTGCCGCGGCGGCATACCAGCAGGCGCTGAAGCAGAACCCCGCCGACGCCGAGGCTGAGCTGGGGCTCGCCCAGGTCGGCCTCCTGCAGCGCACCGAGGGTGCGGACCTGCAAGGCGCCCGCGCAGCGGCCGCCGAGCACCCCACGGATGTCGCCGCGCAGGGCCTGGTCGCAGACCTCGACGTCCTCGGTGGGCACGTGGAGGACGCGTTCCTGCGGCTCATCGACCTCGTGCGGGCAACCGCCGGTGAGGAGCGGGAGCAGGCGAAGAACCACCTCCTCCAGCTCTTCGCCGTGGTCGGCTCGCACGACGAGCGCGTCCGCAAGGCACGAACGTCCCTGATGAGCGCCTTGTTCTGAGGCTCCACTTTCGGTGCGCCTGCTGAGCCGACAGGATGGGGTGCATGGCAAAGACGCAGGAACACCTCATCGGACTGTTGCTGGGCGCGGAAGGTGACTGGCCGCGCGCGTTCGAGACCCTCGCGGGTCGGCTGGGCGTCCTGAAGGGGCCCGACGGGACGAGCCACCACGTCAACACCGAACGCATGACGATCGAGCCGTTCAACCTGCGTGACAAACCACGGCAGGACCTCGTGATCGACCGACTGGCCTACTGGTACTACCACCCGCGAGAGTGGCTCAAGAAGGCCGCGCTGATGGACGACGTCTACCTGCTCAACAGCCCGTTCACGTTCCAGTCCATGGAGAAGCACTCGGCCTACTGCGCGCTGCTGCGCCTGGGGATGAACGTCCCCGAGACCGTGCTGGTGCCCTACAAGAACCCGATCGACAACGCGCGCTGGGCCTTCACCGCGGCCCGGTACAACAAGGAGTTCGACCTCGACGCGATCGCTGAGGAGATCGGCTACCCGCTGTTCATGAAGCCGTTCGACGGCGGTGGCTGGCGCGGCGTGTCCCAGGTCAAGAACGTCGAGGACCTGCACAGTGCCTACGACGACTCCGGCGAGATGCTGATGCACCTGCAGGCGTCCGTGAAGGACTTCGAGGTGTTCGCGAGAGCCCTCACCATCGGGCCCGAGACGATGGTGATGAAGTTCCAGCCCGACGAGCCGATGCACAACAGGTATGCCGTGCAGCACGGCTTCCTGGGCGAGGGCGTGGGCACCGAGGCGGTCACCATCGCCCAGACGGTGAACGCGTTCTTCCGGTGGGAGTTCAACTCCTGCGAGATGCTGGTCAAGGACGGCGTCGTCTACCCGATCGACTACGCCAACGCGTGTCCCGACGTGGCGGTGACCTCGCTGCACTACTACTTCCCGTGGGCCATGAAGGCGCTGCTGAAGTGGTCGGTGTTCTGCGTCGCCACCGGCCGCAAGGCGCGCACCCAGGTCGACACCGGGCCGTGGTTCGAGATCGCCGACGACGACGCGCTCGACTACGGGGCCAAGCTCGCGGCATACCAGGGGTTGGCCGACGACCACTTCGACACCGAGCGCTACCGGGAGTTCTGCGAGGTCGCCCTCCCGAACATCGACGACATGGTGCTCGAGTGGGTCGACTCACCCGACTTCCGGAGCCTGCTGACCGAGACCATCCAGACGACCTATCCCCAGCACGAGTGGGACAAGTTCGAGGGACACTTCGGCGGTCTCACCCGGATGTGGGTCAAGGACGAGCAGTCACGCCTGGGGTCCGGCAGCTCGGCCGTCGACGAGACCGTCGTGAGCGGCCCCGCACCTGCCGTGGCGGACTAGCAGGCGCGGCACTCCTGCGGGAGCTGGTGGCGGCGTGCTTCGGGCTGCATCAACCGGGGGCGGCGCAAGCCGCGCAGTCGGTCGAGGGTGACGAGGTTGGGGCCGGTGTCGCCTCGGCGGGGGAAGCTGCGAGGCCCGGGCTGGCGTGCGTCGTTCGAGGGCGTCATGTAGGTCCCAACCGGCGCGGGCCGAATTCTGTTCCCCGGCACAGGAACTCACAGCGAACCAGCGGACAGCGACCAGGTGGAATGGGCTGTGGGAGGGCGATCGTTCTCAGCCTGCCCTCACCTTTCGGTCAGGCACCGAGGGCCGCGCCGACGACTTCCTTGGCCTCGGCCTGCACCTGGGCCAGGTGGTCGGCGCCCTTGAACGACTCGGCATAGATCTTGTAGACGTCCTCGGTCCCTGATGGGCGCGCCGCGAACCAGGCGCTCTCCGTCGTGACCTTGAGGCCACCGATGGCCGCGTCGTTGCCGGGTGCCTGCGTCAGCTTGGCCGTGATCGGTTCCCCCGCAAGGGAGTCCGCAGCCACGTCGCCGGGGGAGAGGGCCGCGAGCTTGGCCTTCTGTTCACGCGTTGCAGCAGCATCGATCCGTGCGTATGCCGGGTCGCCGTGCTTCGCGGTCAGCTCGCGGTAGTGCTGGCTGGGGCTCTGGCCGGTCACGGCGAGGATCTCGGAGGCGAGCAGCGCCAGGATGATGCCGTCCTTGTCGGTGGTCCAGGCCTTGCCGTCCCGGCGCAGGAAGGACGCTCCCGCGGACTCCTCACCGCCGAAGCCGAAGCTTCCGTCGATGAGGCCGGGCACGAACCACTTGAAGCCCACCGGCACCTCGACGAGGCGCCCGCCGACGTCGGCGGCCACCCGGTCGATCATCGAGGACGACACCAGGGTCTTGCCGATGGCCGCGTCGGCCGGCCAGTCGGGGCGGGCACCCCCGAAGAGGTACTGGATCGCGACGGCGAGGAAGTGGTTGGGGTTCATCAGCCCGCCGTCGGGGGTGACGATGCCGTGCCGGTCGGAGTCGGCGTCGTTGCCCGTGGCGATGTCGTAGTCGTCCTTGCGCGAGATCAGCGAGGCCATGGCGAAGGGGGAGGAGCAGTCCATCCGGATCTTGCCGTCCCAGTCCAGGGTCATGAAGCGCCACGTCGGGTCGACCAGGGGGTTCACCACGGTGAGGTCGAGTCCGTGGCGCTCCGCGATCTCACCCCAGTAGTGCACCGCCGCGCCGCCGAGCGGGTCAGCGCCGATGCGTACGCCGGCGTCCTTGATCCGTTGGAGGTCGATCACGTTCGGCAGGTCGTCGACGTAGCTGCCCAGGAAGTCGTAGGGCTGGGCGTGGGCACGGGCCCGGCTGAACGGGATGCGACGGACATCCTTGAGGCCGCCGGCGATCAGCTCGTTGGCACGCGCCGCGATCACCTTGGTGGCGTCGCTGTCGGCAGGGCCGCCGTGGGGCGGGTTGTACTTGAACCCTCCGTCGGCCGGCGGGTTGTGGGAGGGGGTGACCACGATGCCGTCGGCCAGGACGGCGCCGCTCGTGCGGCCCTCGTTGGCGCGGATGATGGCATGGCTGACGGCCGGGGTCGGGGTGTAGCCGTCTCGGTCGTCAACCAGGACGATCACGTCGTTGGCCGCCAGCACCTCGAGGGCCGATGCCCAGGCGGGCTCCGAGAGGCCGTGGGTGTCGCGCCCGATGAACAGCGGGCCGTCGTAGCCCTGGGACTTGCGGTAGTCGCAGATGGCCTGGGTCGTGGCGAGGATGTGCGCCTCGTTGAACGCCGTCTTCAGGCTCGACCCACGGTGGCCCGACGTGCCGAAGGCGACCTGCTGGTCGATGTCCTCCGGGTCGGGCACCAGGGTGTAGTAGGCCGTGACGAGATGGGCGACGTCGACGAGGTCGGAGGGCTGGGCCGGCTGACCTGCGCGCGGGTGGTTCATCGGTCTGCCGCCGTGTCGACCGGGGCCAGGTACACCGCCGAGAGGGATGCGACCCTGACCTCGACGGAGTAGGGCTGGCCGTTGGCGCCGTGCTCCTGTGCCGTCACGACGACCTCTGCCTGGCTCGGCGTGCCGAACTCGTCGTAGCCGCTCGTGTCGAGGATGACCTTCCAGTCACCGGCCCGCGGGACGCCGATCCGCAGCGGGTCCCTCGGCAGGCCACCGAAGTTCACCGCGACCGCGACGACGGCTCCCTGACGGTCCTGGGTGCCGAATCGCAGGTAGGAGTACGTGTTCCAGGCGTTGTCATCCGCGTTGAGCCACTCGAAACCGGCAGGGTCGGAGTCCAGCGCCCACAGTGCCTCGTTGTCGCGGTAGACGCGGTTGAGCTCCTTGACCAGGTTGTGCACGCGGTAGTGCGCCGCGTGGTCGAGCAGCCACCAGTCGAGCTGCCGGCCGTCGGCCCACTCGGCCTCCTGGGCGAACTCGGTGCCCATGAAGAGCAGCTGCTTGCCAGGGTGGCTCCAGATGTAGGCGAGGAAGGCCCGCACCGTTGCCAGCTGGTCGTAGCGACTGCCCGGGACCTTGCGGAGCAGGGAGCCCTTGCCGTGGACGACCTCGTCGTGGCTGATCGGGAGGAGGTAGTTCTCGCTGAACGCGTACATGAGGGAGAAGGTCAGCAGGTGGTGGTGGTACTGCCGGTGGATCGGGTCCTCCTTGAGGTACTTCAAGGAGTCGTTCATCCAGCCCATGTTCCACTTGAGCCCGAACCCGAGTCCGCCCGTGCTGGTGGGTTTGGTGACACCCGGCCAGGACGTGGACTCCTCGGCGATCATCACGATCCCCGGCACGCGCTTGTATGCCGTGGCGTTGGCCTCCTGGAGCAGGTCGACCGCCTCGAGGTTCTCGCGTCCCCCGTGGATGTTGGGGACCCACTCGCCGTCCTTGCGGGCGTAGTCGAGGTAGAGCATCGAGGCGACGCCGTCGACCCGCAGACCGTCGACGTGGAACTCCTCCATCCAGTAGACCGCGTTGGCCACGAGGAAGTTGCGCACCTGCATCCGGCCGAAGTCGAAGATGTAGGAACCCCACTCCGTGTGCCAGCCCTTGCGCGGATCCGGGTGCTCGTAGAGCGGCAGCCCGTCGAACCGGGCCAGCGCCCACGGGTCGGTGGCGAAGTGCCCGGGCACCCAGTCGAGGATGACGCCGATCCCAGCCTGGTGCAGCCGGTCGACGAGGTAACGGAACTCGTCCGGTCGGCCGAACCGCGCGCTCGGGGCGTAGTAGCTCGTCACGTGGTAGCCCCACGACGGCGGGTAGGGGTGCTCCATCACAGGCATGAACTCGACGTGCGTGAAGCCAAGGTCAGCGACGTAGTTGACCAGGTGCTCCGCGAGGGCGACGTAGCCGTGGTTGCTGCGCCACGACCCGAGGTGCACCTCATAGACGCTCATGGGCGCGGTGTGGACGTCGTTCTCGGCGCGCTGCGTCATCCACTCGTCGTCGCTCCAGCTGTAGCGGGACTGCACGACCGACGAGGCCCGACCAGGCGGCGGCTCCGTGGCGCGGGCCATCGGGTCGGCCTTCTCGCGGACCTTGCCGTCGGCGCCGCGCACCAGGAACTTGTAGAGGGTGCCGTCGCCGACACCGGGGATGAACAGCTCCCACACCCCGGACTCGCCGAGCAGCCGCATCGAGTGGCTGCGCGTGTCCCAGCCGTTGAAGTCGCCGGCGACGTGCACGGCCTGGGCGCGTGGAGCCCACACGGCGAACGAGGTGCCGACCACGGTGCCCATGGGGCCCGGGTACTCGCGCACGTGGGCGCCGAGCACGGTCCACAGCTGCTCGTGCCGGCCCTCACCGATGAGGTGGAGGTCGATCGGCCCGAGCGTGGGGGCGAACCGGTAGGGGTCGTCCATCTCGTGCTCGATGCCGTCGCCGTAGGCCACGATCAGGCGGTAGTCCTGGGTCTCGGTGGCTCCGGGGCGGATGCCGCCCCACACCCCGTCGGACTCGTGGGCGAGCTCGATCCGTTCGCCGTCCTGGAAACGCACGGCGACCACGGAGGCGAACGGCTTGTAGGCACGCACGAGCAGCCCGTCGTCCTCCAGGTGGTGGCCGAGCAGGTCGTGCGGCTGCTGGTGCCGCCCGTCGGCCAGTGCCCTGATCGCTTCGGCGGGTGTCGTGGGGACGGGCACCGGCTCGGGTTCGCGCTCGACGGGCGGCTCGACGGCCTGGCGCGAGGCGGAGCGGCGGGCAGCCGAGCGGCTGGTCGGCGTCTCGGCCGGGGGGCCAGCAGGCACCTCGACAGCAGGCATACCGGCAGCAGGCTCATCGACCGCCGGGCCTTCGGCCGAGGGGGCGCCCGAGGCGGCGGCCTCCGCGGGCGGGGTCGCCGCGGCGGGCGTCTCGGCAGCAATCGCCTCGGCGGGGTCGGGCAGGCCGAACCACGTGCGGGTGGGCTCCTCGGCCGCGGCCGACCCAGCTCCGTCCGGGGTGTCTTCCGCGTCAGGGCCCTGCGCTTCGTCCGAGGACTCGGGGGCGACGGGCTCCTCGGTCGTCGTGGGCTCGGGGGCGACGGACTCCTCAGTCGCCGTGGACTGCGTCGAGTCGGTCGTCGTCGACTCCGTCGAATCGGTCGCCGTCGACTCCTGCGCTGTCTCCTCCGTAGCCACCTCGTCGGTGGAGCCGGACTTCTGCTTCTTCTTGCCGAACCGTGGACTCATGTCAGGTCCTTTCTCGCGTCGTCCAGCAGTCGGACCACGGCAGCCGTGGGGATGGTCAGCCAGGTGGGCCTGTTCCTGGCTTCGTAGACGACCTCGTAGAGGGCTTTGTCCAGCTGGAACGCGATGAGCAGCGCCGCGTCCTCGCGGGGATCGCGACCGCACTGCGCGGCATACCCGTCGAGGAAGGCTTGCTGGGCGCTGGCCGCCCAGTCGCGGGCGCTGCCGCCGGGGTGGGACTGCTCCCACGAGCCAGCCGCGTAGTCGAACGAGCGAAGCATGCCGGCGATGTCGCGCACGGCGAGGTCGGGCAGGCTGCGCTCGGCCAGGGGCCGCAGGGGCTCGCCCTCGAAGTCGAGGAGCACCCAGCCGCGCTCGGCCACCTTGAGCACCTGCCCGAGGTGGTAGTCGCCGTGGATGCGTTGCAGCGCAGGCCAGCTCGCGTTGACGGCCCGGTCGAAGACGTCTGCGATGCGGTGCTCGTGGGCGGCCAGCGCCGGGACCTCGGAGGCTGCCGCGATGTAGCGTCCGCGCATGCCGGCTGCGACCGCGGCGATCGCCTCGGGAGTCACGGGTTCGGTCGGGAGCACCTCGGCGAGGCGGGCGTGCACCTCCGCGGTGGCGGCACCCAGCTGGTGGGCCGCCTCGGTGAAGTCCTCGTGGGCGGCCACCGCCCTCAGCGCGACGCGCCAGGCATCCTCCGTGCCCGGGAAGAACTCCTGCGCAAACGCCAGGTGTCCGTATGCCGGCTCGTCGCCTTCGTTGACCCCCGGCCAGGTGGCGCTGACCGTGCCGACCATGGTGGGGACCCTCGTCGAGCCGGCCTCGGAGAGGGCGCCCTGCACGGTGACGTCGGGGTTCTCCCCGGCATGCAACATGCGGAACACCTTGCAGATCAACGGCTTCGGCGTTCCGTCAGCGTCCGCGCAGTCGAACACGATGGAGGTGTTCGACTGTTCACCGGACAGCACCTTTGACGACGTGAGCACGGTCTCGGACGTCCACGACGGGTGACGCCTCGACACCACGGCCGGCTCGGGGGTGTCGGAGACGCCCCCCGCCTGCGGCGCGGCCTGTTCGAGGATCAGGGCGAGCAGCTGGGCGGCGTACACGGGGTCGTGGGTGCCGTCGTAGACCCAGCGGGTGCCGAGGACGCTGTGTTCCAACGTGCCGACCAACGCGTGCTGACCGCCCTCGAGCGGGGCGCCGCGGTAGGTGAGTGGCACCTGGTAGAGCACCGGCGTGGACCCGCCCTCGTCGACGAGGAGCAACGTCTCGATGCCCACTGCGCCTGCGGGGTCGTCGAGCCGCCACGACCAGACCTTGCGCAGCACCGGCAGCCGACCCTTCGCGGCATACCAGCGCTGGCGCGCCATCCACGGACCGACCAGCTCGATCTTGGTCGGGGAGAGGGTTGCGTCGTGGATCTCAGCCATGCGCTGCACCTGGCACCAGGCGGAGCCAGAAGAAGTCACGGGAACCAAGCGTCAGGGTGATGGTGCCGTCGTCGGTGATCTTCGGAAAGCCTTGCCCGCCAAACAGATCAGCGAGGTGCGCGCCCTTGAACTCGTCGGGCACCCGGATCGTCGTCGCCTGCGGCCGGCTCGAGAGGTTGTTGACGCAGAGCACGGCCTCGGAGTCGGTGCCGTCCACGTGGTCCCACTCGACGCGCAGGAACGACAGCACGCCGTCGTTGTCTGACAGGCAGACCTCGAAGTCGCCTCGACCGAACACGGGGTGACGCTTGCGGATCTCGAGCATGGCGCGCACCCAGTGCAGCAGCGAGGAGCTGCTGGCCATCTGGGCCTCGACGTTCACGTTGTTGTAGTGGTAGACGAGCGACGAAACGACCGGCAGGTAGAGCTTGCCGGGATCGGCCGAGGAGAATCCGGAGTTGCGGTCGGGCGTCCACTGCATCGGCGTGCGGACGGCATCACGGTCGTTGAGCCAGATGTTGTCGCCCATGCCGATCTCGTCGCCGTAGTAGAGGCACGGCGAACCCGGCAGGGACAGCAGCAGCGCGTGGATGAGCTCGATCTCGGCCCTGCTGTTGTCGAGCAGGGGGGACAGCCGACGCCGGATGCCGACGTTCGCGCGCATCCGGGGGTCGGGTGCGTACCAGCCGTACATCGCGGCGCGCTGCTCCGGGGTCACCATCTCGAGGGTGAGCTCGTCGTGGTTGCGCAAGAACGTGCCCCACTGGGTGCCGGGCGGGATCTCGGGGGTGTCGGCCAGCACGTCGATGATCGGGGCGGCCTTCTCCTCACGCAGCGAGTAGTAGAGCATCGGCATGACGGGGAAGTGGAAGCACATCTGGCACTCCGGCTCCTCCTCGGTGCCGAAGTAGTCGACCACGTCGGCCGGGGGCTGGTTGGCCTCGGCGAGCAGGATCCGACCGGGGTACTCCGTGTCGACCATCTTGCGGAGCTTGGCGAGGAACTCGTGGGTCTTCGGGTGGTTCTCGCAGTTGTGGCCCTCCTCCTCGTAGAGGTAGGGGACCGCGTCGAGGCGGAAGCCGTCGATGCCCATGTCCATCCAGAACCGCACGACGTCGAACATCGCCTCGTGGACGGCGGGGTTCTCGAAGTTGAGGTCGGGCTGGTGGCCGAAGAACCGGTGCCAGAAGAACTGCCGGCGCACCGGGTCGAACGTCCAGTTCGACACCTCGGTGTCGATGAAGATGATGCGCGCGTCCGAGTAGGGCTCGTCGGTGTCGGACCACACGTAGAAGTCGCCGAAGGGACCCTCGGGGTCGGACCGGGACGCCTGGAACCAGGGGTGCTGGTCGCTCGTGTGGTTCATGACGAAGTCCGTGATGACCCTGATCCCCCGGGCGTGGGCCTGGGAGACGAGCTCCTGGAAGTCAGGCAGCGTGCCGAACTCGGGGAGGACCGCGGTGTAGTCGGCGATGTCGTAGCCGCCGTCACGAAGGGGCGAGGCGTAGAAGGGCGGCAGCCACAGGCAGTCGACGCCCAGCCAGGCGAGGTAGTCGAGGCGGCCCATCAGCCCGGTGAAGTCGCCGGAGCCCGAGCCCTTGGAGTCCCCGAAACCGCGGACGAGGACTTCGTAGAAGACCGCGGTCTTGAACCACTCGGGGTCGTTCTTCAGACCGGGTTGGGCGAGGTTGAGACCCTGCATCAGAACCTCCGGATTGCGACGATGTGGACGGGCTCGGTCTCGGGACCGAGTCTGACGTAGACGTGCTCCCCCCAGTGCCACGACGCCCCCGTGACCAGGTCCTGGGCTGCGATCCCGTCGTGGTAGTCGAGGCCGAGCGCGGGCATGTCCAGATGCATGGCCGACTCGCGCGTGCTGTGCGGGTCGAGGTTGGCGACCACCACGATGGTGTCGTCCGTGCCGTCGGGCAGGATCCTCCGCTTGGAGAACGCCATGATGTTCTCGTCGTCGACGTGGTGGAAGGTGATGTTGCGCAGCCAGTGCAGCGCCGGGTGCTCGCGCCGGATCTGGTTGAGCATCGTCAGGTAGCCCGCGAGGGACTGCCCCTCCTTGGCCCCACCGGGCTCGTAGTCCTCCCAGTGCCGGTTCTTGTACTGGTACTTCTCGTTGTCGATCTGCTCCTCTGCACCGGGACGGGCGACGTGCTCGATGAGCTCGTAGCCGGCGTAGATCCCGTAGGTGGGGACCAGGGTCGCGGCCAGGGCCGCGCGCAGCTTCCAGGCCGAGGGGCCGCCGAACTGCATGTAGGGCGTGAGGATGTCGTGCGTCGTGGGCCAGAACGACGGCCGCATGTAGGCCGCGGCGTCGCCGGCGAGCTCCTTGACGTACTCCTCGAGCTCCCACCGCTGGTTGCGCCAGGTGTAGTACGTGTAGGACTGCTGGAAACCGACCTTGCCGAGCGAGTGCATCATCGCGGGCTTGGTGAACGCCTCGGCCAGCCAGATCACGTCGGGGTGGTCGCGGCCCACGTCGGCGATGATCCACTGCCAGAACTCGACCGGCTTGGTGTGCGGGTTGTCGACCCGGAAGATCTTGACCCCGTGGTCGATCCACACCTGGACCATGCGGCGCATCTCGGCGTACGACCCGACCGGGTCGTTGTCGAAGTTGAGCGGGTAGATGTCCTGGTACTTCTTGGGCGGGTTCTCGGCGTACGCGATGGTGCCGTCGGCCCGGGTGGTGAACCACTCCGGGTGAGACTTCACGTACGGGTGGTCGGGGGAGCACTGGAGCGCGATGTCCATCGCCACCTCCATGCCGTGCTCGTGCGTCTGCGCCACGAAGTAGTCGAAGTCGGCGAATGTCCCGAGGTCGGGGTGGATCGCATCGTGTCCGCCGTCGGGGGAGCCGATGGCATAGGGACTGCCCGGGTCGTCGGGGCCGGCGCCGAGGGTGTTGTTCGGACCCTTGCGCGCCGTCGTGCCGATCGGGTGGATCGGCGTGAGGTAGACAACGTMGAAGCCCATCCGAGCGATCGCGGGCAGCCGCTCGGCCGCCGTGCGCAGGGTGCCGGACTTCCACTTTCCGGTCGCCGGGTCCTGCACGGCACCTTCCGACCGCGGGAAGATCTCGTACCACGCGCCATACAGGGCTCTCTCACGCTCCACGAGCAACGGGTATGCCGTGGACGGGCTCACGTAGTCCCGCAGCGGGCGGGCGGCCAGCTCGGCGCGCACCGAGGGGTCGGTGCCGGCGTGCAGCCGGGCCAGGGGCGGGCGGCGGGTGTCGCGCAGGGCAGTGACCGCGTCCTTGAGGACGGCCTGCTGCTCCTTGGTGCGCGTGACCTCGGACAGGGCCCGTTCGAGGGTGCGGGCGCCTTCTTCGAGCATCAGCTCGGTGTCGATCTCGGCGGCGACCTTGATCGACGCATCGTGGTCCCAGGTGCCGTAGGGGTCGGACCAGCCCTCGACGCGGTAGGTCCACCAGCCCTCGGTGTCGGGCTCGACGACGGCAGCCCAGGTGTTGAGGCCGGGGTTGGTCGAGGTCATCGCGGTGACGCGCTCTGAGCCGTCGGGCGCGACGAGGACGACGGAGGCGTTGACCGCGTCGTGTCCCTCGCGGAAGACGGTGGCGCCGATCGTGAACTGCTCGCCCACGACGGCCTTGGCCGGGCGGGCGCCGCCGTCGACGACGGGGCTGACGTCCTGGACCGGGATGCGGCCGATGGGAGTCTGTGGGGGAGTCGTGGTCGGCGCCTGGGCTGAGGCTGTCGTGGGAGTGCTCGCGCCCGGTTGCCGTTTGCTGGTGCCCTTGGCGGGGGATGCGGCGGGAGTGTCAGGTCTGGTTGCACGTGGCGTCGCTGTCACGCGCCCGACGCTACTCGGTCTGGGGCCCCGCGCACCTCCCCAGATCCCAGATGGCCCGGTTGCTGAAACTTTTTGAAAGTTCTGCAAGAACGCGTCATTGGGATTGGGCTGGAGGGCTTAGGATGCCCCACGTGAAGGCGATCCGACGCTTCAGCGTCCGTACAGTTCTGCCCGCGCCCATTGCCGCTCTCGGCGATCTGGCCAGCAACCTGCGGTGGTGCTGGCACCCACCCACCCGAGACCTGTTCCAGCGCATCGACCCTGAGCGCTGGAACAAGGTCCGCAAGGATCCGGTTCGGCTGCTCTCGGCCCTGTCCCCGCAGGAGCTCACCGACCTCGCGGGCGACACCGACTTCGTCGCGGCCGTCTCGGCAGCCAAGGCAGACCTCGACACCTACCTGACGGAGCCGCGCTGGTTCCAGGCGTGGGCGGGCGAGGTCGAGGGTGGAGCCCCCAAGGCGATCGGCTACTTCAGCCCCGAGTTCGGCATCACCGAGGTGCTGCCGCAGTACTCGGGTGGCTTGGGCATCCTCGCGGGCGACCACCTGAAGACGGCCTCCGACCTCGGTGTCCCGATCGTCGGTGTCGGTCTCTTCTACAAGACCGGCTACTTCAAGCAGAGCCTCAACCGCGACGGCTGGCAGCAGGAGACCTACCCGGTCCTGGACCCCGACGAGCTGCCCCTGAGCCTCCTGCGCGAGGACGACGACACCCCCTGCGTCATCACCCTCGACCTGCCCGGTGGTCGCGAGCTGCACGCCCACGTCTGGCGCGCCCAGGTCGGACGCGTCCCGCTGCTGCTGCTCGACTCGGACGTCCCTGAGAACGACGACGCTGCGCGCAACATCACCAACCGCCTCTACGGTGGCGGCGGCGAGCAGCGACTCCAGCAGGAGATGCTGCTCGGCATCGGTGGCGTCCGTGCCCTTCGGCTGTGGTCGCGACTGACCGGAGCGCCGGTGCCGGACGTCTACCACACCAACGAGGGGCACGCCGGGTTCCTCGGCGTCGAGCGCATCCACGAGCTGACTCAGTCGGCCGGGCTCACCTTCGACGAGGCCCTCGAGGCCGTCCGCGCGGCAACCGTGTTCACGACCCACACCCCGGTCCCCGCCGGCATCGACCGGTTCGACGCCGAGCTCATCACGCGTCACTTCGGTGGCGACCGCGCCGTCGAGGGCGTGCCCGTGGAGCGGCTGCTGACCCTGGGTGCGGAGGACTACCCGGGTGGTCAGCCCGGCATGTTCAACATGGCCGTCATGGGCCTACGCCTCGGCCAGCGCGCCAACGGTGTGTCCCAGCTGCACGGTGTCGTCAGCCGCGAGATGTTCGACGGGCTGTGGCCGGGCTTCGACGACGACGAGGTCCCGATCTCCAGTGTCACCAACGGCGTCCACGCCGGCACCTGGGTGGACCGCAAGGTCTACGAGGTCGCCGCGAAGCACCTCGGCACCACCGACATCGAGCGCGACAACGCCTGGGATCGCATCGGTGACGTCCCGCGTGACGCCATCTGGGCGACCAAGCGCGACATGCGCGAGCAGCTCGTCATCGAGGCGCGTCGCCGCACCAAGTCGTCGTGGACCAAGCGTGGCGCCAGCCCGGCCGAGCTCGGCTGGGTCGACGACATCCTCGACCCCGACGTGCTGACGATCGGGTTCGCCCGCCGCGTGCCGACCTACAAGCGGCTCACCCTGATGCTGCGCGACCCCGCGCGCCTCAAGCGACTGCTGCTGGACCCCAAGCGCCCGATCCAGCTCGTCATCGCCGGCAAGTCGCACCCCGCCGACGAGACCGGCAAGCAGCTCATCCAGCAGATGGTTCGCTTCGCCGACGACCCGGAGATCCGCCACCGCATCGTGTTCCTCCCGAACTACGACATCGCCATGGCGCAGTACCTCTACCCGGGTTGCGACGTCTGGCTCAACAACCCGCTGCGCCCGTTCGAGGCGTGCGGGACCTCGGGCATGAAGGCCGCCCTCAACGGTGGCCTCAATCTGTCCATCCTCGACGGCTGGTGGGACGAGTGGTTCGACGGCGAGAACGGCTGGGCCATCCCGACCGCTGACGGTGTCGACGACCCCGAGCGCCGCGACGACATCGAGGCGTCCGCGCTCTACGACCTGATCGAGAACTCGGTCGCCCCGAGGTTCTACGACGTCGACGCCGAGGGCCTGCCGCAGAACTGGATCTCGATGATCACCCACACGCTGTCGACCCTCGGGCCCAAGGTCCTGGCCAGCCGCATGGTGCGCGACTACACGACGCAGCTCTACGGGCCCGCCGCCCGGGCCGGGTGGTCGCTCAACGGCAAGACCTTCGTCGGTGCCCGCGACCTGGCGGCCTACAAGGCCAAGGTCAAGGCGGCCTGGCCGACCGTCCACGTCGACCACGTCGAGTCCTCGGGTGTCTCGGACAGCCCGCAGATCGGCGAGACCCTCCACGTGCGCGCCTATGTCTCGCTCGGCGTCCTGACGCCGGACGAGGTCGATGTGCAGGTCGTGCACGGCAACGCCCACGACAGCGACGACCTGAGTGACGTCGACACCCAGTCGCTGGTCCTCGTCGAGTCCTACGAAGGTGGCCGTCACCAGTTCGCGGGCGACCTCGCGCTGGCTCGCACCGGCTCGTTCGGCTACACCGTCCGAGTGCTCCCCAAGCACTCGGGCCTGGCCAGCACCAGCGAGCTCGGTCTCGTCGCCAACGCCTGAGGCGCGCCTGAGGTCGTCAACGGCCAGGCAAACAGCAGCAAGGTATGCCGCGTGCGGACGTCCGCACGCGGCATACCCATGCCTGGCCCCTGTGGACAACGTCTGGGATCAGCTCGAGACCACAGCCCCAAGGTCAAAGCCATCCCCACCCTGGCGACCATGACCCCGCCCCACAGCCCGCCACCCCGGCGGGCCCGCTGGCACGCCCGCCGGCGCGAGCTCCCTGCCGATCGGGGGCGCCGATGTCACTCCCACGCATGCAGCCAGCGGCTGCACGTGAGGTCGAGGACGGTCAGCGCTGCGTCCCCGCGGGCGAATGGCGAAGGCTCAGGCCTGCGGCCAGCACCCACAGCGGTACGAGGAGCAGGGGCACCGTGTAGAGGCTGAAGAGCTGCGCCGTCGCGACGAGGTACCCGGCAGCGCACATCCATCGAGGCAGCTGCCTCGTCCGCGCCGAACCTCGAGCGAGCAGGAGGACGGTGACCCCCGCGCAGAGCGCCGCCGGGACGAACATCACGACATATCCCAGCTGGGGTAGGAGCTCCCGTCCCTGTTCGATGCCCGGGTCGCCGGTGAGTCGACCGAACTCGACGCTGAGCGAGACCGTCGCGAACGCCGCGGCAGCCACACCGGCCAGCGCTGCGAAGGCTGTTGCAGCCAGGCGCGCCACGAGGTTCTCGGTGCTGCGGGAGCCAGGAGCGTCGAGGGACTGCGTCATGCGTACGACGAAGGCGATGAAGAGGAGGCCCGAGAGTGTCAGCAGGTATCCGCCCGCAGCATGCCGAAGCCGTTCGACCGAGCTGTCGAAGTAGGTGAACGACGACGCGGCATCCGCGAACGCGCCAACCACGTCCCCGAGCAAGGCGGTCGCCGATGCAGTGAAGAGGAGTGCAAACCCCACGCCCAGGAGCCTCACGACTCGGGTGTCACGGTCGCCCTGTTCCATTTTCCAATCGTCGCCCATCTGGAGCCGCGGCGCAGGGTCGCCCTGGGGTCCACAGCTGTGGCCCCACAACTGACGAAAGGCGGGCCCTGGGGAGGACGACGGGAACGGCTGCTGGCGGGACTGTTGAAGCTGCACACCGGCCATGAAAGGCGACGACATGCTTCCCACACCACGCGACGAAAGGCCACCGAGCGCCACCCTGCCGGCGCGGCGAGCGGCGAGGTTGGCCAGCGGGGCGTTCACGCTGGCCCTCATCGGGACGACCATGACGGCCTGCGGAGGGTCAGACGCCAACGCGCCGGTCGCCAAGAGCGCTACCGCGAAGGCCGAGGCGCCCACCACTGCCACCAAGGCCCCTTCGACGCCGGTCGCCGAGGTCACCTTCGTGCAGGACGCAGGAGGCGAAGGCGGTGAGTCCTCGGGACGAGTCGAGATGACGGTCATCGCTGCCTCCGGGGTTGGGGCGTCCGTGACCATCTCCTTGTTCAACGACCCGAATGCCAAGGACCCTGAGGAGGTCGTCAGGCAGACCTGGGACGGGACCAGGCTGCTCACCTTCGACTCGATGGGGGGCCCGCAGTACGTCCTCTACGAGGCAGTGAACGAACACCCCGATGCATGGAATGGTTTGGGTCTGTTGTCCAGGGAGCTGATGGGACCGACGACGGGTACCACCTGTGACGCCCTTGGTCGAGGTCGAGTCATCCTGAAGCGAGACGCGGCCGGGTACCGCTGTTCAACGGTCGCCACCGAGCAGCAAGACGGTTCCAGCGCCGACTACTGGTTCGACAAGGACACGGGAGTCCTGCTGGAGACGGGGGCCCTGCACGCAGCAACCTTCACGCAGCGTCCGAGCCCGGACAAGGCAACCTTCTCCACGACTCCTCCGGCCGGTTCACGTGCCACCGTCATCGCTGCGCGCAAACCATCGTCCGGGGGCACTGTGCAGGTGCCGCCGTTCAACCTCGCGATGCTGACCACCGGAAGGGCGACCTCGGCCACCTACGCCGGACACTCGTACGTCCTCGCATTCTTCAACTCAGACACCTACTGGGACTCGCCCGACTCCTGCGCCGGCTGCCTGTCCGCCCTCAAGAACCTCCAACAGATGACATCGAACGGCACGACGCCTCCCGTGCTCGCGGTCCAGGTGGGCGAGAGGGGCAAGCCAGGGCTCCCGCTGGTCCCACCAGGCGTCACGCTGCCGATCGCCAACGACCCCACACCCACGCTGCGGAACGCCCTTGGCCTGACCAAGCAGCTGACCATGGCCTTCGTCGGAAAGGACGGGGCCGTGAAGGTCAGCTACAACTCGGCACCGACCCCAGCGCAGCTGAGGCAGGCACTCGCCTCCATCAAGTGAAGAAGCCTGACCCGACGGCCGGCGCCCGCCCACCCGCCACAGATCTGAACGACCACTGGGAGCCACCATGCTTCGCACGCCAGTCGCACGCCTCCGGGCCCGCCGGCCCTCCTGGCGATACGGCTCACCTGCGGTCATTGGTGTGCTGACGCTGGTCCTGTGTGCGTGTGGCACGGCGCCTTCCGCCGAGGAATCCCGGGTGGAGGGGGATGTGGTGACAGGCGCGCCTCCGGATCAGTTGTCCCGGTTTGCCGCAGAACTGGCGGCTGAGGGGCGGATCGCGTACTACCTGGGGCCCAAGGCCGCGGGATACGGGTTCGACGGGATCGTCAAGATCGACAACCAGGGACCGCTGATCAACATTGAGGCCCACTACGGCCCCTGCGACCCGGGGCGCGAGGGCTACTGCGTGGCCCCGGCTTTTGTCAGCACCCAGGATTGGGAGCGGTTGCCGGCCGGCTTTCCCTGTGCGCGGCTCGAGCCCCGGCTGTCGGTGCCGACCGTGGTGCTCGACGGCCAGCTCACCCTGTTCTCCGGGCGACTGCAGCTCAAGATCGTCGACGACGCCGATCAGGACGTCCCCAACCGCCCGGTTGATCACGCCCTCGCACTGGTGGCGCAGCTGCGGACTCTCGACGGCGCGGAGCCGCTGGACCAGCTGCCTCCCCCCGCGCCAGAGGTCCTGACGTGGCTGGACCAGACCTGCCCCGCCGGGCACTGAAAGGGCCGGAGGGAGCGAGGACCGGGCCCGCGTCACGCTGCCCGCCGAGGTTGACAGCGAACACCGACAGGTCGACCTTGGGGTAGTCCGTGAGCCCAGCCAAGGAGACGGTGTGATGGCCAGCTCGATCTTCGCCAGGATCGGCACGATCAAGGGTGAGTCCCGCGATGCCAAGCACAAGGACGAGATCGAGGTCCTGTCGTGGTCGTGGGGGGTGTCCCAGTCCGGCACCGCCGGTCACGGGGGAGGGGGCGGGGCAGGCAAGGCGAGCTTCCAGGACCTCACCTTCACCCACCACGTCGACAAGGCCTCTCCGCTCCTGATGAAGGCGTGCGCCACGGGTGAGCACGTCAAGGACGCGACGATCACGGTGCGCAAGGCCGGCAAGGGCCAGCAGGAGTACCTCGTCATCACGCTGACAGACCTCCTCGTGACGAGCGTCTCCACGAGCGTCAGTGCCGAAGGGGACGCCACGATGGAGAGCGTCGGGATGTCGTTCGCAAAGGTCGACCTGGAGTACAAGCCGCAGAAGGCGGATGGCTCGCTGGAGGCTGGGATCCACTTCAAGTACGACCTCAAGACGAACAAGGCGGGCTAGCCAGGGCGCCACCGCCTGGTCCTGCCCCACCTCCCCTCGCGTGGTCCGACAACTGCCGCACGCCCACCCCGGCACTAGTCTCGGTGGGTGAGGATCCAGGAGCTCGACTGGGGCGACACCCCTTGGGGGGAGATCAGCCTTCGCCAGCGCTGGGACCGCGTGACGGAGCGGGACGTGTACGAGGTCAAGCTGGGGGACGACTTCCTCATGTCCAGCCAGTTCACCGCGGGCGAGCAGGAACTGGCGCGGATCGGCCTCGCGGCCGTGACAGGCGCGTCACTGACAGTCCTGGTGGGCGGGCTCGGGCTCGGCTACACCGCGGTGGCCGCTCTCGAGGACGACCGGGTCGCCGAGCTGACCGTGGTCGAGGCCCTTCCCATGGTCATCTCGTGGCACGAGCGCGACCTGCTGCCCGACACCCACGGACTGGCCGCCGATCCGCGCGTACGCCTGGTGCCCGACGACTTCTTCGACGTGGTGCGTTCCGGCCGCGCCGACCGCACCTATGACGCGGTGCTCGTAGACATCGACCACGCCCCCGACTGGCTGTTGCGCGACGACCATGGTGACCTCTACACGGTCGAGGGCTTCGCGCGGGTGGGCGCGATGCTTGCCGACGACGGGGCGTTCGCGCTGTGGTCCGACGAGCCACCCGAACCCGAGGTGGTGCGGCGAATGGGCGAGGCCTTCGAGCGCGCCGACGCCCATGTGGTGTCGTTCCCCAACCCGCTCACGGGCGGCGAGTCGGCCAACACCGTGTACCTGGCGGTCCGCCCGCGAAGGCTTATTCGGTTGTCGTGAGGAGTGCACCCTGAGAGGCTCGCGCCATGCAGCCCAGCGCGGTGGACCCGCCGTTCGACCAGCTCCTGGCAACCGCAGAGGCAGTCGCACAGGCACGGCCGGAGGTAGACCTCGAGATGGCTCGGGAGGTGTTCCTGGAGGCGGCGACGTTGCTCTACAACGGCCTCGCCCTCGATGGTCTGGACGAACACGACGCCGACGCCGTGGTCGCTGGACTGTGCCTCGACCTCGTTGCACCGGACCCAGGCTCGGCGGTGCGCGCGCATGCACTGGCAGCCCTGGAGGCGCCGGGGGACCTGCATGACGCGAAAGGTGTGGCCGCGGCATACGAGGTCTCGGCGAGGATCCTGCAGCTCTGAGAAGGCGCCGCGACCGTCAGGACGCCGCGACGGTCAGAACGCCGCGACCCCGGCGGTCACCGCGAGGGCCAACCCGAACGCGTAGGTTCCCATCGCGCCCGTCATGCGTGGCGCGGACTCCGACGCCAGGGTCGTGGACCTGAGCATCGAGTAGGCGTGCAGGAGGCGGGACGCGGTGGCGGCGACGATGAGCCCGTACGCCCAGGGCCCGGGCGAGAGCCATCCCACCAGCAAGAAGAGGGCGATGAGGGTCGGGACGTACTCGGTCGCGTTGCCGTGCGCCCGTTGGGCGATCAGCAGCGGGTCTGAAGGATCAGTCGGCATCTGGCTGCCGCCGCGCTTGGCTGCGTAGCCACGGTTCAGGGAGACGTTGAAGCCGAGGACGAAGATCGCGGCGGCCAGGATGGCTGAGCAGACGATGGCTGTGGTCATGACGGTGCCTTCCATGAGGTGTGGGTGAGGACGTGTGAGACCAGGTCGGCGCAGTACGTCGTGCCCAGCAGGGCGTCGGCCTTGCGCAGCGCCCCGGGTGAGGTGACGTTGACCTCGATGAGGTGGTCGCCGATGACGTCGAGGCCGACGCAACGCAGGCCGTGGGCGCGCAGGGTGGGAGCCAGGCGGTCGACGATCTCGAGGTCTCGAGGAGTGAGCTCGGCCGGCCCGTCCGGGCTGACGATCCTGAAGTCACCCGGCACCGGATGCCTGATGCTGGCACCGACAGCGACGCCGTCCAGCACGTAGATCCGCTTGTTTCCGGCCTCGACCTGCGCCAGGTAGGGCTGCGCGACCACCGCTCGAGCTCCCCCGGACGTGGAGGTCTCGATGATCGACGCGAGGTTGGGATCGTGGTGCGACAGCAGGAAGACACCGCGTCCGCTGAACCCGTCCACCGGCTTCACGACGATGCGCCCGTGCTCGGCCAGGAAGGAGCGGATCGTCTCGCCGTGCGCGGTCACGACCGTCGGTGGCACGAGGTCCGGGAAGGACAGCCCGAGCAGGTGTTCGCTGCAGGCTCGCAGGCCGCCCGGGGCGTTGACGATCGCCGTGCCGCTGAGGTCGACGTGGTCGAGCACGTAGGTCGCGGCGAGGAAGTCCAGGTCGACCGGAGGTTCCAGGCGCATGAACACTGCGCGCACGTCCTCCAACCGCACCAGCTCCTCGGGCCCGGCGTCGTACCACGGGTCCGGAACGGTCCAGCGGCACCCGGCCGCTGGGGTGGACGGCGCGAGCTTGAGCGCGCGAGCCCGGGCCACGGCGCGTCCGTCGACGATCTCGAGGTCTCGTGCCTCGGCGGCAAACACCTCCACGCCGAGCTCCTGTGCGGCGTGCATCAGTCCGACGCTCGTGTCGAGGGAGGCGTCGAGCCCGTGGAGCGGGTCGACCACGAACACGGTCCTCACGCCGCCACCTCCCCAGCGCCGACCAGGTCCAGGAGCTGGCTCGGGTCGGCCGCCTGCCACTGGTCCCAGTACGTCGGAAGCGTGGGGAGCAGCAGGTCGAGCGCGTTGCGACGCAACCGCTCGTCATACATCAGGGCCCAGATGGTGCCCAGCAGCTCGGTCGTCGGTCGCTGGGAGTCGAGGTACCGGAGCTCGAGGTACCCGCCGCGGGGGCGAACCGGCGGGAAGATCGTTCCGAGGTGGTACTGGTCGTCCTCTGCCTCCGGGATCGGCAACCGCTCGGCGGCACAGGCGAACGCGGCATACGCGCCGATGTGGTCGTGCACGTCCAGGTGGCGGCCGTCGTAGCCGGTCCTGGCCGGGTCGATCCCCTGCCAGATGCGGGTGCGCTCGAGCGAGCCGCCGAAGGCCGCCACCAAGGCCGGCCCGGCGAGGTTGGCGACCAGCCACTGCTCGCGACCGGCGGGGCCGGGCACCAGGTCCACACAGACCTGCAACGAGGCGGTCAGTCGCATCATCCGCCGTCCCGAGTCGCCGGTGCGGTCGAACAGGTCCTGCATCGCCAGGTATCGCGGCGTCGGCAGGGCGAGGGGAACCTGCGCCAGGGAGCGCCAGGGGTCCACGCCGGTCAGCGCGACCTCCGTGGCCTCGGCGCTGTCGGCGACGCTGCCCAGGCTCCAGTCGACCTCTCGGATCAGCGCCTCGACGGAGGTCCGCGGCGGCAGGCTCAGCTCGAGCTGGCCGCCGGGCTCGTATGACGGGTGGCCGCGTTCGGCGAGCTGCTCATCGATGCGGGGCGTGCCGAGGACGTGCATCTCGAGCTCCACGCCGATCCGTCGCGGCCCGTGGGTGGGGCTGAACGCCCGAATCACTGCTTCCCTCATCGGTCCTTCTCCATTTCATCGCAGTTGCACTGCGGTCAATTACCGTTAGAGTGGCCCTCGTGGCCGACCCTGTCAAGAGGCATTACCGCTCGCCCGCCCGCACGGCCGCGGCCGAGGAGACACGCGCTCGCATCCGCCAGGCAGCGCTGGACCTCTTCGTCGAGCGCGGGTTCCAGGGGACGACGCTCAAGGACGTCGCTGACCGCGCAGGTGTGGGAGAGCGAACCCTCTATGACGGCTTCGGCACCAAGCTCGGCCTGCTCCGGCACACGATCGCCATGCTGACGATGGGTGACGAGTCCCGGGTGCGGGCGGTCGACCGGCCCGAGGCGGTCGCCGCGCGGTCCATCGACGACCCGCGCGAGGCGCTGGCCGCTCACCTCAAGGGCGCGACCGACCTGATGAACCGGGCCGGCGACCTCATCCTGATGGGCGACTCCGTGCCGGGTGTCGACCCCGGCCTGGCACGCACCGTCACCCGCGGCAACGAGGCCGCCTACGAGCTCAACCTCCGGCTGGCGCAGCGGTTCCACGACCGAGGTGAGCTCCGACCGGGCCTGGGCGCTGCGGACGCCGCGGACATCATGTACACCCTCACGTCTCCCGGGGTGTTCCGCACGCTGCGGCGGATGCGGCGGTGGAGCCAGCGCCGGTACTACGAGTGGGTCCGGTCCACCGCGACCCAGCAGCTGCTCAGGGACGGCGACGAGTGACCTTCGCCATGCACGTTCGGCGCGTGAGACTGGCTGACGGCACTCGCCCACATGAGACAGACTCTGGCTCATGACAATTGAGGAGTCGGTTGCCAGCGAGATCCTCCAGGTCGCCCGTGAGCAGGTGCTCGAGCGCGGTGAGCCCCTGTCCTACGGCCAGATCCTCGACGTGCTGAGGACGCCGGACGACCAGCTCGAGGAGCTCTTGGCCCTTGCCCACGAGGTCCGGCTCCAGTTCAACGGACCCGAGGTCGAGGTCGAGGGCATCGTCTCCATCAAGACCGGCGGTTGCCCCGAGGACTGCCACTTCTGCAGCCAGTCCGGCCAGTTCAGCTCGCCGGTGCGCTCGGTGTGGCTCGACATCCCCGAGCTGGTGCGCGCGGCGCGCCAGACCCGTGAGACGGGGGCGAGCGAGTTCTGCATCGTGGCCGCGGTGCGCGGGCCGGACGCGCGCCTGATGGCCCAGATGCGACAGGGCGTGGCGGCGATCAAGGCGGAGGTCGACATCCAGGTGGCCGCCTCGCTGGGCATGCTCAGGCAGGACCAGGTGGACGACCTGGTCGACATGGGCGTGCACCGGTACAACCACAACCTCGAGGCCGGGCGCTCGTTCTTCCCGCAGGTCGTGACCACGCACTCGTTCGAGGAGCGGTGGGACACCTGCCTCATGGTGAAGGAGTCCGGCATGGAGCTCTGCTGCGGCGGGCTCGTCGGCATGGGCGAGACGCTCGAGCAGCGCGCCGAGCTGGCCGCCCAGCTGGGCGAGCTGGCCCCGCACGAGGTGCCGCTCAACTTCCTCAACCCGCGTCCCGGCACCCCTTTCGGCGACCTGCCGGTCATGGACTCGGGCGACGCCTTGCGCACGATTGCCGCGTTCCGTCTCGCTCTGCCGCGCACCATCCTGCGTTACGCCGGCGGGCGCGAGCTCACCCTGGGCGACCTCGGCACCCGTGACGGCCTGCTCGGCGGGATCAACGCCGTCATCGTCGGCAACTACCTCACCACGCTCGGCCGGGACCCGAAGGAAGACCTCAGCCTGCTCGCGGAGCTCGAGATGCCGATCAAGGCGTTGAGCGAGACGTTCTGAGAGCGGGACGGGTATGCCGGGCGAGGACCCTTGGTGCGGCCGCTGCGGCCGGGCGCGGGAGGAGGCGGACCACTCCGCCTGCGACCGTGCCCTCGCGCTGGAGCCGCCTCGGTTCTGTGGTCAGTGCCGTCGGCGGATGAAGGTGCAGGTCCTTCCTCGGGGCTGGTCCGCGCAGTGTGCAGTGCATGGAGAGATTCGCGCTGATGGTTGACGCGATGACAGACCGCGACCGTTTGATGGCTTTCGATCGGGACCATGTCTGGCACCCGTACTCGTCCGCCGGGACCGCCTCCGCGGCATACCTCGTGGAGTCGGCGTCGGGCGTCCGGCTGTCGCTGCGTATGCCGGACGGTTCAGGACTGGACGCCATCGACGCGATGTCGTCGTGGTGGTGTGCGATCCACGGCTATGCCGTGCCACAGCTCGACGAGGCAGCGCGCGCACAGCTCGGCCGGATGAGTCACGTGATGTTCGGTGGCCTGACTCATGAGCCGGCGGTCAGGTTGGCCGAGCGGCTCGTGGCGCTGACCCCACCCGCCCTGCAGCGGGTGTTCTTCGCGGACTCGGGCTCGGTGTCCGTGGAGGTGGCGATGAAGATGGCCCTGCAGTTCCACGTCGGCGCCGGCACCAGGCGCACTCGTTTCTTCACGATCCGTGGTGGTTACCACGGGGACACGTTCTCCCCGATGTCGGTGACSGACCCGGTCGGGGGTATGCACTCGCTGTTCACCGGCMTMCTCCCSSAGCACGTCTTCGCGCCCATTCCCCCGGCCGGYRTCGACGTCCCGGCTGACGATCCGGCSATGGCGGCSTGGGAGCGGGAGACCCGCAGCCTCTACGCGGCGCACGCGCACGAGGTTGCCGCCGTCATCCTGGAGCCGCTGCTCCAGGGCGCGGGCGGGATGCGGTTCCACAGCCCGCACGTGGTGCAGGTGCTGGCCGAGCTGGCGCGCGAGCACGGTGCGTTGGTGATCTTCGACGAGATCGCCACCGGGTTCGGCCGCACCGGCACCATGTTCGCCATGGAGCGTGCCGCGGTCGTCCCGGACATCCTGTGCGTCGGGAAGGCCCTGACCGGCGGCTACCTGTCGCTGGCGGCGGTGTTGTGCACCGACGCGGTAGCCGAGGGCGTGAGCAGCGAACGGGCCGGGGGCGCGTTGATGCACGGGCCGACCTTCATGGCCAACCCGTTGGCCTGCGCGGTCGCCCTGGCCAGTCTCACCCTGTTGCAGGACAACGACTTCGCCACCCAGGTGACCAACCTGGAGACCGGACTGACCACCGGCCTCAAACCCGCAGAGGACCTTCACGCTGTGGCCGAGGTCCGCGTCCTCGGCGGAGTCGGCGTGATCCAGCTGCGAGAACCGGCCCGCGTCGCCGAGCTCACCGCCGCGGCACTGGAGCGAGGTGTGTGGATCAGACCGTTCCGCGACCTCGTCTACACGATGCCGCCCTACGTCACGACCCCCGAAGACCTGACCGCCATCTGCGACGCCATGGTGCAGGCCGTCGCCACGGTCCACGGCTGAGGATGATGCACCGGTGAGCACGTTCCTCGACTGGCTGGCCGACCGAGCCACCAACCGTGACCGTCAGGGGCTGCGCCGCGAGGTCAGGCCGTTCAAGTCCGGTGAGCTGGTCGACCTCGCGGGCAACGACTACCTGGGACTGCGCCGCCACCCGGCCGTGATCGCTGGCGCCATCGCCGCCGCCGAGACCTACGGCGGTGGGGCCGGAGCGTCCCGGCTCGTCACCGGCACCCTCGAGATCCACGAGGAGCTGGAGCGTGCCCTGTGCCTGCTCACCGGGGCGCCGTCGGCGCTGGTGCTGTCGACGGGGTATCACGCCAACCTGGCGGTCCTCACCTCGTTGGCCGACCCCGACACCCTCATCGTCTCCGACGCCCACGCCCACGCCTCCCTCATCGACGGAGCCCGCCTGAGCCGGGGCACCGTCACCGTCAGCCGCCACAACGACCTCGACCACGTCCGCGAGCTGCTCGCGGAACGCACGCAGCCGCGGGCGATCGTCGTGGTGGAGTCGGTCTACTCGGTCCTCGGCGACGCGGCGCCGTTGAGGGACCTCGCTGAGCTCGCCGAGGAGTTCGACGCCGTTCTCCTGGTTGACGACGCGCACGGTCTCGGCGTGGTGGGCGAGCGAGGTGAGGGTGGGCCCGCCAAGGCCGGTATCACCGCCAGCGCCCACGTCGTGGTGACGGTGACGTTGTCGAAATCGCTTGCAGCCCAAGGCGGGGCGGTCCTGGCCCACGAGGCCGTGCGCGAACACCTGGTCAACACGGCGCGCCCGTTCATCTACGACACCGGGCTCGCTCCGGCCGCCGCCGGCGCCGCCCTCGGGGCCCTCGACGTGCTGGCCGCAAGCGTCCACCTACCCGCCGCGACCCGGGCGAACTCCGCACTGCTCGCCGAAGCCTGCGGGGTCGTGACACCGGCGGGCGCGGTCCTGTCAGTCACCATGCCGGGGCCAGCCGAAGCACTCGCAGCCGTCGCCCACGCCGAGCAGCAAGGCATACGCATCGGCTGCTTCCGGCCACCATCCACGCCGGACGGCAGCTCCCGACTTCGGCTGACCGCTCACGCCGACCACGGTCCCGACGTGCTGAACCACGCCCTCGAGGTCCTCCGCGGACTGGTGACCCATGTCTGAGCCACTCTCCCTGCCCGAGGTCGTCCTCGTCACGGGCACCAGCACAGGCGTCGGGAAGACCGTGGTCACCGCCGCTCTCACCGTGATGCTGCGCCGACGCGGAGCAACCGTCGCTGTGGTGAAGCCGTTGCAGACCGGTGTGACCGACGACGAGAACGGCGACCTCCAGGTCGTCCAGCAGCTGCTCGGCGAGGATGCAGGGGTCACCTTCCACGAGTTCGTTCGGCTGCGCGCGCCGCTCGCACCGGACGCGGCAGCACGAGTGCAGGAAATCACCCTGCCTTCGGTCGCCGAGCACGCACAGGCCATTGAGGCGATCGCGGGCGACGTCGGCTTCGTGCTCGTGGAGGGAGCCGGCGGGCTACTCGTCCGCCTCGACAGCCAAGGAGGGACCTTGGCCGACATCGGAACCGCGCTGCACTCCAACGGAATCAGCATCGGGTACGTCCTCGTGGCCAGTCCAAGCCTTGGGACCCTGAACCACACCGCCCTCACCGCCGAAGCCCTCGCCTCCCGATACCTCCCCCTGCTCGGCGTCGTGGTCGGGTCGTACCCAGCAGAGCCAGGCCTTGCCGAGCAGTCGAACCTTCTCGACCTGCCGCGGGTAGCCAACGCCCCCCTGCTCGGGAACCTGCCCAACGGTGCGGTCGGCCTGCCCGTCACGGAGTTTGCTGACAGGACGGCCGAATGGCTTTTCGGGACCTAGACCGGAGTCCCGACGTTCTCCACGACGCACCTCCACGAGCTCTTCTTGAGGGCTACGAAGGACCGTTTGCGGCGGCGTCCGTCATTCGCGACGACATGGCTCACTTCCCTCACACAGCCTCTCGGCGTGCAAACGTTGTACAACCGCGTCTCTTGGTACTCTTCCAAACCTTCGCCGCTCCCCTCTCGCCCCATCCCGGACTGCTTCAACCCACCGAAGGGCGCGGCCGCGTTCGATGGCACGCCTTGGTTGATGCCGACGAGGCAGGTCTGTAGTGAATCAGCGACGTTGAGCGCCCTGTCCAGGTTCTCCGTGAACCCATAGCCCGCGAGCCCGAACTCTGTCGCGTTCGGGCTGGGTGGCCTCGGGTGCTTCACCGAGGGCTGTCCGAATAGCGGCGGGGTTCCAGCCGTGCCCTCGCGGGTCAAACTGCGATGCCGCGCAGTGAACGAGCAATGAATGTGATCAGAATGCAGGCTGCGATCAGAGCCGTGGCTGCAATCATCCAAGCAGTCGAAAACGAGTAGTGCGCCGCGATGAACCCGAAGCTTAGCGGGCCGAATACTGCACCTGAGTGCTGGCCGAACTGCATTTTGCCGGCAGCACTCGCCGCGAGTGACTGGTGCGTCGCAAGGGTTGCGAACATCAACAGACCTGGCCAGGCGAGCCCGATGCCGAATGCCGTCAGCGTTGCCCCCACGAGCAAGGAGGCGCCATGCCCTAGTGCGAGCATGACCATGCTCGCAGCGAGCACGACCTGGAGCGCCGCCGACAACCGCAAGTGCACCAGCGGATTCGGAATGCGGTCGGAAATCGCACCGACGAGGACGCGTGACACGATCCCGAACCAGCCGGCCAGCGCTAGCACGCTTGTCGCGACCTCCGGCGACTGCCCTTGCGCGATGAGGCCCTCGACGAGGAACGGTGTCACTACGGCTGCACCGCATGATCCGAGCAGGCCGGCGAGGCCCAACAGCCAAAGGGTCCCTCGGCTGCCCGGTCTGGTCGGTCGCTGCCACGGCTCTTCGACTAGGCGCTCGACACTGACCACCGACGCCCCTCGAATCGACAGGCCGGCAGCGATGGAGATGCCGGCGATCACCCACAGAACGTGGCGCCAACCCAGGTAGTCACCGGCGACGAGGTAGGCACCGAGTCCTGCGAGAGCGGCTGCACTCGGCAGTCCCGCCGTCCGCAACCCGAAGGCGAGCCCCCTTCGGCGCGGCGTCACCGTCGACATGATCGTCAAACTGATGGCAACCGCCGTGATGCCATTCAATGTCCCGCCAGCCAGAGTTGCCGCGTAGACGGTGTTCCGTGACTGGCTCATGGCGAGACCAACAGCCACCAGGGCGGTGCCAAACAGGCCGTAACGTACCACTGGGGGGGCCCCGAATCGCCGCACTACTGCACCACTCAGACCAGAGACGAGCGCGGAGGAGAGGAAGAATGCCGCGAACGCGGTTCCGATATCAGACTGGGACAACGCGAAGTCATCGCGGATCGCGAAGGCCAGCGGCCCCAAGATGACTGGCGGGAGCACCATCACCAGCGCCACGGTTCCCGGGAAGTGGATTAGACCGAACAGTTCACCGGTCGCGCTGCGCATCGTGCCGGTGCCGGCCGTTGGAGACGGTACGCCGGCGCCGCCCTGACCCTGGTCGCGGTGCGCGTCACCGGGCCAACTCATGTGAACGCCAATCGGTCCAGGCGCCGTAGCAGTCGTGCGCGCAGCCCGCCGGCCTCGAGCCGAACGTGTGCCTCGCCTACGTCTGCCATCGTCAACGCCTTCGCGACCCGCGGCGTCAGCTCGCGCTTTGCCGCACGGTCCGGTAGCCACGGCAACGCGGCCGTGCAGCGGGGGTGCTGGACCACTGACACCGCGGGTGCGACGTACGCCACACAATGCCGGACGAGACGCTGGACCTCGGTTCCGATGAGCGCCGTGTCGACCGCCTCGGCCACCCCGAACGAGAATTTGCTCCGCCCCGCCGCGGACAGGTCGCAACCACGCCGGGTGACAGCATCGGCACCGAGCCGGCGTACGAGACGTCCATCGTGTCCGCTGCGACCACAAACACGCAGGTGCGTCACTTCGGTGCCATCCGCAGTGCGCCGTCTATGCGGACGACTTCACCGTTAATGTAGTCGTGTTCGACGAGGAAGGCCGCCAGGTGGGCGTACTCGTCGGGGCGGCCCAGGCGACGGGGAAAGGTGACGCCAGCGGCGAGTGCGTCGCGGTATTCGTCGGAGACCGTTGCGAGCATCGGCGTTTCCATGACACCGGGCGCGATGGTGTTGACCCGAATGCCACGTTGGGCGAGGTCGCGGGCGGCGGCGATGGTGAGCCCGATGATTCCGGCCTTGGATGAGGCATAGGCTGCCTGCCCGATTTGGCCCTCGTACCCGGCGATGCTGGCAGTGTTGATGATGACGCCCCGCTGGCCATCAGCTGTTGGTGCGGTGGCGGCGATTCGTCCAGCCGCAAGTGTCATGACGTTGAAGGTGCCAATGAGATTGATCTGCACGACCTTGGCGTACAGTTCCAAATCGTGCGGCCCTCGGCTGGACAGGATTCGTGCCGAGGGAGCGACTCCGGCGCAGTTCACCACGATGCGCAGCGGTGGGGCGTCTGCCGTTGCCTCGCCGAGTGCCCGCGAGATGACTTCGGGGTCGGTCACGTCAACAGTCGCGAAGGTGAAGCCTCCACCGGAGCGCTCCTCGGGGAGGGGAGGTGCAAGATCGAATCCGACGACGTGAGCTCCTCTGGACGCAAGGTGAGCGGCTGTCGCGGCGCCCAGGCCAGACGCGGCACCAGTGACGACGGCGGTTGTTCCGCAAATCTCCACGGGATCCCCTTTCTCAGATCGTGACGATGGGACCGCTGTTGTCGCGGTCGAGATGGCGGCCGATGACCAAGCGCTGAATCTGGTTGGTACCTTCGAAGATCTGCATCACCTTGGCTTCGCGCATGTAGCGCTCGACGGAGAACTCCTTGGTGTAGCCCGCGCCGCCGAGAACCTGGACCGCGTCGGTGGTGACCTTCATGGCGGTATCGGTGGCGACGAGCTTGGCGATCGATGCTTCGCGGCTGTAGGGGAGTCCGGCGTCCTTGAGTCGGGCGGCATGGTGAAGGGCCGCGCGCGCCGCGACGGTGCCCGCTTCCATGTCGGCGATGATGAAGCTCAGCCCCTGGTGGTCGATGATCCGCTTCCCGAAGGTGTATCGCTGCTGGGCATAGGAGAGGGCGGCATCCAGTGCTCGTTGAGCAAGACCGGTGGCGACCGCGGCGATGCCGAGGCGCCCGGCGTCGAGTCCGGCCAAGGCGATCGTGAGACCGTCGCCCTCGGCGCCGAGGCGACGTTCAACTGGGACTCGGACCCCCTCTAGGCGCAGCCCTGAGGTGGTGGATCCGGTGAGACCCATCTTCTTCTCGGGTGCGTCTGCGATCAGCCCCGGGGTGTCGGCCGGCAGGAGGAAGCAGGAGATCCCGCTGCTGTCGCCGGGGATTCCGCTGGTGCGGGCCATGACCTTATAAAAGTCGGCCCTACCGCCGTGGGTTACCCAGGCCTTCGAACCGTTGAGGACGTAGTCGTCGCCGTCGAGGCGGGCGGTGGCTGCCATGGCGGCGGGGTCGGAGCCGGCGTGTGTCTCGGACAAACTGTACGCGCCGAGGAGGTCACCACCGAGCATGTCGGGCAGCCACCGCTGCTGCTGCTCCTCGGTGCCCCGCGTGACGAGGCCGAAGCACGAGAGTGCGTGAACGGATACCCCGACGCCCACTGAGGCCCAGACGGAACCGATCTCTTCCAGCACCTGGACGTAGATCTCGTATGGCAGGCCGGAGCCGCCGACCTCTTCGGGGTACGGCAGGCCGAGGATCCCGGTCTTGCCAAGCATCCGGAACACATCGCGTGGGAATGCCTCGTCGGCCTCGGCCTGGGCGGCGCGAGGGGCGAGCTCGTTCGTGGCGATGGTGCGGACCAGCTTCACGAAGTCCGCGTGCTCACGTGAGCGAAAGGTTCGACGGGCAGGCATAGTTGGCCTCCTGATAGCGGGCGGCAAGGGCTGGATGTTTCGTGGTGCAGGGTGCGGGCCCGACTCAGAGATTGATCATGTGACCTTCGATTCCGTGGAAGGCTTCCTGCAGTGACTCGCGGCCAGATCGAAGGTGATCCCCCTCTCCGAGTCCCCTGTGGTCACCCGGAGTTCATGCGGGCCGGTGAACGTGGCGCGTCCGTCTACTTCGGTGATCCTGTTCTTGCGCATCAGGAAGTGGACGCCTTTGGCCCGACCACCGGCGACGTCGCGGCTTCGTTGATGGGCGATGCCGTATTCGAAGGTGACGTCTCCACCGATGCCGAAGATGAAAGCCTGGTGGCGGTAAATGTGGGCGAGTTCGGCGTTGCGCAGCAGGGCCTTGCAGGGGATACACCCGACGTTGAGGCAGACGCCACCCCAGTACTTCTCCTCGATGAGAGCCACCGTCTTGCCAAGCTGGGATGCCCGGATGGCGGCGACGTGGCCGCCGGGTCCGGCGCCAATGACCACGATGCCGAACCGGTTCTTCTCACCTGCGCCGGTCGTGTCGGTGGAGTGTCTCGTGGTGGGTTTGGTCATCACAGCACCGACAGCCCTGGCTCGGCGAGGACTGCTGCCGTGTCGGCGAGCACCTGGGAACCCTCGGCGCCATCGAGCACGCGGTGGTCGAAAGACAGGGCGAGTTGGAGGATCGAGCGAGGCTCGATCCTCTCTCCGTCGGCGTCCTCGACGACCCAAGGCCGTCGACGGATGGCTCCGACAGCTAGGATCGCGGTCTCGCCGGGGTTCAAAATTGGTGTTCCGGTGTCGACGCCGAACACCCCGACGTTGGTGATGGTACTGCTTCCGCCAGCCATCGCTTCGGGCGGCGTCTTTCCCTCGCGCGCCGCTACTGCCAGATCGTTGATGGCAGTGGCCAATTCGCAGAGGCCCATCGAGTCGGCAGACCGGATGTTGGGCACCATGAGTCCTCGCGGAGTCGCCGCGGCGATGCCAAGGTTGATGCCGGCCGGGATGACGATCTCCTGGGCGGCTTCGTCCCAACGCGCCGTGGCCATCGGGACCCTGGCCAGGGCGCGGAGGTAGGAGAATGCGACGAACGCCAGCGGCGTGAGCTTGATGTCGCGGAACTCGCGACGCCGTTGGATCGTCTCGCGAAGCTCGAGGGTCTTGGTCAGGTCGACGGTGACGAACTCGGTCACGTGAGGCGCAGTGAACGCAGAGGCCACCATGGCCGCCGCAGTGTGCTTGCGCACACCCTTGATCGGGATGCGGGTCTCTGTTGCGGTCGTAGTGACCGCTGAACCGGCTACGCCCATTCCGACCACGGCCTGGATTGGTGAAGATCCGGTTTCGGAGGCGGCGATTACGTCAGCTCGAACGACGATCCCGTCGGCGCCGGTAGGAACGACGGCGGCTAGGTCGACCCCGAGGACCTTGGCGAGCTTGCGCACCGGAGGTTTGGCCTTGGGCTGTGACCGCTGCGACTCAGCGGTAACCGTGGCGGCGAGGCGATCAGGTGCGGCAGGCCTAGCTGCGCTGTGGTCTGCCGGCGACGCAGCTGGTTCGCCACGGCGACGCCGGCTTTTGCCCGAGTCCTTTGCGCCATACCCGACCAGCAGCTTCGGCTCGTCCTTGGCCCGCCCGGCCGAGGGCTCGGCAGTGACCTCCGGCTTGGGTCCAATTCGGTCAGCCCCCCCTGCCGTGCGGATCGCAATGATCGCCGATCCCACTTGCACGGTCTCCCCGACACTTGCGACGAGCTCGACCACCTCGCCGGCGTAAGGGGAGGGGAGCTCGACGACCGACTTTGCGGTCTCGATGTCGACGATGATCTGGTTGACGGTAACTGTGTCGCCGACAGCGACGTGCCAGGCGACGATATCGGCTTCGGTGAGGCCTTCGCCGACATCGGGCAGTGGGAACGTCTGCAGGTTCGTGGCGGTGCTCGTGGTCACGGTGTGCTCCAGGGAGAGGCGAGGGGCGGCACGGGGAGGGTCAGTAGGTGAGGCTCCGGTCGCAAGCTTCGAGGAGCCGGTCGACGTTCGGCAGCCAGTCCTCTTCGAGCCGGCTCGGCGGGTACGGGGTGTCGTACCCGGTGACCCGGAGGATTGGCGCCTCGAGCTCGTAGAACGCCTGTGCCTGGATGCGCGTTGCCAGTTCTCCGCCAATGCCACCGGTCTGCGAAGCCTCGTGGGCGATCACCAGGCGGCCGGTGCGGCGAACCGACTCGACCACCGTGCCGTCGTCGATGGGCGACAAGGACCGCAGGTCGATGACCTCGATCTCACGGCCTTCCTCCGCTAGGGTGGCGGCGGTCTTCAGAGCGATCGGCACGAGGGCTCCGTAGGTCACCAGTGTGAGGTCGTTGCCGGCACGGACAATCCGCGCCTTGTCCATGTCGAACGAGGCGGCGGTGAGATCCACCTCAGCCTTGGACCAGTAGGAACGCTTCGGCTCGAGGAAGATCACGGGATCCTCCGACCGGATTGCCTGACCGAGCATGTCGTAGGCGTCATGGGAGTTCGACGGGCACAGGACCCGCAGGCCTGGAGTGTGGGCGAAATAGGCCTCCGGGGACTCGCTGTGGTGCTCGATGGCTCCGATACCGCCACCGACTGGGATGCGGATGACGACCGGGAGCGAGACCCGACCCTCGGAACGGTGACGGTATTTCGCCAACTGTGTGATGATCTGGTTCATCGCCGGAAACACGAAGCCGTCGAACTGGATCTCGCACACGGGCCGGTAGCCAGCCAGGGCGAGGCCGACCGCGCTGCCGACGATGCCGGCCTCGCCCAACGGGGAGGTCACGACACGCTCCTCGCCGAAGTCCTTCTGGAGGCCGTCGGTGATACGGAAGACACCGCCGAGCTGGCCGATGTCCTCGCCGATCAGCAGAACCTTGTCGTCCGCCTCCAACGCATTACGCAGGCTCGCGTTCAGAGCATGGGCCATCGCCGTGCTCATCCGTGCTCCGCTTCTCCGGTGGCCACGAAGGCCAAGTGCTCGTCCATCTGCCGCGCGAGGTCGCGCGGCATGCTGGCGAGGGTGTTCACGAAGGGGTCGCCGGGTGCGGGGACGGGGAGTGCCCGACATCCGGTGCGCAGCCTATCGGCGAGGCGCTCCTCTTCCTGGGTGAGGGCGTCCATGAAGGACTCGTCGAGCTGCAGGGCCGTGCCTGAGGTGAGCAGGGTGCGGAGGCGATCGATCGGATCGCGAGACGCCCATTCGTCGTTCTCCGATCCGCTGCGGTAGCGCAGGTCGTCGTCCGAGGTAGTGTGCGGGTTGCGGCGGTAGGTAACGGCCTCGATCAGGGTGGGACCGTTGCCGGCGCGTGCGTTGGCCAACGCTTGATGGGTGGCGGCGTGGCAGGCGATTACGTCATTTCCGTCGACGCGGACGCCGGGGAAGCCGAAGCCGCGGGAGCGCTCGGCGGCTGGGATCCGGCTCTGGACCGAGAAGGGAGCTGAGATCGCCCACTGGTTGTTCTGGCAGAAGAACACGACGGGCAGGTTCTGCGCGGCCGCCCAGACGAAGGCCTCGTTGGTCTCACCCTCGCTGAGCGCCCCGTCGCCGAGGAACACCAGCACCGCGCGGTCACGGGTCGGGTCGCCTGTGCCCACGTCACCGTCGCGGAGGATACCCATGGCGTATCCGACCGCGTGTAGGGTCTGGGCTCCGATCACGAGCGAATAAAGGTTGAAATTGCGCTCGTGAGGGTCCCAGCCGCCCATCGTAGTGCCGCGGAACAAGCCCAGCAGTTGCACCGGGTCGACGCCAAAGCACCATGCGACGGCGTGCTCGCGGTAGGTGGGGAAGACTACATCCTGGGGCCTCAGCGCGGACCCGGCGCCAACCTGTGCGCCCTCCTGACCGAGCATCGAGGGCCACAGGCCGAGCTCGCCCTGGCGTTGTAGCGCGATCGCTTCGGTGTCGATGCGGCGCGCCAGCACCATGTCGCGGTATGCCGCCCGCAGATTCAGTGCGGCCTCGCCGGTGGGCACACGGTCGTCGGTTCGCAAAATGCCCGCGCTGTCGAGTACCGACCACGGCCCGGTGGCTGGCGGCTGGTTCGTCACGGTGTTGGGCTCCTTCGTCGATGGGCCATGAGAATCCTTCGCAATCGGGGACCGCGACCGACGGCCACCACCAGTCGACATCACTACACCGCGGGCACATCGAAGTAGGTGCGACGTTCCACGATGAGCTCATTCCTGAACTCGAAGAAGTCAGAGAACCCGATCGACACCGACGTCCCATCCTTGAGGTTGCCGGTGAACACGCCTTGTACGGCGACCCTCTCGCCGGAGCAGATCATGCTGTTGATTCGATGGGCCCCTGTAGCGATCACGCGTTCTTGGCGGTAGAAGTTGAGAATGCTTTCTCGACCGACGAGTGACCGATAGCCCGGTCGGCTGTACACGGCGTCCTCCGCAAAGAGACTCGCAACGTCGGTGGCGCCTCGGCTATCCACGATCTCGTAGTAGGTCGTGGCCAGCGTCTTGGAACCCGTCATGACGCGAAGACTTTGTGCCCAATGGGCCGCTTCGAGAGCCGCGCCTGCTCAAGCAGTTCTCTCGCTTCCGCATGTGCGGCGCTCACGGGCGTGATCGAATTGCGTCTTGCCCGTTCGAGGAGCCGTTCCACCCGCTGGCCGATAGCAAATACGGCAGCGGTCGTGGTGAGGTGGTCCCAGCCCTCGGCCAAAGCATGAACGTGAATGACACCTCCAGAGTTGGCCACAAAATCTGGGACGAACAGGATTCCCCGCTCCGCCAGAAGCTCCGCATCGCTCGCAGCATTGAGAGTGTCATTGGCGCCACCGGCAACGACCTTGCACTGCAGACGTGGGATGTTCTCCTCGTTGAGCACCCGTGCTATCGCGCATGGTGCGAAGACGTCGCAGTCATGGTCGATCACGGCATCAGGTGTCACAGCCGTGCCGCCCAACTCCCGCGCAAGATCCTGCGCTCGCGCAGGATCCACGTCGGAGACGTCCACGTGTGCGCCCGCGGCTTTCAGCTGGCGCGCCAGGGAGGCTCCAACATGTCCTACGCCCTGGACCAGAACGCTGATGCCCTCCAGACTCGACGCTGCTAGGTGGACGCGAGCGGCACCTTCAATCGCCGCGAAGACTCCGAGAGCAGTCCACGGCGAGGGATCCTCATCGGCACACCGAGTGCTAGCGCCGACCGCTGCCATGGCACGCATGTCGGCTGGATTGGTTCCCATGTCAACGCCAGGCACGTAGCACCCGCCGAGGTCGGCAACGAATTCACCGAATCTCGTGATGAGTTGGGCCCTGTTGTCAGCTTCGCTGCTCGAGATGATGACAGACTTGCCCCCGCCATATGGGATACCGGCCAGAGCGTTCTTCAGCGTCATCGCCGCGGCCAAACGCTGGGCCTCTTCGATGGCGCTGCCGAGAGACCGATACTCCTTCATCCGAACACCACCGAAGCCCGGCCCAAGAGTGGTGTCATCGATCGCGATCACCGCTCTCAAGCCGATGCGATCGTCTATACAGATGACGGTTCGCTCGGCCGTCAGTTCTTTCGGGGGATCATCAAGTCGCATTTGGTGTGCCTCCAGCACGTCAACGGCCCGTCCCGGCCGCGAATTCTCGAACCTGTTTGATGCGTCTAGTGAGCAGAAAGTCCTGCACGCATGGTTGCTTCCGATGCTTGACGGCGGACGTGCTGCGTTTCGTCCTCATTCACAAGGTCGCCGTCGATCGCAACCCCGTAGACAGCGCGCGCGTGCTGGGTCGATACCTTGCCATCCAGCACGTCCTCCAAGACCGCCCCTGGATCACGCTCGTAGGGATCGCCGAAACCTCCGCCCCCGGCGGTGGCATGCCAGAGCACAGTCCCTCCGGGGATCAGTTCGAACGGTTTGGTGTCCAGTATTCGTTCCGCAGCCGAGCCCGGGTTGAGAACGTTGACGGAGGTAGACCCGGGGTGACCACCCTCCAGGCCATAGGGCGACGAGAACTTGCGGTCGGACCGGATCTGCATGGTGGCCTCAGGGCAGAGGAGCGTGAGCTGGCGTCCTACGGCGAGTCCGCCACGGTAAGTACCCGCACCCCCGGTGTCGGGTACGTACTCGTAGGAGTTGACGCGCACATGTCCCGATTGCTCCAGCTCTTCGACTGGGATGTTGGCCATGTTGGCCCCGAGCGGACTAATGCCGTCGTTGCCGTCGCCCGATCGGGTTGCTCCCCATGAGCCCATGAAGAAGTCCCAGAGGATTACTTGTGAGCCGTCGCGTTCCGTGACCCCGAAGGCCACGGAGCCGGGCCCGCCGTCGCCGGCTGCCGGCACCCGATCGGGCATCGCTGTCGCCAGTGCTCCGAGTACAAGGTCGACCAGGCGATAGGCAACCAGCCCGCGAGCCCCCCTGGCCGAGGGCCGATTCGCATTGAGGATGGACCCGTCAGGAATGGTGAACATAAACGGTCGATAGAAGCCACTATTGGCAGGGATGTCAGATCCGAGGGCGCCTTGCAGGGCGGCGTAGGAGCCGGATCGAGTGAATGAGCTCGTGGCATTGAGCGCGGACGCTACTTGCGGCGAGGAACCCGTGTAGTCAAAGTGGATACTCGTCCCCTCAATAGTGATGCGGACCTTGAGTGGGATCGGGCCACCACCGACGCCGTCCTCGTCGATCTGATCACTGAACTCGTAAACACCATCGGTCACGCGTGACAACGCGTCCCTGACTAGGGCTTCGGAGTAGTCGAGCAGCTGCTCGCACAGCTCGTCGAACTTCGTTCGCCCGTACCTCAGTGCGAGTGCCTGCATGCCGGCGGCTCCCGAATGGCAGGCCGAGAGCTGCGCGTCAAGGTCACCGGTGAAGAGCTCAGGCTCGCGCACGTTGCGACGGATCACGCTATAGAGCGCTTCGTTCATGATGCCCCCAGCGACGATGCGCAGGGGGGGAATTTGAATTCCCTCGGCAAAGATGCTCGTGGACTGCGAAGCCATGGAACCGGGCGACCACCCCCCCACGTCGCTGTGATTGACAACGGTGACGGCGTACCCCAACAGGGCGTTCTCGTAGAACACTGGGGCTAGCACGAAGATGTCCGGCAGGTGCATCCCTCCCTTGCTCGGGTCATTCAGGATGAAGACGTCGCCTTCTGTCATGTCGTCGCCGAATTCGTCCAGGACAGCACTCAATGCGTCTGGAATGGATCCCAGATGGACGGGACAGGTGTTCGCCTGTGCCAGCGTGCGACCTTGGCTGTCGCACAAGGCCGCGGAGAAGTCCATGCTCGTGGCGACGATCTGGGAGTGCGCTGTGCGTAGGATGGTGATGGCGAGCTCGTCCGCGAGACCCGAGATCGCATTTCGGAAGACCTCGAAGGTAGCCGGGTCCTTGATCATCTGCTGCGTCATGCTGATGGCTCCTGTCCCTCGCCCCACGTAATGACCAGGTTGTTCAGTTCGTCCAGGGCAACGGTGGCGCCTGGAGGGACCAATGTCGTGGCGTCCATGTCCTCGATGATCAAGGGGCCTAAAGTTCCGGTACGAGAGAGATGACCCCGGCGCATTACTGGCGTCTCGTAGACCCGGTCGAACTGACACGGTCTCGTTCGTACTGCATCCGGCTCGTCGAGAGCCGAGGACAGCACGCTCGCCATGGCGACGGCGTTCTCAACGAAGCCTCGCACTCTCAGGTTGACCACTTCGACGAGGTCGTCGCCGCCGCGACGCCCGTACGTCTTCTCATGTTCGGCATGGAATGCCCGTACGGAATCCGCAAGCGTCCGAGCGCTGATCGGGCCGCCGGCAACGGGGATCCTCAATTCGAACCTCTGACCGCGATACCGCATGTCGAAGAATCGCTCGACGTCGGTATTGGCGCCCTCTGCCGGGAGGCGGTCACGAACCACGGCCTCGAGCTCGATGAATGCCCGTTCGATGTCAGCCGCGTTCGAGAAACTCACACCCCAAGAGCGCGCAGCCTGGTACTCGGTGTCTGCGACCAACAGTCCGAGACTGCTGAAAAGGCCGGTATGTCTTGGTACCAACACCCGTCGCACACCCAGTTCACGCGCAAGGCTCGCCGCATAAAGCGGCCCGGCCCCACCGAAAGCGACGATAGTGGCCTCGCGGGGATCACGTCCGCGCTCGCTGGTAACGGCCTTGACAGCCGAGGTCATGTTCGACACAGCGATGTCGTACGCGCCCCGGGCGACATCAACCACCTCAGTGTCGATTGCCTCGCCAACCTGTCGCAGAGCCTCACCTGCTAGGCCGCGATCGATGGCAACTCGGCCCCCGGCGATGGCTTCTGGGTTGATGTAGCCGAGCACGACGTTGGCATCAGTCAGTGTTGGGAGTTGCCCGCCTCGCCCGTAGCAGGCCGGTCCCGGCGAGGAGCCTGCGCTTTCAGGGCCGACGTGCATGACGCCGGCCGCATCGGCGCTGATGATGCTTCCACCACCCGCGCCGACCTCGGCGATGTCGATCGATGGGACACGGATTGTGTACCCGGCGCCCTTGCCCATGGAGCGAGTGATGTTCATCCCGGCGCCGACTTCGTAGTCACTCGCGACGAACGGGGTGCCATTCTCAATCAGCGATGCCTTCGCCGTCGTTCCACCCATATCGAATGCGATCACGTTGTCGAGGCCCATGATCCGCGCCAGCTTCTGTACGGCGATCACCCCAGCCGCCGGCCCGGACTCGATGATCTGTACGGGGCTCTCGACCACGCTGGCAGCATCGAGAAGTCCTCCCGATGATTGCATGATCGAGAAGGGCGCGTTGATCCCTTCCGTGATCAGATCCGACTCGAGGTCGTTCACATACTTGCGAACGACAGAGCCGACATAGGAGTTCACAACGACGGTGCTCGTTCGCTCGAACTCGCCCTGTTCAGGCGAAATGTCCACGGAGGCACTCACGTACACGTCAGGCAGCAGGCGCCGCAGCTCGCCGGCCACGAGTCGCTCCTCGTCCGGGAGAACGTGGGAGTTGATAAGGCACACAGCCACGGCTTCGATGCAGTCCTCCTGCATTCGCTTGGCCAGTTGCCCGAGTTCAGCCAAATCGATCGGCGTCAGAACCCGGCCCTCATGGTCAATGCGTTGGGCAAGCTCGTGGCGGTCACGGCGTCGCACCAAAGGTGTGGGCTTCCGCCACGACAGGTCGTAGAGCAGCGGCCGACGAAGGCGGCCCAGTTCCAGGACATCTCTGAAGCCCTTCGTCGTGATGAGAGCGGTCTTGCCGCCTCTCCGTTCCAGAATGGCGTTCGTCGCCACCGTTGTGGCGTGCAGCACGGCCGTCACATTGTTGGGATCCGCACTCGCTTCCGAGAGCGAATCAAGTACCCCTGAGATGACTCCCTTCCCGAAGTTTGGGGGGGTGGACAGGACCTTCATAGGAGTCAGTCCGCCGTCATCCCTCAGTAGGAGCACATCCGTAAAAGTTCCGCCGATGTCGGCGGCCACGAGGTACGAGTCCTCGGCACCAGCAGTTGCGGGGCCGGCGGTTTCGTCAGTCATGAGGCTCCAAAGTGACGTGATCGAGTGGCGAAGAGGGAGCGGGTGCGTAGCCCGTTGTCCCGTTAGTACATGTTGCGGCAGGTCTAAGATATTGTCAACACGTCGTTGAGATATCTCGGTGGTTGGGGGGACACAGACTGCCTCTCCGCCGCCGAGGGCCACAGGACCGCGATAAGGGCGACCGAGGCGTCTCCTATTGCGGGCACCGTGGTACCTCGACTTCGCCGGGCCCAGGACGACGGGACTCGCGACCGACTGACACTCACAAGGAGCGCTCGTAAGTGCTGCCTCGTTCGCCGCTCGAGGGCCCTATCGGCATTCCCCGCCTCCGAACGGGATGGGCTCTCCTCTGGCCCGATCCAAAGCTCTCGTCCAACTCGGCACCCGGCATGTCGGGGACCAACAGCCTGGGGGCGACCACCGCACTGTCGCAGGCAGACCTAAGACCCCCCGGGACGTTTCTTGGCGTCCGCAGACTCAATTTTTAGGCCGATACCTGGCTAGGCGCTGAAGCGAGAGCCTCGCAGGTCAACGAGTTTTCCCACTCGCCATCGTCAGGATGGCTTTGCGTGGGTACTGCGGTGTACCAACGTTGTTGGGATGACCACATGCCTTGCCGGATCCCCATTGAGTGTCTCGAGCAGCAGATCCGTCGATGCGTGCGCGAGTGCGCCGAGATCACACCGAATGGTTGTGAGATCAATCAGACCCCAGGACGCCATACTGATGTCGTCGAAACCCACTATGGTCAAATTGTCTGGCACCCGTATTCGAAGTTGGTCCGCAGCCGCGAGGGCTCCGATCGCCAGTACGTCGTTGCCGCATACGAGGGCGGTCGGGCGTCGCGGCCCGCTCAACAGGTCAAGAGCCGCCGTCATACCGGCCGCATAGGTGTAGTCCACGCGTCGCACGTGCTCACGCCGGATGTGCGCGCCCGTCTGCCGCAGGCCAGTCCTTATACCCAGGCTCCGCTGGCGGCCAGTGGAGAACTGAGTGGGACCTTGGATCGCTCCCACTTGACGATGACCGAGATCGCCGATGAAGCGGCCGAGAGCGCGGCTCCCTCCAAAGTTGTCGAAGCTGCAGCTGCTCGAGTTCGGTAGATCCATCGTGCGATTCACCAGGACGTGAGGCACACCCGCCTCGTCCAGATCTCTGCTGAGGGTGGATCGGCGCGACACCGTACAAAGGAGCGCTCCGTCATAGGACCCGTCTGACAGAGTGGCCAACATCCACGAATCCGCCTGCCGATCCGTTATCAGGACCATCTGATACCCGCGGCTGCTGAGGTGTTGTCGCAAGGGTTCAACAAGCTCTGGATAGAACGGATTGGTCAACTCCTCGACCACCACGGCAATTCGTCGCGTCTTGCGAGTGGCTAGCGTGCGACCCGAGGCGCTGGGGACATACGCGAGTTCGTCTGCAGCGGCCCGAACTCGCTGACGCACCTCGACGGAAGTGCCCGGCAGGTTTCTAAGTGCCCGGGATACGGTGGGCTGCGAGACGCCCGCGAGGCGGGCGACATCGTGACCAGTTACTCGCACCACAGCGGCACCTCCTATTGCAAGGTATACGTATGCAACGCAGACTCACAAGTGTCATTCAAAGAGGTGGACTAGAGAGAAGGCGGCCGTGGAGTATCTGAAGAGACCAGCGCAAGAACAGCCTCAAGGGTCTGGAGCGACTTCCGTCGCGCAAGCTGTCGCGGACATCATCGCGGACATCCGTGAGCGTGGCGACGAAGCTGTGCGTGCTTACTCCGAGCGCTTTGACAACTGGAGTCCCGAGTCCTTCAGGCTTGAGCGGGACCAGGTGGAAGAGTTGGTCGCATCAGTCCCGCGGCAGACGATCGACGACATCATCGCTGTCCAAGCGCGGGTCCGGCGTTTCGCCCAGTTCCAGAGAGAGTCTTTGAAGGACTTCGAAGTCGAAACGGAACCCGGCGTCCTGCTCGGTCAGCGGAACCTGCCCGTGGCAGCTGCCGGGGCGTATGTCCCCGGTGGACGGTATCCCCTCGTTGCTTCGGCCCATATGACAATCGTGACCGCGAAGGTTGCTGGCGTTCCGCACGTCACTGCTTGCACCCCTCCGTTGCGCGGAGAGATTCCCGCCGCCACTGTCGCGGCCATGCACTTGGCAGGTGCAGACGACATTTTCATCCTGGGCGGCACTCAGGCCATCGCGGCCATGGCCATCGGCACTCAGCACATTCAGAAGGTCGACATGCTGGCGGGCCCAGGAAACGCATATGTTGCGGAAGCAAAGCGGCAACTCTTCGGAGAAGTGGGCATTGATCTCTTCGCGGGTCCGACCGAGACACTAGTTATCGCCGACGAAACGGCCGACCCGTTCGTTGTGGCGGTGGATCTCCTTTCGCAGGCCGAGCACGGACCTGACTCGCCAGCGGTCCTCATCACGACGTCAACGGACGTTGCCGAGCGTGCCCTGTCATTCGTCGACACCATTCTGGAGACAATGCCCACTCGTGACTATGCACTCCCCGCTTGGAGAGATCATGGCGCGGTCATTGTGGTACCGACACTGAAGGACGCGTACGCCCTCGCCGACGATTACGCGTCTGAGCACGTTCAGATTCTGACGTCCAAGCCTCGAGAAGCGCTTGAATCGATGAACAATTACGGTGCGATGTTCTTGGGCGAGGGAACCTGTGTCTCCTACGGCGACAAGGTCATCGGAACCAACCACACCCTGCCAACTCGCGGCGCTGCTCGCTACACGGGCGGACTCTGGGTCGGCAAGTATCTGAGGACAGTCACGTATCAGGAAGTACTCGATCGCGGCGTGAGCGCTGAGCTCGGACGGCTGTGCGGCAGAGCGTCCCGCGTTGAGTTCTTCGAGGGTCACGCGCGATCTGGCGATGTGCGTGCCCACAAGTACGCCGGTGATGAGCTTCCCTGGGCACCTGTCCAGTGACACCAACAAAAGGAATGCAGACCCCCGCAGGCCAGACGGCCCTGATCACGGGAGCGGGCGATGGGCTTGGCCGAGCCATTGCGCGCCGGCTAAACGAGGCCGGAATGCGAGTAGTCCTGGTAGGCCGGACGATGGAGAAGCTCGAGGAATCAGCTTCCTCGATGGAAGGGAGCGTCCGCGTGGAGCGTTGCGACACGTCTGATCCCGGATCGGTGGAGGAACTCGCCGCGCAACTTGGCCAGGAGAAAATTTCCGTCCTCGTCAACAACGCTGGAGTGGCCGGTCCAGTGTCCCCCTTGGTCGACATCGACCCCACGGCGTGGGACGAAGTGTTCGCAGTCAATGTCCGGGGGGTCTTCCTGATGTGCAAGTCGTTCATTCCACCGATGGTCGCCCGTGGGCACGGTCAAGTGATCAACCTCGCGTCCGTCAGCGGAAAGAGGCCGTTGGCCAACAGAACCCCTTACACGGCGTCAAAGATGGCTGTTATCGGACTGACGGCCACGCTCGCATTTGAAGTTGGGCCTCTTGGAGTGATGGTCAATTCATTGTCTCCGGGGCCCGTGGACGGCCCACGCATGAAGCGAAACTTCACGCTCGAGGCTGAGCGCTCTGGGCAAACAATCGAAGAGGTCGCGAAGAGCTTCACCTCCCGCGCCGCCCTAGGCAGGATGGTTACCGAGCAAGAGGTGGCCGAAGCCGCGCTTGCCATGCTGAGCATGTCCGGCCTGTGTGGAGCAGACGTTGATCTCTCAGCAGGAATGGTTGCTCGGTAGCAAACAGACCCCAAGTGAGTCGCGGCACCTTGCCTCGCAACCGTGTCAATCGAGCGTCTTGGCACACCAGTCCGCCGGTCTGTCATACTAGACCCGTGATTCTGCCTGCGATCCTCGCCCGCCCAGCCGCGCTCGCCAACCAGACCGAGACGGTGTACTGGACGATCAAGCGGCGCATCATCGAAATGGATCTGCCACCAGGGGGACAGTTCACTGAGTCAACGTTGGCGAACCAATTCGGGACGAGCAAGACCCCCGTCCGAGAGGCTCTCGTTAGGTTGCATCGAGATGGGCTTGTCCAAGCCGTCCCTCGCTCTGGGTACCTGGTGACGCCGATAACCCTGCGCTCCACGCGTGAGCTCGGCGAGTTCAGATCCATCCTCCAACCGAAGGCCGCTGAGATGGCGGCTTTGGGCGGTCTTCCCGCAGAGAGCATTGCACGCTTGCGTGAACTGGCTGAAGGCCCCCTATCCCAGCCGTTCGGATCCGAAGATGAGCTTGAGAGATACCTTCGCGCCCACTTCGAGTTCGACTCGATCATCATCAATGGCGCTGGAAACTCGCGACTCGCCGCGGTCGCGGTCGCGGTGCTTGACGACTTGGAAAGAGTCATGAGGTTGGTCTTGCGACTCATCCCCTGGTCGACCACTCGAGTCGCGGAGCGCGGAGCAATCGTTGACGCGATCGAAAGGCGAGATCCGGAGGCAGCCTTCACTGCAATGCAGACTCGAACGGCGAATTCCCTCACGGAGAATATGTCCGTTCTGATGAACAGTGCCGACATTAGCGATGCGACGATCAGTCTCCCCGCGGAGCAAGCACTCTAGGAGGGATTACGCCCAAGGAGAAGCGCATAGTCATAGGCGGACTCGTCGCCGCGGCGATCTGAACGCGCATCGCAGCGGCCGTCCCTGTCAGGAGATCAACCGACGTCGAGCGACCTGGCAAAGTGGCAGGCGGCTCGGTGCCGTCGCTGTGTTGCGTTGATTGCTGGATCCATCTCCTCGCAAATTGAGCGATCATCGAACGCGATGGGACCGACAGGGCAGCGGCGGTGGAAGCGACAACCAGACGGCGGATCTCGCGGGTCCGTCGGTTCTCCGATGGCCCGGAACCCTTCGCGCTTGTTCCCAGGGATAGCCGCGAGCAGCGCTCGCGTGTACGGATGCTGGGGGTCAGCAAAAAGGCTACTGGTCTCCGCGACCTCCACCACCTGGCCGAGATACATGACCGCAGTGAGGTCGCACACCCGTCTGACGACCGCGAGGTCGTGAGAGATGAAGAGGCCGGCAAACTCAATCTCGTCCTGCACTTGGAGCAGGGTCCGCAAGATTTCGGCTTGGATGGATACGTCGAGAGCCGCAGTCACCTCGTCGAGAACAAGGACCGACGGTCGCACGGCCAAGGCACGACCTATTGCGACGCGCTGACGCTGCCCACCAGAGAGTTCGTGCGGATAGCGACCCACCAAACGGGTGTCCAAGTGCACCAGCTGGGCTAGATCGTTGACCGCCATCGGCGCTGGAGAGAGTCGCAGTGCCTCCCTGAACATCTCGAGGACCGTCATCCGAGGATTAAGGGATGAGTATGGGTCCTGGAAGACCATCTGGATGCCATTCTTGCGACTCAGCGCATCACCCGTGATCGTGCCGGCTACGGGAGTGACAAGGCCGCTAATCGCTCGGGCGACTGTTGATTTGCCGGAGCCAGATTCGCCCACCAACCCCAGTGTGCGCCCCTTCTCGAGAACAAACGACACGTCACTGACAGCAGTGAACCGTGACTGTCTCTGCCCATACTCGACCTTCAATCCGTCAGCGACGAGTGCGCTCATCGAGATGCACCTGAACTCTCTTCGCACTTGTAGCCCAGGTCATCAACAATCAACCTTTTCCGCCGATCCACGACCGGTCCATCGATGTCTGGCACCGCCTTAAGCAAACTTCGCGTGTAAGGATGTTCGGCAGACTCCAGTTCGGCCACAGACAGTTCCTCCACGATCTCCCCGTCCCGCATAACAATGACACGGTCGCAAATCTCCCGGATCACCCCAAAGTCATGGGAAATGAAGAGTATCCCCATCTGGTGCTGAGCTTGTAGCCGGCGGAGCAGTGCGAGGACTTCGGCTTGAATGGTGACGTCCAGAGCCGTCGTCGGCTCATCGGCGATGAGTAGGGATGGCTTAGTCATGAGCCCCATCGCGATAACCACTCGCTGTCGCATGCCTCCCGACAATTGGTTCGGGTACATCCGTAGGATCCGTGGCCCGCCCGTCAGCTGCACTTCTCTCAGCGCTGCCAACGCTACCCCTCGGGCCTCTCGTTTTGACAGGCCGAGATGTAGACGCGATGCCTCCGTCATCTGACGACCCAGACGCATCGACGGCGTTAGAGCCGCCATCGGATTCTGGAAGACGGTCGCGATTTCTGTCCCTTTGAACTTGCGCACGTCTGCGTTGGATGAACCAAGTAGATTTACGCCTGCCATCTGAAGCCGGTCAGCGGTAACCGCGCCCGGAGCAGGGACCAAACCCGCTATGGCGGACGCGGTCATACTCTTCCCGCTCCCGGATTCACCTACAACGCCGACGACCTCGCCGGCATTTACGTGAAAACTGATCCCGCGGAGGACTCGTTGCTCCGCGAAGGTGACCTCGAGATTCCGCACCTGTAGCAGGGGCTGCTCCCGATCCCCAGGCCATACTTCACTTTCGACGCTTGTTCGTGCTGGACCGTACGTCGGCGTAGCAGACTCGGACTCAGAGGCGACGGCGGGGCGGCCCATGCTTGAGGTCCATCGCCGTGGGTCCATGCTACGCGCCCCACTTTCGCCGATGAAGGCGAACATGATTCCGACGAGGGTGATTGCGCCTGCGGGTCCCATGATCACAACCGGGTCGGTGAAGATTCGATCGAGGTACTCCGCGAGGAGACTTCCCCAGTCGTAGCCGGGCGGTCGGACGCCCAGGCCTAGGAAGCTCAGTGCCGAAAGCGCGACCATCGCGTCGCCTACCCCAGTGGTTGTCTGGATCCACAGGGGGCCGGAAACGTTGGGTATGATGTGTCGCCGCAGGCGGCGTCCTCGGCTTAGGCCCAGTAGCCTTGTTACGTGTATGTAGTCCGACTCGACGACCGAACTGGCGAGATTGAGCATGGTTCGCGCATAGAGAGGGACGAAGGCTAATCCGACTGCGATGACGGCGCTTGCGGTTGTTCGGTATAGAGCGCTGACGAAGAGTGCGACGACGATGGGGGGGAAGGCCAGCCACAAGTTGAGACAAGCCGTGACCACTGTGCGCGTCCGCCCTCCCGTCATCGCGGCAATCAAACCGATTGCATACCCGACCACTGCGGAGAATGCGATGGCGAGCGTCGAGAGGACGATTGTTAGTCGCGTAGCAGCGATTAGGCGCGCGAGTACGTCCCGACCGAGATCGTCTGTGCCCAGAAGGTGGTGTGCGCTCGGACCTTGCCGAGCGGCGATCGGGTCGAAACGGTTAGCTGCTTCGCCGGCCACAAGGGGTCCGGCTACGGCGGCAACCACGATGATGAGCACGAAAAGCGCCGCGAGTTGCCCAGACCTGGTCGAAAGGACTGCCTTCAAAGGACTTCTTGCCGGCGGAGAATTCGTTGAAGTCATCGTGAAACCCTCAATCGTGGATTCAAGGCGACCAGAATTAGGTCAACGACGGTGTTCACGAGCAAGACGCCGATGCCAACCAAGATGATTGTCGCTTGCAGGACGGGGTAGTCGCGCGTGTCGGTCGCACTGACCAGTGCCGTTCCGAGACCCGGCCACTGGAACACGTTCTCGACGATGACGCTTCCTCCCAGCATGTAGCCGAACCAGACGCCGCCTATCGTCAGGGCCCCGGTGATGACGTTTGGCAGGACGTGTCGAAAGTAGATGGACACGGGCGGCAATTGTTTGCTGCGCGCAGTTTTGACGTATTCACTTTGGAGCGCGCTAAGCGCTTCGACCCTGACGATGCGTGACAGGATCGCAACGGCGGGCACCGAGAGGGCCGCGACTGGGAGAACCAGGCCGCTGGGGGAGCCAGGGTCGGAGACCGGAAAGATCGGGAATCTGACAGACAGAAGTGCCACTAAGCCCATGGCCAGGACATAGGACGGGATTGCTGAGAGCAGACCGGTAAGCGTCGTGAAGATGGACGCGAGAGACGACCGCGATTCATTTTTGGTTGCTGCCGCCATGACCAGGCCAATCACGACACTAAGGATCGCTGTGACAAGGACGCTGCAGGCAGCAAGCTCGGCGGTTTTCAATGTTCGATCCGCCAGGATCGAGCTCACGGACTGCCCCGTGAAGGAGTCGCCGAACCTGAGGGTGAAGACACCACCCAGTAAGTCTCGGTACCGCTCCAGTATGGGGTGGTTCAGACCAAGAGCTTGCCGGGCTCTTGTGACGTCAACTTGCGATGCTCCGGGGCCCAGCAATCTTGCCACCGGGTCCCCAGGCATTGCTTGCACCAAGATAAAGGCCCCGGTCGCAAGCAAAAGGACTCCCCCGACGAGTCTGGCCAGCAACTTGCTGACCAGACTCGCCATCGTGCGAAACGACATTCGGTTGCCTCAGTGGACGCGTAGCGACGCGGGATCGATGTACTGGCGGTACGGCTTGACCGTGACTCCCTCTCGGGTGACCACCTTCGTGGCGTCGTAGTAGAGCGGGACCATCGAAACCCCTTCGTTGATCGCCTGCTGAGCCTCTGCCCACACCGCGCAGGAGTCTTCGGGATTCATGTTAAAGGCCTGCTTGGCGAGCGCTGCGTATTTGTCATTCTTCATGTACCCAGCGTTCGGAGACTTGGGGGACGTGAGGAACGGCGCGATCACTCCGGGATTGTAGACACCAGTCCAAGCACCGACCCAAATGTCGTAGTCGCCCTCCATTCGACGATCCAGGCCCGTCTTCTGGTCCACGTTCTCCATGTTGACCTTGATCCCGAGATCCGTCCATGCCTTCAGTGCGTAGTCTCCGATGGGCTTGTTGGGTGCCGCGGCCCCTGTGACCAACACGTTGAGAGCGAGCTTGCGGCCGTCCTTGGTCCAACCATCTCCGCTCCGCGTCCATCCCGCTTGCTCGAGGTACTTGGTCGCGGCAGACGTGTCGTACGGAAGCAGTCCATTCGAACTGATGGAAGATTGACAAGATGCCTGCGGCAGCGCAGTGCTGTTGTGCGTCTGATCCGGGGATCCGGTCGCGATCTGACTCATGCCCTTGGCGTCAAGTGACGACGCAAGAGCCCTTCGAACATTGATGTCCTGCGCCGGATTTGCGGCCTTCAGAAAGTTGAACTGAAGATAGGTGGCGGAAGAAGGTACATTCATGATTTTGAACTTGTCGGTCTGGAATCGGTCCGTCGCTCCCTGGGAGTTGAAGAAGCCGACCGCAATGTTTCCGCTTAGCATCAGGTTCGCCGCCGTAGTCTCGTTGTCGATCACCCGCACCTCGAGCGAGCTTGGGGAGCCGGCGCCACCAGAAGTCTCGCCATTCGGGCCCCATGAATAGCCACTGCGAGACTTAAATTGGTAGGACTGGCCGGGCTGCGCCTTGGTGAGGACAAACGGACCAGTCCCGAAGCTGTTGGTGGCAAGCTGACTGGGATTGTCTAGGCCCTTCTGGCAGATGATCCCGGGATAGAAGGCCAGGTTCGACAGCAACGGGCTGAAYGGCTCCGGCAGGTCGAGCGTAACCGTGTTCTCGGCCTTGTCTGTGCTGACCTTGTAATCAACTGATCCGATAAATGCGCCGGTCAGAGGGATCTTCGCGTTTGGATCCTTGAGGCGCTCGAAGTTCGCGGCGACAGTTTCAGCTGTCAGTTTGGCGCCGTCCGCGCATGTGATCCCGTCGCGGATCTTGAACGTGGCCTGAGTCGGGGTGACGTGCCATGACTCAGCGAGTTCCGAAACGACCTTTCCATCCTGCTCTGCCACCAACGTGTCGTATGCGAGGCGCATCATGGGCCGTCCCCAGGCACCGGTGCTGGCCTGAGGGTCCAAGGAACCCGGGTCTGTCGGGACCTGGATAACGAGAGATGAACTCTTGTTACCGGCGCCCGATCCACTGCCACCGCATGCGCTGACAGTTAGCAGGACAACTGCCATCAAGAGCAGCGTGACTCGCTTCATGTTCTCTCCTCGTAGATATGTGTGAACGGGGCCCTGTCGGCTTGGGCGCCTCATGCCCTGCAGCACCGAGATTTGAGTACGCTAGCATGCAGGTTTGGTATCTCGCTAGAGGCATTTGAGATCTTATAGCTCGCACTCTGTGGGTTAGCTGATCAACCGACCCAGGCGGGGACGCGTTCGGCCGGTTGCATGCCAGGCCCGTACCCGTCTACCAGCCACTCTCGTCGGCAGGGGCCGTTCTTAGGGCTGCACAAGCAAGCGCATCTCAGGGAAGCGCGTTCGCGGCGAGCAGCCACCGACCCGGTCAGCGCCGAGAGACGGCGCTTCCGGCCAAGAATTGGAACTGGGTTGTCGAAAGTCCGTGCATCTCGGCCGCTTCGACGAGCGAGATGGCAGATTCGCCGCGACCTCCGACGAGCGCCAAGGCATCGCCGACGGACGCGCTGGACTTGAGCCCAGACAAGTCGACCAAGGAGTTGAGCAACGTTCGGGCGATGACAGGAGCCCGCTCGCCCTGCGTGACAACAGATTCGCTGGCTGATGGGCGAGGAGACAGGCCATCTAGCCACCCCAAAGGAAAGACCCCATAGGTGCCGGACGCCGGGACCATTACCCGCTCGCCGTAACCGAGTGCCAACTCCGTGGGCGCGCGTACTCGGGTGACTTGGATCAAGTGACTGCGCAATTCAGCGAGGACTGGCTTGGTCGGCACCTCGTGCGTGGAGTACAAGCCGTAGAGCAAGCTTCCGGGATCCACAGCGTCATACGGAAGGTTAGGTCGCATAAGCATCGGCGCCGAGCTCGCGACCATGCTCAATACAGGTCCCGGCAACGCATCTCGAACCTGACGTAGGAGCTCGTCGAAGCGCAAGAGGCCCGCGTCAAGCACCGTGGGCTTCGGCTTACCGAAGTGCGTGTATACCCCCACGCACGTCAGACGATCTTGTCCCTGGACGGCACGAAGGACCCGTTCCAGTTGTGGCGCCACTAGGCCGAACCGCCCGCCCCCGAAGTCCACCTCGACGAAGAATCGGCCCTCCGCCCGACTCTGCAGCAGCACTGCCAGCGACTCTTCGCTGTTTACGGTGACTATGACGCCGCTGGAGACCAAGCCCGGCAGGAGCGAGGGTGGCGCGGACGAGAAGAGAAGCACTTCCGCGTTTTGCGCGAACCTCCGTGCGAAAAGAGCCTCGGACGGCGTGCCGGCGCAGAACGAATCAATACCGGCCGCCGCCCCTAACCGCAGTGCGGTCTCGATGCCCAGCCCGTAACCCGATCCCTTGATGACCTGAAAGATGCGCGTAGAGGGCCTCAGAATCTTTCGAGCCTCATGGACGTTGTGAAGAAACGCCGAGAGGTCGGCCGTGCAGACGTTGTCGCGGTCATCGCAGGTTTGGATTGAAGACTGCTTCTGGTCAGCCTGCATTGTCATCACCGGCAACCTTGGCTGATCGTCGCCTCGGATCCCCTTCCCGGCGGCGAGGAGGCCCAAGCGGCTTCCAGCATGCTGATCACGGGTACGGTCGCGGATCAGTGATGGCGCCGTAGATCTCCGGCTGACGCACATGGAACATGTGCATGTCGGATCGCTGGCGAAACTGTCGATCGAGGTTCACGTCCACAACAAGCACGCCCTCTTCGTCGAAGGGCAACTGAGCGACGACCTCGCCATCTGGCGCGATCGCACGCGTCCCACCAACGTAGCCCCGCTCTGGATTGGAGCCGATCCCACTCACCATCAGGTACCAAGACATGTTCTCGACGGCTCTAGCCCACATCATGTGCTTCCAGTAGGCCTGGAAACCGTCGGCCGCGGCAGCGAGATTCAGCAGGTAGCTAGCGCCCATCAGCGTCTGGGCGCGAGCGACCTCCGGGAACGAGATGTCGTAGCAAATGTGCAGACCCACGGGGCCGTCCTTGGTCATCACCGGCGTCAGATCGCGACCTGGTGAGTACCTGGAGTGCTCGTCCGCAATGCCATTCAGGTACGGCCAGTTCGCGAGGTGTGTCTTGCGGTAGATGCCCGTAAGGCCGTCGTCGGGGTCGATGACGAGAGCAGCGTTGTACACGTCGCCAGGCATGCGATTGCCGCGCGCCACACAACCAAAAGCAATTGTCACGTTGAGTTCGCTCGCAAGTGTGATCATCTCTGCAACATGCGGATCAGACGCGTCGGGCGTCGTCGGGTACAGGGTCGCGAAGGGGCGATCCAGTGAAGTCCTCGTCTTGTCCACGACCCCGTAGCCCTGCAGAAAGACTTCCCCCAGGGCAACCAGGGTGGCGCCATCGGCGGCTGCTTGCTTAATGCCCTGGATCGCGCGCTCAAGATTCGTGTCCCTAGGGTCGAACGTGGCGGTTGCAGACTCGAAGGCTGCCTGCACAAGCCCCACGCGCACGTTGCGATCGGACTCGAACGTGGACATGGCAGTCGGGTCGCTCGGAAGCACCTGTATGTCGTCCAGCTTCCCCATTTGCACTCCTTCAGGTAGAGGCGTATGCCATCGCTCGTTTGTAATATACTAACTCGCCACTTTGATGTCGTCAACGTTAGGGGCCTTCAAATACACAGGCCGTTGCCCAAGCGACCAGTTTCTGCTCCGAACCTGCGAGACCGGAGCTGGCCGCCTCTTGTGACAGAAGCACTGACAGCAACGCGCCCACGCACAACCAGCTGGAACCGCACTTGAGGTACCAAAGGCGGCACCTTGTAGCGCTCCTACAGACCGACTGCGGCCGGCTGCCGACAGCTGAAAGGCGGAAAGTCGGCGGTTCGGCCCGGTCGCCGAAATCGGGTGACACCCACGGCTCGTCCTGATCGGTCACGGCCGACGATGGTCCGGTCCGGATGGCGTCACGACAGCCGAGGACCCTGCTCGTGCGTGACAGTCGGCTCGTACTGCGTCCATGGGTCGCACGCTTGGCGTGTGTCGTGGCCGGCAGCCCACGCTGCGAGGCCGGCGTCTACTCGAGCCAGCAGCGGCCTGCCGCGGTCCTCCGGGTGGCGAACGGCCTGCAGGGCCTCGTGCAGGTCCAGGCCAGACTGTTCGGCGTGGCGCATGCGTTCCAGCAGAGGGCGCCAGTGGTCGGCGGTCGTGGCTGCTTGGATCTGCTCGGGCCCGACTCCCGCGGCGAGCAGTAGGTTGGTGTAGCGCTGGTGGCGGCGGTGGTGCTGGATGGCGGCGCCTTCGGCGTCGAGCCGGGCAGGGCTGCCCGCCGCGACGGCCTCGTGGTCGCGGGTCTGTGTCGCTGATAGCTCGGCACCGGACGTGGCGAGGACCTTCTTGAGCACCTCTTCGGCCGGGACCGGGTCGCCGAGGTCGTGGGCGGTGTCGGTGTCGGGGTCGTGACTGGTGTCGACGTAGAGTCGGTTGGCCTCGCGGCCACGGGTGGCCATCACGTACAGCGGTTCGCGGACGGTGGCGGCGCTGACGTAAGCGTGGCAGGTGTCGACGGTACGGCCCTGGGCTCGGTGGGCGGTGGTGGCGTACCCGAGCTCGACGTGCTCGCGCACGTAGTCGGCCGGCAGCAGTGTCGCCGTCCCGGCCTTGGTGGTGCGGTGGACGGTGAGCGACCCGTCCTGATGGACGGTGGCGACCGTCCACTGGTCGCCGTTCTTGACCCACCCGCCGGTGGCGTGCAGGTCGCGCTGGTTGAGCCGGGTGACCACCACGTCCCCGGTTCCGATCGTGGTCCCGTCCGCGACCGTCACCCCAAGTTCGGCGACCTGGCCGGTGGCGACCAGGTCGGCCCGGGCGCGCGTGTTCAGCTCGGCCACGGTCTGGGCGTCGGCGGCCACCATTAGGGAGGTGCGGCCGGCTCGGGTGTCGGCCCGCCATGCTTGGTAGATGGCCTCGATCATGGTGTCACGGTCGCCGTCCTGGATGCGGCCATGGTGGAAGTAGGGGCGGGCGGCGGTGGGTTGGCCTTCGCGCAGGGCCAGGCTGGCGGCGGCTTCCCATTCGTTCCGGAACCGTCGCACGTCGACCAGCTCGGGCGCGTCCGCCCGGTCGGTGACCAGGAGCCGGAAGGCGCCGCCCGCGGCCACCGGAGACAGCTGGGCCGGGTCCCCGACCAGCAGCACCTTCGCCCCCACCTGACGGGCCTGGGCGGTGAGCCTGTCGAGTTCGAGGGTTCCTGCCATGGACGCTTCGTCGACGATGACCAGCTGGCCATGGCGCAGCCGCCACCGGTCCAGCTCCGCCCTGACCTGGCGGGCGCGTCGGGTCAGGGCGCGGGTCCGCAGTGACGGGCTGGCGCCGCGGAGCTTGCCTTGGAGGGAAGCAAGCTCGGCAAGGCGCTGGTCCTGCCTGTGCTGTTCGGTGAGCCACTTGGCGGTGTTCTCCGTCGGCACCCCGACCGCGTCCGCGAGGACCTCAGCGGCGGCCGCGGAGGGGGCGAGCCCGACCACACTCCCAGACCCGAACGCCGCCTCCCACGCGGCCCGTACACCGGCCATGGTGCTCGACTTCCCGGTCCCGGCCGCACCCACCAGCACGTCGAGGGCGCGCCCAGAGGTAACAGCACGGCATACCGCGTCGGCCTGTTCGGTGGTAAGTCGACGGCCGTCGGTTCGTCCCAGCAACGGGGCACTAGCCGCCGCGGCGGCCACCTCTGCCGGCACGAGGGGTCCGCTGGTGGCTCGGCCGGCGGCGAGGAGACGTTCCTCGGCCTGCAGCACGCCGGTGGTGGTGTAGATGGTGGCGTCCCGTGCCCGCAGACGGGTGGAACCGTCGGGACGTTGCAGCGTGGCGGGGACGCGTCCGATCTCCGGTGGGGTGAGCTGCACCGCGGCGTTCAACGCCATGGCGGTGACGCGTTCAGCCGCCTGGACGCGCTCGTGCGGGGTGGCGAACCGGACCCCGTGCAGCTGCCGCAGCGCCTCCGCCAACACGTTGGAACGGGTGAACGTCGCCCGCCTGGCGGCCACCGCGTCCACCACCACGATCGCCGCGTCCTTGAGCATCCCGTCCTCGAGGTCGGCCGCGCTCAGCGCGGGCAGGTCGCACCGGTTCGCCAGCCCTGCCACCCATCCCTGTTGTTCCCGGCCCAGGTACGGCTCCGCCCGGTGTCGCCAGCCGCGGACCAGGTCGGCCAGCGGCCGCAGCTCCTTGGCGGGCCGCGTTTGCAGGGTGGCCTGCTGGCGCAGCCGGATCACCTCGGCGGCGGTGGGTTGCCGCCCGTGGCTGGCGGCGAAGCCGGCAATGAGGTCTTGGGCGGCGGCGTTGATCGCGGTAGAGCGCTGCGAGAACTCCTCCCGCACCGCCTTGGCGACCCCGGTCACCTCCCACGTCAGAGTCGTGGAGCGCGCACGGCGCTGGGCCTCCCAACCCCACCCCAGATCGGCGGTGAGCAGGTCCATCAGGGCGCCGTTGTACAGCTCCGACAACGCGACGTTCGCCTTGAACAACGCCCGCGAGTCCAGGGTGCGCCAGCCCCCGTCCGTGGCAGCCTGGACCCGGTTCAGCACGACTACGTGGGTGTGGAGCTGCGGGTCACCCGCGCGGGAGTCCCAGTGGTCAAACCCGGCTGCGACCACACCGCGGACCGGTTCGGAGACCACCCCGCCGCGGCCGGTGCGGGTGGTGAACACCTCCCGCTCCGCATAGCCGATGACGAACTCCAACGCCTGCTGGTGCGCCGCGTAGATTCGCTTCCGGGTCGGCCCATCGGCCATCGCCCACGCCACACTTACGCTCTTCGGCGCGGAGAAGGTCAGGTCGAACCCGGCTACCGTCCGGGACGTCCGATGTCGCTTGCCTCCCGGGTCACGGCAGGTAGGGCGGTCCGCGACTGGAGCGCGCCCGAGGGGGTGCCCGCTGACCGGGTCCTGCAGCATCCCGAGCATTCGCCACAGGTGCTCTTCGGTCACGACCGACCCCGGGGCGACACCGCTTCCGCCGCCAAGCCCTGCCAGGCCCGACCCCAGGAACCACCCCGGCGGGGTTCCCGCTTGGGTGTAGTAAGCCGTCAACGGATCCGCCGTCGGACCCTCCCGATCGGCACGCGCGACCGACGACATCAGGTACCGAAACCCGGCCCCCAACGTCATCCGCCGTATTGACATCGTCACGCCAAGGCAACGACCACGAAGGGGCACCATCGGCCCACCAGCGCAGCTGGTGCCTGACGTGTGGCACGAGAATGAGGGCTGGAGCAGGGTGGTCGGCTGGGCGTGGCTGCCGGGCGAGCGGGTGCAGGGCGGGTATGCCGGGATGCGGGGCACGCGGGATGCGGGGCAGGCGGGCAGGCGGGCAGGCGGGCAGGGGGCGCTGGGCCGTTGAGGTGGCCGGACGAAAGGTCTGAGGCCGACCGACAGACTCCCAACGACGTCGGGGCGTGCACCCGCGGCCGCGCCACCCTTTTGCAGGTGATCTGCGACTACCCCACCCCGCTGCGCCCACCACTGGATTTGCGACTCCTTCGTGACCCCGGCTACGCGCTTTCTACCCGTCACCGCGAGGTCCTGATCAAACGCATACGGGAAGGCGACGTCCCCAGTCACGCGGTCGGTGGCCGGCCCCGGATCGACTCTGCCGCCCTGGACAGTCGACCTGGCATCTCCCCCGCCGACTCGACCGACCCACACCCGCTCGCGCGCCTGTCCACTTGCGAGCCACCGATACTCAGCCTCTCCCCGATGGTGCCCCCTCATGCGCGTTGCCCTCGTAGAACGGAAACGAAGGAGTTCGACATGACCGTTGTCGCCGACCGTGCCCTCTACAGCATCGTGGACACCATGGCGCTGCTGAGCATGAGTCGTTCAGTTGTCTATGAGCAGATCCGTGCCGGCCGCTTGCAGACGGTGCACCAGGGTCGCCGGTGTTATGTCACTGTGGCCGCGATCGAACGCTACGTCGCGCTGCTCGAGGAGGAAGCAGGACTGGATGGCCAAGCGTCGTAGTCGCGGTGAGGGTGGGGTCCACTACTCCGCGTCGCGTCAGCGCTGGGTCGCCACAGCACAGCTCGGCTTCCTGCCGAACGGGAAGCGCATCGTAAAGACCGCCACCGGCAGAACCAAGACCGAGGCCAAGTCCAGGCTGAGCGAGCTGCTGCGGGAACGCGAGCATGGAATCAACGAAAGGGTCCACGCGACCATCGCCATGGCTGTGCAGGACTGGCTGGAGTTCGGGCTCAGCGGACGTGACCAGAACACCGTGACTACATGCCGCATCCTCGCCGAGCGCCACATCATCCCCGAGCTGGGACCGCGACGACTTGCCGCCCTCTCCTCGGAGGATGTCGACCTGTGGTTGAAGCGGAAGGCCGACACCCTGAGCAGGTCGACCCTGCAGCGCCTGTTGTCGATTCTGCGTCGCGCACTCGCCCGGCAGGTGGCCCGTGACCGGTTGCGACGGAATGTCGCCCTGCACTGCGAAATCCCGGCCGGCCAGCCCGGTAGGCCCTCCAAGGCGCTGTCCCTGCAACAGGCGCTAAAACTCCTGGCCGCGGCGCAGGACACACCGATGGAGGCCTACATCACCGTTAGCCTCCTTACCGGCGCCCGGACCGAGGAGTTGCGGGCGCTGACCTGGGACCACGTCGATCTCGACGGGGCCCCCGACGCCGACAAGCCCGTCCCGCCCACGATTCAGCTGTGGCGATCGGTGCGCGAGGGCGGAGACACCAAGACGCGTCGGTCTCGCCGCACCCTGACGCTGCCCCACCGGGCGGTCGATGCCCTGACGCGCCACAAGGAACAACAGCGCGCCTCGATGGGCAAGGGCTGGAGGGACAAGCAGCTGGTCTTCACCAGCAGCACCGGCACACCACTCGACCCGCACAACGTGCGGCGGTCCCTCCGCACCGTCCTCCAGGCGGCCGGGCTCGACCCCAAGGCGTGGGCCCCTCGCGAGCTTCGGCACAGCTTCGTGTCAATCCTCTCGGACTCCGGTGTTCCCATCGAGGACATCGCGCGTCTCGTCGGCCACCGCGGCACGGTCGTGACCGAGGCCGTCTACCGCAAGCAGCTGCGACCCGTACTCACCAGCGGAGCGGAGGCATGGGACAAACTGCTCGAGGAACCCAAAAAGTCGTCCGCCACGACAACGGAGGACGCCCCGGAACGCACACGGACCAGCCCGGAATCGGATCCTTAGTCAAGCATTTAGTCAAGCATTGGCCCTCGGAGCCCTACGTCGGCCAGCAAGAGAGATGGCCCCTGACCAACGTTTCCGCTGGTCAGGGGCCATCTCGTGTTTGGTGGAGCTGAGGGGATTCGAACCCCTGACCCCTTCCATGCCATGGAAGTGCGCTACCAACTGCGCCACAGCCCCGGTCTCCCGAGTGGGACATCCCCCGAGGGGGACTGCGGAAGTTTACCCAGTACCCCCACCCAATCTCCAAATCGGGGCGGCGTCCGCGCACGGACCTCAGGCCGACGCGTTCCAGGCCTGGATCCGCCAGCCGTTCTCGGCCTCGACGACCTCGGCCCAGTGGCAGTTGCCGAAACCCCCGAGCACCCGCCAGGCGGTGAGCCGGTCGAGGTCCACGAGCTCGGCGATGACCACGCGGCCGGTCACCCCGTGCGTCGCCACGATGGCCGTCTGCCCCGCCGGAAGGCCGTCGAGCAGGTCGTCCAGAGCGGCACGGACCCGCTGTGCCACGTCCGACAGCGACTCCCCGTCCACCCCGCGCACGAAGTCCTCGCCGCGCAGGTGTCGCAGCCGCTCTTCGGGGAACTCGCTGCTCACCTGTTCGCTCGTCATGCCTGCCCACTGACCCACGTGGATCTCTCGCCACCGCGCGTCGTAGCTGATCGGCAGGCCACACGCCTGCGCGACCTCCGCGCCGGTCTCGGCCGCCCGTTTCAGGTCCGAGGCCACGACCACCGACGGTGCGTATGCCGCCAGCGCACCGGCCGCTGCGCGTGCCTGTTCGTGGCCAAGGGAGGACAGGTCACTGTCGACCTGTCCCTGCCAGACGCCCCGCGCATTGTCGTCGGTCTGGCCGTGCCTGAGCACGATGATCCGGCGCCGACCAGAGGTCGTCGGGGCGGTCGAGGCCGAGGCCTCGCCGCTCATGCGTCCCGGCGCTTGGGCACGCCGAGGTCGATCTCGGGGCAGTCCTTCCAGAGCCGCTCGAGCTCGTAGAACTCGCGCTCCTCATCGTGCTGGACGTGCACGACGATGTCGCCGAAGTCGAGCAGCACCCAGCGGCCGTCCCGCTCGCCCTCGCGGCGGATCGGCTTGGCACCCTTCTCGCGGAGCTGGTCCTCCACCTCGTCGACGATGGCGCCGACCTGTCGGTCGGTGCTCGCCGAGACGATCACGAACACATCGGTGAGGGCGAGCTGTTCGCTGACGTCGATGCCGGCCACTGTGGTGGCCAGCTTGTCGTCGGCGGCTTTGGCGGCCGTCATGGCCAGGTCAAGGGATCGTTCGGTGGCGGGCACTGCTCTCCTACGTTCGTGCCGGTGCGCCGGCAGGTGAGCCAGCGGCATACAGGCGGTATTTGTTGACGTACTGGACGACGCCGTCGGGCACGAGGTACCAGACGGGTTCGGCGCGCTCGACGCGCGCTCGACAGTCGGTGGAGCTGATCGCCATCGCGGGCACCTCTTGCAAGGTGACCCGGTCGGCGGGGAGACCGGACTCGGAAAGGACGTAACCCGGCCGGGTGACGCCCACGAAGTGGGCGAGGTCGAACAGCTCGTCCGCGTCCTTCCAGGACAGGATCTGGGCGAGCGCGTCGGCACCGGTGATGAAGAACAGCTCGGCATCGGGCCGCTCACGGTGCAGGTCGCGCAGGGTGTCGATCGTGTAGGTCGGGCCGGGACGGTCGATGTCCACCCGGCTCACCGTGAAGCGGGGGTTGGAAGCGGTCGCCACCACCGTCATGAGGTAGCGGTGCTCCGGTGCGCTGACCTCGCGCTCGTCCTTCTGCCAGGGCTGGCCCGTGGGGACGAAGACGACCTCATCGAGCCCGAACCGGGTCTGGACTTCGGAGGCGGCCACGAGGTGGCCGTGATGGATCGGGTCGAACGTCCCGCCCATCACTCCGAGGCGCATGGTCAGTGGTGGCTGCCCTGGTGGTCGGTGTGCGCGCCGTGGCTGTCGTGCTGGTGGCCACTGCCGTGCGAGGCGTGACCGAGGACGTGCTTCTGCGCGGTGCCACGGAAGGCCCACAGGACGCCGAGGAGGGCGAGGAACGAGACGAACGCGAGGGCCCCGAAGGCATAGGGAGACATCGGCAGCTCGCGAGTGTGCTCCTCGGCGACAACGACCAGGTTCGACAGGGACACGGACGACGACGACAACGACATGGGCCCCAGCGTACCCGCCGGCGGGGCCCGGGCCGTGCCCATCGCCGCCCCCGCCTCGCAAGCCCCCGCTCTCCCGGGATCCGCCCGGGGATCGGACCGGATCCATCGGCGCGTCTGTCCACGGATGTTGTGCACAGGGGTGTGTACAACATCCCGTGCGAGCACGGCCGGGTGTGGACAACGGTGTGGGAAACCGGTGGACGAAAAATGTTTCGCGAAACCTATTGCGGCACAACGGATGCGGCCATTAGAAATCTCTCACGCGCTCCGGTCGGAGGGTCGAAACGGGGAGACCCGGGACGGCCGTGAGACAGGAGCACAGGTCAGCCGGATAACGGACGACCGCCTCGACCGGGTTCGCTCGGACGAGGTCCTTGAAGCCTTCGGGCTGACAGGTCCGCGGGCGACGCCGCGGAGGAATGCCGGGCCCGTTGACCAGATCGCATCGCCGTGGCTTGCACCGGTTCGCCGGAGCAGGCAGGGCGCCATCGTCGCAGTGGCCACAACATCCGGTTCGCCGGAGGACGTGGGCGATCGACAGGGGCAGGGACGTGGCCGGTTCGCCGGCCGAGGAACTGCACCACCCGTGGGGAGAGTCGTCACCTCGGTGACGACAGCACCCGCACCGCGAGCATGGCGCCACCTCGGTGGCACCGGACCTCGCACCCGGAGATCCACCCAGCAGCTGGCTCTGTCAGCGGCCGGGAGGATCGCCACCGAGGGCCCCTCGAACTCATACTTCGAGGGGCTCTCACCTTGTCCCTGGACACACCCGAGCGTCAGGCGCGCACCTGTCCGTCGCCCTCGACGATCCACTTGGTCGTGGTGAGCTCCGGCAGGGCCATCGGCCCCCGGGCGTGCAGCTTCTGGGTGGAGATCCCGATCTCCGCGCCGAACCCGAACTCTCCCCCGTCGGTGAACCGCGTCGAGGCGTTCACCATGACGGCAGCGGCGTCGACCTCGCTGGTGAAGCGTCGGGCGGCAGCGCGGTCCTCGGTCACGATCGCCTCGGTGTGCCCGGAGCCGTAGGTCCGGATGTGCTCCATGGCGGCGTCGAGGTTGGGCACCACGCGGACGCTCATCTCCAACGCGAGGTACTCCGTGCCGTAGTCCTCCTCGGTGGCCGCCTCGTGGGCCACCCCGGCAGCCTCAGCAGCCGCGCCCGACGCGTCGTCGGTGTGCAGGACCACACCGGCACCTGAGAGCTCGGCCAGGACCTTGGGCAGGAAGTCAGCCGCGACCGCCTGATGGACCAGCAGCGACTCGGCGGCGTTGCAGACGCTCGGTCGATGGGTCTTGGCGTTGACCGTGATGGCCAGGGCCTTGTCGAGGTCAGCGGCAGCGTCGACGTAGACGTGCACGACGCCCACCCCGGTCTCGATGACCGGCACCGTCGACTCGGTCACGACTGTCTGGATCAGGCCGGCACCGCCGCGAGGGATGATCAGGTCGACCAGGCCGCGGGCGGTGAGCAGCGCTCGCACGGAGTCCCGCCCACCCTCGAGCAGGGTGATGGCGTCGGCCGGCAGTCCCTGGCTCTCGAGACCCGCCCGCATCACGTCGACCAGCGCCCGGTTGGTCGACTCGGCGGCCGAACCACCCCGGAGGATGACGGCGTTCCCGGACTTCAGGCCCAGCCCGGCGGCGTCGACAGTCACGTTGGGGCGCGCCTCGTAGACCATGCCGACGACGCCCATGGGTACCCGCACCTGGCGGATCTGCAGGCCGTTGGCGAGGGTCGAGCCCCGGACGACTTCCCCCACCGGGTCCGGCAGGGCGGCCACGTCACGCAGCGCCTGGGCCACGGCGGCGACCCGATGCGGGTCGAGAGCCAGGCGGTCCAGCAGGCCCTGCGGCATACCGGAAGCGCTGCCGCGCTCGAGGTCTTCGGCGTTGGCCGCCACGACGCGGTCGGTCGCGGCGTCGAGGGCATCGGCGAGCGCGTGCAGCGCAGCGTCCTTGTCCGCCCGTGAGAGCAGCGCCAGCCTGCGGGAGGCCGCGCGAGCGGCGCGGGCCGCGGTGGCGACCTGCGCGACGGCGGCGTGGTCGATCTCAGCCATGCCCCAAGGGTATGCCGCGTGGCCACCCCGCCACGCGCCCGTCCAGCAGCCGGGTGGGGACCTTTCCGCCACGCTGGTTGAATGCTGGCGTGAGCATCCTGTCGATCCAGTCCTCGGTCGCCTACGGCCACGTCGGCAACAGCGCCGCCGTCTTCCCCCTCCAGCGGCTGGGGGTCGAGGTCTGGCCCGTCCACACCGTTCACTTCTCGAACCACACGGGTTACGGGGAGTGGCGTGGGCCGTTGCTGCCCGCCGCCGACCTCCGCGCAGTCCTACGGGGCGTCGAGGAGCGTGGCGCGTTCGCCGAGGTCGACGCGGTGCTGTCCGGTTACCAGGGAGGCGAGGACATCGGGGACGTGATCCTCGACGCCGTGGCGCGGGTCAAGGCGGCCAACCCCAGTGCGATCTACGCCTGCGACCCGGTGATGGGCAACGCCAAGAGCGGCTGCTTCGTGCACCCGGCGATCCCGGTGCTGCTGCGCGAGCGCGTGGTCCCGGCCGCCGACCTGATCACGCCCAACCAGTTCGAGCTCGGCTACCTCACGGGCACGCAGCCTCGGACCATCGAGGAGACGCTGGCCTCCGTTGACCTCGCGCGCGCCCTGGGTCCGTCGATCGTGCTGGTCACGAGCGTCGAGCGGCCCGACGCCCCCGCCGACACCATCGAGATGATGGCCGTCACCGACGACGGCGCATGGATCGTCCAGACGCCGCGACTGGCCATGAAGGCCAACGGTTCCGGCGATGTCACGGCTGCCCTGTTCACCGCGCACCTGCTGTCGACCGGCGACCCGGCGGTGGCCCTGGCCCGGACGTCGAGCAGCGTGTTCGACCTGCTCCAGAACACCCTCGACGCCGGCGAGCGAGAGCTCCAGCTGGTCCAGTCGCAGGAGACCATCGCCGAGCCGCGACTGCAGTTCGAGGTCAGCCGGCTCCGTTGAGGGGCCAGTAGCAGAAGCGCCGACTGGCAGGGGCTCCTACAGGATGACGAGGTCGTCGCGGTGGACGACCTCACGCTCGTACTCCGGCCCGAGCTCCCTGGCCAGCTCGTGGGTCGAGCGGCCGAGCATGCCGGGCAGCTCGGCAGAGCTGTAGTTGACCAAGCCCCTGCCGACCACGCGCCCCTCGGGAGCACACAGGTCCACGGGGTCACCGTCGGAGAAGGTGCCCTCGACCCCGGTGATCCCGGCAGGCAGCAGCGACGTACGCCGCTCGGTGACCGCACGCACTGCCCCCGGGTCGAGCAGCAGCCGGCCCATCGGCGTCGTGGCGTGGGCCAGCCACAGCTTGCGGGAGGTGCGGCGCGAGCCCGTGGGGACGARGACCGTCCCGACGTCCTCGCCGGCCAGCGCCGCCTCGACCTGGGTCGCACTGGTGAGCACGGTCGTGATCCCCGCGGCGTTGGCGATGGAGGCCGCCTCGACCTTGGTGACCATTCCGCCGCTGCCGACGCTCGAACCCGTGCCGCCGATCGCGATCACGTCCAGGCCCGCTCCCCCGACCACGGTCGGCACCCGCTTGGTGCCGGCTCGGCTGGGCGGCCCGTCATACAGGGCGTCCACGTCAGTGAGCAGGACGAGCCCGTCGGCGTGCACGAGGTGGGCCACCAGGGAGGCGAGCCGGTCGTTGTCCCCGAACCGGATCTCGTGGGTGGCCACGGTGTCGTTCTCGTTGACGATGGGCACGATGCCGAGCTCGAGCAAGCGGTCCAGGGTGCGGCGGGCGTTGGTGTAGTGCGACCGCCGGGTCATGTCGTCGGCCGTGAGGAGCACCTGCCCCACCGTCAGCCCGTGGACACCAAAGGCCCGCTGGTATGCCGCGACGAGGGCTCCCTGCCCCACACTGGCCGCGGCTTGCTGGGTCGCGAGGTCCCAGGGCCGCCTGGTCAGGCCGAGAGGTGCGATGCCCGCGGCGATGGCGCCAGAGGACACCAGCACGACCTGGTGACCGGCGAGGCGTCGCTTGGCGAGCACGTCGACGAGCGCGATGAGCCGCTCCTCGTCGAGCGCCCCTCCCCCGACGTCGGTCAGGCTCGACGAACCGACCTTGACCACGAGGCGCCGGGCGCGGGCCACGTCCCCCCGGCGGTCAGCCGCGCTCATCCCTCGACGCTCATTCCTCGGCGTCCTCGTCCTTCGCCGTAGCCCAGTGACCGGCCCGACGCTCGGCAGCGAGCTCGTCGCGGGCGGCGGTCTTGGCCGCGCGACGGTCGGCGTAGTCGGCCCGCTTGTCGTCGCGGGTGGGACGGGCAGCGTCCTCGAGCCGCAGGTCGGTGCCGCGGGCGCCGAGCAGCTCGGCGCCGGCCACGAGGGTGGGTTCCCAGTCGAAGACGACGGCGTCGTCCTTCGGGCCGATGAGCACGGTGGCTCCGGCGACCGCGCCAGCGGCGAAGAGCGCCTGCTCGACGCCGGCCCGGCCCAGCCGGTCGGCGAGGTAACCCACGGCCTCGTCGTTGGAGAAGTCGGTCTGGCGCACCCAGCGGGTGGGCCGCTCACCGTCGATGCGGAAGACCTCGCCGTCCGGGGTGTTCTCGCGGATGACCTTGAAGCCGGTGTCGTCGACCGACTTGGGCCGGATCACGATGCGCTGCGGGGTGGCCGCGGCTGCGGCCTCGATCTCGGCCCGAGCGGCCTTGACCTGCCGCGCCATGGCGAAGGTCAGCTCGCGCAGCCCCGTGTGGGCGACCGCGGACACGACGAACACCTCGATGCCGCGCGCCTCGAGGTCGGGCTTGACCATGTCGGCCAGCTCGTTCGCGTCAGGGACATCGGACTTGTTGAGCACGACCATGCGCGTGCGCTCGGCCAGCGGTCGGCCGCCGAGGGTCGCGTCAGGGACGTACTGGGCGAGCTCGCGCTCGATGACGTCGAGGTCGCTCATCGGGTCGCGGCCGGGCTCCAGGGTCGCGCAGTCGATCACGTGCACCAGGACCGAGCACCGCTCGACGTGGCGCAGGAACTCCAGCCCGAGGCCCTTGCCCTCGCTGGCGCCCGGGATCAGCCCGGGGACGTCGGCGATGGTGAAGCGAGCGTCACCGGCCTGGACGACGCCGAGGTTGGGCACCAGCGTGGTGAACGGGTAGTCCGCGATCTTGGGTCGCGCGGCCGACAGCACCGACACGAGAGAGGACTTCCCTGCAGAGGGGAAGCCGATCAGCGCGACGTCGGCGAGCGACTTGAGCTCGAGGACGATGTCGAGGGTGTCACCGGGCTCACCGAGCAGGGCGAAGCCGGGCGCCTTGCGACGGGCCGACGACAGGGCCTTGTTGCCGAGGCCACCCCGGCCACCCTTGGCGACGATGAACTCACCGTCGAGTCCGACGAGGTCCATCAGCACCTCACCGGCGCCGTCCTTGACGACGGTGCCCTCCGGGACGGGCAGCACCAGGTCGCCGCCGTCGGCGCCGTTGCGCTCGTCACCGGCGCCGGGCTTGCCGTTCGTCGCCTTGCGGTGGGGGTGGTGGTGGTAGTCCAGCAGCGTGGTGGCGTTCGGGTCGACGCGCAGGATGACGTTGCCGCCACGCCCGCCGTTGCCACCGTCCGGGCCTCCGAGCGGCTTGAACTTCTCGCGCTTGACGGAAGCCACTCCGTGTCCGCCGTCGCCGGCAGCGACGTGCAGCACGACGCGGTCGACGAAGGTGGTCATGGGGCTCCTCTGGTCTCAGGCATGAATTCTAGGTGGGACGGGTGGAGGGGGCGGGCCCGASTCGGGCCCGCCCCCTCCGGTGCGGTGCGTCGCGCGGCCTGGCCACGCGGCATACCGAAGTTTCTGATCTCCTGCTTCGCCCGGAGGTATCTGATCTCCTGCTTCGCCCGGAAGTATCTGATCTCCTGCTTCGCCCGGAGGCTCAGCTGGCGTCCGAGGTCTCCAGCGGGACGATGTTGACGACCTTGCGCCGACGCTTCGTGCCGAACTGGACGTTGCCCGCGACGAGCGCGAACAGCGTGTCGTCGCCGCCACGGCCGACGCCGTCACCGGGGTGGAAGTGCGTGCCACGCTGGCGGACGAGGATCTCGCCCGCGTTCACGAGCTGGCCGCCGAAGCGCTTGACGCCGAGGAACTGTGCGTTCGAGTCGCGACCGTTGCGGGTCGAGGACGCACCCTTCTTGTGTGCCATGTCAGTACCTGCCTATGTCTTGTTCTGGTCCGAAACTCAGGCGTCGATCGAGGTGATCTTGACCTGGGTCAGGTGCTGACGGTGGCCCTGACGCTTGCGGTAGCCGGTCTTGTTCTTGTACTTCATGATCGTGATCTTGGGGCCCTTGGCGGCCTTGACGACCTCAGCCTTGACGCTGACCTTGGCGAGCTTGGCAGCGTCGCTGGTCACGGTCGAGCCGTCGACGACGAGCAAGGGGGTCAGGTCGATGCTGTCGCCAGCCTTGCCGCTGACCTTGTCGATGATGAGGACGTCGCCGACGGAAACCTTCTCCTGGCGACCACCAGCGCGAACAATCGCGTACACGTGGAACTCTTTTCTACTTCGGGAAGCACGCGCTCTCTGTCTGGACCAGCCAGCAGCTACCCGCGCTGTGACTGAACACAGACGCGGACGCCGGATGGTGGGCGCACCAAGGATGAAGATTACCGGCTAGGGGCCTTGCCGACCAAACCGGCGGTCGTGCGGCACACCGAGGGGTGATCCACCGGTATGCCGCACGGCTCAGGCCTGCTCTGCCGTCGCCTCCGCGGAGGGCTCGCCGTCGGCGTCGCCGGCGCCTGCGCGCGGCGGGCCGGCCGGTGCGACGACGCGGCCGCGCTTGCGGCGCTTCGGGGCCAGGGCCACGGGCTCGGGAGCGAGCTCGCGGACCGGCTCGGGCTCCGTCAGCGTCTCAGGGACAACCTCAGGGACAACCTCAGGGGCAACCTCAGAGGCAGTCTCCGGGACAGCCTGGTCGGGCTGCTCCTGGTCGACGTCCTCGTGCACCTCGACGACCGGTGCATCCTGCCCACCCAGGTCGTCGTGCTCGGCGTGGTCGTGGTCGTCGTCGTGGTGGTGGTGGTGGTCGGCCGACTTCAGGGCCGCCGCGTGCGCGGCTGCGGCGATCTGGGCCGGAGTCGGACCGGAGTGGACCGGCTGCGGCGGGGCCTGCTCCTCAGGGGCCGAGGTGCCGGAGCGTCCGCGACGGCCGCGGCCACTGCGTGAGTTCTGGCCGCTCGAGCCGGCGCCACCCTGACTGCCGCCACCGCTGTCCCGGTTGTCGCGGCTGTCCCGGCCGTCGCCACCGGACGACCGGTCGACCGGGTCGGCGTGCACGATGATCCCGCGTCCACCGCAGTGTTCGCAGGTCTCGGAGAAGACCTCGATGAGGCCCGACCCGACGCGCTTGCGGGTCATCTGGACCAGGCCGAGCGAGGTCACCTCGGCGACCTGGTGCTTGGTCCGGTCCCGGCCCAGGCACTCCAGGAGGCGGCGCACCACGAGGTCGCGGTTGCTCTCCAGCACCATGTCGATGAAGTCGATGACGATGATGCCGCCGATGTCGCGCAGCCGGAGCTGGCGGACGATCTCCTCGGCCGCCTCGATGTTGTTCTTGGTGACGGTCTCCTCGAGGTTGCCCCCCGAGCCGACGAACTTGCCCGTGTTGACGTCGACGACCGTCATGGCTTCCGTGCGGTCGATGACCAGGGAGCCACCCGAGGGCAGCCAGACCTTGCGGTCCATGGCCTTGGCGATCTGCTCGTCCACGCGGTAGTGGGTGAACAGGTCCTCCTCGGACGTCCACTTCTGGAGCCGCTCGGCGAGGTCGGGGGCGACGTCGCCGAGGTAGTCGCTGACCTCGCCGTAGGCCTGGTCGCCGGCAACCACGAGGGAGGTGAAGTCCTCGTTGAAGACGTCGCGGATGACGCGGACCGTGAGGTCCGGCTCGCCGTGGACGAGGGACGGCGACCCGCCCTTGGCCTTGCCCTTGGAGTCGGCCTTGCCCTTGATCTTGTCCCACGTCTTGGTGAGTCGCTCCACGTCGGCGCGCAGCTCCTCCTCGCTCGCCCCTTCGGCGGCGGTGCGCACGATAACGCCGGCGGTGTCCGGCACGACCTCCTTGAGGATGCCCTTGAGGCGGCTGCGCTCGGTGTCGGGGAGCTTGCGGGAGATGCCCGTCATCGAGCCCTCGGGCACGTAGACGAGGTAACGGCCCGGGAGCGAGATCTGGCTGGTCAGCCTGGCGCCCTTGTGACCGATCGGGTCCTTGGTGACCTGCACGAGAACGGTGTCACCGGACTTGAGGGCGTTCTCGATGCGCTTGGGCTGGTTGTTCTCCAGCCCCGCGGCATCCCAGTTGACCTCACCGGCGTACAGCACGGCGTTGCGGCCCTTGCCGATGTCGACGAAGGCAGCCTCCATGGACGGGAGCACGTTCTGGACCCGGCCGAGGTAGACGTTGCCCGCCATCGAGGCGTTGCTCTCGCGCGACACGTAGTGCTCGACGAGGACGTTGTCCTCGAGCACGCCGATCTGGGTGCGGCCCTCACGCTCGCGGACGACCATGACGCGCTCAACGCTCTCGCGACGGGCGAGGAACTCGGCCTCGGTGATGATCGTGCGACGACGGCCGGCCTCGCGGCCCTCGCGGCGACGCTGCTTCTTGGCCTCGAGGCGGGTCGAGCCCTTCACGCTCTGCGGCTCGTCGCGGCGGGACTCGCGCACGCGGGTCACGGTGCCGGGCGGGTCGTCCCCCTCGGCCGAGGAACCACTGCGGCGACGGCGACGACGACGACGGCTCGACGACGCGTCGCCGTCACCACCCTGGTCGTCGAGGGCATCGGAGTCGGGGCCCTCGGAGGAGGGCTCGTCGTCGTCCTCAGAGGAAACAGCGGCGTCGGCGTCGCCCTGACCTCGGCCACGGCCGCGGCCCTTGCCGCCGCGGCGGCGCCGACGGCGACCGCCCTCGGAACCACCCTCGGAGTCGTCGTCGCCTGCGTGGCCGTCCCCACCCTGGTCGGCCTGCGCGGCGTCCTCGGTGCGTTCGGCGGTGTCGGCGTCCTCGCGGGCGGTTGCGTCGCCCTGGGCGCCGCCCTGCTGCCTGGCCCCACGGCCGCGGCGGCGGCGCGGTGCGGGTGCGTCCTGCACCTCGCCGACCTCGGCTGCACCATCGGCCTGCTCTGCCTCGCCTGTCGTGTCCTGCTCGGCGACCGGGGCTGCCTCCGTGACCTGCGGCGGTCCCGCCGCCTTGGTGGCCGCGCGGCGGCGCGTCGGCCGGGCCGCTGCCGGGTCCGGCGCCTGGAACACCACGCCGAAGCTCGGCACGGCAGCGGCAGTCGCTGCGGCCTCGTCCTCGGAAGTCTCGTCCTCGGGCGTCTCGCCCTCGGTGGCCTCGGTGGCCTCGTCGTCGATCGTCTCGTCGAGCGCCGGCTCGGCCGTGGCGCGGGTGGCCCGACGCGACCTCGTCCTGGGGGCGGGGGTGGCAGGCTCGGCGTCCACCGCGTTCAGGTCGGTGGTCTCGCCGATGGCCGTCCCGTCGACGGCGGGCTCCACGTCGGCGGCAAGGGAGTCGGCGGTGGCCTTGGCGGCCTTCTTGGGAGCCGCCTTCTTCGCGGTGGCCTTCTTCGCAGTCTTCTTGGTGGCCGACTTGGTGGCGGTCTTCCTCGCCGCGACCGGAGCTTCGGTCGTGTCGGCGGCATCCGTCTCGGTGGAGCCGAGGGCAGCGTCCAGGGCGAGGACGTCCTGCGCGACGACGGCTGCGCCCGAGTCGGTGACCTCGACAGCTTCCGGTGCGGACGCCTTCTTGGTCGCCCGTCGTGCACGCTTGCGGGCTGGTGCCGGGGCGCTGACGCCAGCGTCCGCAGCAGGCTCCTGCGCGAAGGTACCCGAGGTGTCTGGGCCCTCTGAGGTGCCTGAGGAGTCTGAGGTGAACAGGTCTTCGTTGGAGGCCATTCGGCGCCCTTCCGTCACCCACGGGCGAAGGCCACACCGAGAGTCCCGGAGGACTCTCCCATCGGCCACGTGGTGCGCGGTGTTGCGTCGTGTCGGTGGCGGGTGCCGTCGACACGGAAGTCGGGTGGGCTACGCCCGTCAAGGCTCGCGCAGGTCGCGCGGCACCAGGTCAGGCGCCGTCGTCGTTCTTGTCGGCAGCCAGTGGATCAGCCACCCCAGCGGTTGCGGGTCGCAGCGGGCCTTGCGCCAGTCGGGTCACCAGGGGTGGTGTCGGTGGCGTGAGCTCCGTGGCTGCTCGCAGCGCGGTCAGGACGTCGTCGGGGCGTACGGCCGGTGTGGTGTGCCGTACAACCACCCGCAGTATCGCACAGTCGGGGCGCTGCGACGGCTCCGTGGTCATCGACACGACGGCCGATCTCACGTCGAAGGTCTTCGGACCGGTCTTGAAGGTGCGGGTGACCTCGACCCGGTCGAGCGCGAGGAGCTGGTCGGCGGCCTGCTGGAGCTGCTCGACGGTGAGCCCCGAGAAGTCCATCACCCAGTCGCTGCCCTGGAGCCGGTCCGCGAGCGCACCGGGGGCCGCTTCGACCACCTCGAGCACATCCAACCCCTCGGGCAGCGCCTCGTCGAGGGCCCGACGCACGGACTCGGGGTCGACCCTCTCGGTCACCGAGATCTCGAAGTACTCGGCCTCGCTGGCGGTCCCGGTGGGCGCGGCGTTCGCGTAGCTGATCTTGGGGTGCGGGTGGAAGCCGGCCGAGAACGCCATCGGCACCCCCGCACGGCGCAGGGCACGCTCGAGGGCACGCTGGAAGTCACGGGTGGAGGAGAACCGCAGCCGACCCCGCTTCGCGTACCGGATCCGCAGCTTCTGCACCGCCAGGGCGGGTGGGGGTCCTTCGGGAACGCGCTGCCTGGCCATGGGGCAAGCCTAGGCACCGGCTCCTGAGTGGCTCCATCGGGCCATGGTGGGCGGCTGCGCTCCGTGCCACGGTGGACTCGTGGCAGCGGGCGACGTCCTGCGCGACGTCGTGGAACGCACAGTGGTCTCGGACCACGTGGGCAAGTCGGGAGCGGGGCTCGAGCGGGTCCGGCTCCGGGACGGGCGTGCGCTCGTGGTCAAGCGGGTCGACCCCCGACACGACGTGACCCTGGCCATGACGGGCGGTGGGCTCTCCCCGGAGTACGTCCTGTGGCGTGACGGCACCTTCGACCGGCTGCCCCCGGGCATCGGTCACGCCGTGGTGGACGGCTGGGTCGAGGGTGACAGCACGGTCCTGGTGCTGCGGGACCTCGGCGACCGCGTCCTGACGTGGGAGGACCGGCTCTCGGCCGAGCAGGCGGCACAGACGATGACCGCAGTCGCCTCCCTCCACCGTGCCCTTCTCGGCCAGGCGCCGCCCGGACTGGCTCCGCTCGACCTCGTCGTGACGCTGTTCACCCCGCGACGCATCCGGGAGGCCCGGGTCGCCGAGGTCGAGCTCATGCGCCTGGCACTGCGCGGATGGGAGCTGTTCGCCGATGCCGTCCCGCCCGACGTCGCTGACCCCGTGCTCGGCCTGCTCGACGACCCCACCCCGCTCGTCACCGCCCTGCACCGTTCGCCGTCGACGTTGGCCCACGGTGACCTGGCCACGGTCAACATGGCGTTCGAGGGAGACGACCTCGTCCTCCTGGACTGGGCGATGGCGACGCAGGGACCGGGAGCCCTCGACATCGCCAGGTTCGTCGCCGGGTGCTCCTCGGTCGTCGAGGCGACGAGGGAGGACCTGATCGGCTGGTATCGGGCAGCGGCCGGCGAGGCATGCGACGACCGGACCATGCACCTCGGGCTCCTGTCGGCCATGGTCTGGCTGGGGTGGAACAAGGCGCTCGACGCGGTCGAGCACCCGGACCGGGCGATCCGGGCCCGGGAGAGGACGGACCTCGACTGGTGGGTACGGGCCACCAGAACGGCACTGCAGAGCGGAGCTATCTGATGGATCTCAACACGCTGTACCACCGCACGGTGGAGCGCTGGGCCGACGTCGTCGTCGCGGTCCGCGACGACCAGTGGGACTCCCCCACCCCCTGCAGCGAGTGGAGCGTGCGGGACCTGGTCAACCACGTGACGTCGGAGGACCTGTGGACCGCTGCCCTCCTGGAGGGCGGCACGATCCAGGAGGTGGGCGACCGCCTCGACGGCGACCTGCTCGGCGACGAGCCGGTGGCGCGGTCGATCGATGCGGCGAAGGCAGCCACCACGTCCGTCGCCGAGCGGCTCCCCCGGGGCGGCACGGTTCCCCTGTCCTTCGGCGACACCGACGTCGCCGAGTACGTCTGGCAGCTCGCCTCCGACCACCTCATCCACTCCTGGGACCTGTCGGCGGCGACCGGGACGGACCGGCGGCTCGACCCGACCCTCGTGGCGGGCGTGGCCGGCTGGTTCGCCGAGCGCGAGGAGGCCTACCGCAGCGTCGGCGCCGTGGCGCCACGGGCCATCTCCCACGGCGGGTCCCAGGCCGACCTGCTCGCCACCTTCGGACGCGACTCGGAGTGGGGCCCCAACCATGCCTGCGCCGCACGCTTCCTGCGGGCGTTCGGGAACGGTGACATGGACGCGGCCCTGCTGGAGATGACACCGGACTGCGTGTTCGAGGCCACGGGGCCGGCGCCGGACGGGGTCCGCCACGAGGGGGCCGATGCCGTGCGCGCCGTGTGGACACGGATGTTCGCCGAGACGACGGACCCTGTCTTCACGACCGAGGAGCAGTTCGTCGCCGGTGACCGGGCGCTGTTCCGCTGGTCCTACGCCTGGACGAACGACGACGGCACACCGGGCCATGTCCGCGGCGTGGACGTCATCCGCTTCCGCGACGGGCGCATCTGCGAGAAGTTGTCGTACGTCAAGGGCTGACCACGCACCGCTGACTACGCACCGCAACGGAATCCGCACTCGCCTGCGACCGGCCCGCCCGGGGTCCTAGCGTGGCCGCATGGCCCACCTCGACCGCGCCCGGCTCACCGCGCTCCTGAACCGTGAGCAGGCGGCATACACCGACAACCACCCCCGCAGCAGCGCCTTGTTCGAGGAGGCCGACAACCTCTTCGGCCGCGTGCCGATGACCTGGATGAACATGTGGTCCGGCGGATTCCCGCTCTACCTCGACCGCGCGACCGGCAACCGGGTCACCGACGTCGACGGCCACACCTACGTCGACTTCGCCCTCGGCGACACGGGCGCGATGGCCGGCCACTCCCCTGCCGCGACCGTGGCCGCCGTCCAGCGCCGGGCCGGCGACCTGGGCGGCATCACCACGATGCTCCCGACCGCGGACGCCCAGTGGGTGGGCGCCGAGCTGGAGCGACGCTTCGGTATGCCGTTGTGGAGCTTCACGCTGTCCGCGACCGACGCGAACCGCTGGGCGATCCGGCTGGCACGGCTCGCCACCGGCCGGCCCAAGGTGCTGGTGTTCGCCTACTGCTACCACGGCTCGGTGGACGAGGCGTTCGCCCTGCCCGGTCCCGAGGGCAAGGCGCAGAGTCGCCCAGGGAACGTCGCTCCCCCGGTCGACCTCGATCTCACGACCCGCGTCGCGACCTGGAACGACCTCGCGTCGGTCGAGGCAGTGCTGGCCCACGGCGACGTCGCCGCGATCCTCACTGAGCCCGCCCTGACCAACATCGGGATAGTGCTGCCCGACGAGGGATTCCTGGCCGGGCTCCGCGAGCTCGCCACCCGGTACGGCGCCCTGTTGATGATCGACGAGACGCACACGTTCTCGGCCGGGTGGGGTGGCGCGACCCGTGAATGGCATCTGGAGCCGGACATCTTCGTCATCGGCAAGTCGATCGGTGGCGGGATCCCTTGCGGCGCCTACGGGATCTCCCGAGAGGTCGCCGATGCGGTCACCCGTCACACCGATGCCGGCGACGCCGACATCGTCGACGTGGGTGGCGTCGGCGGCACGCTGGCAGGCAACGCCCTGTCGACGGCGGCGATGCGGGCCACGCTCGCGGAGGTGCTCACGCCCGACGCGTTCAGCCACATGACCGAGCTGGCGACGGCCTTCACCGCCGGCGTCCAGGCGACACTCGACGAGCTCGATGTCCCCTGGTCGATCAGCCAGCTCGGCGCCCGCGCGGAGTACCGTTTCGCGCGTCCCGCACCCGGTAGCGGTCAAGAGTCCGCAGCGGCCGCCGACGACGTGCTCGATGCCTACCTGCACCTCGCGATGTGCAACCGGGGCATCCTCATGACGCCCTTCCACAACATGGCCCTGATGTGCCCCGAGACGAGCCGGGCGGACGTCGACCTGCACACCGCGACCTTCCGCGAGGTCGTGGGAGCCCTCTTCGCGTGACCACGGTCCTCGCCCCGCGGTCGGCCAGGCCTGGCCGACCGCTCGGCGCACGGCCCGGATTGTCTGGTGACGTGGCAGCGGCCCCGGCGTAACTTCGTCAGGTGGACCACTTCAGTGGGAAGCGGCCCCTGCAGAGAGCGGAGGGTTTCGAGGTGTTCATCCAGATCATCCAGGGAAAGTGTCGGGACGCGGACCGAATGCACCAGCTGACCGACGAGTGGCGAGAGCAGCTGGGACCGACGGCCGAGGGCTGGCTCGGGGGGACCTACGGCATGACCGACGACAACGAGTTCGTGGGCGTGGTCCGGTTCGAGAGCCGGGAGGCTGCTGCGAGGAACTCCACCAGGCCCGAGCAGGGTGAGTGGTTCACCAAGATGCAGGAGTGCTTCGACGGTGACGTCACCTTCCACGACTGCGACAACGCGCAGATGTTCCTGAACGGCGGTTCGGACGACGCGGGCTTCGTGCAGGTCATGCAGGGCCGGCTCAGTGACACCGAGCGGTTCCGGCGCTTCATGGACCAGCCGATGGACATGCTCCAGGAGCAGCGTCCCGAGATCATCGGCGGCACCATCGCGATCGACGAGGACGGTTTCTTCACCGAGACCATCGCGTTCCGGAGCGAGGAGGAGGCCCGCGTCGGCGAGAAGAAGGAGATGCCCGAGGACCGTCGTCGCGAGTTCGAGGACGAGATGGCCCAGGTGAGGGACATGCGCTACCTCGACCTGCACTCCCCGTGGTTCGCCAGCGCACCAGCCGGCGGGATGTCGATGAGCTGACCGGCTCGCCGACCCTCCCTCCCCCGTGCGGAACGTACGCCGCCCGCCCACCTCAGGCGCTGAGCCTGGGTGAGCGGGCGGCATACCCTGACCCTCTCCGCACGAGGAGCCAGGGGGTGGCGCCGACGAGAGGGTGAAGGGGCCCCACCCGCCGGCGCGCGCGGTCAGGAGGAAGCGACCGCGTTCAACCACGCCTGTCCGTTGGGGACGCCGACGCCGGTGACGTCGTCGTACCCGGGGCGGACGTGGATGGTCAGGGCGTCATCACGGTCGAAGTAGCGAGCGCTGTAGACGTAGCCGTCGCCGGCGTCGACGCCGTTGACGTAGTCGGAGCGAACGTCACCGGGGTAGGCCGCGATGTCGGACTTGGTGATGTCGATGCTGGTGCTGCGGGCTCCGTAGAGCACCGGGTTGGCGAGACCGAACGCGTGACCCGCCTTCTGCTGGGCCAGCGCGAACATGCCCGCGTAGAGCGGCGAGGCGAGCGAGGTGCCGCCGATGCGGTACTCGGAGTACTGCTGCGACCCGTCCGGGAAGGTCTGGGTCTCACCGACGAGCATGCCGGTGTTGGGGTCTCCGAGGGCCGCGACGTCGGGCACCGAGCGCATCGCGCCGCCACCGTAGGTCTGCGAGATGGCCGCAGGGACCACACCCGCCTGGTAGGAAGGCTGGGCGAACAGCCGCGAGGTGCCGCCGCCGCTGCCGTAGAGGAACGCCGGGGTGTTCCACGTCGTGGTGGTCTTGTTCAGCGTGCCCTTGGCGGTCTCCCAGCCGAGCTCGAAGACTCGACCGTTGGCCTGGGACACGCCGGCGCTGGTGCCGCCCACCGCCGTGACGTAGGGGCTCGAGGCCGGCCAGTCCGGGCTGGGGGTGGCGCCCGCGACCCCGCCGGTCTCGTCGCCGCTGTCGCCGGAGGAGAAGAACAGCGTCATGCCCTCTGCGGCCGCCTGGATCTGGGTGTCCAACGACGGCTTGATGGTGCCGGCCGGGAGTGCTTCGCCGCCGTAGCCGTAGGAGTTGCTGACGATGTCGGCGAGGTGCTTGTCCACCACCTTGTTCATGATCGCGTCCATGTCGCGGTAGTTGTTCGGGGCGCCGATGTAGGTGATGTCGGCTCCCGGAGCCATGGTGTGGACAGCCTCGACGTCGAGGGTCTCCTCACCGGCCCAGCCCTGGGGGTCCTGCCTGGGGTTCTCGGGACGGTTGTAGGTGCCCGGCGCCACGACCTGGGTGAAGTGACCGTTGAGGGACGGCAGCCCGTGGGCGGCCGAGTAGGTGTTGGCGTCCTGGAGGATCGTCGGCGACGCGTAGGCGTCGATGATGCCGACCGTGACTCCCCGGCCGTCGTTGCCGGAGCCGATCGCCCCGGTCATGCCGTACAGGCCCTGGAGCTGCGCCCCGGCATACCCCTTGGGCGCGAAGGCGCTCGGGGAGGCCGGCAGGGCGGTGCCGTCCGGCGTCGGGGTGTTCTGCACCGTCTTCTCGCCCCAGTAGGCGCTCGTCGGCTCGGCGTTGCGGAACAGGTCCGGTCCTGGGGTGACCTTGTCCGCGTGGGCCAGGGTCTGCGACTCGTCGAGCCCGACGACGCCCTCGACGGCGGTCAGGCTCGCGGGGACCTTGAGCGCCGAGGCGTTGGCGCGCACCACCTTGCCCTCGGTGCGGTACTCCGCGAAGGAGGTGTCGAAGGCGGCGGCCGCCTGGGCGAGCGTGCCGGTGGCCTCGACGTACTTGCGGTTGTCGGGGGTCGTGCCGATCGAGAAGCCCTGGCTCTTCAGCCACGCCGAGACGCTGTTCACGTCGGCCTGCACGGGCGAGAACTGGGCGCGGAACTGCGCCGGGGTCAGGAACTTCTTGTAGTTGGCGCTGCCGGGGGTCGAGACGGAGCTGGCGTATGCCGCGGCCGCGTCACCTCCGCGGTAGTTGAGGTAGACGCGGAACGTGACCTGCTGGGTGCCGTCGGTGCTGGCGGCGCGGTTCTTCGCGACGGCCCAGGACGGGACGCTGCCGGGCAGGGCGTGAGGCCCCGACGTGGCAGCCAGGGCGGATCCGGCGGTTGCGGCAGTGACCAGTGCGGCTGCGCCCAGTGCGGCGCAGGCGGTTCTCGACATTCGTGACATCAGACCTCCGGGACGAGTGGCCCGGGGCAGCCGGGTCTCGGCCGCCCGCAGGTGGAGCGGTCTCATTCGACACCGGGGGTTGGTCCCTGCCCGATGACAAATGTCACCGGTTTCATGTGAGTTCCCTGAGAGCCATGGCATGCGAGGGGCCTGCTTGGCCGTGAATCGCCGGATTGCCTGATTCCTCCAGCACTTTCGGCGTGCTTCCACCTGCGCCGGGTGGCGGTCCTGCTCGACGCCGGGCCGTCCTAGCGTGGGAGACCGGCACCGACCGACAGTGCCCGACGACCCCACCGTCCTCCGAACCCCCTGCTGGCGGGAGCTCCCCTGACGACGGAGCCGCGGCTTACACCGCTGGCGATGCCGACCCGGCTCCAACCCGGGCCGGTGCAGCTGAAAATTGGAGGAGTCATGACACCACGCATGACCGCAGCAGGGGGCGCAAACAGGATGACCCGCAGGTCGCGGCTGAAGGCCGCGCTCGCCATCGCCGGGCTGGTCGTCGCGGGAGCGGTGGCCGTGCCACAGGTGGCCTATGCCGCCGACGGCCCGTTCAATATCGACGGCACGGTCCCCGACGCCAACACCACCGAGCTCGCAGACGGCTTCGGCAACGTCAAGGAGCTGGGCCCGAAGAACTCGAACGTCACCAAGATCGGCGTCATCCACAGTGCGGCTCTACCGATGCTGGACACGACGAACCCGAACGGCCAGGTCGACCTGCGCCGTGCCTGGCTCGACACCGAGCGTGACACCGCCGCCCCCAACCACGACTGGCTCTACTTCGCCTGGGAGCGCGACGCCAACAGCGGCAGCGGCTTCATCGCCTACGAGTTCATGCAGAGCGCGGCTCCCGCCGCCTGTGCCTACGACACCGCCACCGACGCGCAGCTCATTGCCGCCTGCAACCCGTGGGCGAACCGCAAGGCCGGCGACTTCATGATCCTGTGGGACCAGAGCGGCAGCAGCAAGGACCTGATTCTGCGCACCTGGTCCGGCACAGCGCCCAACCTGGTCCTGAGCGCTGGGACCACGCTGAACGCCGCCGTCTCGCAGGCCGCGTACAGCTCGGACGGGTTCCGCGGCGAAGCAGCGGTCGACCTGACCGCGACCATCTTCGGCGGCAGCACGGCCTGCAAGACGTTCGCCAACACCATTCCCAGCACGGTGACGGGCAACTCCGACTCGGCCGACTACAAGGACACCATCCTCAAGAACGCTCCTCCGATCACCAACTGCACCTCCACGACCGTCACCACGCCGAAGACCGGCGCCGGTGGTGACATCCCTGCAGGTGGTCTGTCCATCGGGACGGGTGTCGTGTCCGTGAAGGACTCGGCCGTGGTTGACCTCGTGGGCGGTACCGCCACCCCGACTGGCTCAGTCGCGTTCAACCTCTGCAAGGTCGACTCCCCCGGGCTGTGCACGACTGGCGGGACCTCGGTCGGATCGACCAACCTGACCGGCGCGGCCTACCCCGTGACGGTCCTGTCGCCGATCGCCTACGTGACCTCGGCAGGTCGATACTGCTGGCGGGCAGCGTGGAGCGGCGACCCGGCCAACGGCATCCCCGGCTCGTCCGACTCGCGAGCCAGCGAGTGCTTCACCGTCAACCCGGTGACGCCCGACCTCGCCACCACGGCCAGTGACGACGTCGTCCTGGGTGGTTCCGTGAGTGACACCGCCACCCTGAGCGGCTTGGCCACCCAGCCGGCCAACCCGGTCATCAACCTGACCGGTACCGGTGGTGCTGCAGCGGGCGGAACGGTGACGTTCACCCTGTTCGGGCCGGACAACTGCACCACGGCGGCGTACACCTCCGGTGCGGTCACGGTCAGCGGCAACGGCACCTACAACACGCCGAACCCGCAGTTCGTCCCGACCGCGGCAGGCACCTACCACTGGGCGGCCTCGTACAGCGGGAACCTGCCTAACAACAACGGCACGACCCACAACACCGCGTGCGACGACACCAACGAGGACGTCGTCGTCACCACCGTGCCGTCGTCGCTGACCAGTGCGCAGACCTGGGTGCCGAGCGACTCGGTGACCGTGTCTGCCACCGCCGGCGGCGCCATGGCTGGCACCGTGTCGTTCGAGTTCTTCACCAACGGCGCCTGCACCGGATCGAGCGCGTTCTCGACGACCAGGACCGTCGCCGGCGCCTCACCGCAGTCCGTCCTGTCGGGCAACGCCCCGGCGCAGACGGCCTCCGGCTCGTTCTCGTGGCGGGTCAGCTACGACAGCACCAACCCCGGGCAGCGTGACATCCCGGCCAGCTGCCACGAGACGTCGGCGCTGACCGTGGCCAACGGCGGGACGATCTCGAGCCCGTAACGCCCCACCATCAGTCCATTCCTTCGAGGCKGCGCTGCCGAGCCTGACAGCTCGGCGTCCAGGAGCGGAGGACGCCGGAAATCGTCCAAAGGCATGAGGTCACGTCATGGCCGGACGAGCACCCTTGTCATGGAGTGCGCGCGCTGAAGGGGCCCACGAGCAATCCGACGCGGCCGCGACCGCGACCGTGAGTCCCCCTTGAGGAGCACCCATGTCCGCGAAGTCAATGCTGCGACGGCTCGTGCTGGCCGTCGTCTCCGTCATAGCCCTCGCCATCCCCCTCGTCATCCCAGTCGCCCTCGGCTCGAGTGCCTCGGCGGCAACGGCTGCACCCGTCACGTGGCACGTGCGCGTCGGCGCCGAGACCCCCGACATGGCCGTCACCGCCATGGCCTTCCTGCCCGAGAACATCTGGGTCGACGCCGGCGACACCGTCCACTGGACCTCCAACAGCGCAGAGCCGCACACCGTGACCTTCCTTGCCCCCGGGACGGCGCTGCCCGAGTTCAACCCGTTCGACCCGTCACAGACCGCCGCCCAGGGATCCTCGCCCTACAACGGCACCGCCTACGCCAACTCCGGAATCCTGGCCACGCAGCCGATCTTCGTGTTCACCAACCCCGCCACCAGCTACCAGCTGACCTTCACGACCACCGGCGACTTCACGTACGTCTGCCTGCTGCACGGTCTGATGATGACGGGCACGGTGCACGTCCGTCCGGCCGGCACCGCCTACCCCTACACCCAGCAGGACTACGACAGGGTCGGCACGCAGCAGGCCCAGGCCGCGCTCGGTCACGGACGGGACGCCTGGCGGCAGGCCCGGCAGTCGCACGCCACCACCGGGTCCCGTGTCCTGGTCGGCGTGGACGGCGAGGGCTTCGGGGTGTCGCGGTTCGTCCGTGACCACCTCGTCGTGCACGTGGGCCACACGGTCTCGTTCTACGTGGCCGGACCCGGCGCACCGCACACCGTGACCTTCGGCGAAGAGCCTCCCGGGCTCGCGGTCCTGGCCCCATCCGGCGACCCGACCCACTTCGCCGGTGGCGACCTCAACAGTGGGGTCCTCGCGCCCGGCACCCCGTTCGACGTCACCTTCACCACCGTCGGCACGTTCCACTACATCTGCGCCATCCACGACGACATGGGCATGGTCGGCGACGTCGTCGTCGTCCCCTGAGAGCCGGGCGCCCGCGAGTCTGAAGGATCGTCAGGACCCTGGTCCGGACGATCCTTCAGGCTCGGTGGCTGTGCCGCGTCAGTGGGTGTGGTCGCCCGCGAGCATCGCCTCGCGACCGGCGCCGAGGACGGTCAGAGGGAGCAGCGTCTTGCCCGTCGGGCCGACCTCGATGTCGGTGCCCATCTGCGGGCAGACCCCGCAGTCGAAGCACGGCGTCCAGCGGCAGTCGTCGACCTCGGTCTCGTCGAGGGCGTCCTGCCAGTCCGCCCAGAGCCACTCCTTGTCGAGCCCCGAGTCGATGTGGTCCCACGGGAGCACCTCGGTCTCGCCGCGCTCGCGCGTGGTGTACCAGGCCACGTCGACCGGGAGGTCGGCCAGCGCGGTGTCGGCCGCCGTCATCCACCGGTCGAACGAGAAGTGCTCGCTCCAGCCGTCGAACCGCCCACCGTCGCGCCAGACCTGTTCGATGACCCGGCCGATCCGGCGGTCGCCACGGGATAGCAGTCCCTCGACGATGCCGGGCTTGCCGTCGTGGTAACGGAATCCGATGGACGAGCCGTAGCGGCGGTCGGACCGGATCGCCTCGCGCAGCTTGGCCAGGCGGGCATCGGTCTCCTCGTCGCCGAGCTGGGCGCACCACTGGAACGGCGTGTGCGGCTTGGGCACGAACCCACCGATCGACACGGTGCACCGGATGTCACGGCGACCCGAGACCTGGCGACCGGTCTCGATGACCTTCTTCGCGAGCTCGGCGATCTGGAGGACGTCCTCGTCGGTCTCGGTGGGCAGGCCACACATGAAGTACAGCTTCACCTGGCGCCAGCCCGCGCCGTACGCCGCGGCGACGGTGTTGATGAGGTCGTCCTCGGACACCATCTTGTTGATGACCTTGCGGATGCGTTCGCTGCCGCCCTCGGGCGCGAAGGTGAGCCCGGAGCGGCGGCCGTTGCGGGTGAGCTCGTTGGCGAGGTCGATGTTGAAGGCGTCGACGCGGGTCGACGGCAGCGACAGCCCGGTCTGCGTGCCTTCGTAGCGGTCAGCCAGACCCTTGGCGATGTCGGCGATCTCGGAGTGGTCGGCCGAGGACAGCGACAGCAGCCCGACCTCCTCGAAGCCTGTGGCGGCCAGGCCGCGTTCGACCATCTCGCCGATACCGGTGATGGAGCGCTCACGCACCGGGCGGGTGATCATCCCGGCCTGGCAGAACCGGCAACCGCGCGTGCACCCACGGAAGATCTCGACGGACATCCGCTCGTGCACCGACTCGGCCAGCGGCACGAGAGGCTGCTTGGGGTAGGGCCACGCGTCGAGGTCCATGACGGTGTGCTTCGACACCCGCCACGGCACTCCGTGGGCGTCAGCCTTGGGCGCGACCCGCTGGATCCGCCCGTCGGGCAGGTAGGAGACGTCGTAGAGCGACGGGACGTAGACCCCACCGGTCCGAGCCAGGCGCAGCAGCAGCTCGCGGCGGCCGCCCGGCATACCCTCCGCCTTCCAGGCACCGATGTGGTGGGTGACCGCGAGCACGGCCTCCTCGCCGTCGCCCACGATCGCAGCGTCGACGAAGTCGGCGACCGGCTCCGGGTTGAACGCGGCGTGACCGCCGGCGATGACGATCGGGTCGTCGTCGGTGCGGTCGACCGCGTGCAGCGGGATACCCGCGAGGTCGAGTGCGGTGAGCATGTTGGTGTAGCCGAGCTCGGTCGAGAAGGACAGCCCGAGCACGTCGAAGTCCCGCACCGACCGGTGCGCATCGACGGTGAACTGGGGCACGGCGTGCTCGCGCATCAGTGCCTCCAAGTCCGGCCAGACCGCATAGGTCCGCTCGGCGAGGGCGTCCGGGCGCTCGTTGAGCACTTCGTAGAGGATCATGACGCCCTGGTTCGGCACGCCCACCTCGTACGCGTCCGGGTACATCAGCGCCCAGCGGGTGGTCAGCTCCTGGCCGTCCGGGCCGTGACCGCCGCAGTTCCAGTCCTTCACCGTGGAGTTCAGCTCGCCCCCGACGTACTGGATGGGCTTGCTGACCTGCTCGAGCAACGGCTCGAGCAGCGGGAAGACGGAGGCGCCGCAGGTGTGGGTCATGGTGGGACAAGGGTAACGGCGGCACCGCCGAGTGCCGAAAATGCGACGATTCCCACGCTTCTCACAGCAAGGGCTCCTACCATCGCGCGGGTGCCTCGCCACCTCCCGTCGCCACGCGTCGTGGCCGGCGGCGTCGCCCTGGCGGTCGGTGCGGTCGCCATCGCGGCGGTGGTGGGCGTGGTCGGGTCGCGACCACCCGCTGGATCGACCCCGGTGCACACCGCCCTCCCCCAGGTGCGCAGCACCCCGTCGGCGTCGCCGCAGGGGGCGACCCCGACCACCTCGGACACCATGTCCATCGTGGGACTCGGAGACTCGGTCACCGCCGGGTCCAACTGTGACTGCGCAGCGTTCGTGGAGCGGCTCGCCGACCTGGTCGCGGCGCGGGACGGGCGGGCTGCGACCGCCACCAACCTCGGGGTGCCGGGCCTGACGACCGGCTCGCTCGCCGCGCAGCTGACCCAGTCGGGACCGTCCGGGTCGGTGGCGTCGGCTGACACGGTCGTGCTGACCATCGGGGCCAACGACCTCGGACCACTCGAGGACCAGTGGGAACGGACGGGGTGCGGTGCGGCCTGCAGGGCGCCAGCCGTGACAGCCATGGCGCGCGGGCTCGCGAAGGACCTCGCCCGGATCAGGGACCTCGGGCACGCCGGTCAGCGGGTGGAGGTGACGACCTACTGGAACGTGTTCGAGGACGGCGACGTCGCCGACCAGCAGCGCGGGCTGGGCTTCGCCGACTGGAGCGACACCGTGACGCTGGCCGCCAACCGAGCGATCTGCGCGACGGCGCGGACCTTCGGTGACACCTGCGTGGACCTCTACGCACCGTTCCTCAGCGCGGACGGCAACCGCAACCCCACCCCGCTGCTGTCCTCCGACGGGGACCACCCGAACGCCGCCGGTCACCAGGTGATCGCCCGTGCCCTGCTGGCGGCGACACCTCCCTGAGGACGGTCAGGCGCCGAGGTGGGCGGACAGGAAGTCGAGGGCCTGCGGCATCAGGGCCGACCACGTGGCGAAGTTGTGTCCGCCGCCGGGGACGACCACGGTCGTCACGGACATCGGGGCGTGCACGAGCGCGACGAACCGCCGGGTGTCGCGGATCCCCGTGCCCCCGACTTCGCCGGTCCCGATCGTCGCAAAGAGCGAGACCGGGGGTTCGGGCTGGTGGCGCACCAGCCATTCCGGGTCGTTGAGGTCCCGCAGCACCGACGACCCACCCCAGAGGTCTCCGGTCGTCCCGTCCCGGAGCGTGTGGTAGTAGCCGGAGAGGGAGGCCGCCGTCGTGAACACCGAGGCGTGGGTGAGCAGGAGCTTGGTTGCGCAGTAGCCTCCGGTGGAGTCACCGATGGCACCCCAACCGACGGGAGCGACCCGCAGGGTCTGGGACACCGTCCTCGGGACGTCCTCACCGAAGTAGGTCAGGGTCTGGGGTCCGGCCGGCACGTCGCTGCACTCGGTGTCCCGCGGCGGTGCCACGGTCGGTCGCATCATGACCAGGACCATCGGCCGCGCACGGTGCGCGTCGATCTGCGACAGCAGGACATCCGGGTACTTCATCCGCGAGACCAGGTTCCTCGTGGTTCCCGGGTAGCCGGTGAACACCTCCACCCCCGGGAACATGGTCCGCGCGTACGCCCTCTGGAAGTACTGCGGTGGCAGGTAGACCGCGGCAGGTTCGGACAGTCCGCTGTGCGCGCCTGACAGGGTGAGGGTCTCCACCCGCCCGCGCGTGGCCCACTGCGCAGGCGTCGACCAGGAGTCGACACCCCCGAGGGAGGCGTCGCTGGTGGCTGCCACCGGGAGGGCGCCGTGGCGCCTCGTCGGTGGGTTCACCCCGGCGTGGACCGCCGCAGCCGCCGAGGACGACGTGCCCAACAGCTCCGACCAGGACCCGTAGAAGAACCCGTAGTCGTTGAGGGCAGCCGCGACCAGCAGCACCGCGGCGAGCTGGGACGCCACGACCAGCGCGACCCTCTGCCCCACGCGCGCAGGGGCAGGGCCGCGGACGCGGGACCACATCACGAGCGCCAGGACGGTCGTGGCGACCGTCGCCAGACCCAGCGTCACGAGCAGGGGCCAACCAAGCAGGGGCATGCGCAAACCTCCGACCGGCCCCAGCACCAGGGCACGAACCCAGCGTGCGCGCGGCCGATGTGAGCAGACTGCGTGCTGGCTGGGGGTTGGCTGGGAGCCTCAGCGCGCATTCAGGTTCGCGTTGGGCCGGCAGGTCAGAACCCAGCCCGCGGAGCGCTGGGCGACCCCGTCCGGCGATACTGGACGGGTGCCGAGCACGGCCGAACGAGTGGCCGCGGCGATGCAGGCGGTCCCCCGTCTGGCGTTCCTGCCGCCCGCCCAACGACGTCACAGCGAGCGCGATGCGCCGCTCCCGATCGGTCACGGCCAGACCAACAGCCAACCGACGACCGTCCGGCAGATGTTGGAGCTGCTCGACGTCCAGCCCGGTGACCGGGTCCTCGACGTCGGCTCCGGGTCCGGCTGGTCCACGGCCCTGCTGGCCCACCTGACCGGACCGGCGGGCCGGGTGACCGGCGTGGAGCGGGTTCCCGACCTCGTCACCTTCGGCGCCGCCAACCTGGCGCTGAGGGGTATGCCGTGGGCGCACGTCGAGGCGGCCGTGCCGGGCGAGCTGGGCCACGCGGCATACGGACCGTATGACCGCATCCTGGTGTCCGCGCAGGCGCCGTCGCTCCCTGCCGAGCTCGTCCGGCAGCTGGCACCACGAGGTGTGCTCGTCATCCCGGTCGCTGGACGGATGGTCCGGGTGGTGGCACGCGACAGCGGGCCGGCGGTCGAGGAGCACGGGTGGTACCGCTTCGTGCCCCTCGTCGCCGACCCGCCGCGTGGAGCTGCTGCTCCGGGTCCTGCGGACTAACCCTCTGGCGCGACCTACTGGCTGGTGTAGAGCGCGTCGAGCGTCGTCTGGTACTTCTCGCTCACGGCCTTGCGGCGCAGCTTGAGGCTCGGCGTGAGGTCACCGTCCTCGATGGTGAGGTCGTGGTCGAGGATCGTGAACTTCTTGATCTGCTCCCAGCGGTTGAGGTTGACGTTGAGGTTGTCGACGTACATCTGCACCATGTCGCGCACCTCCGGGGAGGTGACGATCGCGCGGTAGTCGCCGGCGACTCCGTGCAGGTCGGCCCACTCCTTGATCGCGTCGGCGTCGAGGGTGACCAGGGCCGTCACGAAGTTGTGGTCGGACCCGTAGACCATGAACTGGCTGACGTAGGGGCACAGGCCCTTGAAGGTCGACTCGATGAGCGAGGGACCGACGTACTTGCCACCGGACGTCTTGAAGAAGTCCTTCTTGCGGTCGGTGATCTTGAGGTACCCGTTGTCGTCGAGGGTCCCGATGTCGCCGGTGTGCAACCAGCCATCGGCGTCCTTGGTCTCGGCCGTGTCCTCGGGCTTGTTGTGGTAGCCCTCCATCACGCCGGGACCACGCAGCAGGACCTCGCCGTCCTCGGCGATCTGGACCTCGGTGCCGGGCAGGGCCCAGCCGACGGTGCCGATGGCGTTGGTGGCCGGCCGGTTGACGAACGACGCCGCGCTGGTCTCGGTGAGGCCGTAGCCCTCCAGGATGACCAGGCCGACGGAGTCGAACCAGGTCGCGATGTCCTTGTTGAGCGCCGCAGACCCGGAGATGAAGAACCGGATCCGACCGCCGAAGCGGGCCCGCACCTTGTGCAGCACGAGCTTGTCGGCGACGGCGTACTGGCGGGCGAGCATGCCCGAGGGCTCCTCGCCTCGCGCGCGGGCGTCGGCGACCTTGGCGCCCACGCCGGTGGCCCACGCGAACAGCTTGGCCTTCACGCCGCCCTCGTTCGCGACCATCGTCGTGATCCGGCCGTAGGCCTTCTCGAAGATGCGCGGTGCGGCCCCCATGAAGGTCGGCTGGACGACGGCGAGGTTGTCGACGATCTTGTCGACGCGGCCGTCGATCGCCGTCGGGAAGCCCATCTGCAGGGGCAGGGTCAGCAGCACCTTGCCGAAGACGTGCGCCAGCGGCAGCCAGAGGTACTGGAGGTCGCTGGGGTTCAGGATGCCGATCGAGTCGACGGCAGCGGCTTCGTAGGTCCACGCGTCGTGGCTGAGGCGGACGCCCTTGGGACGGCCCGTCGTGCCCGAGGTGTAGATGATGGTGGCGAGCTGGTCCTTGGTGAGGGCGTCGATGCGGTCGTCGACGGCCGAGGAGTTCGTCGTGAGCAGCTCGGCGCCCATCTGCTCGAGCTCGTCGAGGCTGATCACCCAGTCACCGTCCGTGGTGCCGTCGATGGTCACGACGCGGACGATCTCCGGCAGGTCGATCCGGCGCTCCCGAAGCTTGGCGACCTGGTCGTCGTCCTCGGCGAACACGACCACGCTGCCCGAGTTGGACAGGATGTAGGCGACGTCCGGGGCGATCGTCGTCGGGTAGATCGTTGTGGTGGCACCACCGGCGCACATCACCGCGAGGTCCGCAAGCGCCCATTCATAGCGCGTCGAGGAGGCGATGGCCACGCGGTCCTCGGGCCGTACGCCGAGGGCGATCAGGCCGGCGGCGAGGCGGTAGGCGCGCTCGCGCACCTGGCTCCAGGTCACCGACGACCAGGAGTCGTCCTCCGCGAAGCGGAACGCCTCGGCCTGCGGCGTCTTGGCGACCCGGTCACGGAACAGGTGGGCCACCGTGGGCGGGCGTTGCTCCAGGACGGCGGCGCTGAAGCGCTCGTTCCTGGAGGCGGCTCTCGTGGAGGTGGCATGGGGGGCTTGAGTCGACATTGACCGTCCTCGGCTCGGTGACAGGGAGTGTGGGGTGACAGTGGGGTGAGACTGCGTGCGGTGACAGTGCGGTGACACGGCGTGACAGGGGTGACAGGGGTTGCCGGGGATAGTGCCACGCACGAGGGTCCAACGGGGGTGATCGAGCGCGATTGTGGCCAAACAGTTGGACGTTGCCGCGGAGCGCGTTGAACGCGTCACGCTTCGTGCGGTCAGGTCTCGTGTCGGCGGTATGCCGCGTGGTTCAGCGCCGCCGCGAGGCCAGGTGTGCGTTGTTGACCAGGCCGACCGCCAGCCAGCAGGCGAACATCGAGGACCCGCCGTACGACAGGAACGGCAGCGGCAGTCCGGTGACCGGCGTGATCCCCAGGTTCATGCCGACGTTCTCGAAGACCTGGAACAGGAACCACACCGCGACCCCGGAGGCCATCAGCCGTCCGAACGCGTCCTGGGCCCGTGCGGCCACGAGGACGGCGCGCAGCACCACGAACCCCAGGAGCAGCAGCAGGCCTGCGGCGCCGAGGAAGCCCAGCTCCTCCCCCGCCACGGAGAACACGAAGTCGGTCTGCTGGTAGGGGATGAACCCGCCCTGGGTCTGCCGACCCTCGAACAGGCCCTGGCCCTGCCAGCCCCCGGAGCCGATGGCGATGCGCACCTGGCGGGTCTGGTACCCGATCCCCTGAGGGTCCGCCTGCGGGTCGGCGAAGGCCGTCAGCCGATCCCGCTGGTAGTCACTGAGGACGGGCGTGGTGAGGGCAACGACGACAGCCGCCGCCACCAGGGCCGTTGCAGCCGCGAGGTAGCGCTTGGGGGTGCCGGCGACCGCGATCACGCCGAACCCGAGCGATCCGAGGACGAGGGCCGACCCGAGGTCGGGCTGGAGCATGACCAGCCCGACGGGGACGCCCACCACGAGGACGGCGAGGAGCAGGTCACGACCGTCGGGCTGGGCCTGGCGGTCGATCCGCTCCCCCAGCAGGATCGCCAGGCCGAGGCACAGGGCGACCTTGGCGAACTCCGACGGCTGGACCGAGAATCCCCCGGGCAGCAGGATCCACGAGTGCGACCCGTTGACGGTCGACCCGACCGGGGTGAGCACCAGCACCAGCCCCGCGACGGACGCGAGGTAGAGCAGGGGCGCCACCGCCCGCAGCAGCTGGTACCCGGTCCTGGTCACGGCGGCGGCCAGCGCCACGCCGAGGACGGTGTTGGTCAGGTGCCGCACGAGATAGGCCGACCCGGCCTGGTGCCGGGTCGCCGACCAGACGAGCAGCGCCCCGATCAGCGAGAGCCCGAGGGCCGCGACGACCAGCCCCCAGTCGCTCCGGCTCCACCGCGCCGCGCCGCCACTCGCCCTGGCCCAGGTCCCGCCGGAGCGGGACCTGCTCGTCAGGACGGGACGATCGAGGTGAGGACCCGTCGACACTTCTCGATGTCCCCGGCCATGGCCTGGAGCAGCTCGTCGATGGAGTCGAAGCGCAGCGTGGGGCGGATGTGCTCGACGAACTCGACGGTGACCTCCTCGTCGTAGAGGTCGAGGTCCGTCCGGTCGAGGACATAGGCCTCCACGGTCCGCACGGTCCCGTCGAAGGTCGGGTTGGTCCCCACCGAGATCGCTGCCGGCAGGGTCCGCTCGGGGTCGTTCGCGGGCTTGGCCACCCGGGTGAGCCACCCGGCATACACCCCGTCCGCGGGGACGAGGCCGAGCGAGTCCGGCGCGAGGTTGGCGGTCGGGTAGCCCAGCTCACGCCCGCGGTGGGCGCCGTGCACGACGGTGCCGGTCATGCGGTGCGGCCGTCCGAGGATCGCAGAGGCGGCTCCCACCTCGCCGGCGGCGAGGTGGCGACGCACCGCGGAGGACGACCAGCGCTCGCCGTTGCCGAGGTCGTCGAGGACGACCACGTCGAAGCCGTGCTCCTCCCCCAGCGCCGCGAGGGTGGACACGTCGCCGGTGTAGCCACGCCCGAACCCGCGGGCGTCCTCGCCGACGACGATCGCGCTGACACCGAGCGTCTCGACGAAGGTGTGGACGATGAACTCCTCGGCGCTCTGCTGCGCGAACTCCTCCGTGAAGTCGAGCACGAGCAGGCCGTCGATGCCGGTGGTCTCGAGCAGCTCGTCGCGCAGCCGCCCCGGCGCGATGAGCTCGAGGGTCTCGGGGTGGAAGATCGCCGCCGGGTGCGGGTCGAACGTGACGGCCACACTGGGCAGGCCCCGCTCGGTCGCCTCGGCGAGCAGGCGGGCCAGCACCGCTCGGTGTCCGAGGTGGACTCCGTCGAAGTTGCCGAAGGTGGCGACGGAGGGGCGCAGGCCCTCAGGGGTCTGGGCGGGATCGGTCCAGCGGTGCACGGAGGACACTCTACGAACCAGCGGGGGCAAACACGACGTGCGCCCTGGCCTGACGTCCGGTCTCGTCGAGCATCGCGACCAGCCGGCCGTCCGGCGAGAAGGCCGCGACCGGCTCGGTGCGCCCCTCCTGCGCGGACTCGACCCGCTGGCCATAGCCCAGCGCGGTGGTCTCCGAGTCGGTGAGCTCGCGCACGATGAACTGGGCGCGAGCCGCATCGGCGAGCGGGGTGACCGGCATCTGCTCCGGGTCCTCGACGGCGCCGAGCGCCTCGAGGTCGTGCGCCCGGTCCAGGGTGAAGGCCCCGACCCTGGTGCGGCGCAACGCGCTCAGGTGGCCGCCGACGCCGAGTGCGGCACCGAGGTCGCGGGCGAGCGCACGGACGTAGGTGCCGGAGCTCACCGTCACCTCGACGTCCACGTCGAGCACGGGTATGCCGCCCACGTCACCCGGGCGCGTCGCGAGGATGTCGAACCGGCTGACCGTCACCGGTCGTGGGGGCAGGTCGACGTCCTCGCCCGCCCGGACCCGGTGGTAGGAGCGCTCACCCTTGACCTTGATGGCCGAGACCGAGCTCGGCACCTGCTCGATGTCGCCGGTCAGCTGGCTCACGGCCGCTTCCAGCTGTCCCGGGGTGACGCCATCTGCGGCCGTGGAGGAGGTGACCTCCCCTTCGGCGTCGTCGGTGATCGTGGCCTGGCCCAGCCGGATGGTGGCGGTGTAGTCCTTGTCGCAGCCGACGAGGAAGGTCAGCAGCCGGGTGGCCCGGCCGATGCCGAGCACCAGGACGCCGGTCGCCATCGGGTCGAGGGTGCCGGCATGGCCGACCTTGCGCGTCCCGCACAGCCGACGGGCCCGGCCGACCACGTCGTGGCTGGTCCAGCCCGACGGCTTGTCGACGACGAGCAGGCCGTCAGGCGCGGGCATCCGCGCCGTCGTCGCTGGTGTCGCCCCTGGGGTCGTCCGTGGAAGGAGCCTCGTCCTCGGGCTCGGGCTTGCGGTAGGGGTCGGCGTCGCCGGCGTAGGTCGCGCCGGCCGCAGCCGCAGCCACCGCCTCGTCGCGCTCCTTGGCCTCGCGCAGCAGGTCCTCCATGTGCGCGGCGGTCTCGGGGATCGCGTCGGCGAAGAAGTCCAGGCTGGGCGTCAGCCGGATCTGGATCTGCTGGCCGACGAACGACCGCAGGCGACCCTTGTTCTTCTCCAGCAGGGCGGCCGTCTTCTCGCGCTGGGCCTCGTCACCGAACACGGTGTAGAAGACCGAGGCGTGCTGGAGGTCGCCGGTGACGCGGACGTCGGTGACGGTGATGAAGCCCAGGTCGGGGTCCTTGACGATCGACACGACGTTCGCGGCGATGAGCGTCTTGATGCGATCGGCGATCTTGCGCGCGCGTCCGGCGTCAGCCATGCGAGGACTCCTTGCTGGTGTGGGTGAGGTGGGAACTCTCAGGCGAAGGCTGATGATGGCGCGCAGCACCGTAGAACGAGCCTGCGAGAGGTGCAGGCGCCATCATCCGGCTTGGCCGGGTGGGCCGGCGGTGACATGCAGCCGCCGCCGGCCCACCCGGCATACCGTCAGGCGCGGGGCTTCTCACGCATTTCGTACGTGGCGATGAGGTCGCCGAGCTGGAGGTCGTTGTAGGACCCCAGGTTGATGCCGCACTCGAAGCCCTCGCGGACCTCGGTGACGTCATCCTTGAACCGGCGCAGTCCGGCGATCTCGACGTTCTCGGAGACCACGACACCGTTGCGGGTGATCCGGGCCCGGGTGCCGCGCTTGATCTCGCCGCTGCGCACGATGGAACCGGCGATGTTGCCGAACTTGCTGGAGCGGAAGATCTCGCGGATCTCGGCGGTGCCGAGCTCCACCTCCTCGAACTCCGGCTTGAGCATGCCCTTGAGGGCCGCCTCGATCTCCTCGATGGCCTGGTAGATCACCGAGTAGTAGCGGATCTCGACACCCTCGCGCTCGGCGTAGTCGGCGTTCTGGCCCTCTGCACGCACGTTGAACCCGATGATCACCGCGCTGGACGCCATGGCCAGGTTGATGTTGTTCATCGTGATCGCACCGACACCGCGGTCGATGATCCGCAGGTCGACCTCGTCGCCCACGTCGATCTGGAGCAGCGCGTCCTCGAGGGCTTCGACGGAACCGGACACGTCACCCTTGAGGATGAGGTTGAGGGTCTCGACCTTGCCTGCTGCGAGGGCCTCGGTGAGGTCCTCGAGCGAGATGCGCTTGCGGGCCTTGGCCAGCGAGGCCTGACGGTCCGCAGCTTCGCGGCGCTCGGCGATCTGACGGGCCGTGCGGTCGTCCGGGGCCACCACGAAGGTGTCACCGGCGCGCGGGACCGAGGACAGACCGAGCACCTGCACCGGACGGGACGGACCGGCCTCGGTGAGGTTGTTGCCGTGCTCGTCGAGCATCGCGCGGACGCGGCCGTAGGCCGAGCCCGTGACGATGGCGTCCCCGACGTGCAGCGTGCCGGCCTGGACCAGCACCGTGGCCGTGGCGCCACGGCCACGGTCGAGGTTGGCCTCGATCGCGACACCGCGGGCGTCGCGGTCGGCGTTGGCGCGCAGGTCGAGCGCGGCGTCGGCGGTGAGCAGGACGGCCTCGAGCAGGGCGTCGATGTTCTGTCCGGCCTTGGCAGACACGTCGACGAACATGGTCTCGCCGCCGTACTCCTCCGCGACGAGGTTGTACTCGGTCAGCTGCTGGCGCACCTTGGCCGGGTTGGCACCCTCGACGTCGATCTTGTTGACCGCCACGACGATCGGCACGTCCGCAGCCTGGGCGTGGTTGAGCGCCTCGATGGTCTGCGGCATGACGCCGTCGTCGGCCGCGACCACGAGGATCGCGATGTCGGTCACCTTGGCACCACGGGCACGCATGGCGGTGAACGCCTCGTGACCGGGGGTGTCGATGAAGGTGATCGGACGGTCGACGCCCTCGTGCAGCTTGTGCACCTGGTAGGCACCGATGTGCTGGGTGATGCCGCCGGACTCGCCACCGGCGACGTCCTCGTTGCGGATCGCGTCGAGCAGGCGGGTCTTACCGTGGTCGACGTGGCCCATGACGGTCACGACCGGCGGGCGCGCCTCCAGGTCCTCGTCGTCCTCACCCTCGATACCCGTCTCCAGGTCGATGTTGAAGGCGTCGAAGAGCTCCTTCTCCTCCTCTTCGGGGGAGACGACCTCGATGTTGTAGCCGAGCTCGGCACCGAGCAGCTTGAAGGTGTCCTCGTCCAGCGACTGGGTGGCCGTGGCCATCTCGCCGAGGTGGAAGAGCACCGTCACGAGGGCACCGGGGTTGGCGTTGATCTTGTCGGCGAAGTCGCTGAGCGACGAGCCTCGGCGCACGCGGATGAGCGTGTCGCCGTTGCCGCGGGGCACGCTGACGCCACCGAGTGACGGCGCCTGCATCTGCTCGAACTCCTGGCGCTTCGCACGCTTGGACTTGCGTCCGCGCACGGGACGGCCACCGCCGCGCCCGAAGGCACCTGCGGTCGAGCCTCGACCGGCGCCACCACGGAAGCCACCGCCACCGGGGCGACCGGCGAAACCGCCGCCACCACCACCGGGGCCACCAGGGCCTCCGGGACCACCGGGTCCACGGCCGCCACCGGCACCGCCGGGGCCGCCGGGACCCCGTGCGCCACCGCGGGCGGGACGGTCACCGGGACGGCCGACCGCACTGCGGTCGGGCATCATGCCGGGGCTGGGACGGGCTCCGGCCGGACGCGGTCCACCGGGGCCGGCAGTGCCGCCAGGGCGCGGACCGGCGGCACCGGGACGGCTCTGGGGGCGCGGCATACCCTGGCTGGGCGCGAAGGGGTTGTTGCCCGGACGGGCGCTGTCGCGGCCGCCACCCTCACGGGGTGCGCCTTCGCGGGGTGCGGCGTCGCCACGACCCGGCTGTCCGCCGTCACGGCCGGTGCGCATGCCCTGGCTGGGCGCAAACGGGTTGTTGCCCGGTCGCGGTGCGCCCGGACGGGGAGCGCCCGGGGCGGAACCGGCCGGACGCGGGGCGCTGCCGGGACGCGGGGACGCGGGGACGCCGGGACCCTGCTGGTCACCATCACGAGCGGACTGGACGTCGGCACGGGCGGCGGGAGCCTCCGGAGCGGCGGGCGCGGTGGGAGCCGGGCTCGCCGGTGCGGCGGCAGCAGGAGCCGTCACCGTCTCGGGAGAGGCGGGCGCCGGTGCCGGTGCGACCGGAGCCGACGGGGCAGCAGCCGGAGCCGACGGGGCAGCGGCAGGCGCTGCCGGCGCCGCAGGGGCGGCGGCAGCAGGCGCAGCGGGAGCGGCCGGACCGGCCGGCTTCGCTGCAGCCTTCTTGGCGGGAGCCTTCTTGAGGTCCTCGGGGAATGTCTCGGTCGCCTTGCGGACGACGGGGGCCTCAATCGTCGAACTGGCGGTCTTGACGTACTCGCCAATGCTGTTGAGGTGGGCGATCAGCGTCTTGCTGTCGGTGCCGAGCTCTTTGGCGAGCGCGCTTACACGGACCTTGGCCACGTTTCTCCTGTTCCTGGTCCGCAGTCAGGTGACAGGCGCGGACCGTCGTCAATGCTGGTTGGAGCTCATTGCTGAGTTCTCATCGGATGCTCATCAGCGTCAAACCCATTCTCGGTTCGATGGACATAACCGGTTCCATGGACGGTGCCCATGGAGGCGGACGGTTCCCCTCGGGATGAGGGGCTGTGCTAGCTCGTGGTCCGGTCCAGGCCCTCGACGTATGCCGTGACCGCTGCCGGATCCGGCGCGGCGCTGACACGCAGCGCGCGACCGAACGCCCGGCGGCGAAGGGCCTGCTCAAGACAGTCGCCCGTGGGGTGCAGCCAAGCGCCGCGCCCCGGCAGGCAACGCCGCAGGTCAGGAGTCAGCCGGACTGCTCCGGTCTCATCCGTCTCCGCGACCACTCGCAGGAGTGCCGACCAGCTATCCGTCCGGCGGCATCCCACACACGTCCGGGTCGGTTGCCCGTGCGAGGTGTGGAGGGTCGTGCGCGATGCCGCTGGCCGGAGTCCAGTCCGGTCGGTCACCACCAGTCTAGCCCCTACTGCCGATCGGACGTGTCATCCGCACCTGCGGAGGACGCCGCGACGGGGGCGGTGTCAGGGCGGATGTCGATGCGCCAACCGGTCAGCTTGGCGGCCAGGCGGGCGTTCTGGCCCTCCTTGCCGATGGCCAGCGACAGCTGGTAGTCGGGGACGATCACGCGCGCCGAACGCAGCGTCGGGTCCACGATCTGCACCGACTGGACCCGCGACGGCGAGAGGGCCGCGGCCACGAAAGTGCGGGCGTCCTCGGAGTAGTCGACGATGTCGATCTTCTCCCCGTGGAGCTCGGTCATGACGGCCCGGACGCGGGCGCCCATCGGGCCGATGCAGGCGCCCTTGGCGTTGAGCCCCGCGACCTTGGAGTGCACCGCGATCTTGGTGCGGTGGCCGGCCTCACGCGCCAGGGCGGCGATCTCGACCGAGCCGTCGGCGATCTCGGGCACCTCGAGGGCGAAGAGCTTGCGGACCAGGTTGGGGTGGGTGCGGGACAGGCCGATCTGGGGACCCTTGGGCCCGCGCCGCACGGACACGACGAAGCAGCGCAGCCGCTCCCCGTGGACGTACTTCTCCCCCGGCACCTGCTCGGCCAGGGGCAGGATGCCCTCGACCGTGCCGAAGTCGACGGTCACGACCCGGGGGTCGGGGCTCTGCTGGATGATGCCGGCGACGACGTCGCCCTCGCGACCCTTGAAGTCGCCCATGATCGCGTCGTCCTCCAGGTCGCGCAGTCGCTGCACGATGACCTGCCGCGCGGTGGACGCGGCGATCCGGCCGAACCCGGTGGGGGTGTCGTCGAACTCCGGGCCGTACTCACGCACCGGGCGCTCGACCGGCGCCGGCGGAGCGTCGGAGTCGGTGTCCCCGTCCGGCTCGGCGGCCTGGGGCTCGGGCTGCTCGAGCTCCTCCTTGGCCCAGACGATGACGTGTCCGGTCTTGCGGTCGAGCTCGACCCGCGCCGAGCGATAGGCACCGTCGGTGCGGTGGTAGGCCACGAGGAGGGCCTGCTCGATCGCGGGGATGAGGATGTCCAGGGAGATGTCGCGCTCGCGCTCCAGCGCCCTCAGTGCAGCCAGGTCGATGTCCATGTCAGTGCTCCTCAGAATTGTCGTCGTCGTCGCTGGCTGCCCTCGAGAACTCGACCTGCACCACAGCCTTGGACACGTCGGCATACGCCACGTCCACGGACTGTGCCGGCACCTGCTTGACCGCAGGGACCTCGAGGGTCACACCCGTCTCACCCGCAGCGGTGATGCGGCCGGTCACGGCCGGGCCCTCCAGCGGGGTGATGGTGACCAGCCGGGAGACGTTGCGCCGGAAGTGGCGAGGCTCGGTCAGCGGCCGGTCGATGCCCGGCGACCCGACCTCGAGCGTGTAGGGCTGCTCGCCCATCGCGCCGGTCTCGTCGAGGGCATCGCTCACGGCTCGGGTGGCGTCGGCCACCTCGTCGAGGGTGAGGGGYGGCGTCGTGGTCGTCGTGTCACCCGTCGCGTCGAGGATGCGGTCGATCCAGAGGCGGACCAGACGACGCTTGCCTGCGGGGGTCACGGCGACGTCTTCGACCAGCAGGCCGAGGTCGCGCAAGGGGCCCTCGACGGCGGGACGAATCTGTTCCTTGACGCTCACTGACTCGTCCTCTCTGAAGTTTGGTGGCCGTGCACCGCCACTCTATCTGCGCCGTGAGTGGGCCGCATGCCCGCACCTGCAGGCATGTCATGATCGGCCCATGCCCCAGGACGACGCCGGTATGCCGCTGTGCCCCACCCGGCGCCGCGTGCTCACCGTGGGGCTCGGCGCCATGGCGGCAGCCTCGCTGGCGGCCTGCGGCATCAGGCTCGAGGACGACGCGCCGAGCGTGCCACTCATCCCCACTCGGGCACCCATACCGAGCGAGGCGTTCCTGCTGGCCCTGTGGCGGCACAGCGACGACCTCGCCGCGCGGGCCACCTCCCTGGCCGGTCCGGCGACCGGAGTGCCCGCACGGCTGGCCGCCCTGCACCGCAGCCAGGTGTCGGTGCTCGAGGCGGAGCTGCTGAGGCTCGGGGTCCCGCGCAAGGTGCTGGACACCGCCGCCGTCGGCCCGTCGGCCACGTCAACCGCGACGGCCACGGCGTCCGGCACCTCGGAAAACCCCACCGGCTCGGCGAGCACGAGCACCGCCCCTGCGGTCCCGGGTCCCAGGGGTCTGGGCGCCGAGGAGGCCAGCGACCTGGGCCCGACGGCGATCGCCTCGCTGGCGAAGGTGCCTTCGCAGGCCGTCCCCCTGGTCGGAAGCGTGCTCGCCCAGCGGGCCGCCGCGGCGACCCTGTTGGGCGCGCCGGCGACGTGGCCCGAGACCAGCTGGTCGGCCCCCTCCCTGGCAGCCTCGTACCTCGAGAGCACCCGCGCCGCCGTGTACGCCTTCGAGGTCGTGGCCGCCCAGTCCCCGAGTGGGGCCCAGCACTCCCTGGCGCTGGCCACCCTCTCCGCCCTGGAGTCGCGCGCGCAGGACCAGGAGTCCCTCGCCGGCGCCTCCGCCGGGCCGCCTGCCCTGGGCTATCCGCTGCCCTTCCCCGTGACGACGACCGCGACCGCACGCAGGCTGGCCGGGCAGGTGCTCACCCAGCTGCGGGCGTCCGTCGCCAGGGACCTGGGGTCCACCGGAGGCGACCTCGGTCCCCTCGGCGCGCTCGTCCAGTGGCTCGCCGACACCGAGGTCCTGGCGTCGCAGTGGGGGGTCCGGCTGTCGGCCTTCCCCGGCCTCACGTGACGCGTCCGGAGGACGTGGCACCGCTGGTCCCCGAGCAGTTCCGTGCCTCCGTCCACCGCTTCTCCGAGCAGGACGGTGCGGTGGGCGGCCCGTCGGGTGCCGACTGGTCCGCCCGGCTGCCGCGGCTGCTCGCGGAGGTCCTCGACGACTGGGGCTTGGAACCGCTGGGCGTCGGTGCGACCGGGTGGACAGCCGTCGTCGTGCCGGTCCGTCGCGACGGCGAACGGCTGGCCCTGAAGCTGGTGTGGCCCCACGTGGAGTCGCGCGACGAGCCGCTCGTGCTGCGGCACTGGGACGGCCGGGGGGCCGTGCGACTGGTGGCGGCAGACCCGGGCAGGAGCGCCCTCCTGCTGGAAGCCCTCGACCCCGACCGCGACCTGCGCTCGGTGGACGTCGACCAGGCCTGCCAGACCGTCGGGGAGCTGCTCCGCCAGCTGCACGTTCCGGCCCCGGCGGGGCTTCGGCGCCTGTCGACCTTCGCCCGCGAGCAGCTCTCACGGCTGGAGTCCGCAGAGGGAGCCCTCCCGCGTCGCATGCTGGAGCGGACGGCGTCGCTGGTCCGCGACCTCACCGCGGACCCGGCGTGCGACGCGACCCTGGTGCACACCGACCTGCACTACGAGAACGTGCTGGCGAGCCTGCCCGAGTCGGGTCGCCCGGATTGGCTGGCCATCGACCCGCACGCCATGGCCGGACACCCCGGCTTCGAGATCCAGCCCCTGCTGCGCAACCGCACCGACGAGCTCGGCAACGGGTCGGCCTTCCGCTACCTGGTGCGGCGCCGGCTCGAGATCTGTTGCGAGGCAGCCGGGATCGACGAGGACCAGGCCCTCGCGTGGACCTATGTCCACACGGCGATGGAGGCAGGTTGGGCGGCCGGGGACGGCGACCGCGACGCGGTGTCCTTCAACGTCGCCCTGCTCAAGGCCCTCGACGGCTGACCCCGCTCAGCGCGCTCACTGCCAGCGGTACTCCACCTCGGGGCGCCCGGCACCGGCATACCTCTGGGTGCGCACGGCGAGGCGGTTGTCGCAGAGGTGCTCGGCATAGCGGCGGGCGGTCACGCGACTGACCCCGATGGCCTCGGCGAGCTCGGTCGCGGACAGTCCCTCTCCGGTGTCCCGCAGCGCGCGGGTGACGCGCGCCAGCAGGTCCTCGCTCATCCCCTTCGGCAGCGCGGTGGGGCTGCTGGTGCGCACCCCGGCGAAGACCTCGTCGACCTCCGCCTGGGTGGACAGGTGCTGGGTGTGGCCGAGCTGGGTCCGATAGGCGCGGTAGGCCTCGAGGCGGTCGCGCAGGGTCGCGAAGACGAACGGTTTGAGGAGGTACTGCACGACGCCCAGGGACACCGCCGCGCGCACCACGTCGAGGTCGCGGGCGGAGGTCACCGCGATGACGTCGGCCTGGTGTCCCCCGGCGCGCATCGCCCGGATGACGTCGAGACCGTGCCGGTCGGGCAGGTTCATGTCGAGCAGCACGACGTCGACCGGCGTGGACTGCAGGGCGCGCAGCGCCTCGTGACTCGTGGCGGCTGTGGCCGCGACGACGAAGCCGGGGACCCGCCCCACGTAGGCCGCATGCGCCTCGAGGGCGACCGGCTCGTCCTCGACGACGAGGACCGTGAGGACAGCGGGCTGGGCTGGGTCGGCGGGCAGGTCGTCGTCAGGCACGGGTCTTCGCCTCCAGCGGCAGGCGCACCGTGAAGCGGGCCCCCGGCGGCCCCGACACCTCCAGCACCCCGTCGAGGCGCGCCACCGACTGCGCCACGAGGGCCAGCCCGATCCCGCGGCGACCCGCTCCCCCCTGCTCCTTGGTGGAGAACCCGCGGCGGAACGCCTCGTCGACGGCGTCCGGCGGCAGCCCCGGCCCGGAGTCCGCGACGCTGAGCACGACCCGGCCGGCCTCGATCCGCGAGCTCACCTCGACCTGGCGTTCGCCGGACTCCGAGGTGACGGCGTCGAAGGCGTTGTCGATGAGGTTGCCGACGATGGTCACGACGTCCCGCACCGGTGCGACGTCCTGTGGCCAGACCGCGTCGTCCGCGATCCGGAAGTCGATGCCGCGCTCCGCAGCCTGCGCTGCCTTGCCCAGCAGCAGCGCGGTCAGGGCAGGTTCACCCACCGACCCGACCACGCTGTCGGTGAGTCGCTGCGAGACCTGCAGCTCGTCGGTGGCGAAGGCCAGCGCGCGCTCGGGGTGGCCGAGCTCGATGAGCGACACGATGGCGTGCAGCCGGTTGGCCGACTCGTGGGCCTGCGAGCGCAGCGCCTCGGTGAGCCCGCGGGCCGAGTCGAGCTCGCCGGTGAGGTGCTCGAGGTCGGTGCGATCGCGCACCGTGGCGACGAACCCCAGTGCGCGGCCGTCCCACTGGGCGCGCGCCTTGTTGAGGACCAGCACCCTGGCCGAGGTGACGTGCAGCTCGTCCTCCCGCGGCTCGCCGTCGGTCAGCGCGGCCAGGAGCGGAGCGGACAGCCCCAGCTCGGCGACGGGGCGGCCACGTGCGTCGTCGGGCAACCCCAGCAGCCGGACCGCCTCGTCATTGGCGAGCCGGAGCCGTCCGTCGAGGTCGGTCAGCAGGAGTCCCTCGGTCACCGCGTGCAGCACCGCGTCGTAGTACTCGACCATCTCCCGCAGCTGCCGTTCGCCGAGGCCGTGGGTCTGGCGACGGATCCGGCGGCTGACGAGCGCGGTGCCGAAGCCGGACAGCAGGGCTGCTGCCAGTCCGGCGAGCAGCAGCGCCGGGAGCTGGCCGCGCAGCCGCTCGCTCACGGCTGCCTTGCGGATGCCGACCGCCACCAGCCCGACGACCGCCCCGTCGTCGGCCCGGACGGGCACCACGACCCGGCGGGACGGGCCGAGCGTCCCGGTGTAGTCCTCGACGACGGTGCCTCCGGCTCGGGCCGCCGCGATGTGACCGAGGAACTGGCCACCGATCTGCCGGGGGTCGGGATGGGTGTAGCGGATGCCGGTCGGGCTCATGATGACGACGAAGTCGGTGCGCGTCTCCCGACGCACGTCCTCGGCAAACGCCTGCAGCCCGGCTCCCGGCGCACCGGTGCGGACACCCGCGACGACGGACGGCGTGCTGGCAACCGTCTCGGCGACGGCGGTCGCCCGTGCGGTCGCCTCCTGCGTGCCGGCCCGCTGCGCCTGCGCGTAGGCCGCGAGGGTTCCCACGCCGACCACGAGCAGCGCGACGAGCACCTGCAGCGCGAAGGTCTGCGCCGCCACGCTCCACCGCGCCGGTGCGGTGAGCCACCGAGGTGCGCTCACCGGCAAACCGGGAACTCAATGAACACAAACGTGACCCTAGTCACTCGTGGGGCCACCCTCGTCCTTGTTCACCGCTCCCGGGCCGCGCCCGGGACCCGATCCCCTGGAGACCACCGTGAGCACCAGCGCCGACAGCGTCGTCGAACGCCCCGTACCGAAGCGGGACCGCACGCACTACCTCTACATCGCCGTCATCGTGGCGATGGTCCTCGGCATCATCGTCGGGTTCGTCAACCCCGAGTTCGGGATCAAGCTCAAGTGGCTGGGCACCGGCTTCGTGAGCCTCATCAAGATGATGATCACCCCGGTCATCTTCTGCACGATCGTGCTGGGCATCGGCTCCGTCCGCAGGGCCAGCCAGGTCGGCAAGGTCGGAGGTCTGGCGCTGGCCTACTTCGTCACGATGTCGACGTTCGCCCTCGCGATCGGCCTGCTGGTCGGCAACATCGTCAAGCCCGGCGCCGGCCTTCACCTCACGGACACGCTGGCCGCCGCCGGCCAGAAGCAGGTGGGTGAGGCCCACACGACGACCACCGACTTCATCCTCGGCCTCATCCCTGACACCGTCGTCTCGTCGCTGACGTCGGGCTCGGTGCTCCAGGCCCTGCTGGTGGCACTGCTGGTGGGCTTCGCGCTGCAGAAGATGGGCCGCGCGGGAGAGCCGATCCTGGTCGGCATCAAGCACCTCGAGCGCCTCGTCTTCCGCCTGATGGCGATGATCATGTATGTCGCGCCGATCGGTGCGTTCGGAGCGATGGCCGCCGTGGTCGGCGCCACCGGCGTCGACGCGCTCAAGAGCCTGGCCCAGGTGATGGTCGCGTTCTACATCACGTGCGCGCTCTTCGTGTTCGTCGTCCTGGGGACGCTGCTCAAGCTGGCGACCGGGGTCAACGTCTTCGCCCTGCTGCGCTACCTCGCCCGCGAGTTCCTCCTGATCCTCTCGACGTCCTCGTCGGAGTCGGCCCTGCCGCGCCTCATCGCCAAGATGGAGCACGCGGGTGTGTCCCGGCCGGTCGTCGGGATCACGGTGCCGACGGGCTACTCCTTCAACCTCGACGGAACCGCGATCTACCTCACGATGGCGTCGCTGTTCATCGCCGACGCCATGGACAAGCCGTTCTCCATCGGCCAGCAGGTCTCGTTGCTGGTGTTCATGATCATCGCCTCCAAGGGTGCTGCAGGCGTGACCGGAGCGGGTCTGGCCACGCTGGCCGGCGGCCTCCAGTCGCACCGCCCCGACCTGGTCGACGGCGTCGGATTCATCGTCGGCATCGACCGGATGATGAGCGAGGCGCGGGCGCTGACCAACTTCGCCGGCAACTCGATCGCGACGGTGCTGATCGGGCACTGGGTCGGCGAGCTGGACCGACCTCGGCTCGACGCGGTGCTCGCCGGCGACCTGCCGTTCGACGAGTCGACGCTGATCGACGACCACGAGCCCGGTGGGCAGGCTGACCCCGTCCCCGACACCCACTCCGGTGCGAACTCCGGCACCCAGTCCGACCCACGGATGGCCGGCACTCCCGGCCACTGATGCTGGAGGTGCCGGGTCCTGCAGTGGCCACCCGCACGCCGGCGAAGACCGGCACGTAGGGGTGCGACCCGATGAGCCGGTGGCCCAGGAGGTAGAGCGGGATCCGCGGACCCGGGACGTTGGTCGTGCCGGTCTGGGTGAGCTTGTTGGGCATCCGCGACATCGACCGTGCGCCGAGGGCGAGCAGGGTCGGGGCGGCGTAGTCGGCCAGCCCGACGATGGCCGCTGCGTCCACCGCGCCCATCCCCCGCTTGTTGCGGTCCATCTGCTCACGGATCAGGGTCAGCCGCCGGCTCGGGTCCTCCTCGCCGACCGGCAGGTCGACGACGACGCTGGTCACCTGGTTGTTGACCTGGCCGCGTCCTGACGCCTGGCGGGTCGACACCGGCACGAGCGATCGCACCACCATGTCGGGGACCAGCTCACCCCTGCCGACCAGCAGGTCGCGATGGCCGCGGGTGACCGCCGCGAGGATGACGTCGTTGACGGTGCCGCCGAGTGCGGTGCGAATGGTCTTGACCTCGGCCATCGTGGCCTCGGTCCAGACCCAGCGGCGGTTGGGGCCGAGGGGGCCGTTCATGCTCCTGGGAGTGAGCTGACCACGACCGGGAATCAGTTGCGCGATCTGTTGCGGGACAAGCTCTTTGGCCGCGACGCCGACACCGGCGAGCGCCAGGGGCACCTTGCCGAGGTCGGAGATGCTGGGCACACCGAGAGCCTGCAGGGGTTCTGTCACGAAGTCCCGCAAGGACCCCGCCGTGAGGGCCAGCAGGGACGGGGACGACGAGGGCGACCAGTCCGACGGCTCCCGACGCTGCGGCTCCGGCTCGACGTCGAAGATGACCTGCATGAGGTCGGTGCTGCCCTCGCCGTCGATCATGCAGTGGTGCGCCTTGGAGATGAGCGCCCACCGGTCGTCCGCGAGGCCCTCGACCAGCCACGCCTCCCACACCGGCTTGGTCATGTCGAGGCGCTGGGCGAACACGCGGCCGGCAAGGTTGCGCAGCTGCTCCGGTCCACCGGGCTTCGGCAGCGACGTGTGTCGCACGTGGTAGAGCAGCTGGAAGTGCGGGTCGTCGACCCAGACCGGGCGACCGAGCTGGAACGGCACGGTCTTGATGACCTGCCGGTAGCGCGGGACCAGGTCCATCTTGGCGGCGAGAAGTCGGACGAGGTCGCCGTAGGCGGGCGCGGGACCCTCCAGGACGGAGACCCCGCCCACGTGCATCGGCGTGTTCTCGCCCTCCATGTAGTAGAACATCGCGTCCATCGCGCTCATCCGGTCCACGACGGCTCCTCAGGCTGGGGTGAGGGTGATCGGGATGCCGTTGAGGGCGGCCGTTCCCGTGAGGGCGTCGACGAACAGGTCGTCGGCGAGGACGTTGCTGTTGACGCCGGCGTGCGACGCCGCGACCGCGGTACGGGCGCCTGGACTGGAGTGCCCCCAGCCGTGCGGGATGCTGACGACGCCCGGCCGCACCGAGTCGGTGACCTCCACCGGCACGGTGATCGACCCGGCCCGCGAGCGGACGACCGCGTCACCGCCGTCGCGCAGCCCGATCCGCGCCGCGTCCTCGGGGTGGACGTGGGCGGTGCAGGTGTTGGCCCCCCGCACCAGGGGGGCCAGGTTGTGCATCCACGAGTTGTTGGAGCTGAGCTGACGCCGCCCGATGAGGACCATGCCGCCGGTCGGAGCCGTCTCCAGCACGGCGACCAGCCGTGCCACGTCGTCGGTGATGGCCGTCGGTGTCAGCTCGATGGTGCGGCTGGCGGTGCGCAACACCTCAGGGATGCGAGGTGCGAGAGGTCCGAGGTCGCGTCCGTGCGGTGCGGCTTCGAGGTCAGCGAGGGTCAGGTCGTAGGGGCCGCCGCGAAGCATGAGGTCGAGCAGCCGCGCAGGTCCGCGCCGCGGCTCGCTCACGGCCGGGTCGAGCTGGTAGCGGGCCGCTGTTTGCGCGGCCAGGAGGTCGTCGAGCGCCTCGACGTCGGTCTTGGGCCCCTGTCCGGCCGCGATTCCAGCCAGACGCAGGAGGGTCTGCCACTCCTGGGGCAGGTCGGTCTCGATGGCGGCCGGACTCCAGTTCGCCATGTTGCGCACGGACAGCTGGGTGAAGGTCAGGTCGAAGTGGTCGCGGGCGAGCGGGGACGGCCCCGGCAGGATGACGTCGGCGTGCTCACTCGTCTCGTTGAGGTAGACGTCCAGCGACACCATGAGGTCGAGGGTCTGCACCGCCGCACGGAGCCGCTCGGCGTTGGGGGTGCTGAGGCAGGGGTTGCCTCCGACGACCACCAGGGCACGCACCTGCCCCCACCCCGGCGTGAGGATCTCCCCCGCCAGGGTCGCGACGGGCAGCTCCCCCATCACCTCCGGAAGGCCCCGCACCCGACTGGTCCACCGCCCGTGTCGCCATACCTTGCTCGGCGTATCGCCTTTCGCCGCAACGCTGTTCGTCTGTCCGGCCGGGGCGAGCGGGAACATCGCGCCGCCCGGTCGGTCGAGGTTGCCGGTGATGACGTTGAGCACGTCGACGAGCCAGCTGGCGAGGGTGCCGAACGCCTGCGTCGTCGTCCCGATCCGGCCGTAGACGGCTGCAGCCTCCGCAGCTGCGAGCTCCCGGGCCATCCGCTCGATCTCAGCGGCCGCGATGCCGGTGTGCTCGGCGACCGCGTCCGGCGTGAACGGGGCGGCGAGCCCCGTCAGTGCATCGAGCCCGGTCACGTGGTCGGCGAGGTGGCGCAGGTCGGCAAGGCCCTCACGCAGGATGACGTTGACCAACCCGAAGAGCAGGAGGGCGTCGGCGCCCGGCCTGATGGCGTGGTGCTCGTCAGCCAGCTCGGCGGTGCGGGTCCGTCGCGGGTCGACGACGACGACCTTGCCGCCACGGTCGCGGATCGCCTTCAGCCGTCCGCGGGCATCCGGCACGGTCATCAGCGACCCGTTGGACACCAAGGGGTTGGCGCCGAGCAGCAGCAGGTGCCGCGTGCGGTCGAGGTCCGGCACCGGGATGGTCATGGGGTCGCCGAACAGGTAGCCGGACGAGTAGTGCTTCGGCAGCTGGTCAACGCTGCCGGCGGTGTAGATGTTGTGGGTGCCGACGGCGCGGTAGAACGCTCGGCCGTAGAGCGTCACCCCGAGGTTGTGCGAGGAGGGATTGCCCAGGTAGAACGCGACCGCGTCAGGGCCGTGCTCGGCGATGATCGGCACCAGCCGTCGGTCGATCTCCTCGAACGCCTCGTCCCAGCTCACGTCGTGCCACTGCCCGTCACGTTTCACGAGGGGACCGCGCAACCGGTCGGGATCCTCGTGGAGCGCCTTGAGCGAAGCGCCCTTGGGACAGATGAAGCCGTGCGAGAAGGCGTCGTCCGCGTCGCCGCGCACGGACGTGACCGTCTCACCGTCGAGCGTCACGGCCAGGCCACAGGTGGCCTCGCACAACGGACAGGTCAGGTATGCCGTGGTCATGGGCTCGGGGCGAAGCCGTGGTCTCCCAGCCAGGTCACCATCCGGTCCCTGACTGCGTCGGGCACCTCGAGCTGAGGGGTGTGCCCGACTCCGGGTAGGAACATCGTCTCCCAGGACGGGTTCGCGGCAGCGACGGCACGCGCGGCCGCGACGGGGACCAGCCGGTCCAGCTCGCCGTGCACCAGCAGGACGGGCCTGTCGATGCTGCGCATCACCGACCGGTACCGGCGCGGGTTCGCCAGCACCCTCATGAGAGACCGCGCGGCGCCGAGGAAGGCCGCCTCCTGGCCCGGCACACCCCGGCGATGTGCCGCGAGGACGACACCGGCGTCGACGACGTCCGGGTTGGCGCGACTCGGATCGGCGAAGCACAGGTTGACGACGCTCTGGACCCGTTGGCGGTCGCTGGCCCGCCGGGTCAGCAGCTCCAGGTAACGCTCACCGACGAACGGTGTGGCGTAGACCAGGAAGGTGGCGCTGACCGCTAGGTCCGGGCGTTGCCGCGGCACCGGGATGGACGGGTCGATGAGCACGAGCCCTTCGACCAGCTCGGGGTGGGCCGCCGCCATCAGCAGTGCGACCATCCCACCCATCGAGTTGCCGACGAGGACCGCGGGACGCCCCACGACCTCCCTGACGAACCGCGCCAGGAGGTCTGCGTTGGCCTGCACCGAGGTGGACCGGTGGGTCCCGGGCGTGAGTCCGAAACCCGCCTGGTCCACGGCATACACGTGGTGCCTCTGAGCCAGCGGCGGCGCGACCCCGACCCAGTTGAGGTGCGATCCGCCGAGGCCGTGCACCATGACGATCGGCACTCCCGCAGTGGAGTCGTCCGACTCGTCCGGCCCGCCGTAGTCCACCCAGTGCACCGGCCCGCCGAGGTCGGTGACCCACCCGGTCCCGCCCCAGGGCTCGGCGAGCTGGAGGCTCGCGGGCCGCGATGCCGTCTCTGTTGTCACCTGTTGCTCACCCTCAGAGGATCTCAACCTGAAGTCGGGATCGCCAGTGCCTCGCGCAACCGTTCGACCACGTCCAGCCTCCGTTGGGCCCGGACCTGTCCGTCCTCGGCGTCATCCGCCTCGTCCAGAAGGGATTCCAGGGCGCGACCGAGCTGGCTCGCCTCCCCGAACCCGAAGGTGCCTGCCGAACCCACCAGGGAGTGTGCTGCCCGGCGCGCGGTCAGCCGCGCGTCGTCGGCCGGGCCCCCGTCACCGAGGCGGTGAAGGGCGTCCGCGATGACCTCCACCCGCGCGAGGTTCGTGAGCCTGGCGCGGTCACGAAAGGATGCCATCGTCGGCAGCGCTGTCTCCGGATCGATGGGCTGGTCGGGGGGCATCAGGACCAGCCGAGAATCGTGGACAGCTCAGCCGGGAGCAGCATCGGGTCGAACGGCTTGCGCAGCACCCCGTTCACTGGCAGGGCCGCCAGGGCGGCGCGCTCGGCGGCCAGGACACTGGCCGTGAGCAGCACGATGGGTATGCCGGCCGTGGCGGGATCAGCCCGCAGGGCCACCACCGCCGTGGGACCGTCCATGCGCGGCATCATCACGTCCATGACGATCGCGTCCGGCTGTTCGCTGCGAGCGCGGTCCAGCGCCTCCTGGCCGTCGGCTGCGGTGATGACGAGCCAGCCGCCGACCACCTCCAGGCTCATCTGCGCCACCTCGAGGATGAGCTCGTCGTCGTCGACGACCAGCACTCGGCGGGCAACGCCTTCCTGAGAACCGTGCGCGGCCCCGTTCACCTGCAGGGCTGCTGGGATGGGAGTGGTTTTGCGGCCATTTGGCCAGTGTGCAGCACCTTCACCCCCTGCGCACACTCGACCGGCTGGCGCACACACTGCGCGTTGGCCGCGAACCGGTGCCGCAGGGTCAGATAGAGGGCACACTGTGCGCATGAGGACAAAAGCACCAGCGAGCGACCAGCGCACTCGATGAGCGACGCCGGGGGTGTTGCCGCGGGACCGACAGGGGTGGGGGCCCGACGGGTTCTCGTCGTCGACGACGACGAGCTCATCCTCGAGGTGGCCCAGATGTGCTTGGAAGCGGTGGGAGGCTGGCAGGTGACCACGGCCAGCAGCGGCCAGGAGGGGCTGGACCGGGCGGTTTCGGAACGACCCGATGCCATCGTCATGGACGTGATGATGCCCGGCATGGACGGCCCCACGACTGCTGTGGCGTTGCGCGAGAACCCGGTGACGGCCGGCATACCCATAGTCCTGCTCACGGCGAAAGCCCAGGGAAAGGGGCAGCCGGACCTGTCCGCACTGCCGGTGGTCGGCGTCCTGAGCAAGCCGTTCGACCCGATGCTCCTGCCGGGAACCTTGGCCTCGATGCTGGGCTGGTCGTGACGACCGCCACCGCCGACGCGCAGCGAGGTCCCGCGTGGGCGCGCCGGCTCCGGTCGGGCGACCCGCTCGGCGGCCTGCCGCTGGGCCGCGCCCTGCTCGTGGCGGCGGTGGTCGCGATCATCCTCCCGCTGCTCGTGGTCACCACTGCCCTGACCGGCTTTGCGGCTGTTGAGCGCGCCCACGCCAAGGCCACCGACCTGCACACGGCCCAGCAGTACCAGCAGGATGCCAACCTGATGTACGCCACCCTCCACGGCGACGTGCTCGAGTCGCTCGAGGCCTTCGGGGGCAACAACGAGACCGGCGCCGAGCTCGCCGCCCGCACCCGGACCCACGTCGCCCGGCTCGAGAACGACCTGCGCAGGCTGGCCGCGTCGACACTGGACAGCACGCTCGCCCCGGACGTCCGCGCCCTGGACACGAGGCTGAGGGCCTACGGCGCCGAGGCGGTCCGGCTGACCGATCTGGCCACCACGTCACCGAGCCGGGCTCGTGAGGAGCACGCCGCCTTCGACGACGCCTTCGACGAGCTGGGGGGGCCACAGTCGACGTTGACGGCCGCCTTGGCCCGTGAGGCCGGCACGGCAAACACGGCAGCCGACCGTCGGCAGGAGACGGCGATCCGCTGGACGGCCCTCGTCGCGGCCGCGACCTTGGGCGCGATGTTGCTGCTTGCCTTCGCGCTGTACCGCCTCGGTGTCGGGAACGAGGCCCTCTTGCGCCGCGTGGAGGAGAACGCCGAACAGCTGGCCTTCAGCAACGACGAGCTCCAGGACGCCCAACAGCTCGCTCACATCGGCAGCTGGCAGTGGGACCTCGCGAGCGGGCAGACCCAGTGGAGCGCCGAGTTCTACCGCATCCTCGGCATCCACCCGGACACCGAGGGCGATCACGCCGACCTGTTCACCGCCCGCGTCCACCCTGAGGATGCCGCCGACGTCGTCCGGGCCCAGGAGGAAGCAGCCACCGCGCAGCGGGATATCCACTCGGAGTACCGCATCGTGCGCCCCGACGGCACCGTCCGCGACGTCCGGGCGATGGGGCGGGCGGTGCGCGACGACTCCGGCACCATCGTTCGCCTGGTCGGCACGGTGCAGGACGTCACCGAGCAGCGCGTGGTCCAGCGGATGAAGGACGAGTTCGTCGGCGTCATCAGCCACGAGCTGCGCACTCCCCTGACGTCCATCCGCGGCGCGCTCGGCCTGATGGCCGGCGGCGCCGTGGGGACCCTGCCGCCCAAGGCGCAGCGGATGGCCGATGTCGCGCTGAACAGCTGCCAGCGCCTGGTCCGCCTGGTCAACGACATCCTCGACGTGGAGAAGCTGTCCGCCGGAAAGCTCGAGCTCGACCTGGAGCTGCTGTCCGTGGACGAGCTGGTCGCTGCGGCCCTCGAGGAGATGCGTGCGATGGCGCAGCAGGCGGGGGTGACGCTCAGCGCGAACCACAGCGACGCCTTCGTGCTCGCCGACCGGGACAGGATCGCCCAGACGCTGGCGAACCTGCTCAGCAACGCGGTGAAGTTCTCCCCCGAAGGTGGGGTGGTGACGGTCCACGCCGGGCCGGCGTCGCCCGAGGCCGGTGGTGACGACATGGTCCTGTTCACCGTGACCGACCAGGGCCCCGGGATCCCCGCCGACAAGCTCGAGACCATCTTCGACCGGTTCGCCCAGGTGGACGCCTCGGACACCCGCGCCAAGACCGGCACCGGTCTCGGCCTCCCCATCTGCCGCGGCATCGTCGAACAGCACGGCGGCCGGATCTGGGCGACCAGCACACCGGGGTCGGGCAGCACGCTGACGTTCATCCTGCCGGCCGCCCCGGCTCAGGTGCAGGACGAGCAGGCGGGACCCGGGCCGGTGGGCGCTGTCCTGATCTGCGACGACGACCCGGACATCGTGGAGGTCCTCGCCGCCATGCTCGAAGCCCACGGCTACTCCACCCTGACCGCCCGCACCGGCCAGCAGGCCCTGGAGCTTGCCACCGGCCAGGCACCCAGCCTGATCCTGATGGACCTGCGCATGCCGGGGATGTCGGGCTGGGAGACCATCGCCGCCCTCGGCGCGAACCCGGCAACCGCGCACATCCCGGTCGTCATCCTCAGCGCGCTGGCCCCGGACGACTACGCCGTCCCCACCGCATCCGCCTGGCTGACCAAACCCGTCGACCAGGGCGCCCTGATGAGCTCCTTGCGCAAGGCGCTGGGCACCGACGCCACCACCAGCGTCCTCGTCATCGAGGACGACGAGGACCTGGGCGAGGTCCTCAAGGGCTTCTTCACCGACCACGGGGTACACGCCCGCGTGGCCCACACCGGGATGCAGGCCCTGGCCATGAGCCGTGAGGTGGCACCTGACCTGCTCGTCCTCGACCTGGGGCTGCCCGACATCGACGGGTATGCCGTCGTCAGCGCCTTGCGCCGCGACGAACGGCTGCGGTCCCTGCCGATGGTCGTCTACACCGGCCGGGATCTCGACGAGAGTGACCGGCGCCGGCTGCGCCTGGGCGAGACCCGGTTCGTGACCAAGGCGGGAGAGTCGCCGGAGGACTTCGAACGGCAGGTCATCGGACTCCTGCGGACCATCACCGCACCCACCCCAGCCTGAATCCCCGACAGCGGAGCCATCCCGCGAGTCGTGGCAAGCCAACGCCCCTTTGACAAACCGTAGAAAGGGGGCGACCCTCAACACGAGCAACAGCGGGGAAGATTCGCGCGGGCAGCGCCCCCAACTGGTTCGGCCGTCCGCAGCATTTCCTTTCTGTTAGGGCGCCCACCGTGGCCACACGTCGCATCTCCATCCCTTCTGCCGCCTCCCTTCCCACTCACCGCAGCCGCCGGCTTCTGACCGTCGCCGGCGGGCTGGCCATCGCACTCGTGGTCGGCTTCGTGGGGACGCGACCCGCGGAAGCGGCCACCGCTCCCGTCGGGCTGGGCACTGCGGCCAGCTTCGCGGTGCTGGCCGGATCGACCATCACCAACACCGGAGCGTCCCGCATCAGTGGAAGCGCTGGCGTCAGTCCAGGCTCCGCAGCAGTGGGCTTTCCTCCCGGTCTGGTGTTCAACGGGACGATCCACCGCGCCGACGCGGTGGCGCGGCGGGCCAAGTCCGATCTCACCACCGCCTACAACGATGCCGCTGGGCGGAGTACCACGGCGACCGTACTTCCGGAGCTTGGCGGCAGGACACTGGTTCCCGGCGTGTACAGCGGGACCACGCTCGAAGTGACGGGCGCGCTCACCCTGAATGCCCAGGGCAACCCGAACGCCGTCTTCGTCTTCAAGTCGGCCAGCACCTTGGTGACCGCTTCCGGGAGCCGCATCCGGCTGATCAACGGCGCCAGCCCGTGCAACGTCTACTTCCAGGTGGGCAGCTCGACCACGCTGGGGTCGAACTCGGTCTTCGTCGGCACCGTGATGGCCCAGGCCTCGATCACGGCAGTCACCGGCGCCACCATTGCCGGTCGACTCCTGGCCCGCACCGGCGCGGTGACGCTGGACCGCAACACCATCACGCGGCCGGGCTGCGGGACTACGGCTGCATCCACCCCGTCGGGCGCCGGCACACCGGGAGTTGCAGGGGCTGCGGTCCCAGTGCGCTCAGGAGCCCGTTTCACCGGGTAGAGGTCATGCCCCGGCGACGCCTGCCCCAGCTCTTCGTGATCGCCTTGGCGGCGACCGTGCTGGCAGGCTGCAACCCCACGGCCCCGACCGCAGGCCCCGCGCCCGCCACCGCTACAGGGTCGGTCACCGCCACCCGTGCACCCGCGGCAGTCACGACGGCGCCGGGGACCGGCGACTCACCGTCGGCCACCTCAGCCCTCTCGGCCACCGCCGTGGGGCACTCCCTGCCCGTGTACGCAAAGCCGGACGGCCCGGTGACCCACACCCTGTCGAACCCCCAAGCCAACGGGGCGCCCCGGACGCTGCTGGTCATGAAGCGCGAGGGAGCCTGGCTGCAGGTGTCCCTGCCCGTCAGGCCGAACGGCACCACCGGCTGGGTGCGGAGCACCGACGTGTCGACCGCGCGGGTCCTGTACCGCATCGCTGTCTCCACCACCGCTCACCGGCTGCGGCTCTACAAGTCCGGGCGACTGGTCGCCACCTTCCGCGCGGCGACCGGCACCGGGGGCACCCCCACCCCGCTGGCACGTTCTTCCTGGCCGAGCTCCTGGCCCCGACCAACGCCGGCTACGGCCCGTACGCCTACGGCCTGTCCGCCTTCTCGGACGTCCTCACAAGCTTTGGCGGTGGTCCGGGCCAGATCGGACTCCACGGCACCAGTGACACCTCCAGCATCGGCCGCTCCAGCAGCCACGGCTGCATCCGGCTCAGCAACAAGGACATCACCACCCTCGCCAAGCTCCTGCCCCTGGGCACCCCCGTCACCATCGCCTGAGCAGGCTCAGCACCCGCTGCACCGGCTCCACCCGCATTCGCCCTCCCCGAGGCGTCTGAGGGAGAGTGGGACCCATGCCGAACCGTCTGGCCGACTCGACCTCCCCCTACCTGTTGCAGCACCAGGACAACCCCGTCGACTGGCAGGAATGGGGTCCGCAGGCGTTCGCCGAGGCGCGCGAGCGAGACGTCCCCGTCCTCCTCTCGGTGGGGTATGCCGCGTGCCACTGGTGCCACGTCATGGCTCACGAGTCGTTCGAGGACCAGGACGTGGCGGGGGTGCTCAACGCGAACTTCGTCGCAGTGAAGGTGGATCGCGAGGAACGACCCGACATCGACGCGGTGTACATGGCGGCCACCACGGCCCTGACGGGACACGGCGGCTGGCCCATGACGTGTGTCCTCACGCCGGACGGCGACCCCTTCTTTGCCGGCACCTACTTCCCCAAGGGTCAGTTCCTCCAGCTCCTCGCGGGGGTCACCGACGCCTGGACCACCCAGCGCGACCGCGTCCTCGAGAGCGGCGCCCACATCGCTTCGCGGCTCCGCGAGCTGTCGGCCCCGGTCACTGGACAGGTGCTGGACGAGGGCGCACTCGAAGCGGCTGCGGTGCAGCTGCGTGGCCAGTTCGACCACGGCGCAGCGGGATTCGGCGGTGCGCCGAAGTTCCCGCCGTCGATGGTGCTCGAGTTCCTGCTGCGCCACCACGCCCGAACCGGGTCCGAGGACGCCCTCGCGATGGCGGCGAGCACCTGCGAGGCGATGGCACGCGGCGGCATCTACGACCAGGTCGCCGGCGGGTTCGCGCGCTACTCCGTCGACGCGCGCTGGGTGGTTCCCCACTTCGAGAAGATGCTCTACGACAACGCCCAGCTGCTCCGGGTCTACACCCACCTGCACCGGATCACCGAGGACCCGTTGGCTCGCCGGGTGGCGCTCGAGACGGCTGAGTTCCTGATGCGCGACCTGCGCACCGAAGAGGGCGGTTTCGCCTCGGCGCTGGACGCGGACACCGAGGGCGTCGAGGGCCTGACCTACGCGTGGACACCCGCGCAGCTGGCCGAGGTCCTCGGTGACGACGACGCCGCTCGGGCGGCCACCCTGCTCACCGTGACCACCGGCGGCACGTTCGAGCATGGGTCGTCCACCCTCCAGCTGCCGGCGGACCCTGACGACGGGGCCTGGTGGGCCAATGCGCGACGCCGGCTGTTCGAGGCACGCCAGGCACGCCCGCAGCCCGGCCGCGACGACAAGGTCGTCACCTCGTGGAACGGTCTGGCCATCGCCGGGCTCGCCGACGCGGGTGCCGTCCTCGGCAGGCCCGACCTCGTCGAGGCCGCCGCGGCGTGCGCCGAGTTCGTCGTCGGGACCCACGTCGTCGACGGCCGCCTGCGCCGGACGTCGAGGGCTGGCACGGTCGGAACCGCCGCCGGTGTGGCCGACGACTACGGCAACCTGGCGGAGGGGCTGCTCGCGCTGCACCAGGCCACCGGCGACGCGAGATGGCTTGCGACCGCACGCGACCTGCTCACGACCGCGGTCGAGCGCTTCGGCGCCGACGACGGCGGGTTCCACGACACCAGCGACGACGCCGAGACGCTGTTCACCCGCCCCCGCAGCGCCGCCGACAATGCCGAACCCTCAGGGCAGTCGGCGCTGGCCGGCGCCCTCCTCACCTGCTCGGCCCTGACCGGGGACACAGCGATGAGAGACCGGGCAGAGGCAGGGCTCTCAGCAGCAGGGCAGCTGGCCGTGCGCGACCCGCGCTTCGCAGGCTGGACGCTGTCGGTGGCCGAGGCGTCGGTCACCGGCCCCTTGCAGGTTGCCGTCGTCGGCACGGGCGCCGATGCCGACGCCCTGGCCGGAGTCGCGCGCCGCTCGGCCTCACCCGGACTGGTCGTGGTGCAGGGCGAGCCCGATGCCCCGGGGCACCCGCTCCTCGCCCAGCGGCCTCTCGTCGGTGGCGGCGCCGCGGCATACGTGTGCCGTGGTTTCGTGTGCGACGCCCCGGTGACGGACGTCGCGGCGCTCACTGCGGCGCTGGCTCGCTGACGAGCTCGGTCAGCCGGGCCGCATCCCAGTCGGGCTGCATGCCCGGGCGCCCGAGCAGGTAGTCCGTGAGCTCGTCGTCCGACAGGTCGTGCGCCTCGCGGAGGCCTGCGGTGAGCGTTCGCAGGTAGGCGGGTGTCGGTGAGTTGGGTTGCAGCGCAGTGGGATCCGGCGTCGTGAAGGTGAGGACCGGGGTCCCCTCGAGCTCGCCGACGAGGTGGAGGGCTTCGTAACGACCCGGCCCCACCTCGTGCCGTGTGTGCTCGAGCACGTGCGAGAGATCGAGGTCTGCGCCCGGCGCCCGATGCATCTCCTGGGCAGCGACGTCGGCGAACTGCTGCTCGGTCACGAGGTAGGCGCGCGCCAGCGTCGTGCCCGCCGTGTCGGCGTCGTAGAAGGCGATCCCGCCACCCCACGTCGGCGACTCCCACCCGAAGACCAGCTCGCCCGGCAACGTCAGCGCACGGTCGTCCTGGGGAGGACTCTGGTCGCGGGCGCCCGGGTAGGTGCGGCTCGCGCCCTCAGGCCGACCGCCGCCCAGGTAGCACTGGAAGCGGTCGCGGGAGAGGTTGCTGCCGTAGCTCGCGTACCAGACCTGCACACCTCCACCATGCCACGCCGAGGCCGGTGCCACCCCCACCACACGTTCAGAGCAACAGCGACCGGTATGCCGGGTCGGCACCTTCCAGCGCACGTTCCCCCGTCAACGGGTCCACGAAGAGGGCCGTTGCCCAGACGTCCGCCCACAGGAGGCTGGGTCCCCAGACCGTCGCCGAACCCGGACGGCCGATGGCCGCGCCGCTCCGCGGGTCGACGACGTGCGCTCCCCTGGCGGCTGCGCCGGACGTCGCCAAGCCGCCACTGCGCAGGGGGATCGTCGCCGCGACGGCAGAGGGCTCGCGCGGGTCCTCGACACCGACGCGCCAGGTGCTCGATGGGGCCGCACGACCGGCGCCGGCGAACAGGTCGCCGCCCGCGTTCAGGCACCACGAGATCCCGGGCACGTGCCGCAGGTGCATCGCCGCCCGCTCGACGGCCCACCCCTTGACCAGCCCTGTCGGGTCGTAGGAGGTCCCGCTGGTGGTAGCGGTCTCGTGGGAGGTGCTGTCGTGGGAGGAGCTGGCGTAGGAGGCGCTGAACAGCCCAGCCGTGCGCCGCTGCGCCTCGGCACAGAGCTGCTCGACCTCGGCCAGCCACGGATGCGCCTGGGCCGCGGGGAGCTCGCCTCGCCTCGCCCGCATCAGGTCGCTGTCCTCGCGCCAGGTGCTGAAGACCGAGTCGACCCTGCGCAGCACGGCAAAGGCCTGGTCGACGGCGGTGACGACCCCGGGGTCGTCCAGGGCACCCCGCACCTCTCCTCGGAGGTGGATCGAGACCGGCATCCCCATGACCTGCTCGACGAACGCCCTGCGCGGGGTCGCCATCACGGCAGTCACAGGTGGGCCTGGTCGATCGCGGACTGCAGCGACGACAGGTAGCCCTCGGAGGTCACGGTCGCGCCGGACACCATGTCGATGTCGGCACTCTGCTGCTGCACCGCCTCCTGGCTGAGGACCGGCAGCGCGGCGGAGTTGATCTGGACGTCCTCGTGGTTCCCGTTGGGGTACACGATCGCCTCGGACGCGGTGATCTTGCCGTCCTGCACGGTGATCCGGACCTGCACGGGCCCCCATCGCGTCTGCACCGTGTCTCCGTCGTAGGTCTTGGCGGCGGAGGTGCTGCCCGAGCTGGAGCTGCCCGAGTCGGTGGTCCCCGAGTCCGTCGTTCCGGAGCCCGTGGTCCCCGAGTCCGTCGTGCCGGCCCCGGCCGGCGCCTGGACCGAGGTCCCGGCGGCCAGCGTCGTCCCCGAGCCGGCGGTGGAGGTGTGGTAGCTGAACAGCAGCACCAACGTGGTCAGGGTGGACAGGGCCCACAGGGTGATTCTTCGCATGGGTCCTCCTAGTACTCGAACCGCTCGAGGTGGATGTTGGTGGCCGGGACCCCGCAGTCGAGCGCCGCCCGGCGGGCGGCGTCCATCCAGGCAGGCGCCCCACACAGGAAGACGTCACGTTCGGCGACGTCCGGCACGAGCTGGGCCAGGGCGGCGGCGTCGGTCAGGTGCGCGGCCGCCGCAGGCAGCCAGGTGTCACGCCCGGGCACACGGTGTCCCTCGACGGTGACGTAGCGGGCGCCGCGGTCGGTCGCGATCCGGAACAGCTCTTCGCCGAGCACGAACTGCTCTCGCGTGCTGGCCCGGTGGATGACCACGACGTCGCCAGGGTCCTGGTCGAGTCCCTCGAGCAGGGCCCGGATGGGGGTGATGCCGATTCCCGCGCCCATGAGGAGCACCTTGCGGCGAGTGCGGACCCCGGGGTGGAGTCGGCCGTACGGCCCCTCGACGAGCACCCGCGTGCCCGGCCGCAGGGTGGCCAGCCGCTCGGTGCCGTCCCCCACGTGGGCAGCGGTGACGCGTAGGTGTCGCCCGTCCGGAGCCGCCGACAGGGAGTAGGGGTTGGCCCGGGTCCAGCCGGGCCCGTCGACGAAGCGCCACTGGAAGAACTGCCCTGCCGCGGGTCGCATCCGCGCCACGCCGGGCCCACCGACGACGACCGTGGTCACCCCCGGCGCCTCGGCGTGCACGGCGACGACGCGCAGCGGCGCCCGCAGTGAGCGGAACAGGGGCAGCCCCACCCGGAAGACGAGCACGGTCGCGGCCCACACGGCATACAGGCCCCACCAGAAGACGGTCGACGCCGTCGAGGCCAGGAACTCCTGACCGGTCCACAGCTGGTGCGGCAGCGCCAGCCCGGMGCCGAGGTAGCCGTAGAGGTGGATGAGGTGCCAGGACTCGTACCGCAGCCGCCGTCGTGCCCTGCGCACCGAGGTGACGACGACCAGGCAGAGGGCGACCGTGCCGGCCACCGCCAGCAGCATCCCGGGGTAGTTGCGGACGAAGTCGACGATGGTCCCCCACAACCCCAGGGGTGAGGCGGCGGCATACCCGAGCGTGATGAGGACGACGTGCGCCCACAGGAGGTTGAAGGACGTGAACCCGACGAGCCGGTGGGTGCGGGCGAGCTCGTCCTGGCCCCAGGCCTGTTCGAACCACGGCACCCGGGCCATCAGGAACACCTGGACCAGCAACAGGGCCGAGGCGACCAGCCCGGTGAGGCGCCCGAGGCTGGTGAGCGCGCCCGAGAGCGACCCGAGGTCCTGGACGCCACCGTGCTGGACCCACAGCGCGGTCACCCAGAGCTGCACCAGCCAGAAGGCGCTGACGGACGCATCGCGCCACCAGCGCGGCACGACCCGCACGGCGGGACGGCGGGCGTGGGCTCGACCGGCGTCAGGTCGACCGGCCTCAGCTCGGTATGCCGCGTGCGCGGGGTCGTGGGCGGAGGTCACCGCAGAGCGCGGCAGGTCGGTGGTGGTCACATCCAGCACTGTGGGTCGCGAGTCTGGGTGTTTGCTGTGCACCAGCCATGACCGGTGCGTGAGTCCCAGGGACCCCACCGCGCATCTCAGGGTGCCGCAGGGCCTCGGACGATCCGGCCGTCGACCAGCACCAGGTCCGCGAAGTCCCGGCCTCCGGCGACGAGCCGGGCATTGGCCTCGTCGGACCGGTCGACCCAGGCCGTCGCGTCCTCGAGGGCCCTGCCGGCCTCGACGTGGCGGTCGATGAGGCGCTGGCGGCGCCGGTCGTCCGCCAGGGCGCAGAACCACGCCTCGTCGAGCAGCGCCCGCACCGGGCGCCACGCCGGGTCGTCGAGCAACAGGTAGTTGCCCTCGGAGACAACGAGGTCCGCGGCGGGGCCGACCTCGATGGCCTCGGCCTCGGGCTCCCCCACTGCGTGGTCGAAGGCGGGGGCCCGGACCACCACGCGCGGTGAGCCGCGAACGGCGGCGAGCAGCGCGGCATACGCCTGGACGTCGAAGGTGTCCGGCGCCCCCTTGCGGTTCAAGCGGCCCAGCCGTCCCAGCTCGGCACCGGGCAGGTGGAACCCGTCCATCGGCACGTGGGCGACGCGGCCGGCCAGTCGCGGGTCGGCTGCCACGGCGTGCAGCAGCGCCGCGACCAGGGTCGTCTTGCCTGCACCCGGTGGCCCCGCGATGCCCAGGACCCGTCGGCGTCCGCCGGCAGCCTCGGACACGAGGCCGGCGCACCGGTCCAGCAGCTCACTCAGCGCGGGCAGCGACGGCGCGCCGGCCACCTCCGGACCACCGGGTTCGCGGGAGGCGTCCATCCCCGGTCAGCTCCACCAGCCGAGCACCGAGCCGCCGATCCTGACGATGAAGGCCACGAGCACCACCACGAAGACCACGCGGACGAACCGACTCCCCCGCGCCACGGCCGTCCGCGCTCCGACGTAGCCGCCCGCGATGTTCGCCACGGCCATCACCGCCCCGATCTTCCACATGACGTGGCCACCGGGGACGAACACGGTCAGCGCCCCGAGGTTGGTGGCGAAGTTCGCGATCTTGGCCTTCGCGCTGGCCTCCAGGAAGGCGTAGCCCATCAGCCCGACGAGCGCGAAGACGAGGAACGAGCCGGTACCCGGACCGAGGGCACCGTCGTAGACCCCGATGACGAAGCCCGTGATCATCGCGATGACGGTGTGCCGGTGACCCGCGAAGCGCAGGGCGGTCTCGGCGCCGAGGGAGGGCTTGGCGATGGTGTAGGCGCCGACGACCACCAGCATCACGAGGATGATCGGGTTGAACGCACTCTTGGGGATGTGCAGGCCGAGCAAGGCACCCCCGACCGCGCCGAGGTAGGCGACGGCCGCCATCGGCAGCGCGGTGCGCAGGTCGGGACGGACCCTGCGCCAGTAGGTGATCGAGCTGGTCGTCGTGCCGAAGATCGAGGCGATCTTGTTGGTGGCGAGCAGCTGCGCGGGGGACGCCCCGGTGAAGCCGAGCAGCAGGGCGGGCAGCTGCACGAGGCCGCCACCGCCGACGACCGCGTCGATCCAGCCCGCACCGAACCCCGCCAGGGCCATGAGGAGGACCGTGGTCAGGTCGACGTCCGGCACCTACTGCCCCAGCCAGCCGTCGACGATCGAGAGGATGTCGAGCAGCTCGTGGGCCTGGGCGTCGGGGGTCACGTCGACCGCTACCTGCTGGTTGACCGGGATGTCGCTGTGCGGGATCCAGATCGCGCGCATGCCGACCTGCTGCGGCCCGTGGACGTCCTCGAAGAGGCGGTCGCCCACGTAGACGGCGGCCTGCGGCGGGACGTCGACGGCCTCGCACGCCGCGAGGAACGCCTCGGGGTGCGGCTTCACGACGTGGATCTCCGAGGAGTACACGTCGCCGTCGAGCAGGTCGAGGACACCGTCACGCTGGAAGACCTCGCGGTGGTAGGCGCGGCTCCAGATGGTGTTGGACAGCACACCAACCTTGAGGCCGCGGTCGTGCAACCCCTCCCAGAGCGGGCGCACCTGCGGGTCGGTGTGCGTGTGCGGCTCCCAGAACCTCCGGTATGCCGCGAGCGCCAGGAGGTGCCGGTCGTGGTCCGCGTCGACCCCGGCCTCCGCGAGGATCTCCTCGATGGAGGCGCTCTCATGGGTCTGGCGGCCGCGGGACCAGGCCTTCTCCTCGGCCTCGTGGATGCGGATGGCCAGCGAGTCGGCCTCGGCGAGCTCCTCGACGGGCATGCCCGGGTCATCGACCGGCAGTCCGTGCACCTCGCGGGCGAAGACGCGCCACTGCTGGGGCAGGTCGACGTCGTGCCAGGGCGTGAGCGTCCCGCCCCAGTCGAAGATCAGCGCTTCGATCGGCGCCGAGCCGCCCATCAGGACTCGGTGCCGCGGACCTCGCGGTCGCCGCGGACCTCGCGGACGACCTCGGCCACGACGTCCTGCACCGGAACCTCCCGACGCTCGCCGGTGGCGCGGTCCTTGATCTCGACGATGCCGTTCTCGAGCGACTTCCCGATCACGACGATGGTCGGGACGCCGATCAGCTCGGAGTCCTTGAACTTCACGCCGGGACTGACCTTGTGGCGGTCGTCGTAGAGCACCGACAGGCCCTGGGCCTCGAGGGCGCGCGTGATCTCCTCGGACGTCGCGAAGACCTCGGGGTCGCGGGTCGCGTCCTTGCCGGTGGCGACGACGTGCACGTCGACGGGGCTGATCTCCCGGGGCCAGCGCAGGCCGAGCTCGTCGTGGTTGCCCTCGGCGACGCAGGCCACGGCACGCGAGACGCCCACGCCGTAGGAACCCATGACCACGGTCTGCAGCTTGCCGTTCTGGTCCAGCACCTTGAGGTCGAGCGCCTCGGCGTACTTGGTGCCGAGCTGGAAGATGTGTCCCATCTCGATGCCGCGGGCCGACTCCAGTCCGTGGCCACAGCTCGGGCACGCGTCGCCGGGGCGCACGTCAGCGGCCTCGATGGTGCCGTCAGCGGTGAAGTCGCGGCCGGCCACCAGGTCGATCACGTGCTTGCCGGCCTCGTTCGCACCGGTGACCCAGCGGGTGCCCTCGGAGACCCGCGGGTCGAGCAGGTAGCGGATCTTCGAGGCAGACTCCGAGCCGAGCGCGCCGGGCCCGATGTAGCCCTTGACGAGCGCCGGGTTGGCGGCGAAGTCCTTCTCCTCAAAGGCCTCCACCTCGGCCGGGTCGACCTGGGCGCCGAGCCGCTTCTCGTCGATCTCGCGGTCGCCGGGCACGCCGATGGCCAGCGGCTCACGCGTGCCGTCGGGGTGGACCACCGTCACGATGACGTTCTTGAGGGTGTCCCCCGCCGCCCACGGACGGTCCTCGCGCGGGAAGTGCGCGTTGAGGTGGGCGACGAGCGTGTCGATGGTGGGGGTGTCCGGGGTGGACTCCGCGTGCGCAGCCGGCACGTCGGCATACGAGATGGCGTCGGGGACGGGGACGCGCACGGCCTCGACGTTCGCGGCATACCCACAGTTCGGGCAGCGGACGTAGGTGTCCTCGCCGTTCTCGGCGGTGGCGAGGAACTCCTCGCTCTTGCTCCCACCCATGGCACCGGCCATCGCCTGGACGATGACGTAGTGGAAGCCGAGCCGGTCGAAGATGCGGATGTAGGCGTCGCGGTGCAGCTGGTAGGCCTTGTCGAGGCCGGCCGCGTCGAGGTCGAAGGAGTAGGAGTCCTTCATGACGAACTCGCGGCCACGGAGCACGCCGGCCCGCGGACGCGCCTCGTCGCGGTACTTCGTCTGGATCTGGTAGATCGCCAGCGGAAGGTCCTTGTAGGACGAGTACAGGTCCTTGACCGCGAGCGTGAACATCTCCTCGTGGGTCGGCCCGAGCAGGTAGTCGCCGCCCTTGCGGTCCTGCAGGCGGAAGATGTTGGGGCCGTACTCGGTCCAGCGACCGCTCGCCTCGAAGGGTTCCTTGGGCAGCAGCGCAGGGAAGAGCAGCTCCTGGGCGCCGATCTCGTCCATCTCCTCGCGGACGATGGTCTCGACCTTGCGCAGCACGCGCAGGCCCAGCGGCAGCCAGGTGTAGATGCCGGGGCTGACCCGTCGGATGTAGCCCGCCCGGACGAGCAACCGGTGGCTCGGCACCTCGGCATCGGCCGGATCCTCGCGAAGGGTTCGCAGGAACAGGGTCGACATGCGCAGGGCCACGTGGCACTCCTCGGTTGGCGGACAACCCCCAGAGGATATCCGTCGGTGCTCCGCGTGCTCACCACGGTTTCCTTCGTCGCCTTCGTCGTGTTGACGGGCGCCGCAACCAGCAGCGATCAGATCTCTGGGGGACGGGGTGCGACCTGCAGGTATTGGTCCCCGCCGGCTTGTGAGTTTGTCCGTTTTGCGGAAGCCTGTCGGTCGGGTCGGGGGTTCCCAAGCGGGGGGGTGATGGCTGCGTGTGGCCGTTTACACGAAAGCGATCGATGGATCGTCGAGAGCAAGAGGCTCTGAGGATTTCCAAGGCGAAGGCGGCGCGGGATCGCGCCGAGAACAACGCCAAGCAGCCGGCAGACCAGACCACGACCTAGGGCGACGACCGCCCGTGCGCGTCAGCGCCCAGCGGCCCTGAGGGCGGTGCGGATCAGCGGGAGCTGCAGCGGCAGCCGTGCCACGGTGCCCGCGAAGGCGGCCTGCGCTGCCGGAGTGCCCTTGCGCTGCGCGCGCTTGCCGTAGTTGGCGCTCATCTGGACGTTGCCCGGCAGGATGGCGAGGAGCAGGGCGGCACTCGCCCACCCGGCATACCGGCGGGTGCGCGGGTGGAGCAGCCCGGCAGCGCACACGAGCTCGGCGACGCCCGAGAGGTAGATCAGCTCGCGTCGGCGCGGCAACGAGTTCGGCACCAGCGGCTCGAACACCTCGGGCTTGACGAGGTGGGTCGTCCCCGAGGTGATGAACAGGCCGGCGAGGCCGACGATGTCCTTGGTCAAGGGCGCGACGGAGCGGGGCATGCCGCCATCCTGTCAGGCAGAGCTTGCGGCCAACGGCGAGCTGCTGCGATCCATGCGCACACCCACGCCCTTCGCCGTCTAGAACGGAGGCGGGTCCTCGGAGGACGAGCCTCGGATGAGGCGCGAGGTGGAGCCACGGCCGAGGAACAGGAGTCTGTCCACGTCGAGCCGGTCGCACACCCGGATGATCTCCACCCTCGAGCGCCCTCTCGTCGAGAACCACTCGAGGCGGCCGAAGTCGACCCGCCGCCCGGTCCGCAGCGCGCGGCGGTTGCGGGTGGTGAGATTGCCGGGACGGCAGGCCAGTTCGACGAGGTGGTGCTCGGTCAGGTGCTGCACTCCCTCCTCCAGCAGCGAAGTCAGCCCGGCGATCCCGTCCATTTCCACGGCTATCTCGACGCCCACCTCGACGCCCACCTCGACGTCCGCCTCGACGTCCACCTCAGCGTCCACGACCACCGCCGGGTGGGCGTCACCACTCATGGTGGTGATCGCTGAGGCGGCCTCAGATCCACACTGAAGCTGGTCGAAGGGCACGGTGGTGCTCTGGTGGCCTGTGGGATCGGTCCAGACCAGGGCGCCGTCCGCGTCGAGGCGCGATCGCCACCGTGGCCGTTGCTTGATGCGGTGATGGCGTCGACACAGGCACACCAGGTTGGTCGGATCGGTCGCGCCCACGGGCCACGGGACCACGTGGTCGACGTCGCAGAACCTCGCACTGATCGCACATCCGGGAAAGCGGCACTGACCGTCCCTCGCCTTGACGAAGTCGATCATCCACTGGGGAGGTCGATAGCGACCTGAGTCGCGACTGCCTGCACGGGACCCGTCCCCTGGAGCTGGGAGGCTCCGAAACCTTCGGGCTGGGCGCTCCGCGCTCATCGGCAGGGACGCGAGCGCGCCCGACGTGTCGTCACACGCCACCACGTCGAACGATGCGGTGGACTTCGGAGCTGCCGGCCCGCCCGCGTCGCCGGGCGCCGTGGGCTCTGGAGCTGACGGCCCGCCCGCGTCGCCAGCCGGCACAGGCTCCGTCGCGCCACCGCGCGGTCCTTGTCGGCGCTGCGCCACCGACGCAACCCAGGAGGCGCGCACATGGGTGACACCCGGCATACCGAATCCCGTCACCGGCACCAGTTCGGCAGCGCGTCGGCCGCCGTCCCCGTCGCTCCTTGCGCCCTCGTCACGAGCCGCCTCTGCGGCGGCGGCCTCGCGGGCGACCGCGCTGGCCGGGACCGTCAGGTGCACCGTGACCTCACCGGTGGCCCGAGCGTGAATGAGATCCATCAGGGCGTCTGCCCGGGCCTGCTCGATGCCCGCGCACTTGCCGTCGAGGACATAGCTCCGGGCCAACCCGTCGACCACCGACCACGCGGTTCGCGACTCCTCGACGGGCACCTTCGCACTCCACTCGTCCACCCCGGGAGCGAAGGCGCTGCGACGCAGCGATCGCTCGGCCCGCGCGCGCTCGGCCTTGCGCCGCACGAGGTCTGCGTCCACCGACGCCAGGACGCGACGAGTCCGGCGGCGCAACGCACCGCCTGCTTCGGTGCCGAGCCGCTCGCCGATCCGGTCGGCCACCTCGGCGCAGACCTCCGGCGTGGCGTCGGCCAGCTCCTCCGAAACGATCCCGGCGCGGTAGGCGTCGAGCCGGCCAGCCGCCATGGCCTCGACCAGAGCGGGGTGGCGCGTCACGAGGTCCACCGCGGTCGCGACCCGGTCAGTCGCTCCTGACGTGGTGAGCCCCAACCGGTCCTGCACGAGAGCGGGAGCGTCCAGCCGCTGGTGGCCGAGGCCCCGGAACTCCTCCTCGATGGTGCCGTCCTCACACACGACGTCATCGGTCGCGGCCACGTGCGCCAGGGCAACCGTCTGCATCGCCGCCGCGACGTTGATCAGCTGCTGGCACGAACCCGCCAGCTCCACCCACTCCGCGCCCGACGCCTCGGCCCCGACGGCGCGCACTCGACCGAGCTCCGACTGGAGTCGAAGGTGGAGGTCGGCGAGTTCGAACATATGTCCACTCTAGCCCACGCAACACTCCCTTTCAACCTGTACGAGCGATGAATTCGATTGCCAGACAACAGAATTGGCGCAGTGACCCCACCACTTCACTGTCAGTGCCGCCTGCTATGAAGGCCGGGCTTCAGTCGCTGCGGTGCTCGCGCCGATAGGACAGCCGAGCCCTGAGGGCGAGCGCAAAGGTCGCGCCACCGACGACCAGCAGGACGAGGCCGACCCACAGCCACGTGCGCCCGGCTGTCTCCCGGCCAGGCACGGCGACGAGGAAGGCACCGAAGAGGGCGAGCGACCCGGTCATCCAGAGCAGCGCGTTTCCGGCAGCGGGTGTGTCCGGGCGCGGCTCCGACCGCAGCGAGGGGTCCATCAGGAGGGGTCCATCAGCAGCGAACGCCGCTCATCAGAGCAGGACGGTCGAGAAGTTACCGACGTCCTCGAAGCCGACCCGCGCATACGTGGCCCGGGCACTCTCGTTGAAGTCGTTGACGTACAACGTGACCCAGCGCGCGCGGGTCTCCATCACCTGCTCGACCACGGACGCCATGAGGGGCACGGAGAGTCCGCGCCCCCGCAGGTGCGGTGCCAGCCACACCCCCTGGAGCTGCGCGCAGCCGAGCGCAACGGAGCCCACGTCGGCCTTGAAGATCACCGCGCCGTCCTCGACCGCGATGAAGGTGTGGCCACGGTCGATGAGGGCCAGGAGTGCCGACCGGTATGCCGCGCCCGAGCCGGTGTAGGGCGGGTAGCCGATCTCGCCCTCGAACATGTGCGCCGCCGCAGGCATCACGAGGTCCACCTCGTGCTCCCGGGCCGGACGCACCCTCGGGTCGAGCTCGATCCCGAGGGCTGAGGGCCGGTCCATGCTGCTCATCAACGGCTGGTTCGCCCGCACGGCGCGTGCCGGTCCCCATGCGGGTGCGAGGTGCCGCCAGAGCTCGGCCACCTGGTCGGCCGGCCCGAGGATCGAGGCACAGTGGCGGCGCCAGCGGCGGACCCGGTCGGCGAAGAAGCTCAGCGTCTGCTCGTCGGCCTCCACCGGGACGAGGTTGGCGCTGGACCAGCACAGCGCCTCGAGGCTGCCGCCGACCTTGTGCCCGAGAACGGTTCCGGGCTGGCTGCTGAGCACTCCCTCGAGGAGGCGGGCGGCCACGAACACGTTCGCCGGCAGGTTCCGCGCGCACACCTCCAACGCGGCGTCGCGGTCCGAGGGCGACAGCGCGTGGACCGGGTTTCGAGTGCGCAGCACGGATCCAGCCTAGGGCTCGCCGGGTCAGCGCGCCGCAGAACGCCGCCCTCCCGTCGTCCTGCGGTCCACAGCTGTGGCCGAGGGGGCGACGCAGTCGGGCTCCCTGGTGGACGACGCAGCTGCGTCTGCCACGGGATCGTCGAGTTTGCCGCAGCTTGCTGCGGATCCACGAGCCACCGCTCGTGCGGCAGCGACAAGCAAGAGCGACACGAACGCCGACACCAGGCGGGAATCCAACACCAGCACCAACACCAGCACCGGACCAGATCACCAAGGAGACCATCATGTCCACGAACGACCGGGCCCTCTGGGGCCCACGTCCCGCAAGCCGTCGCCGTGCATGGAAACGTGCGACGGGGGCTGCCGCAGCCGGCGCCCTCTGTGCGACCGCCCTCGCCTCATCGCCGAGCGGCGCCACTGCCGGCGTCGGGGGCGCCACCGTCGATCCCGACCCCGCGACGACGGCCGCCCAGGCCCGGCTGGTCGGGCGCTCCTCCCTCCCGGCCGAGACCTATCGACCGGGCACTGCGCCGTCGGGGTACTTCCAGACCGGGACGACGGCGGTTGCGCGTCCCTACCCTGCCCAACCAGTGCAGGGCTTCTCGGCGATGCACCGCAACGCCGACGGCAGCTACCTCGTCATGACCGACAACGGCTACGGCCAGAAGGGCAACAGCCAGGACTTCGAGCTGGTCGTCAACCGAATCCGGCCCGATACCACCACAGGGACGACGACCTACCTCGGTCTGCAGTTCCTGCTCAGCGACCCCGACCACCATGTCGACTGGACGATCTGGCGCGACGGCGGCTGCGCGGCGGCGGCGACCCTGCCGGCGGGCTACGCCTGCCCCCCGCCGGACCGAGTGCTGACCGGCTGGGACTTCGACCCCGAGTCCATGCAGGTCGCGCCCGACGGCACCTTCTGGTTCGGCGACGAGTTCGGACCGTTCCTGCTCCACGCGGACGAGCACGGTCGGCTCCTGGAAGCGCCCATTCCGGCCCCGGGGGTGAAGGCGCCCCAGAACCCGACACTCGCAGTCGGTGAGCAGCCCAACCTCGCGTCGTCGCGCGGGTTCGAGGGCACGCCGATCTCACCGAACGGCCAGCGGCTCTACCCGATGCTCGAGGGTTCCCTCGCCGAGGACAAGGCTGCCGGTCTGGCCTCCGACCTGCGGATCTTCGAGGTCAAGGTCAACCAGGACCTCGGGGCGCAGTTCACCGGCACCTACTGGCGTTATCGCCTCGAGAGCCCCGGGGACTCGATCGGTGACGCGATCGCGCTGAACGACCACGAGCTCCTCGTCGTCGAACGCGATGCGGGAGCGGGACCGACCGCGCGCTTCAAGGCGGTCTTCACCGTGGACCTCAAGGACCGGGACCACGACGGGTATGCCGACAAGCAGCTCCTCGTGAACCTCCTGGCCGTTCCGGACCCGGCCAACGTCGGCAAGCTGGGTGCGTTCTTCCCGTTCGCCTTCGAGACCATCGAGGACCTCGCCCTGGTCGACGACCACACCATCGCCGCGATGAACGACAACAACTTCCCCAACACCGGTGGCCGATCGGCAGTCGTCCCCGACCCGAACGAGTACATCGAGGTCACCCTGGACCAGCCGCTGGGCATCGACCCGCGGTTGCTCCCGCAGGGGTGAGCTGAGGGGGAAGTCGCTGGCCCGGTCGACGGCTGAGCCGGGGAACAGGTCACTCTCGGGTCCGCTGGTGGGGGCGGGCCCGAGAGCCTGGTCAGCCGACCGTGACCGACGGAGCCCCGGCGCTTTCCTCGTCGATGGGCTCACCCATCTCGTCGGCGATGCGCATCGCCTCCTCGATGAGCGTCTCGACGATCTGGCTCTCGGGCACGGTTTTGATGACCTCGCCCTTGACGAAGATCTGGCCCTTGCCGTTGCCGGACGCGACGCCGAGGTCGGCCTCGCGAGCCTCGCCGGGACCGTTGACGACACAGCCCATGACCGCGACGCGCAGCGGGACCGTCATCCCCTCCAGTCCGGCAGTGACCTCGTCGGCAAGCTTGTAGACGTCGACCTGGGCCCGACCGCACGAGGGGCAGGAGACGATCTCGAGCTTGCGCGGCTTGAGGTTCAGGGACTGCAGGATCTGGTTGCCGACCTTGACCTCCTCGACCGGCGGGGCGGACAACGACACGCGGATGGTGTCGCCGATGCCCTTGGACAACAGCGCACCGAAGGCGGTGGCGGACTTGATGGTGCCCTGGAACGCCGGCCCCGCCTCGGTCACCCCGAGGTGCAGCGGCCAGTCGCCCCGCTCGGAGAGCATCTCGTAGGCCTTGACCATGACGACGGGGTCGTTGTGCTTGACCGAGATCTTGAAGTCGTGGAAGTCGTGCTCCTCGAAGAGGGAGGCCTCCCACACGGCCGACTCGACCAGGGCCTCCGCCGTTGCCTTGCCGTACTTCTCGAGAAGCCGGGGGTCGAGCGAGCCGGCGTTGACGCCGATCCGGATCGAGACACCGGCATCCTTGGCCGCCGCTGCGATCTGCTTGACCTGGTCGTCGAACTTGCGGATGTTGCCCGGGTTGACCCGCACCGCGGCGCAGCCGGCGTCGATCGCCGCGAAGACGTACTTGGGCTGGAAGTGGATGTCCGCGATGACCGGGATCTGGGACTTGCGGGCGATCGCGGGGAGCGCCTCGGCATCGTCCTGGCTCGGGCACGCGACGCGCACGATGTCGCAGCCCGAGGCGGTGAGCTCGGCGATCTGCTGCAGGGTGCTGTTGATGTCGGTGGTGGGCGTCGTGCACATCGACTGCACCGAGATGGGGGCGTCGCCGCCGACCTCGACCTTGCCGACCTTGATCTTGCGCGTCTTGCGGCGGGGCGCGAGCACGGGCGGGGGCAGGGCCGGCATACCTAGTCCAACAGTCATGCGTTGAGTATCTCCCAGAGAGAGGTGGAGGCCGACGCCGGCTGGAAGCCGGCTCCGCGCCGGCCGCATGGCCGACCCGAGGCCGGGGTCAGCCGAGCTTGACGGGCTTGACGAAGTCGGCGTAGATGAGCAGCGCGGACATCACGATGAGCACCGAGGACACCGCATAGGCGACGGGCAACGCCTTGGCGACGTCCACGTGCCCGGGGTCGGGGCGGTTCAGCAGGCGTGCCGCGTTGCGCTTGAGCCCCTCCCACAACGCTCCCGCGACGTGGCCGCCGTCCAGGGGCAGCAGCGGGATCAGGTTGAAGACGAACAGCGCGAGGTTGAGGCCGGCCATCAGGTTGACCAGGATCGCGATCTTGCCGCCGAGGCTGTCGTCGAGTCCCTTGATGGAGCCCGACGAGATCTCGCCGGCCATCCGGCCCACGCCGACCACGGACACCGGTCCGTTCGGGTCGCGTTCCTCGGAGCCGAACGCCGCCTGCGCGACGTCGGTCATCCGCTGCGGGATGTGCAGGAGCACCCCGGCGATGTGCGAGACCTGATCGCCGAGGATGCCAGGAACAACCGTGACGCTCTGGCGCTCGAGGGCCAGCACGGGAGCCGACGAGACCCCGAGGAAACCGGCCTCGAGGACCACGGGCTGACCGTCGGCGTCCACCAGCGGGGTGCCGTCCGGGCCGACCTGCTGCACGGTGTTGCGGATCGGGCTGACCCGCAGCGTCTCCCGGGCGCCGTCGCGCAGCACCACGATCTCGGTCTGCTCGCCGACCCTGGGCCGGATCTGCTTGCCGACATCGATGGTGCGCTTGATGGGTTGGCCCGCGATGGACAGGATGTGGTCGCCGGGCCGGATGCCGGCGATGAAGGCCGGGGTCTTGGGGTCGGAGGGGGCACAGGTCGTCTTGGCGGCCGCCTGGCTGGCGGGCACGACGCACTCGCTGACCGAGGCCACGACCGCCCCGTCCTTCTCCACCTGCATGCCGTAGATGGTCACCAGCCCGGTGAGCAGCACGACGGCGATGACCAGGTTCATCACCGGGCCGCCCATCATGACGACGACCTTCTTCGGCACCGACAGCTTGTAGAAGACGCGGTCCTCGTCGCCGGGCCTGATCTCCTCGAGGCTGAGCTGACGTGCCTCGTCGGCGAGCTGGGTGAACCGGCCGGTGCTCGACACGCGCAACGTCCCGGGCTTGTCTCCCGGCCGCGGCGGGAACATGCCGATCATCCGGATGTAGCCGCCGAGCGGGATGCCCTTGATGCCGTACTCGGTCTCGCCCCGCCTCGTCGACCACACGGTCGGTCCGAAGCCGACCATGTACTGGGTGACCTTGACCCCGAACTTCTTGGCGGGGACGAGGTGCCCGATCTCGTGCAGCCCGATCGACAGGCCCACCCCCAGGACCACGAAGAGCACGCCGAGCACGTACAGCAGGGCCGTCATCAGCGAAGCGCCCCCTCGGTGTCCGCCAGCGACTCCTCGGTCATCGATCCAGTCTGCAAACCCAGCACCTTCCGAGCCTCCTCGCGCGCCCACGCGTCCGCGCGCATCACGTCCTCAACGGTCAGTGTCCCTGATTCGATCCCGCGTGCACCGCCGGACCCGTGGATGTCCACGATCCTGGCCACCGTGTCGACGATCTCGACGAAGCCGATGCGACCGTCGTGGAAGGCATCGACGGCGACCTCGTTGGCTGCGTTGTAGACCGCTGGACTGGTGCCCCCGGCCTCGCCGACCTGTCGGGCAAGGCGCACGGCCGGGAAGGCCGCGTCGTCGAGCGGTTCGAACTCCCACGACTGCGCCTGGGTCCAGTCCACGGGGACGTCGACGTCGGCGAGCCGCGCCGGCCAGGACAGCCCGAGCGCGATCGGCACGAGCATCCGCGGCGGTCCGGCCTGGGCGATGGTCGAACCGTCCACGAACTCCACCATCGAGTGGATCAGCTGCTGCGGGTGGACGACGACGTCGATGCGGTCGAACGGGATGTCGAAGAGCAGGTGCGCCTCGATCACCTCGAGCCCCTTGTTGACCAGGGTCGCCGAGTTGGTCGTGATGACGCGCCCCATCGAGAAGTTCGGGTGCGCGAGCGCCTCAGCCGGGGTCACGGCTCGCAACGACTCGCGGCTGCGCCCACGGAACGGTCCCCCACTGGCGGTGACCACCAGCCGGCGCACCTCGTCGGCGCGCCCCCCGCGCAGGCACTGGGCGATGGCCGAGTGCTCGGAGTCGACGGGCACGATCTGGTCCGGCTTGGCGGCGGCCTTGACCAGTGGTCCGCCCACGATGAGCGACTCCTTGTTGGCCAGCGCGAGCGTGGAGCCCTCGGCCAGGGCCGCCAGCGTCGGACGCAGCCCGATGGCCCCCGTGATTCCGTTGAGGACGACGTCTGCGCCACACCCAGCGGCCGTCACCGCAGCGTCGTCCCCGACCACCACCTGGGGCCGGTATGCCGCGCGGCCGGCCCGCGCGGCATACGCACCAATGGCCTCGGCGACCTGCTCGTGGGTRCCGCGGGCCACCGCGACGAGGTCGACCTCGAACGTGACTGCCTGCTCGGCGACCAGCTCGACGTTGGACCCCGCGGAGAGGGCGACCACCCGGAAGCGGTCGGGGTTGCGCGCGATGACGTCCAGGGCCTGGGTGCCGATGGAGCCGGTCGAGCCGAGGACGGCGACGGTGCGCGGGGAAGTCACTGGTTCATTGTCGCGCATGTCGGCAGGCACGCGGTCCCATCCCGCTCGAGCCGCTGGCCGGACGACCGTCCTGCGCCACCTGGGTGGCGCGTCCGGGCACACCTACTCCTGGAAGACCCGCTCCTCGATGAGCTGCTCCTCGACCACGCGACCGGCCGGCTCGAACCGGCCCTGGTCGAACCGCTTCTGGAACTCCAGCTCGAGGTGGTCGGCGCCGTTGCGGTTCTTCTCGATCGACATGACGACCCAGTGGCGGAACCGCTCGGCGTTACCCAGGTGGTAGACGAGGTGGTGCTTGGCGACGATGTCGTACTTGTCATTGAGGATCAGCACGACGTCGGCCTCGTAGGCGAGGGCCGACGAGCCACGCAGGTCGTTGACCCGCATCCGCCGGCCGGCCACCAGGCTGGACTTGTCGGCGGCGACGATCGCCAGGACCGGGACGCCCAGCTCGAGCGCCATGTCCTTGAGCCGCTCGACGACGATGGAGACTCGCTCCTCCTCGCCCATGACCCCGGCCACCGGGACCTTCTGGAGGTAGTCGACCAGGACCAGTGGGGGGCGTCCGTCGGTCTCGATGATCTCGGCAACGGCGGCACGGATCTCATCGAGCGTGGTGTGCATCCCACTCGAGGTGTGCACGTGCAGTCGTTGGCCGTAGCTCTCGAGGGCCTCGACGGCCTCCATGCCGCCGACGGTCTCACCGAAGCGCTCGCGCATCGACTTCGTGCGGCTGTGCCTGGCTTCGAAGCCGGCCCTGATCTTGTTCAGACCGACGGCGTCGGTGCCGGCGATGGCTCCCGCCTCGATCGCGATGAGCCGCTCCAAGATGCTGTGGGCGTCGTGCTCGTAGGAGAAGAGGACCGCGCTGCGGTTGGCCGCGACGGCGTTGCGCAGCATCTGCAGTGCCATCGCCGTCTTGCCCAGTCCCTGCGGCCCACCGAGAAGGACCAGCTCGCCCGAGCGGAAGCCACCGGTCAGGGCCACGTCGAGGGCGTCGAAGCCCGTGGGCCAGACGCGTGCTCCGGCGGTCTGGCCCAGCCGCAGCTTCTCGTCCGTCTCGAGGAGGACGTCGGCGAGCGATCGCAGTCGGCCGACGTTGCGCGACTGCACTGGCGGTTCGCCGGTGATGGACAGGACGCTTGCTCCCGCTGGTTCAGCGCTGGTCATGCGACAGATTGAACCGTCGATGTGCCTCCGGTGGAAACGGTTCGGTGAACTTTGGCACCGAACGGATGACCCCAGTTCAGCCCTTAAGGGGCAATCCCGACATAGGTGGTCTCGAGGTACTCCTCGATGCCCTCGAAGCCACCCTCCCGGCCGAAGCCGGAAGCCTTGACGCCGCCGAAGGGGGCTGCCGGATTGGAGATGATCCCCTGGTTGATGCCGATCATCCCGTACTCCAGCGCCTCACTGACCCGGATCACCCGTCCGAGGTCGTTCGTGTAGACGTACGAGGCGAGGCCGAACTCGGTGCTGTTGGCCTTGGTGATGGCCTCGGCCTCGGTACGGAAGGTGGCGATCGGGGCCACGGGCCCGAAGATCTCCTCCTTCATCATCCGAGCCGTCATGGGCACCCCGCTGATCACGGTCGGCTCGAAGAAGTAGCCCCGGCCCTTGACCTGTCCTCCGCCGGTCAGGACCGTGCCCCCCTTGGCCTTGGCGTCCTCGACCAGCTCGCTGACTCCGTCGCGCGCCTTGGCATCGATCAGCGGACCGACGTCGACGCCCTTCTTGGTGCCCTTGCCGAGGGTCAGGCCGGCCATCCGCGCGGCGAACTTCTTCGCGAACTCGTCAGCCACACCCTCGTGGACGAAGAAACGGTTGGCCGCCGTGCACGCCTCACCGATGTTGCGCATCTTGGCGAGCATCGCGCCATCGACGGCCCGGTCGAGGTCGGCGTCCTCGAAGACGATGAACGGGGCGTTGCCGCCGAGCTCCATGGAGACCCTGAGCAGCTGTTCGGCCGACTGCTCGACCAGCCTGCGACCGATCCCGGTTGAGCCGGTGAAGGTGAGCTTGCGCAGCCTGGGGTCGCGGATGAGGGGTTCCATCACGTCACCCGTGTGGGACGTCGTGACGACGTTGAGGACACCGGCGGGCAGCCCGCATTCGCGCAGCAGGTCCGCCAGGGCGAGCATGGTCAGCGGGGTCTGGCTGGCCGGCTTGACGACCATGGTGCAGCCGGCAGCGATGGCCGGCCCGATCTTGCGCGTGCCCATCGCCAGCGGGAAGTTCCACGGGGTGATCATCAGGGTCGGCCCGACGGGCTTCTTCATCGTGAGCAGCCGGGTCGCGCCGTTGGGAGCCGTCGACCAGCGACCGTGGATGCGAACGGCCTCCTCGGAGAACCAGCGGAAGAACTCGGCGCCGTAGGTCACCTCTCCGCGCGACTCGGCAAGCGTCTTGCCCATCTCGAGGGTCATCAGCGTGGCGAAGTCCTCGGCGCGCTCGGTGATCCGTTCGAACGCGGCACGCAGGATCTCGCCCCGGTCGCGCGGAGGCGTCTTGGCCCAGTCCCCTTGCGCCGCAACGGCTGCATCGAGGGCCGCCTTGCCGTCGGCCACCGTGGCGTCGGCCACGTGGGCGAGCGTGGCACCGCTCGAGGGGTCCTCGACGGCAAGGGTGCCGCCGCCCGTGGCGTCGCGCCACGCGCCGCCGATGAACAGTCCCTTGGGAACCGAGTCGATGAGGGTCTTCTGGGTGGTGGCCATCAGCCGTGGTCCTCCGGTACGTGGTCGTGCGTGGCGTGGGTGTGGTGGTGCTGCGGGATGTGCCCCTCGGGAATGGCTCCGTTGCGCCCGGCGAGCAGCGGTTGCGAGGGGTCCCAGCGAGTTCCCTCCCGCTCGTCCTGCCGCTTGCGCGCGATCGCCGAAAGGGCTTCGAGGACAACGCGGTTCGCGAGCGCAGCGGTGATGTCGGCGTGGTCGTAGGGCGGGCTCACCTCGACGATGTCGACACCGACGACCGGCAGCTCGAGACAGATCCGGCGCACGGCGTCGAGCAGCTGTCGGGCCGAGAGCCCACCGGGCTCCGGGGTGCCGGTGCCCGGCGCATGGCCCGGGTCGCAGACGTCGATGTCCACCGACAGGAAGACACCGTCGCAGTCGTCCGTGGCGATGGTGAACGCCTCGGTGAGGACCTCGTCGAGCCCCCGGTGCACGATTTCGGTCATCTCGAACGACCGCATCTCCTGACCGGCCATCCAGTCGAGGGTCTCCGGCGGGGGCCAGTAGCCCCGCAGCCCGACCTGGAGGAACCGGTCGCCTCGCAGCGCACCGGACTCGATCAGCCGGCGCATGGGCTGGCCGTGCCCCCACAGGGAGCCGAACTCGATGTCACCGGTGTCGGCGTGCGCGTCGAAGTGGATCATCGAGATGCGGCCGTGGCCGAGGACGTTGGCGACACCCTTGGCGTCCGGGAAGGCGATCGAGTGGTCGCCCCCCAGGACGACGGGTATGGCGCCCGCTCGCGTGACGCGCTCGACCGCGGCCTCGAGCTTGGGCAGGGACCGCTCGATGTCGCCGGAGTACATCTCGACGTCGCCCGCGTCGACGACCCGGAGGTCGACGAGGCCGTCGGTCCGCAGCGCCAGGGAGGGGCGCGACCCGTCGTGCGGAAGGTAGTCGGTCATCCGGATGGCCTGGGGTCCGAAGCGCGTTCCGGGCCGGTGTGAGGTGCCCCCGTCGAAGGGCGCACCGAGGATCACGACGTCCGCATCGGCATACGTGCTCTCGTCTTCGAGGTCGCAGCGGTCCACGCCGAGGAAGGTGAAGTCGGGGCCGTACTGCTGCCCGTATCGCGTCATGATTCGACCCTAGTGCCGTTTCGAGGTCATGGTCTCAGCGGTCTTCCTGGCCCCAGGGCGAGCCGTACCCGCCGGGCTTCGGCGCCGCCAGGAGCTCGAGGAACGGCACCGCGTCGAAGGCCTCGGGGCCGAGGACACCAGACCCGCTCCAGGTGCCGTTCGCCAACAGCTCCAGGGCCACCACCGGGTTGACGGCGGTCTGCCAGACGACGCACTGGGCGCCGTAGTCACGCATCGTCTCCTCGTTGTCCACCACGTGGTAGAGGTAGGTGCTGCGCGGCTGACCGTCCTTGCCGGTGCCCGTGACCCAGACCCCGGCGCAGGTCTTGCCCTTCATCCGCGGGCCGATGGTGGCGGGATCGGGCAGCACCGCGGCGACGACGTCGCGGGGCGACACCTGCACGCCCTTGACGCTGACGGGGTCGGTGCCGTCGAGGCCGAGCGTGTGCAGGGTGCGCAGGATGGTGATGAGCTCGTCACCGAGGCCGTACTTGAAGGTCACCCGCTGCGCGTCGAGCCAGCGGGGCATGAGGAGCACCTCCTCGTGCTCGACGTGGACGCACTCCACCGGCCCGATGCCCTCGGGGAACTCGAAGACCTCGGGCTCGCTGAACGCCGGCAGGGTGAAGAAGCCCGCTTCGACGTCTCCCCCGCCCACGTCGGCCCGCGAGCGCTCCCACACCACCGGCGGGTTGAGGCACTCCTCGATGATGGTCCACATCGAGAAGCTCGGCGCGAAGGTCTCGTTGCCGTCGTCGTCGAGGACCGCGAGGTTGGCGCCGTCACGAGTCCCGAGCTCGTCGATCGTCGAGAACAGGTGGTCGGACGCATAGCGCGCGAGGACGTCCGACAGCCCTGGCTCGACCCCGATCCCCAACAGGGCCAGCTGACCCGACTCCTCCCAGGCCCCCTGCATGGCGAACTGCTCGTCACCGAGCTTGACGCCGACCTTGGCGTAGGGCTCCTCGGGGTGGCGGCGGGACAGGCTCATCGCCATGTCGAGGTAGCCCGCACCTGCTGCGAGGGCGCCCCTGAAGATGGGCATGACGAACCGCGGGTCCACGGCGTTGAACACGTGCGTCGACCCGTGCTCGCGAGCCAGCGCGGCCACCGCGTCCTCATCCGACGCGTCGACCTGGGCCGCGACGAGCCGCTGCTCGCCGTCACGCCTGGCGCTCGCCGCCGCGACCGTGGCCTGAGCACGACCGAGGTCGTAGTCGGCCACGACGAAGGACTCGAAGAAGTCCCGTTCGACGGCGATGCGTGCGGCAGCGTCACCGACGCCGCCGGCGCCGATCATCAGGATGCGCATGGCGGATCAGGCTGCTTTCTGACGTCGGCTGGAGAGGAGCTGCCCGGTGATCACGAAGCCGAGGGCTGCCAGGAACATGACTGTCCCGATCACGTTGACCTGGACCGGGACGCCACGTTGGGCCGCACCCCAGACGAACATGGGGAAGGTGATCGAGCTGGGTGAGGCGTTGAAGTTGGTGATGATGTAGTCGTCGAAGCTGAGCGAGAAGGCCAGCAGCGCCCCGGCCGCGATGCCGGGCGCCGCCAGGGGCAGGGTCACCCGCAGGAACGTCTGGGCGGGTGTGGCACCCAGGTCGGCCGCAGCCTCCTCGAGCCGTGGGTCGAGCGTGGCTACCCTCGCCTTCACCGCAACCACCACGAACGAGACACAGAACATGATGTGCGCGATGAGGATCGCCGTCGCACCTGAGGGGATCCCCAGCATGAGGAACAGGGTCAGCAGGCTGGAGCCCATGACGACCTCGGGAGTGGCCATCGGGACGAAGATGAGCAGGTTCGTGGCCGCCCGCCCACGGAACCTGTAGCGGCCAAGGGCGAGGGCCACCATCGTGCCGAGCACGGTGGCGACCACCGATGCGGTCACGCCGATCCGCAGGCTGAGCCCCAGCGAGCTGCAGATCCCGGGCGACCCGCACGGGTTCGTCCACGCGTCCGTCGAGAAGCGTGCCCAGTTGTAGTTGAACTTGCCCACGGGGTCGTTGAAGGAGAACACCGCCACGACGACGTTGGGGATGAGCAGGTAGAGCAGCACGGCGAACGCCGCGAAGGCGACGAGGTGCCGGCGAATCCAGGCGAGGACGGCCATGTCAGACCAGCTCCTCGGTGCCGGCCTTGCGCACGTAGGCAGCCACCAGGGCGACGATGAGGATGAGCAGGATGAACGACAGCGCCGCAGCCAAGGGGTAGTCGAGCACCCGCAGGAACTGGCTGTCGATGACCTGGCCGATCATCACGGTCTGGGTGTTGCCGAGCAGCCGCGAGTTGATGAAGTCGCCCGCGGCCGGGATGAACGTGAGCAACGTGCCGGCGACGACCCCGGGTAGCGACAACGGCCACGTGACGCGCCGGAACGCCTCCCTCGGGGAGGCGTAGAGGTCGCCCGCCGCCTCGACGAGTCGACTGTCGAGACGTTCCAGCGACGCGTACAGGGGCAGGATCATGAAGGGAAGGAAGTTGTACGTGAGTCCGCAGATCACGGCGAACTTGGACGCCAGGAGGGTGTCGTTGTCGGTCAGGCCCACGGCCTGCAACAGGCTCGTGAAGCCCGTGTTCTGGGCCAGTGCCACCACCGGGCCGTCGTCGGACAGGATGTTGCGCCACGCCAGCGTGCGGATGAGGAAGCTCGTGAAGAACGGCGCGATCACGAGGACGAGCAGGATGTTCTTCCAGCGACCGGCCTTCTGGGCCATGAAGTACGCCAGCGGGTAGCCGAGCAACAGCGCGAGAATCGTCGCACTGCCGGCGTAGCCGACCGACCGCACCAGGTGCGGCCAGTAGCGCTCGAAGGCGTCGGCGTAGATGCCCACGTTGCCCGTGAACGTGTAGCCCTCGTCGACGTTGCCCTCCTGCAGCGACTGGGACCCCAGCGTGATCATGGGTGCGACGAAGAAGACCAGCAGGAACAACAGACCGGGGGCGAGCAGCGCGTAGGGAACCCAGCGACCCCGACGGACGGGCTTGTTGACGGGTGTCCCCGCGCCGATGGCAGCGACCTCGGCCACTACCCCTCCTCCTCGACGCCGGCATCAGCGGCCTGCGCCGCGTCGAGTGCGAACCCGTGTTCGGCCGCCCACGAGACGGTGACGTCGTCTCCTCGCCTCGCCCGACCCGACCCGTCGTTCTGCTGCACGACGGTGAGCTCCTGGCCCCACGGCATACGCACGAGATATTGCGTCGCCACACCCGAGAAGGAGACGTCGGTGACCGTGCCACTGAGGCGGTTGGGTCCTCCGTGCTCCCCCAGGCGGAGCTTCTCGGGCCGCACCCCGAGCCAGATGTCCTTGGTGCCCTCGGGCAGGTGGTCAGCAGCCACCGTGAGTGGCGTGTCGTATGCCGTGACCGGCACCTCCGCGCCCGTCGCACCACCCGTCACCGTGGCCTTGAGCAGGTTGGACTGGCCCAGGAAGTTGGCCACGAACGTCGACGCGGGACGCTCGTAGAGGGTGGCCGGGTCGCCGAGCTGCTCGATCCGCCCGGCGTTCATCACCGCGATGGTGTCGGCCATGGTCATGGCCTCTTCCTGGTCGTGGGTGACGTGGATGAAGGTCAGACCGACCTCCTGCTGGATCCGCTTGAGCTCGATCTGCATCTGGCGTCGCAGCTTGAGGTCGAGGGCGCCGAGGGGCTCGTCGAGCAGCAGCACGTCGGGACGGTTGACGACCGCACGGGCGAGCGCGACGCGCTGCTGCATGCCCCCGGACAGCTGCGCCGGCTTCTTGGTCGCGACCTCCCCGAGCTGGACGAGTTCGAGGACTTCCCTGGCCTTGGCCTTGGCGGCCTTGTCGCCCCGGCGCTTGAGCCCGAACTCGACGTTGTCGATCACGCTCATGTGGGGAAAGAGCGCGTAGGACTGGAACACCGTGTTGACATTGCGCTGGTGCGCCTTGGTGTCGGTGATGTCCGTGTCGCCGATGTGGATCCGCCCCCCGCTCGGGTGCTCGAGCCCGGCCACCATCCGCAACGTCGTCGTCTTGCCGCAGCCTGATGGGCCGAGCAGCGCGAAGAAGGAGCCCTGGGGGATCACGAGGTCCATGGGGTGGACCGCGGTGAAGGTGTCGAACTGCTTGGTCAGACCGGTCAGCCGCAGGTCCCCGGACGTCTCAGTCGCCATCAGCCCGTCGCCAGGTTGGTGAACATGCGGGTGTACTCGGACTCTTCCTTGGCGGTGAGGTCCCGGAACTTCTTCGCCTTGGACAAGGTCTCGGCCGAGGGGAAGATCAGCTGGTTGGCGCCCAGGCTCTTGTCGATCGCCACGACCGCGTCCTTGGTGCCGGTCACCGGCGAGATGTAGTTGACCCAGGCCTCGACCTCGCCCATCACCTTGGGGTCGTAGTAGTAGTTGATCAGCTGCTCGGCGTTCTTCTTGTGCTTGGCCATCGCGGGGATCACGAAGTTGTCCGACCACAGGGTGTATCCGGCGGCGGGGAGGGTCAGACCGAGCTCGGGGGCGTCGAGCCCGAGCGATGCCACGTCACCCGACCAGGCGACGCAGGCGGCGATGTCGCCGGCGCTGAGCCCGTCGGTGTACTCGTTGCCGGTGAACTTCTGGATCTGGCCCGCGTCCTTGGCCTTCTGGATCATGTCGATCGCGGCCTTGAAGTCGGCATCGGTGAAGTTCGACGGGTCCTTGCCCTGGTCGAGCAGGACGAGACCGACGGTGTCGCGCATCTCCGACAGCAGGGTGACCTTGCCCTTGAGCGACGGGTCCGTGAGCAGCTGGGTGATCGTCTCGATCTTCTTGCCACCCGTCGCCTTGGTGTTGTACCCGATGCAGGCGAAGCCGGCCTGCCAAGGCAGGGAGTACTTGCGGCCGGGGTCGAAGGACACGTCTTGGAAGGCTGCCTCGAGGTTCTTGGCGTTGGGGATGTTGGCCTTGTCGAGCGGCTGCACGTAACCCTGTCGGATCAGCCGGGCGACCATCCAGTCGGTGGAGCACCAGACGTCGCGACCGGTGTCCTGGCCGCCGGCGAGCAGAGGCCGGACCTTGGCGTAGAACTCGTCGTTGTCGTTGTAGTCCTCGGTGTAGTTGACCTTGATCCCCGTGGCCTTGGTGAAGGCATCGAGTGTCGGGCGGCTCTTCTCGTCGTCCGAGACGTCGATGTACTGCTGCCAGTTCGACCAGTTGATGACCTTTTCGGTGTCGGACATGTCCTGGGCCGCCTTGGCCGTGGGCGCGGTGGTGCTGCTGCCCGAGTTCGTGGCGGTCTTGCCCTTGGATCCGCAGGCTGCCAGGGCGGCGACCCCGAGACCGGCGGATCCCACCATGAGGGTGCGGCGGCTGAGCACGCCACGCAGGAACGCTGCCTGCATGGGGGTGACGGGGGTCTGTTCGTTCATCGATCTCTCCTGCGGGGTGGGGGCAGTCGGGGCGTTGGACCGCGTGACGCGGGTGGCTCAGCTGTCGATGTTGGCCATCACGTGCTTGATGCGCGTGTAGTCCTCGAAGCCGTACATGGACAGGTCCTTGCCGTAGCCGGACTTCTTGAACCCTCCGTGGGGCATCTCGGCGACGATCGGGATGTGCGTGTTGATCCAGACGCAGCCGAAGTCGAGGGCCTTGGACACCCGCATCGCCCGGCCGAAGTCCTTGGTCCAGACGCTGGAGGCCAGCCCGTAGTCGACTCCGTTGGCCCACCGCAGGGCCTCCGCCTCGTCAGTGAAGCGCTGGACGGTGATGACCGGACCGAAGATCTCGTCCTGGATGGCCTCGTCGTCCTGCTGCAGCCCCGAGAGCACGGTCGGCTCGAGGAAGAAGCCGTCACCCAGGCCGGACATCCGGTGGCCACCGGCGGCGACCGACGCGTGGTCGGGCAGTCGCGACAGGAACCCTTCGATGCGCTCGAGCTGGCCACGGTTGTTGACGGGGCCGAGCAGCGCGTCGTCGTTGTCCGGCAGACCGACCGTCGCCGAGTTCTTGGCGTACTCCCCCAGGGCCGCGACGAAGTCGTCGTGGATGTGCGGAGCGGCCAGCACCCGGGTCGCGGCCGTGCAGTCCTGACCGGCGTTGAAGTAGCCGGCGATGGCGATGCCCTCGACCGCTGCCTCGATGTCGGCGTCGTCGAAGACGATGACCGGTGCTTTGCCACCGAGCTCGAGGTGGACGCGCTTGAGATTGCGGCTGGCGCTCTCGGCGACCTGCATCCCGGCCCGCACGGAGCCGGTGATGGCGACGAGGGCGGGGGTCTTGTGCTCGACGACCGCGCGACCGGTGTCGCGGTCACCCGTGACGACGTTGAACGTGCCCGGCGGCAGGAACTCCGAGGCGATCTCGGCCATCAGCAGGGTCGTCTCGGGAGTGGTGTCGGACGGCTTGAGGACGATGGTGTTGCCGGCGGCCAGCGCAGGGCCGATCTTCCAGACGGCCATCATCATCGGGTAGTTCCAGGGGGTCACCTGGCCGACGACCCCGATCGGCTCGCGACGGACCCAGCTGGTGTGACCCTTCATGTACTCACCCGCGGCGCGGCCCTCGAGCACCCGAGCGGCGCCGGCGAAGAACCGCAGCTGGTCGACCATCGGCGGGATCTCCTCGCTCGCCGTCAGGGCGTGCGGCTTGCCCGTGTTCTCGGACTCGAGCTTGACGAACTCGTCGGACCGCTTCTCGATCGCGTCGGCGAACTTGAGCAGCGCCTGCTGCCGCTCGCTGGGGGTGGTCTGACCCCACTCCTCGAAGGCCTTGGCGGCCGAGGCGTAGGCGGCGTCGACATCGTCCGCGGTCGAGATGGGGGCAGTGGCGACCACCTGGGCGGTCACCGGGCTGACGATGTCGGAGGTCGCATCGGTGCGCGCCTCCACGAACTCGCCGTTGATGAAGTTGCGCAGGACACGGGGGCCCGCGGACGTGGCAGTCACTGATGCTCCAATGCGGATCGGCTACTGATTCCGGTGTGTGGCACTGTAGCCGCCTCACAGCGGATTTCAATAGGTTCTGGCCGTCAGAATGCGGAAATCGTCGCCGATTTGATGCAGTGGCGATCGATTCCGTCGTGTTGGGACTTGCGCGAAGCGGTTTCGAAGGACACCATGGCCACCGTGACCCGGCCCGCCAGCACCAGCACCGATGTGCGCCTCGACGATGTGTCGAAGGCGATCATCGAGCAGCTGCAGGTGGACGGTCGGCAGTCCTACGCGACGATCGCGAAGCGCGTGGGGCTGTCCGAGGCGGCGGTGCGCCAGCGCGTGCAGCGGCTCCTGGACCAGGAGGTCATGCAGATCGTCGCGGTCACCGATCCCCTGCAGGTGGGCTTCCGCCGGCAGGCCATGATCGGCATCCGCGTCGACGGTGACCTGCTACCGGTCGGCGACGCCCTCACCGCCATGTCGGAGGTGTCCTACGTCGTCACGACGGCAGGTTCCTTCGACCTGCTGGCCGAGGTCGTCTGCGAGGACGACGCCGAGCTGCTCGACCTGCTGACCCGGCGCATCCGCACCCTCCCCGGGGTGCAGACCACCGAGACGTTCGTCTACCTGAAACTCAACAAACAGCACTACAACTGGGGTACTCGATGACCACTGACCTGTCCATCTTCGAACCGTCCAGCGACACGCACACGCCGCTCGGCACGCTGCACAGCGAGGCCGCTCGCGACCACCTGTGGATGCACTTCACGCGCCACTCGGTCTTCGAGGACCGCAGCGAGGGCGGGATGGGCCACAGCGTCCCCATCATCACCCGCGGCGAGGGCCACAAGATCTGGGACGACCGCGGCAACGAGTACATCGACGGACTCGCCGGGCTCTTCGTCGTCCAGGTCGGCCACGGCCGCGAGGAGCTCGCCGAGGCGGCCGCCAAGCAGGCCAAGGAGCTCGCCTTCTTCCCGCTGTGGTCCTACGCCCACCCCCGCGCCATCGAGCTGGCCGAACGCCTGGCCGCCGGCGCCCCCGGTGACCTCAACCGGGTGTTCTTCACGACGGGTGGAGGCGAGGCCGTCGAGACGGCCTGGAAGCTGGCCAAGCAGTACTTCAAGCTGACCGGCAAGCCGACCAAGCACAAGGTCATCAGCCGCGCGGTCGCCTACCACGGCACCCCCCAGGGCGCCCTGTCCATCACCGGCATCCCCGCGGCCAAGGAGATGTTCGAGCCGCTCGTGCCAGGCGCCTTCAAGGTCCCCAACACCAACTCCTACCGCGCTCCGGAGCACCTGCGCGACGACGACAAGGCGTTCGGCCGCTGGGCCGCCGACCGGATCGCCGAGGCCATCGAGTTCGAGGGTCCCGACACCGTGGCCGCCGTGTTCCTCGAGCCGGTGCAGAACTCCGGAGGCTGCTTCCCGCCGCCGGCCGGCTACTTCGAGCGGGTCCGCGAGATCTGCGACGAGTACGACGTCCTGCTCGTCTCCGACGAGGTGATCTGCTCCTTCGGCCGCATCGGCTCGATGTTCGCCTGCGACGACTTCAACTACGTGCCCGACATCATCACGTGTGCCAAGGGCATGACCTCGGGCTACTCCCCCATCGGCGCGATGATCGCCAGCGACCGGCTCTTCGAGCCGTTCAAGAAGGGGACGACCTACTTCCCGCACGGCTACACCTTCGGCGGCCACCCGGTCAGCGCGGCAGTGGCGATGGCCAACCTCGACATCTTCGAGCGCGAGGGCCTGAACCAGCACGTGAAGGACAACGCCCCCAAGTTCAGGGCCACCCTCGAGAAGCTGCTCGACCTGCCGATCGTGGGCGACGTCCGCGGCGCCGGCTACTTCTACGGCATCGAGCTGGTCAAGGACAAGGAGACCCGCGAGACGTTCAACGACGCGGAGTCCGAGCGACTGCTGCGCGGCTACCTGTCCAAGGCGCTGTTCGACGCCGGCCTCTACTGCCGTGCCGACGACCGCGGCGACCCGGTCATCCAGCTCGCGCCGCCGCTGATCATCGGGCAGACCGAGTTCGACGACATCGAGTCGCGTCTCCGCTCGGTGCTCACCGGCGCCGAGAAGCACCTCTGACACGCGTCGACGCCCCGTGACCGAACCCCTGTGGTCGAGTGACGGACATGAGCAGGGCCCGTATGCCGCGTCGCCGGCACCCGGGCCCTCCTCACGTCCCGTCCCGCCCCGTGCGGACGTGGTCATCGTGGGCGGCGGTTTCACCGGGCTCTGGACGGCGCACTACCTGCTGCTGGCTGACCCCTCGCTCGACGTCCTGGTCCTCGAGGCCGAGCAGGTCGGCTTCGGTGCGAGCGGCCGCAACGGCGGTTGGGTGTCCGCGCTGTGGCCGGTCGGTCCCGAGACGCTGGCCCGCCGCAGGGGTCGCAGCGCCGCCCTGGCCATGCTGGAGGAGCTGCGACGCACGGTCGACGAGGTCGGCAGGGCAACGGAATCCGCGGCGATCGAGTGCGGATTCCGCAAGGGCGGCTCCCTCGCCCTGGCGCGGTCCGACGCCCAGGTCGTCAGGGCGCGGGCCGAGGTGGCCCACGCGGAGCAGTGGGGCACCGGCACCCGCTGGCTCGACGCCACCGAGGCGACCGAGCGGCTGGCCGCCAGTCGGGTCCAGGGCGCGACGTTCACCCCACACTGCGCCCGGGTGCACCCGCGGATGCTCGTCGACGGCCTGGCTGCGACAGTGCGGTCGCAGGGCGCCGAGCTCGTCGAGGGGGCGCGGGTCAGCACCATTGAGCCCGGCCGCGCGACGCTGTCCGACGGCGGTCATGTCGTGGCGCGCCACGTCATCCGGGCCACCGAGGCGTGGACGCCGCTGCTCTCCGGCGAGCGCCGCACCGTCGCCCCGGTCTACTCGCTCGTGGTCGCCACTGAACCACTGACGGCAGCGCGGTGGGAGTCGATCGGGCTCGCCGAGCGCGAGGTGTTCAGCGACCAGCGCCACGTGATCATCTACGGCCAGCGGACGGCCGACGACCGACTGGCGTTCGGCGGGCGAGGAGCGCCCTACCACTACGGCTCGCGCATCAGGCCCGAGTTCGACCACGAGCCCACCGTCTTCGCCGACCTGCGCGCGACCCTCACCGACCTCCTCCCCCAGCTGGAAGGCGTCCGCTTCACGCACGCCTGGGGTGGCCCGCTGGGGATCGCGCGCGACTGGCACCCCTCCGTGGGCCACGACCGGTCCACCGGCCTGGGCTGGGCAGGGGGCTACGTCGGGGACGGGGTCGCAGCCGCAAACCTCGCGGGACGCACCTTGGCCGACCTGGTGACTGGTCGGCCCACACCGCTCACCGAGCTGCCGTGGGTCGGGCACCGCAGCCGACGCTGGGAGCCCGAACCCCTGCGGTGGGCCGGCATCAACGCGGGTCTCAGGCTGGCTCACGCCGCCGACCTCGAGGAGGCGCGCACCGGCCGTCCGGCCCGGCTCGGCAGGCTGCTCAGCGCCCTCACCGGCCACTAGGGAAGACTCCACTCGTGTCGACCGCCCCCGCTGACCTGTCCCCCGCCGCCCTCGAGTTCGTCACGGCCCGACACCTGGCCACGCTCACGACGTTGCGCGCCGACGGGTCACCCCATGTGGTGCCGGTCGGATTCACTTGGGACAGCGCGGAACTCGTCGTTCGCGTGATCACCAGTGGCAGCAGTCGCAAGGCCCGCAACGCCGCCCTGGGAGGTCGCGCAGTCGTGTGCCAGGTGGACGGCCGGCACTGGCTCTCCTTCGAGGGGACGGCCCGGGTGCTCACCGACGCGGCAGCGGTGGCCGACGCGGTCGACCGCTATGCCGCCCGCTACCGCGTGCCACGGGAGAACCCCGAACGGGTCGTTGTCGAGATCGCCGTCGACCGCGTGCTCGGCAACGTCTAGCGTCGGTCGCTACGGGCCGGACTCCGGGTCAGCCGGCGGGAACGGTTCGAGTGCCAGCCTGAGGTAGTACAGCGGCGCGTCGCCCCACTCGGCCAGCTCGTCGGGCTGCGCTCCCACGACGGCACCGAACCAGGTGAAGGACCGGTTGACCGCGTGGGTGACCATCGCGGGGCCCATCAGCGCCTGGAGCGCCTCGGCATCGATGACGTCGGACCAGACCGCGGCGTACGCGTCGAGGATCTCGGCCCAGGGCTGGTGCGTGACCCGGGTCGCGAAGCCGTAGGGCACTGCGAGGACCTCCAGCACGTGTGCCCACTGGGCATCGCCGAAGTCGAAGAAGCGCAGTCCGTCGTCGAGGACGAACACGTTGCGGGGGTGCAGGTCACCGTGCTGAAGGCTCGAAGGCATCGGCGCTGCGAGCAGTGCTTCCACGGCGGCGTCCACCACTGCTGACCGACCACGCAAGGACCGCGCTTCGTCAGCGGCGAGATGCGACGGATGGTCGGCCGGCAGGACGGCCAGCTGCTCGATGAGCCACGAGTACCGCTGAGGGACGGTGCCCGGAGAGCAGTCCGGCAGGCCGCGCTCGACCAGCGTCCCGCCATGGCCTGCCACACGACGCTGGACGCGTGCCGCCCGGGCGACGACGGCTTGCCAGTCCGCCAGCGTGGCGTCGTGGCGCTCCCCCAGGGTCAGCCCGCGGTCGGCCGTCATCATCCAGCCGCGCTCGGCGTCGATCGCCAGCGGCGCCTCGACCTCCCCCGGCTCGAGCTCCGCGAGGGCGAGGTGGACGGCCGGCTCGAACGCGGCCGAGGGGCAATTGGCCTTGAACCACACCGTGCCGTGGTCGCTCGGCACGACGAGCTGGGTCGACCACGGTCGGATCCGCGGCTGCTCGATGTCCCCCGTGACACCCAGACCAACCGCGGCGAGCTCGTCGGTGATCCACCGCGTTGCCTCGGCGCGCCAGGCGTCGGTCGCCACCTCCTGTGAGAAGCCCGCGTCCATGCCACCCGACTCTAGACAGGCCACGGCCGCGTCTAGAGTCAGGCCATGGACGGCGCCCGCAGGAGCACCCCCGACCCGGAGGTCGAAAACCTTGCCGACCTCGACGCCGTGCTCTCGTCAGGCCGCCCGCTCACCGGCCTGCGCTTCCAGGACCTCGACCTCACGGCATACGAGGACAGCCTGCTCGCTCGAACCGACGTCGAGGGGCTCGTGGTCCTCGGTGGGCGCCTCTCGCCCGCCCTGGGCGCGCACCTCGGTGCGCACCGCGCGCTGGTGTTCCCGACCGACCCGCACGCACCGATCGACCCCTATCGCGCCTCGCTCTACACCGCCGACGAGCTGTATGCCGGACTCGCTGGAGGCGGCTACGAGTCGACACCGGATTTCCTTGCGTACCAATGGATGAGGGACGGCGCGGTGCACCGTGACGCCTTCGTCACCCTCCTGCGGGCGATCCACGACGACTCCATCACGGATGCCCTCGACGAGTTCGTCGCAGGGCGCCCCGTCGTCGGTGTCATGGGTGGCCATGCACTGGCGCGTGGCACCACGGCGTATGCCGCCGCGGCGGGACTCGGGCGTTCCCTCGCTGCGGGAGGACTGGTCGTCGCCACTGGTGGCGGACCCGGTGCGATGGAGGCCGCCAACCTCGGAGCCCTCGCCCGCGACGAGTCCTCGGTCGCAGCTGCCCTCGAGCAGCTCGCGGCAGTGCCGTCGTTCCGACCGTCGGTCTCTGCCTGGGTGAGCTCCGCCCTGGCGGTGCGGGCGCAGCTGCCGCGCGCTGACGACGCGGGCAGCCTCGGCATCCCCACGTGGTTCTACGGCCACGAGCCGCCGAACGTCTTCTGTGACGGCATCGGCAAGTACTTCTCCAACGCGATCCGCGAGGACGGCCTCCTCGCCCGGGCCACCGCGGGGTTGGTCGTCCTCGAGGGAGCGGCGGGCACCGTGCAGGAGATCTTCCAGGCGGTCACCCCTCTCTTCTACGCGCCGGGAGAGTCCCCGCTCGCGCCGCTCGTCCTCGTCGGCCAGGAGTACTGGTCGGAGACGGTGCCGGTCTGGGCCGCCGTGCGGGCCCTGGGCCAGGAGCGCGGCATGGGTTCGGTGATCCACCTGGTCGAGACCGCCGAGCAAGCCGTCCAGATCGTCCTCGCGTCCACCGCGGAGCGCACCGAGGAGGCTCCGTGAAGCTCGCTGACCTGGCCGCACGCCAGTTCACCTACCAGCCGCGAGGCCTGACGCTCGACGGCCCGCTGCCCCAGGGCTACCACCACCTCGCGGTGGAGCGGCGGCTGGGAGCCGGCGACGCGGCATACCGATCGGCCAGTGAGTCCGTGATGACCTATGGGGCCCAGCGAGGACTGGGGCTGCGGCCACAGGCGACGGCCCCGCGGGCTGCCGTCGGCGTGGAGATCCTGAGCCGTCTCCTCGTCGTCGGCGTGCCGTGCCGCATCGTCTGGGCCGAGGAGGGCCCGGAGCGCACCGGGTTCGGCTACGGCACCCTCGAGGGCCACGTCGAGAGCGGCGAGGAGGGCTTCCTCGTGGAGCGCCGCGGCGCCGACGTGTACGCCGTCGTGCGCGCCTACTCACGACCCGCCGGCTGGCTGACGCGTCTCGGCGGTCCGCTGACCCGCAGGCTTCAACACGTCGCCGCGCTCGGTTACCTCAGGGCGGTACAGCGAGCGGTCGACCACGGCTCGTGACGGTCGGGTCACGGCACGGGCCTGGATCGTGGATGCACCCCGGCGACGAGGCCGCCGAGGGCCGGCGACACCGCGCCGGTGGCCAGGTCCACGACCCTGAAGCGCGGCTTTCCGGACGCGTCGGCGCCGAGGAAGACCACGGCGGACCCGTCCTCGGTGAAGTCGGGGTAGAGGGCCCCGCTCCCTGCGGCCACGAGGTTCGTCAGGCGTCGGGGGGCGCCGCCGTCAGGTCGCACGAGGTAGAGGTCGTTGGCGGAGGAGCCGGCCTTCGGGAGTGCGGCGTAGACGATGAGGTCGCCGGTGGGACTCCAGTCGGGTGTCTGCGCGAACACCGCAGGAGGGGTCAGCCGCTTCACCGTTGGCGGTGTCTTCGTGAGGTCGACGCGGGCCAGCGTGACCCCCTTGATGTCCTCGTGGTCCTTGGGGGTCGCGAGCACCCACTCGACCACGAGCGCCTTCCCCGAGGGCGCGTAGCGTACGCCGGAGAAGAACTCCCCCGCCTTCGCGCTGAGCAACGTCCTGGTCCTGCCCGTCCCCACCTCCACGGTCTCCAGGGTGCCGCCCGTCTGACCGTGAGGTTGCATGCGGCTGTAGGCGATCTGCGACCCGTCGGGTGACCACGCCGGGTCGTCGAGGTACTCGCAGGGCGTCTCACAGCTGACGACCCGCGTCAGGCCGCTGCCGTCGGTGCCGATCACCCACAGCCCGGCGTTGCTGCCCGCCTGGTCGCCCGAGCCCACGAACGTCAGGCGCGTCCCGTCGGGAGACCAGTCGGGGTTGTCCTCCGGTCCGGTGCTCACGGTGTCGAGGGCATGTTCGTCCGAGCCGTTCGGACGCACGAGCTGGATCCGGAATGTGCTGTCCTGGTAGGCCAGCCACTCCTCACCCACCGCCGGCACGGGAGCCGCGGCCGGGGTCGACCTGGTGGCGGTGGTGCCTGACGTGACTGGTGGCGACGTGGCCGCCGCCGAGTCCTCCCCGCTGCAGCCGGCCACTGCCAGCAGCAACACCCCCGACACGGCACCGAGCACTCGAGTTGCCGACATGGCTCCTCCCTTCCGTCTATCCGTCACGAGGCCTTGGGGGCGGCAAAAGGTTGTCGGTGTCGACTTCGTGCCGGACGAGGAGAATGGCGCTGGTGGACCTGGCTCCCGATGACAACCTTGTGGGTGGGTCGGCCGCTCTTCCTGGTGGAGCGAGAGGAGAGGGGCATGGCCGTCGTGGGCACCGCCGAGCACGCCACCACGGCGGGGTTCGACGCCTTCGTCACGGCGCGTGGCCCAGCCCTCCTGCGCACCGCCTTCCTCCTGACCGGCGACCGGCAGAGGGCCGAGGACCTCGTCCAGACGGCTCTCGGGAAGACCTGGCCCCGATGGGACTCCATCGAGGTCGGTCCGCGGGAGGCGTACGTCCGCAAGGTCATGCTGACCACCTACATCGCCTGGTGGCGTCGGCGGTGGAACGCCGAGTACCCGACGGAGCAGCTGCCCGAGCTCCCCGCCAGGGGCGTCGACCCCGACCAGCGTCGTGACCTGCTGGTGGCGCTCGCCTCCCTCCCGAAGGGGCAACGTGCCGTCATCGTGCTGCGCTACTTCGAGGACCGCACAGAGGTCCAGACGGCGGAGCTGCTCGGCTGCACCGTCGGGACCGTCAAGAGCCAGAGCGCGCGGGCGCTGGCGACCTTGCGCCAGTGTCCTGCACTCGCCGTGACCGAGGGAGAACTTCGATGAGCGACCTCGACACCCGACTCCGTGAGGCCCTGCACGAGCTCGCCCCGGCCCAACCAGCCACCGACGGGCTGGCCGACGGGGCACGCCACTACGCCGCGCGTGCCCGACGGGCCCGCCAGCTCGGAGTCGCCGGCGCAACGGCCGCCATCCTGGTCGCCGCCGGGCTGCTGCTGGGCTCGTTCGACCCGCCAACCCGCGTCGTGCCCGCGGGGCCTTTCCTGACGCCCGCTGACTGCACCCGCCAAGCGCGGGTCACCACCATCGCCAGCGTCAACGGTCCCGACCTGGCTGGCTTGCGCGCCGCCTGGGTGTGCCCTGACGCCACCCCGGCGGGGACCCAGACCTCGAACGGCACGGACAACGGCTGGATACTGCCAACCGATCGGATCACTGGTCGGCAGACGGGCATGCTGAACCTCCTCGGTCGAAGCGACCAGTGGCCCTGTGGCACAGGGCGCCCCGGCCCGGCCTTCACCGTCACGGTGGAGTCGGGCACCGGACAGCTGCGCACCTTCCGGAGTCGCGAGCTCGCCTGCGATGGCAGCCGCGCGCTGGCCTCTTTCCTGAATGGTCTCGCGGAGGAAGAGGCTGACGTGCGAGCGCGGTCGGCCAGCCGTCCGCAGTACGCCTGCCGCGGCGAACAGAGTTGGCTCACGACCCGCAAGCCTGGCTCCCTGACACACGAGCTTCACTCGCCATTCGTGGCTGCGACGTTCTGCCTTGCACCGAGCTTCCTATCCGGCGATCCGGTGAGCCCGGTGGAGCCCCTGACCGCGCGGAGCTACCGGTCCATCCCCGTCCCCTCCGACACCCTCGCCCAGCTCAACGCGGACGTGAGCTCCCGCTGGCCCAGTTTCTTCGGGGGCAACGAGGGCTGCAGCGGCGAAGGTCACTGGACCTACTCCATCGTGGGGGTGACGGAAGCCGGTGACGAGCGCAGGCTGAGCACCGCGTGCCTCGACGAGCTCTGGGTCCGTGGAGTGAACCGCACTGGATTCATCCCCTCAGCCCAGACCACAGCGGCACTGCGAGCCCTCGTCCCCCCGAGCTGAGCTGAGCTCGGAGGGCGGGGCGCTCAGTCGAAGACGATGGTGCGACGGCCGCGCAGCACCACGCGGTGCTCGGCGTGCCAGCGCAGCGCCCGCGCGAACGCCATGGCTTCCAGCTCCTGTCCCACCGACGCCAGCTCGGCCGGGCTCATCCGGTGGTCGACGCGCCGGAAATCCTGCTCGATGATCGGGCCCTCGTCGAGGTCCGCGGTGACGTAGTGCGCCGTCGCACCGATGACCTTGACCCCGCGGTCGTGGGCCTGGGTGTAGGGCTTGGCCCCCTTGAAGCTCGGCAGCAGCGAGTGGTGGATGTTGATGATGCGACCCTGGAAGTCGGTGCACAGCTCGCCCGACAGGATCTGCATGTAGCGCGCCAGGGCGACCGTGTCGGCCGAGTAGTGCTCCACGAGGCGCCGGAGCTCGGCCTCGGCCGCCGGCTTGGTGTCGCGAGTGACGGGAATGTAGTGGTAGGGGATGCCGTGCCACTGCGCCAGCGCGCGGAAGTCCTCGTGGTTGGAGACGATGGCCGGCACCTCGATCGGCAGCGACCCGCTCTCGACCCGGAACAGCAGGTCGTTGAGGCAGTGACCCTGCTGGCTCACCATGACCAGCACCCGGCGTCGCCGAGACAGGTCGTGCGCGGCATACGTCATCGCGAACTCCGTTGCGACGCTTGCCATCGCGGCGTCCAACGCCTCCACGGGCAGGGCAGAACCCTCGCGCAAGAGGTGCATCCGCAGGTGGAACTCCCCCGCCCTCAGGTCGGCGAACTGCTGGCTGTCGAGGATGGTCATCGACAGGTCCAGCATCACCCCGGAGACGGCGTGCACGATTCCGCGCCTATCTGCGCACGAGACGGTCAGGACGAACTCTCGGCCCGTCTCGGCAGGTGCGGCAGGAGTGGAGCTCACGCGGCCAGCCTAGGGGCGGACGGGAGGACTACGGGCGGGTGACCATCACGATGCCGAGGCACATCTCGTCGGTGGTGCCCTCGCCCCAGACGATGTAGCGCTCCGGCTGGCCCTGGAACGACGGCAGCTTGTCGCGCAGGCTCTGGTCGTGGGTGCACGACACCGTGAGGGTGTCCCCGATCTTGATCCTGACGGCCGGGTTGACCGGGCGGCTCCCCTGGTCGTCGAAGTCCCAGATCGGGATGTCGAGGACGGTGCGCTCGTTGGCCTTCCCCTTGTTGACGGTGATCGAGATCTTGGTGCCGAGCAGGTGCATGTGCCCGGCGACCGCCCGGATCGTCGACCCCTGGGTCACCGTCCGGGTGCAGGTCTGCGTCGGGCCGGCCTTGTTGCCGGGGCACAGCAGGTGCAGCGCGTCCCCCGCGCGGCTCGCGCCCCCGAAGCGACGCTGCACGTCGGCCATCGCCGCTGCCCGGTCGCACAGCGGACCCTTCTTCCCGGGCCGGCACGGCACCTCGACCGGCGCGGGGAGCAGCACCGTCTGCAGGGTCTGGCGCAAGCCGTCGTCGGCGGCCACGCGCAGCTTGGCGGCGCTCAGGTCGGGCGACCGTCCCGCGAGCAGGTTGTAGTGGACCTGCATGATGATGCGCGAGCCGGCTTCGACCGGCATACCGAGGTCCTTGGCGAGGACCCGCTCGCCACCACCGGGCGCCCACGCACCCAGCCACGGCGCCCCGTTGAGGCCGGCACCCTGGCTCTCCACGCCGGTCCCACCGAAGCAGGTCCAGCCCTGGCCGGTCTGGCTTCGATCCATCGCCTCCGCAGCGGCCACCTTGTCGGGCGGCACCCGGAACAGGATCACGTGGTGCACGACATCGGGGTTGCCCGGCAGCACGTTGATCCCGGTCACGACCGACTTGGCCGTCAGCTGGGGGTCGAGCAGGAAGCAGCGGTAGTCGTCCGTTCCCGGGGCGGCCGGCGCCTTGGGGGTGTATGCCGTGGGCATTCGGAGGGTGACGAAGCGCTCCCCCGTGCGCAATGCAGCCTCAGGCGGTGCAGTGCTGCCCGAGTGCTGGTGACCGGACGACGGTGTCGAGGTCCCCGCGGGAGCCGCTGGCGTCGACTGGGTCGCGCGCGACGTCGGGGCGGCCCCAGGCTCGGGGTCGCCGGCGGCGCAACCAGTGAGGAGCAGGAGGAAAGCCCCAGCCGTCAGGATCGGCGCACGCAGCATCACCGCACGAGCATAGGCAGACCAGCCCCCGCCCGGTGCTCGATCGCTGTGACCGGACGCTCTCAGCGGGTGTGGCGAGCACCACAGCGTCACACCCGAGGCTGGTCTGGTGATCGCTAGGCCGTGGAGGCCGCGAGCTGGCCGCAGGCGCCGTCGATGTCCTGGCCCCGGGTGTCGCGGATCGTCGTCGGGATGCCGTGGGCGCGCAGCCGTTCGACGAACTGCTGCTCGACCCCGGGTCGGGAGGCCGTCCACTTCGAGCCCGGCGTGGGGTTGAGGGGGATCGGGTTGACGTGCACCCAGCCCCGGCCACGCGCATTGAGTTTCTTTCCGAGGAGGTCGGCCCGCCACGCGTGGTCGTTGATGTCCTTGATGAGCGCGTACTCGATGCTCACCCGGCGCCCCGTCACCTCGTAGTAGCGGTGGGCAGCGTCGAGGGCCTCGTCAACGCTCCACCGGGTGTTGATCGGCACGAGCTCGTTGCGCAGCTCGTCGTCAGGCGCGTGCAGCGAGAGGGCCAGCGTGACCGGGATCCCCTCCGCGGCGAGCTTGTCGATCGCCGGGACGAGGCCGACCGTCGACATGGTGATGCCCCGCGCCGACATCCCGAGGCCGTCCGGCGCGGGGTCGGTCAGCCGCCGGATCGCGCCGATCGCGGCCTTGTAGTTGGCCAGCGCCTCGCCCATGCCCATGAACACGACGTTCGAGATGCGGGTGGGGCCCGTCGCCTCGACGGGACGCTCGTCGCCGTCCTCGGTGCCGTCCTCGTCGCCCAGCTCGGCCTGGTGTTCGGCATTCCCGACAGTGCGCTGGCTGCGCGCTCCGGCGCCGCCCGCGCCCTGCGCGAGCTCGCCACTGCGCAGCAGCCGCGCACCGGCCACGACCTGCTCGACGATCTCGGCCGCACTCATGTTCCGGGTGAGCCCGGCCTGTCCGGTCGCGCAGAAGGGACAGTTCATGCCGCAGCCGGCCTGGCTCGAGATGCAGATGGTGACGCGCTTGGGATAGCGCATCAGCACCGACTCGACGATGGCACCGTCGTGCAGCTTCCAGGCGTTCTTGATCGTCATGCCGTCGTCGGCCGTGCGCTGCACGAGGGGGGTGAGCAAGGTCGGCAGCAGGTCGGCCACGAGCTCGTCGCGGATCGCCTTGGGCAGGTCGGTCATCTCCTCGGGCGAGGCGACCAGCCGTTCGAAGTAGTGCGTCGACAGCTGCTTGGCCCGGAAGCCCTTGTGCCCCAGCGCCTCGACGGCCTCCTTGCGCTCAGCCGGAGACAGGTCGGCCAGATGCCGTGGTGGCTTGCCCCGACGAGGGGCGGTGAAGGTCAGCTGGCCAGGTTGGGGGCGCTCGCTGGTGGGCTCGGGGAGGTCCGTGGTCATGGTGCCCCCAGTCTCGCAGGTGCGCGGGTATGCCGTGGTGTCAGGCGGGTGGGACGACCCAGGCGAGCAGGGCCCAGGCCAGCGGCGCGACGAGCAGCACGGAGTCGAGCCGGTCCATGATCCCGCCGTGCCCGGGCAGCAGCGTGCCCATGTCCTTGATGCCCAGGTCGCGCTTGATCGTGGACTCGGTGAGGTCACCCACGGTGGCAGCCACCGCTGCACTCGCTCCCAGCAGCGCGCCACCCCACCACGGCCCGTCGAGGGTCAGCACGACCGCGATCGCACCGCCGACGACGCACGCGACCATCGAGCCGGCGAAGCCCTCCCAGGACTTCTTGGGGCTGACCGACGGCGCCATGGGGTGCTTGCCGAACAGGACCCCGGCGGCGTAGCCGCCCACGTCGCTGAGCACCGCGACGAGGAGGAAGATGAAGACCCGGCGGGCGCCGTCGTGCGGCGTGGCCAGCATGAGGGCGGCGAAGCCCGCGAGGAAGGAGGGGTAGACCGCGACGAAGAATCCCCCGGCGATGTCGCGCACTGCGTCGAGCACGCCGTCGGCGATGCGCCACAACAGGATGCCGACACAGGTCAGGCCGACGGTCACGACCAGGGCCTCCCCGCCGCCGACGTAGGCCGAGACGAGCATGCTGACGCTGCCGACCACACTGGGGACCAGGGGCACGTTGATGGACACCTGGGCCAGCGCGCGACGTAGCTCCCACACGCCGACGACGATGGCCACGACGATGATCCCGAGCATCAGCTCCTTGCGCAGGGCCAGCGAGCCGATGATGAGTGCACCCAGGCCGAGGCCGACCCCGATCGCTGCGGGCAGGTTGCGCCCCGCCCTCGACGGCCGACCGCCCCGGGCCGACGCGGGGACGGACTCGTCGGGAGCCGCACCGTCTCGGGAGGTGTCCGGCGAGGTCGACCCTCCGGGCACGCCAGAGCCCGCGGCGGCAGAGGCCGCGCGACGGTCGCGACGGGACTGGGACATGTTCATGACCAGCGCTGGCTGAGGTTGAGGACGAGCGCTCAGACCTCGCGCAGCTCGGTCTCCTTGCCCTTCAGCAGCTCGTCGATGAGCTCGACGTACTTCTTGGTGCTCGCGTCCAGCTCCTTCTCGGCGCGGCTGCCGTCGTCCTCGCCCACGTCGCCGTCCTTGACCAGCTTGTCCAGCTCGTCCTTGGCCTTGCGGCGGACGTTGCGGATCGACACCTTGGCGTCCTCGCCCTTGTGCCGAGCGAGCTTGACGTAGTCCTTGCGACGTTCCTCGGTGAGCATCGGCAGCACGCAGCGAATGACATTGCCGTCGTTGCTGGGGTTCACACCCAGGTCGGAGTCGCGCAGCGTCTTCTCGATCTCGTGCGTCGCCGACTTGTCGAACGGCGTGATCAGGATGGTGCGTGCCTCCGGCGTCTGGAACGACGCCAGCTGCTGCAGCGGGGTCGGAGCGCCGTAGTAGTCGACGGTGAGCTTGTTGAACATGCCCGGGGTCGCCCGGCCCGTGCGGATTCCCGCGAAGTCCTCCTTGGCGACCTCGACGGCCTTTTCCATCTTCTCTTCGGCCTCGAGGAGAGTCTCTTCAATCATGTCCTGCTCCTTCTCGGGCGCTCCCCTGTCGGGGCCACGCCAGTCGTGGTGTGGTCAGTCTGGTGGGTGGGTCAGTGAGGTGCCGACTCAGCCCGGCGTGACCAGCGTGCCGATCTTCTCACCGCGCAACGCCCGCACCACGTTGCCCTCGCCTTCCATGCCGAACACGACCATCGGCAGCTTGTTCTCCATGCACAGGCTGAACGCCGCCGCGTCGACCACGCGCAGTCCCTGTTGGAGGGCTTCCTGGTAGCTGATCTCGTCGAGCTTGCGGGCCTCCGGGTTGGTGCGCGGGTCGGAGTCGTAGACGCCGTCCACGCCGTTCTTGCTCATCAGGACCGCGTCGCACTTGATCTCCAGGGCCCGCTGGGCGGACACCGTGTCGGTGGAGAAGAACGGCATGCCCGCGCCCGCGCCGAAGATGACCACGCGGCCCTTCTCGAGGTGGCGGATGGCGCGACGAGGGATGTATGGCTCGGCGACCTGGCCCATCGCGATCGCGGTCTGGACGCGGGTCTCGATGCCTTCCTTCTCGAGGAAGTCCTGCAGGGCGAGGCAGTTCATCACGGTGCCGAGCATGCCCATGTAGTCGGCACGCGTCCGGTCCATCCCCTGCTGCTGGAGCTCTGAGCCCCGGAAGAAGTTGCCACCACCGATCACGACGGCCACCTGGATGCCCTCGTTGACCGACTGGGCGATCTGCTGGGCGATGCCCCGCACGACCTCGGGTGCCAGTCCGACGCGACCACCACCGAAGACCTCGCCGGACAGCTTGAGCAGGACCCGGCGATGCGGTGCCGACGATCCAGGGGCGGACGATCCGGCTGGGGCGGTCTGCTCGGGGACAGCAGTCACGAGGGATCCTCCTGAAGATGTGCGGGCGGTCACCGAATCCTTCCACACTCCCGGGAGCGGCATGGTGTCGGTTGCACCACCGTCAGCCCTGCGTGGCAGGGTGTCACCATCACGTGGTCCGCACTCCACGGACCACGGACCACGGGCCACACCACTGTCCATCGATGCACCAAAGGAGACAAGCGCATGAGGTCAGGCATCCTTCCGGGGCATCGCGACGAGACGGTTCGCCCGCAGGACGACCTGTTCGGCCACGCGAACGGCACCTGGGTCCGCACGACCGAGATCCCCGGCGACCGGGGCCGCTACGGGACCTTCGACATGCTGCGCGAGCAGTCCGACGAGCGGGTGCGCACGATCATCGAGCGGGCCGCGGCGGACCACAGCGCCGCTCCCGACTCGCCCACCCGCAAGGTCGGCGACCTCTACCGCTCGTTCATGGACGAGGCCCGAGCCGAGACACTGGGGCTGACCCCGATCGAGAAGGACCTTGCCGACATCGCGGCGATCAGCGGGACCGACGACCTGTTCCGGGCCCTCGGTCGCCTGCAGCGCCAGGGTGGACCGGGCCTGTTCGACTTCGGCGTCGCCCCCGACGCCAAGAACCCGGAGGAATACGTCCTCTACCTCGGTCAGGGCGGCCTGGGCCTGCCCGACGAGTCCTACTACCGCGAGGAGCGGCACGCGGCCATCCTCACGGCATACCTGCCGCACGTGGCCCGGATGCTCGGATTCGCCGGCATCGGCGACGGCTCGACGGACGACGGCTCGCCGGCCGCCCGCGTGGTGGCCCTGGAGACGCGGCTGGCCGGCCACCACTGGGACAACGTCGCCACCCGCGACGCGGTGAAGAGCTACAACCCCTACGCCTTCGCGGCCCTCGAGGGCCTGGCCCCCAACGTCCTGTGGGGTGACTTCGTCGGCGGGCTCGAGGCACGCGAGGCGTTCGAGCACGTCGTCGTGGGTCAGCCGTCCTACCTCGAGGGCCTGTCCGTCGCGCTCGACGAAGTCGCCCTCGACGACTTCAAGTACTGGTTGGCCTTCCACGTCGTCGCCTCGGCGGCGCCGCTGCTGGGCAAGGAGCTGGTCGACGCCGAGTTCGACTTCACCGGACGGGTCATCTCGGGCCTCCCGGAGAACCGCGAGCGCTGGAAGCGCGGCGTCTCCCTCGTCGAGGGGGCGATCGGCGAGGCGGTCGGCCAGCTGTATGCCGCGGAGTTCTTCCCTCCCGAGGCCAAGAAGGGGATGCTCGAGCTCGTCGGCAACCTCGTCGAGGCGTTCAGGCAGTCCTTCGAGGGGCTCGACTGGATGGGCCCCCAGACCCGAGAGCAGGCCCTGGCCAAGCTCGCCTCGTTCACGCCCAAGGTCGGCTACCCCGACCGCTGGCGCGACTACTCCTCGCTGACGATCGACGACGACCTCGTGGGCAACGTGCGCCGAGCCAACGAGTTCGAGCTCCAGCGCCAGCTGGACAAGCTCGGGGGCCCGATCGACCGCGACGAGTGGCTGATGCTGCCGCAGACCGTCAACGCCTACTACCACCCGCTGATGAACGAGATCGTCTTCCCGGCCGGCATCCTTCAGCCGCCGTTCTTCGACATGGACGCCGACGACGCCGTCAACTACGGCGGGATCGGTGCCGTCATCGGTCACGAGATCGGGCACGGCTTCGACGACCAGGGGTCGCGGTACGACGCCACCGGGGCCCTGCGCGACTGGTGGACCGAGGAGGACCGGTCCCGCTTCGACGAGCGCACCCAGGCCCTCATCGCCCAGTTCAGCACGCTCTCCCCGCTGGCTGCCCCCGACGAGAAGGTCAACGGCGCCCTCACGGTGGGCGAGAACATCGGCGACCTCGGCGGGCTGGCCATCGGCTACTCCGCCTACCGCATCGCGACGCAGGGCCAGGACGCACCCGAGCTCGACGGCTACACCGGGCCGCAGCGGTTCTTCCTCGGGTGGGCGCAGGTCTGGTCCGGCAAGGCGCGCACCGAGGAGGCCAAGCGGCTGCTCGCGATCGACCCGCACTCCCCCACTGAGGTGCGGGCGAACGCCGTCCGCAACTGCGACGAGTTCCACGAGGCGTTCGGGGTGACCGAGGGCGACGGCATGTGGCTGGCTCCGGAGGAGCGCGTCCACATCTTCTGACCGACCCGTCGAGCGGTCATCGGTCCGCGTTCCCGGGTCAGGTTCCCGGGTCAGACCCCCGCGTCAGATCCCCGCGTCAGATCCCCGGGTCAGATCCCCGCGTTCCGCAGCATGAACTCGGTGTCCGTGTCGCGTCCACCGCGTGGGTCCGGCCCGGGGTCGACGTCGTGCGTGGTCGTCAGGTCCTCGGGGGCCACCCGTTCGGGCAGGTGGGTGAAGTCCGGCAGCTCGTGCTCCACCTGACGACGCGGCGTGTGCTTCGTTCGTCTCCCCATGGCGTGAGTATGCGGCAGAAGTGGTCAGTTTTCGAGAAGCGCTGCAGCGGCCCCTTCTCGGAGAATGGTCTCGACAGCCCACCACGACCTCGGGGAGACACCATGGCGACCACGACGAAGGCCACCGACAAGACGGCCACCGCGAAGAAGACCACCACGAAGGCCGCGCCGAAGACCGCCGGCAGCAAGAGCGGGTTCACCGCCGACGAACGCGCCGCGATGAAGGAACGCGCCAAGGAAGCCAAAGGCGCCGTCGGCGAGCAGGACCTGCTCGACAAGATCGCCGAGATGCCCCCGGAGGACCGCGAGCTGGCCGAGCGCCTGCACGAGATCATCACCAACGCCGCTCCGGACCTCGAGCCCTCGACCTGGTACGGCATGCCCGCGTACAAACGAGACGGCAAGGCGGTGGCGTTCTTCAAGCCCGCCAGCAAGTTCAAGGCGCGCTACGCCACGTTCGAGTTCAACGACAGCGCCAAGCTGGACGACGGCGACATGTGGCCCATCGGCTACGCCCTCACGCGGCTGACGCCGGCCCTCGAGAAGCAGATCGCGGCCCTCGTCAAGAAGGCGGCAGGCTGACGTCGCGGCCGGCTACCCGGCATACCCCAACGACGCGACGAGGCCCCCCACCATCCGGTGGGGGGCCTCGTCGTCTGGTGCCGGATCGTGGCTGAGCGGGTCAGCCGCCGACGCGGTAGCGGACGAAGGAGGTGACCTTCGTGCCGGCCTCCGCGAGGACCTTCTCGACGGTCTTCTTGGCGTCCTTGGCGAACGGCTGCTCGAGCAGGACGTTCTCCTTGAAGAAGCCGTTGACGCGACCCTCGACGATCTTGGGCAGGGCAGCCTCGGGCTTGCCCTCCTCCTTGGCCGTGGCCTCGGCGACGCGACGCTCCTGCTCGACGGTGACCGGGTCGACCTCGTCACGAGTCAGCACGGTCGGGCTGAACGCCGCGATGTGCATGGCCACGTCGCGAGCGATCTGCTCGTCGCCACCCTCGGCGCCGACGAGCACACCGATCTGGGCGGGCAGGTCGGGGCTGGTCTTGTGCAGGTAGGACACGACGACCGGGGCCTCGACGCGGGAGACGCGCTTGACCTCGATCTTCTCGCCGATGGTTGCGTTGGCGTTGTCGAGCAGCTCCTGGACGGTGGAACCGTCCTCGAGCGAGCTCTTGAGCAGCGCGTCCGCGTCAGCGGCGCCGGAGGCGACGCTCTGGGCGAGGACCTGGGCAGCCAGGGCGATGAACTTCTCGCTCTTGGCCACGAAGTCGGTCTCGCACAGGACCTCGACGAGAGTGCCCACGCCGTCACCGGACTGGGCAGCGACCAGTCCGTTGGACGTGGTGCGTCCCTCGCGCTTGGTGACGCCCTTGAGGCCCTTCACGCGAAGGATCTCGGTGGCCTTGTCACGGTCGCCGTCGGCCTCGTCGAGCGCCTTCTTGACGTCGAGCATGCCAGCGCCTGTGGACCCGCGCAGGGCCTTGATGTCAGCGGCGGTGTAGTTCGCCATAGATGTTTCTCAGCTCATTTCTAACAAGGTGCCCATGCCGTCAGGCAGGGCTGCGGAAGGGGTGGGCTCAGGCCTTGGCCTCGGCAGCAGCGGTCTCCTCGGCGGCCGGCGCCTCGGGGGCGGCGGTCTCCTCGGTGGCGGCCGCAGCCTCAGGGGCGGCGGTCTCCTCGGCGACGGGCGCCTCGGTGGCCTCGGCGACGGGCGCCTCGACGGGAGCAGCAGCCTCGACGGGGGCAACCTCGACAGGGGCAGCCTCGACAGGGGCAGCCTCGGTCGCGTCGGCGGCAGCGGTAGCGCCGGCCTCCGGGGCGGCAGCCTCGGCGGTCTCGGCGGCGTCGCCACCGAGCAGCTCGCGCTCCCACTCGGCCATCGGCTCGTCACCGGCGACGACACCCTCGGCCTGCTCACCGGACTTGCCGGAGCTGCGGGCGATGAGGCCCTCGGCCACGGCGTCGGCGATGACGCGGGTCAGCAGGGTGACGGAGCGAATGGCGTCGTCGTTGCCGGGGATCTTGTAGTCGACCTCGTCGGGGTCGCAGTTGGTGTCGAGGATGGCAATGACCGGCAGGCCGAGCTTGCGCGCCTCGAAGACGGCGAGGTGCTCCTTCTTGGTGTCCACGATCCACACGGCCGAGGGGACCTTGGCCATGTTGCGGATGCCGCCGAGGGTCTTCTCGAGCTTGTCCTTCTCCCGCTTGAAGATCAGGAGTTCCTTCTTGGTGTAGCCCGACCCTGCGACGTTGTCGTAGTCGAGCTCCTCGAGCTCCTTGAGGCGCGTGAGGCGCTTGGAGATCGTGTTGAAGTTGGTGAGCATGCCACCGAGCCAACGGTGGTTGACGTAGGGCATCCCGACCCGGGTCGCCTGCTCGGCGATGGGCTCCTGGGCCTGCTTCTTCGTGCCGACGAAGAGGATGGAACCGCCGTGGGCGACCGTCTCCTTGACGAACTCGAAGGCGTTGTTGATGTAGGTCAACGACTGCTGCAGGTCGATGATGTAGATGCCGTTGCGCTCGGTCATGATGAAGCGCTTCATCTTGGGGTTCCAGCGACGGGTCTGGTGCCCGAAGTGGACGCCGCTCTCGAGGAGCTGGCGCATGGTAACGACGGCCATGCCGTGTCTCCTTGTGTCGTTGTCAGTTGCGTCGGTAGGCCGCATGGGTGCGACTACCTGCCTGGCGCCTGCAACGCACCCCACCGGCATACTCACCGGACTGCTGTGGTGCGCCCCCGTTTCGTCGGCGAGCCGAGTCAGCGGGCGGAAGACGCGCGAAGTAGGTCTGCGTGTGTGAACACACGTGGACCGCCGACCATCGTACGTGCTCACGGGCGTGATCGAGAAATCGCCAGCGCCTCTGACGTGACCCTCCCGTGCCCCTCCCCGGCCCCCTCGAGCCCCCCGAGAACCCGGACGACCTCTCGCACGGACGCCGGTAGGCTCGCCCTCTTGTGACCAGCCTCCTGTCCCGACTCGGCGAACGGGTCGCACCTGCACGCATGGGCGTGCCGTTCCGCTGGAACCTGGCGTCCTCCTGGACAGGCCAGCTCGGCGACGGGATCGCGCTGGCCGCCGGTCCCCTGCTCGTCGCCTCGCTGACGCGCGACCCCGCCCTCATCGCCGCGGCGGCGATGGTCCAGAACCTGCCCACGCTGCTGCTCGGCCTGTATGCCGGCGCCGTCGCCGACCGCGTCGATCGCCGCTGGCTCGTGCTCACGGGCAACCTCGTGCGGGTGGTCGTGCTGGCGATCCTGGTCGTGACCATCGCCACGGGCACGGTCTCGATCGCCCTGCTCCTCGTGACCCTGTTCGCGGTGGGTGTGGCGGAGCTCTTCGCCGACACCGGCTGGCGGGCCGTCCTACCGATGATCGTGCCCAAGGCCGACCTCGGCGTCGGCAACGCCCGGCAGATGTCCGGGTTCCTCGTGGCCAACCAGTTCATCGGTCCGGCGGTCGGCGCGAGCCTGTTCGCCCTGGGGTCCGCCGTCCCGTTCGGGGTGCAGGGCAGCGCCCTGCTGCTGTCGGCCGTGCTGTTCGCGAAGGTGCGCCTGCCACGCGAGGACACCCGCGAGCGTCCGGAGCAACACATCGGCCACGACATCCTGGACGGGCTGCGCTGGATCGCCGGCAACGCGCCGATCCGCACCCTCACCCTCGTCATCTTCATCTTCAACATCACCTGGGGCGCCCCTTGGGGCGTCCTCGTCTACTGGGCGCAGGAGCGCCTGGGTGTCGGCGCGGTGGGGTTCGGCCTCCTCACGACGGCCTCGGCGGTGGGCGGCGTGACCTCGGTGCTGCTCTACGACCGGCTCGAACGACGCGTGCCGCTGGCCCGCCTCATGAAGATCTGTCTGGTCCTCGAGGTGCTCACCCACCTCGCCCTCGCGCTGACCACGGTGCCCTGGGTCGCCATGGGGATCATGGTGGTGTTCGGCGGGTACGCGTTCGTGTGGGGCTCCCTCTCCTCGGCCGTCCGCCAGCGAGGCACGCCGAACGAGTTCCAGGGCCGGGTCGGGAGCGTCTACTGGGTGGGGCTGATCGTCGGGCTGCTCGTGGGCCAGTTCCTCGGGGGCCTCCTCGCTCGCCACTTCGGCGCCGCGGCCCCGTTCTGGTTCGCCTTCATCGGCTCCGGCGTGACCCTGGTGCTCGTGTGGCGTCAGCTCGGACACATCGCGCACGCCGACGAGGCGCACGCCGACGAGGCGCACGCCGACGAGGACGAAGCGCGGGCCCGCCCGCCACGCGCCGAGGGATAGGTTCCGCTCCACGGTCGTCACGCGGCATACCCTCAGGCGCATGGCCCGTCCACCCGGCAAACCCGCACTGGCCCCGTTCGGCACCACGATCTTCGCTGAGATGACGGCTCTGGCCACCGAGCACGGCGCCGTCAACCTCGGCCAGGGCTTCCCCGACACCGACGGGCCCCAGGCAATGCTCGACGCGGCCAAGGCGGCCATCGACGGCGGGCGCAACCAGTACCCGCCTGGCCCCGGTGTCCCCGAGCTGCTCGATGCCGTCGCGGCCCACCAGGCGCGCTTCTACGGCCTCGGCGTCGACCCGAAGTCCGAGGTGCTCGTCACCGTCGGCGCCACCGAAGCCATCGCCGCGACCATCCTCGCCTTCTGCGAGCCGGGCGACGAGGTCGTCACCTTCGAGCCCTACTACGACTCGTATGCCGCGTCGATCGCCTTGGCGGGCGCGGTGCGTCGCACGTCGGTGCTGCGCTTCCCGGACTTCGCGGTGGACGAGGAGTCGCTGCGGGCCGCCTTCTCGTCACGCACCCGGCTGGTGCTGCTCAACACGCCCCACAACCCCACGGGCAAGGTCTTCAGCCGAGCCGAGCTCGAGCTGATCTGTTCTCTCGCAAGGGAGTTCGACGCGTGGGTGGTGACCGACGAGGTCTACGAGCACCTGGTCTTCGGCGATGCCGTGCACCTGCCTGTCGCGACCCTGCCCGAGATGTGGGAGCGGACCCTGACGATCTCGTCCGCCGGCAAGACCTTCTCCGCCACCGGGTGGAAGGTCGGCTGGGTGTCGGGGCCCGCAGCCGCGGTGGCCGCCGTGCGCGCGGTCAAGCAGTTCCTCACGTTCGTGGGGTCCGGCCCCTTCCAGCCGGCCGTCGCCCTGGCCCTCGCCCTGGACGACGAGGTGTATGCCGGGCTGGCGCGCTCGCTGGAAGCCAAACGAGACCTGCTCGTCGCAGGGCTCCGGTCGGCGGGGCTGGAGGTGTCGGTGCCCGGCGGGACCTACTTCGTCGTCGCCGACGCAGCTCCCCTGGGCGCAACAGACGCCCTCGCGTTCTGCCGGGAGCTGCCCGCACGGGCAGGCGTCGTGGGCGTGCCGGTGTCGGTGTTCCACGACGACGTCGCGGCCGCCCGGACCCTGGTGCGGTTCGCGTTCTGCAAACGGGACGAGGTGCTCCACGAGGCGGTGGAACGGCTGAGCCGGCTGTAGGTCGACAGCCGGGCGGTATCGCTGCCCGACATCCACACCGCCCACGTGAAGGACCGCGCCGTCCACAGGTCGCCGTCCCCTGCCGGGCGCCCGCAGGAGCGGACCGCGATCCTGAGCCGATGCATCCAGCAGCCGTGTCGCTCCTGCCCGTCGCTGCGTTGGTCCTCGCCGGCACCACCCTGTCGGCGGTTCCGACCGGGCGGGAGCACCCTGGCCTCCCGTCCTCCTCCGCGTCGACCAGTGCGCCATCGTGGAACCAGCTGGCCGCAGCGGTCCCGCGCGACTCGAGCCGCGCCCCGTCCCCCGCCCTGCGCGGCCGCTGGGCCTGGCCGCTGCAGCCGCAGCCCGCCCTGGTCCGGCCCTTCGTGCGACCGGCCACGACGTACGGCGCCGGGCACCGCGGCGCGGATCTCACCGGGGCGGCGCAGCAGGAGGTCCATGCCGTCGAGGCGGGCACGGTGACCCACGTGGGCAGCATCGCGGGTCGTGGCACCGTCAGCGTCCTGCACGCCTCCGGGATCCGTTCGACCTACGAGCCGGTGGAGTCGGCGGTGGTCGCGGGTTCGGCCGTGGCGCGGGGAGCTGTGCTGGGGCGGCTGGACGAGCACGGGTCGCACTGCGGCGCCGCCGTGTGCCTGCACCTGGGGGCGATCCGGGGCGACGTCTACCTCGACCCCCTGACCTTCCTGGAGGGCGGCCGGCGAGTGCGCCTGCTGCCGCTGGCCCCATAGGTGTTGCCGCTGCCGGCTCCGGATCGATTGCCCCTGACCCCAGTGCCTCTGGTCCCAGTGCCCGCGGACCGACTCCCTCCGGACCACGTGTGCCGAAGCCCGTGGTTGGCGGGTCAGGCGCCCGAGGGGTAGGGCCAGGGTCTGCACCCACCGAGGTCGAGGGTCTGCTGGACCATCACGGGGGCGCGCTTGCCCTTGCCGGGGCAGGTCCGGTGCTGGTGACCGAGGCCGTGACCGACCTCGTGGTTCACCTGGTACACGCGGTAGAGCGCCACGTCGGCGCCGTAGCTGTCGTCGCCCAGGGCCCACCGGCGGAAGTTGAGCACCGACCGCTCGCCGTTCCAGCACGACACCTGGGACAGGGTCCGCATCGGGGCACACAACCTGTCGGTCAGGCCAGGGCTGGCCAGCGTGACCCGAACGTCCACGTGGGCGCCCTTGGCCTCCTGCTGCGGGGTGACGTTGACGAAGCGGACACCGTCGACCTTCTGCCACCCCTTGGGGTCGAGCAGCACGGACTGGATCGTCGTCCCCACCTGCGCCGGGTCGACACCGAGCCCACCCTCGATCTCCACCGTGTACCTGACGGTCCGCCCGGAGGTCGCCACCGGAGCCCGCGGCACCGAGACGACCGTGAGCTTGCCGGTGCCCTCCTGCGGGACCTCGGTGGCACCCGCCGCGGTCGTCTCGGTCGCCGCCGAGCCGTCCTCGTTGTTGGTCGTCCGGGTGGCCGTCGCGGAGGGTTTCGCTGGAGTGGTGACCCGTGAGGCAGCTGCACCGACCGGAGCCGTGTCGCCCCTGGTGGTGAGTCGCACGGTCACCACGGCCACGAGAAGGAGGATGACCGTGACTGCGATGGTGCGGCGGAGCCGCACCTGCCGGCTGGGGCGGCGGCGGTGCCGAGGCGGCGTGCGGGTCATCCGCGAGTCCTCACTCACGCGCTGGCACTGCTCCTCTCGAGAGACGCGGACCCCGTGGGGTCCGAGCGACGACTGTGGCATCCATCTTCCCCCTTCCGACTGGCTCGCAGACCACGGCGCGCCCGGGTCGCGACTGCCGAGAGCTCGAATCGGTCGTCACGCACGCGGGTGCGCCTGCCGGTAGGACTGCTTGAGCCGGTCGACGGAGACATGGGTGTAGATCTGGGTGGTCGCCAGCGACGCGTGGCCGAGCAGTTCCTGGACGAGCCGCAGGTCGGCTCCCCCTTCGAGCAGGTGGGTGGCCGCGCTGTGGCGCAGCCCGTGCGGGCCGAGGTCCGGTGCGTTCGGGACGTGTTCGAGCAGGGAGTGCACCGCTGCCCTGATCTGTCGCGGGTCGGCCCGACGACCCCGACGCCCCAGAAGCAGCGCCGGGCCACTGCCGTCCACGGCGACCTGGGGTCGTCCGAGGGTGAGCCAGGCCTGAACGGCGTCGCGCGCCGGGGCCCCGAAGGGCACCGTCCGCTCCTTGCCCCCCTTGCCCATCACGCGCACCACACCGCGGTCGAGATCGAGGTCGTCGATGTCGAGGGCAGTGAGCTCGCCGACGCGGATCCCGCTGGCGTAGAGAAGCTCCAAGGCAGCCCGGTCGCGCAGGTGCATCGAGTCCTGGTCGTCGCTGGCCACCGCCGCGACGTCCATCAGAGCCGTGGCGTCAGACTGCCGCAGCACCTCGGGGAGGTGGCCACCGCGTTTCGGCGCGGCCAGCCGCAAGGAGGGATCGTGCTCGACCCGCCCGGTGCGCGTGGCCCAGCCGAGGAAGGTCCGGGCTGCGGCTGACCGCCGCGCGATCGTCGAGCGAGCCGCCCCCGACTCCGCCTGGGCCGCCAGCCAGCCTCGCAGGTCACGCAGCCCCACATCGGCGAGGTCTGTGATCCCGCACTCGGCGTCCAGGAACTCCACCAGACCCCGCAGGTCGCCGAGGTAGGCCCGAGTGGTGTGCTCCGACCGGCCTCGCTCGCTGCGCAGGTGGCGCTCGAACGCAGCCAGCGTCTGCGCCATGGACTGACTCACGCCGTCACCGTCGCAAACGCAGCGACGCGGCACAAGCCGCCACCCCGCAGCTCAGCGCGGCACTGCGGGTTTGCGCCAACCACTCCCCTCGCGGATCGCGAGACCAGCGACGTCGAGGGCGCCCAACGCGCTGCGGACCTCGTGGGCTGCGAGCCCGCACCTGCGAGCCAGGTCCTCGGTCGTGACGGCGTTGCGAGTCGGCAGAGCCGCCAGGACAGCCTGGTGGGTGAGCGACAGGTCGTCGTCGCGCTCTGAGGGCCCGTGCTTGCGCGGTGCCAGCTCCCCGATCGGACCCACCTCCTCGGCGACCTCGGCGGCATCGGTGACCAGGGTGGCCCCGTCACGGACCAGCTCGTGGCAGCCGGCCGACACCGCCGAGGAAACCGGTCCCGGTACGGCGCAGACCACCCTCAGGTGCTCACCCGCCAGCCGCGCGGTGTTGCGGGAGCCGCTGCGCAGGCCTGCCTCGACGACGACCGTGCCCTGGCTGACCGTGGCGATGAGCCGGTTGCGGCTGAGGAAGCGCCATTTGGTGGGGGCGGATCCCGGTGGCACCTCACTGACCACGAGACCTGCCGAACGGATGCGGTCCAGGAGCCCGGCATGGCCACTGGGATAGGGCCGTTCGATGCCTCCGGCCACGAACGCGATGGTCACGCCGTCCACCGCGAGGGCGCCCTCGTGCGCGGCACCGTCGATGCCGTACGCCGCACCGGACACGACTGCGAAGTCGCGTTCGGCCAGGCCGGCGGCGAGGTCCTTGGCCACATGGACGCCGTAACCGGTGGCGGCGCGCGCGCCCACGATCGAGACGCTGCGGGCCGCCACCTCCGCGAGGTCGGCGGGTCCCTGCAGCCACAGGCAGAGCGGGGGCGCGGCCAGGTCGTCGAAGCCGTGCGGCCACTCGTCGTCGCCCGGGATGATGATGCGGGCGCCCAGCCGCTGAGCGATCTGGAAGTCCCGCTCGACATCCAACCCGGGTAGCCGCTCCGCCATCCTCGCGCCGACGGTCGTGCCCGGGGCCACGGTGTGCCAGGCCTCCTCCGCCCCGGCCGCCGCGATCCGGGCCGCCACGTCGGCGTCGCCCGGTTCGACCAGCCGCGCCCAGGCCACCCGTGCCCCACGTTCTCCCCGAAACGCCCGTGGCGCCGTCACGCTGCCACCGGCCCCTGGTTGCGCAGGGCCAGGGCGGCGCCGAGGTCGTCTCGCACCGGGGTGCTGCGCCCGCCGAGGTCGGCGACGGTCCACCCGACCCGCAGCACCCTGTCGTAGCCCCTCAGGGTGAGCTGAGCGCGGTCGAGGGCCCGGTCGATGTCGACCGTGGTCGACTTCGGCAGCCGCCACCGTCCACGCCGCAGCTCGGACCCCGGGACCTCGCTGTTGACGCGCCACGAGGTCGAGTCCCATCGCTGCGCCTGCGCCTCCCTGGCCTCCCGGACCCGCGCGGCCACGACGGCGCTGCTCTCTCCGGTCAGACCTGCGAGAGAGGCGCGGGTCACCGCGGGCACGTGCACCTGCAGGTCGACCCGGTCGAGCAGCGGCCCCGAGAGTCGGCCGATGTAGCCGCGCTTGGCCATGGGGGAGCACGCGCAGCCGATGCCCTTGCCGAAGCCCAGCCCACAGGGGCACGGGTTTGCCGCCATGACCAGCAGGAACCGTGCAGGGAACCGCACCGTGGCCCGCGCCCTCGAGACCATGACGTGGCCGGACTCCAACGGCTGGCGCAGGGCTTGAAGTGCCTGGGTCTTGAACTCGGGAGCCTCGTCGAGGAACAGCACACCGTGGTGGGCCTGCGAGATCGCCCCGGGCCGCACGGCACTGCTGCCGCCACCGATGATGGCTGCCTGGGTCGCGCTGTGGTGCGGGGCGACGAACGGTGGCAGCCCCTCGACGTCGAGCTCGGCGGCCGTCACGCCCAGGAGCGAGCGGACCGCCAGCACGTCGATCGACTGCTCGCGGCTGAGCCGAGGCAGGATCGAGACGAGGCGTTCGGCGAGCATCGTCTTCCCCGAGCCGGGCGGGCCGAGCAGGAACAGGTGGTGACCCCCGGCAGCAGCCAGCTCGAGCGCTGTCCTGGCCTCGTCCTGACCGACGACGTCGGCAAGGTCCAGCGGATCCGCCCGGGCCAGGGCCGGCGCGATGGCGGAGTCCGGAACGCCGAGGCCCAACGTCTCGGACCCGCCCGAGTACGCCGCGATGAGATCGGCCAGGTGGCTGACAGCATGCACCCGGATGTCGGGCACCAGCCGCGCTTCGGCCGCGTTGGCCACGGGCACGACGACGTCGCGACACCCTGCCCGCGCCGCGGACAGGACGGCGGGGAGGACGCCGCGGACAGGACGGACCGAACCGTCGAGTCCCAGCTCACCCAGGTGCACGATGTCTCGCACCCGCTCCGGAGACACCATCGCGAGCGCTGCCACCACGGCCACGGCTATCGGCAGGTCGAACCCACTGCCGTTCTTGGGGATCGACGCCGGAGACAGGTTGACCGTGATGCGGTCCTGAGCCAAGGACCGGCCGATGCTTGCCGCCGCGGCCTTCACCCGGTTGGGCGACTGCGCGCAGGCCGTGTCCGGGAGACCACCCAACATGAACGCCGGGAGGCCCCCCGACAGGTGGGCCTCGACCTCCACCACGGCACCGGCAAGTCCCTCCAGCGTCACGGAGCGCGTCCGCCCGAAGGTCATCCGCCGACCCCCTGGAGGTGCCTGACCCGGGCCGGGCCGGCGACGGGACGCAGGATGCCGATCACGTCGATCCGGATCCGCCCGGGGTGCTCGTCGTGGGCCTGCAGCCAGGCGGACGCGAGTCGTCGCAGTCGGGCAGCCTTGCGCCGGTCGACCGCCTCGACAGGCGCACCGAACCGCTCGGTCCGGCGCGTCTTCACCTCACAGAAGACCAGGCAGTCGCCGTCCCTGCCCACTAGGTCGATCTCGCCGCGGGCGCACCGCCAGTTGCGGTCGATGACCGCCACCCCGTGCTCCCTCAGGTAGCGCTCGGCCAGTCGCTCGCCGTACTCACCCAGCGCCCGGCGCGGATCTGTCTGGTGTGCCATGCGCCAAGCCAAGCCGCCTGCCCGTCCCGCTGACAGCAGCCAAGCGCCGGGCTGTGGACCAGGACGACGCGGCAGGGTCCCCTGTGCGCGGCGACTCCCGATACGGCGCCATTGCTGTCGCCGTCGCGCCCTGGGCCACCGTGGCCGGCCAGTGGCGCGCGACTCCGACCTAGAAGCCCTGCCCCTTGGGCAGCTCGAGATCGGACTTGGCCAGCTCCTCGACGTTGACGTCCTTGAACGTCACCACCCGCACCTGCTTGGCGAACCGCGCGGGCCGGTAGATGTCCCACACCCACGCGTCGGCCATCGTCACGTCGAAGTAGACCTCGCCACCGTCGGAGCGCACCTTCACGTCGACGGAGTTGCACAGGTAGAAGCGACGTTCGGTTTCCACGACGTGGGAGAACAGGCCCACGACGTCGCGGTACTCCCGATAGAGCTGCAGCTCCATCTCGCTCTCGTACTTCTCCAGGTCCTCTGAACTCATCGCGCACTCATCTCCACCTGCGTCACGTCGGGTGCTGTCAGCGCACCCTGCCCTGCCCGATCGCCGAGACCAGTCCCATCATCTCCCGAGATGCCGGGCAGCCGCCACGACCTGCGGTGCAGGTCCGTGGCGCCGAAGGCCTCCAGCGCCGCGAGGTGTTCCGGCGCGGCATACCCCTTGTTCTCGTCCCAGCCGTAGGCCGGGTGGTCTGGGGCGGCGGCCACCATCATCGAGTCGCGCTCCACCTTGGCCAGCACCGACGCGGCGGCCACGGAGGAGCACTTGAGGTCGGCCTTGATCATGGTCGTGACCGGCGGGGCAACGGGGGCGGAGTCGGAGGCGAAGGCGAAGAGCCCCACCTCGTCGGGGGCCGTGAGCCAGTCGTGGTTGCCGTCGAGGATGACCAGGTCGGGCACGATGTCCAGGGCCGCGAGCGCGCGGCACCCCGCCAGACGGAGGGCCGCGATGATCCCGATCTCGTCGATCTCCTCGGGGGAGGCGTGGCCGACGGCATACGCCAGGGCCCACCGCCTGATCCGCGGCACCATCGCTACCCGCGCCGCGGGCGTGAGCAGCTTGGAGTCCTTCACGCCGGCGGGCGCGCTGCGACACGTCTCGTCGATGAGGACGACGCCGACGCTGACGGGCCCGGCGAGGGCGCCACGGCCCACTTCGTCCATGCCCGCGAGGAGGCGGTGTCCGTCTCGCTGGAGCTGGCGTTCGACCCGCAGGTTGGGTTTGCGGCTGCGTCCCGCCGGTTGCGCCTGAGCCACCGGTCAGCCCGTTCCTGTCGGGGCGTCGGTGTCGGTGCCTCCCACCTCGCCACCACCCTGGCCGTCGGTCGCCCCGTCGGACCCGCCCGTCGTCGAACCCCCCTGGGGATCGCCGGCGGGCGCACGGCTGCCGCTGGTAGCGGGCGCGGGCACGGTGGCGAAGGTGGCCTTGGGGTTGGACAGCCAGGTCAGGTGGTCCAGCGGCCAGACCAGCGCCACTGCGCGGCCCACGATGAGGCGCTCGTCGACCGAGCCCTCGCTGCCGTTGTTCTCGGGAGCGTCGTGAGCCCGCGAGTCGGCGGAGTTGGAGCGGTGGTCGCCCATCACCCAGACGCGTCCCCTCGGCACGGTGATGTCGAAGTCCTGCTCGCTCGCCGCGTCGCCCGGCTTGAGGTAGGGCTCCTTGATGGCGGTGCCGTTGATGGTGATCCGACCGCCCTCGTCACAGCAGACGACATGGTCACCGGGTAGCCCGATGACACGCTTGATGAGGTGGTTCTCGGCGTTGTCGGGCAGCAGTCCGACGAAGGTCAGGGTGTCGCTGACGATCGTCGCCAGCGGTCCGCGCTGGACCGGTGTGGTCGCGTCGAGCCACTGGCCCGGGTCGGCGAACACGACGATGTCGCCGCGTTCGAGGTCGATGGGTCCCGGCGTCAGCTTGCTGACGATGACGCGGTCGTTGAGGACGAGGGTGTCCTCCATGGAGCCTGACGGGATGTAGAACGCCTGGAGCAGCCAGGTCTTGACGATGAAGGACAGCACCAGGGCCATCCCCACGACGATCGCGAACTCCTTGAGGGCAGCACCGAGCACCGCCAGACCGCCCACCGGCGCATCGTCGGCATGACGTCCCTTGCGAGACGCCGATGACGCCGTCGGTCCTTCGGGCTCGGCGGACTCGTCGGCACCGGGATCGACCGAGTCGACCCCGTCGACCTGCGCGGGCTCCGACGATCGCGGGGACTCTCCCTCGTAGCCGAGCCACCCCGCGTCGACGCGGCGCGCGTCCCGCGCGTCGCGTGCGTCGCCACTCACGGGGCACCGACGCGGGGGATGTCGGCCAACGCCTCGGGGGTGTCGAAACCACCGACGCGCGACAGCGGCCAGTAGGTCGCACTGGCGCGGCCGATCACGTCGGACAGCCGCACCGTGCCGCCGCCCCGGTCGCCGAGGTGGGAGCGGGAGTCCGCGCTGTCGCTGCGGTGGTCGCCCATCACCCAGACCCGGCCGGCCGGCACGGTGACGTCGAAGGTGAGGTCGCTCGACTGGTCCCCGGAGAAGAGATAGGGCTCGGCCAGCGGCACTGCGTTGACGGTGAGCCGGTGCTGGGCGTCACAACAGACGACGTGGTCGCCGGGCAGCCCGATGACCCTCTTGACGAAGTCCTGCTCACCGAGGTCGAGACCCACCAGGGAGGCCGCGCCGCCGAGTGCCCGTCCGATCAGACCGTCGTCCTTGTGGGGCTCGCGCTCGGCGACGGCGAAGCTCGTGGTGCCGTCGAAGACGACCACGTCCCCCCGCCGCAGCGAACCGCCGGAGACCAGCTTGTTCACCAGGATGCGGTCGCCGGGCTCGATCGTCGGCTCCATCGATCCCGACGGGACGTAGAACGACTGCACGAGGAAACCCCGGACCAGCACCATCACCAGCAGGGAGACGCTCGCCAGGAGCAGCCACGACGGGCCGCCACGTGGGCGTTCCCACGCGACCGCCGCATCAGTCTCGACTGGAGCGGCGGCCGGGTCGTGCTGGGGTGATTCCGGTCCGGGGTTCATCGCATCCGGAGCCTAACCCTCGGGGCTGTGCCGCCGCGTGGCGGGACACCCGAGGGAGAGATGGTTCCCGCCTTACTTGGCGGTGACCGTCTCGCGCTTCTCCTTGATCTTGGCAGCCTTGCCGCGCAGGTCGCGCAGGTAGTAGAGCTTGGCGCGACGGACGTCACCGCGGGTGACGAGCTCGATGTGGTCGATGATCGGGGTGTGCAGCGGGAAGGTGCGCTCCACGCCGACGCCGAAGGAGACCTTGCGGACGGTGAACGTCTCGCCGATGCCACCACCGTGGCGACGGATCACGACGCCCTTGAAGACCTGGACGCGCGAGCGGGTGCCCTCGACGACCTTGACGTGCACGTTGATCGTGTCGCCGGCGCGGAAGGCCGGGATGTCGTCACGAAGGGATGCCTTGTCGATCGCATCGAAACGCTGCATGGCGGATTCGCTTTCTTCTCGGCGCCACAGGTCGCCCAGGGTGTTGGGTGGTGCTGCTGATGATGGTGCGCGCCTGGTGCGTGACCGACCACGTGGTCGGGACACTGCCCGGACACTCCCCCTGTGGCAGGGGTCGCTGGTCACGCGGGCGCGAGGAGCCATTCTGCCACGCACAGGGGCCGCGACAGAAATCGTCGCGGCCCCTGAGATCCCGGTATGCCGCGTGGCTGGGCCACGCGCTCAGGCGCTGGCGTGCGCCGGACCCCAGGCCGGGTCGATCCGGTCGGCCCAGCGACGCTGGACCGACGCCGTGCTGCGCAACGTGGTCGCGAACGAACGGCGCACGGTCCCGCGAGTCGGACGGGTTCCGAGGCCGTCGTCGACGACGGGGGCGTCCGGGCGGGCCGACCGGGCCAGGGCGGCGCCTGCGTTGCTGTTGATGGTGAGGGCGATGTAGTCGCTCATGTCCTTCTCCTTCCGGGGATGTGTGGTGCGGTGGTGCTATCGGTGGACGCTGACGGGTCCGTCAGCGCGTCTGTGGCGTCGTGGCAGGTCCGGTGCTGGACCGCACGACGAGCTCGGTGGGGAGCACGACGCGGCGCTCGGTGTAGTCGGGGTCGAGGAGCATGCGGCCGGCGATCCGACCTCGTTCGGCAATGGGCTGCCGCACGGTCGTGAGGCCGTTGTCGGCCGCCGCCGGCACGTCGTCGAAACCGACGAGGGACAGGTCCCGCCCCGGGGTGATGCCGCGCTGCCTCATCGCGTCGAGCACGCCGAGGGCGAGGACGTCGCTCACGGTGATGATCGCCGTAGGTCGGTCCTGGCGGTCGAGCAGGTGGGCGCCGGCCGCCCGGCCGGCCTCGACCGAGTTGTGGCCGGGAGGTGCGACGGTGCGCACGCTCACGTCCGGGCCCAGGCCCTCACGGAAGCCGTCGTAGCGGTCCCACGAGAAGGACATGGAGCGGTGCTGCACGTCGTCCACCTCGACGACCTGGTGGGAGTCGACCTTGCTGTCGACGACGATGCCGACGTTCCGGTGCCCCAGCCGTCGGATGTGCTCGCCGACCTCACGGGCCGCGCCCCGCTCGTCGATCAGCACCAACCCGTCCATCCGCGGGTCCTTGTCGTCGGTCGCCACCATCCGCAGGCCCCGCTCGACGGCGATCTCGCGGGCCGGGTGGCCGATGTCGAGGCAGTAGGCCAGGACCCCGTCGATGACCGCGGCCCGCATGGCCTCGGCGCTCGCCTCGACCTCCTCCGGCCGCTCGGGGTCGAAGGGCGTCAGCGGGATCAGCAGCAGGCCGGTCTGGAACTGCTCGGCGACCTCGGCCAGCCCCGCCAGCATTCCGACCGAGTAGGGGTCCGAGAACGCGTAGCTGAGCCGCTCGGTGAACACCAGACCGATGGCCCTGGCCCGCTGGGACCGCAGGCTCCGTGCGGCCGGGTTGGGACCGGCATACCCGAGCGCCTTCGCGGTCTCGAGCACCCGCCGGCGCACCTCGGCCGACAGCTGGTCGGGCTTGTTGTAGGCGTTGGAAACAGTGGAGACAGACACGCCGGCAGCCTCGGCAACGGACTTCAAGGTGACGTTTCCCATGTGTGGCCTCCCTCCTGAATCTGCGATCTGTATCGATGTACTAAATCGTTCAAGAAGAACGATACAGAAAACATTCCCGACTCGCGCAGCTCCTTTTCGCGAGGGGCCCGCTCGCGCACCACCGCCAGCACGCGGCATACGGTGGCGCCTGTGAGCATCGACCCCGGGTGGCCCGTCGCCATCGCCTTGGCGCTGCTCCTGTCGATCGCGCTGGCGGCCCACCGGGTGGCGGGCTACGACCTCGAGCGTCCGGTGCTGGTCGCGGCGGTACGGGCCATCGCCCAGCTCGGGGTCGCCGCCCTGCTCATCGCCGCGGTCGTCGACAGCCTTCCGCTGTCGGTCGCGCTGATCGGGGTCATGTTCGCGATGGGTGTGCTGACCACCTCGCGGCGCGTCGAGGCGCCGCGGGCCTGGAGGTGGGCGGCGCTGGCCATGGCTGCCGGCGTCCTGCCCGTGGTCGCGGTGGTCCTCGGCACGGGAACCATCCCGCCCGAGGGCATCGCTCTCATCCCTGTCGTCGGCATCATCGTCGGCAACGCCATGACAGCGCACACCCTCGTGGGCCGCCGCGCCTTCGCTGCCCTGCGCGAGGAGCACAGCCAGTACGAAGCGTGCCTGTCGCTCGGGCTGCTCCCCCACCAGGCCGTCCTCGAGATCGTCCACCGCCGCGCGCCAGAGGCGTTGTTGCCGGGGCTCGACCAGGTGAAGACGACCGGTGTCGTGACGCTGCCCGGCGCGTTCATCGGCGTGATGCTCGGCGGCGGCACGCCGGTGCAGGCCGCCACGGCGCAGGTGCTGGTGCTGTTCGGGATCATGGCCGCCCAGACGGTGACCGTCCTGGTGGCGGAGCGCCTCGTCGCCAGCCGTCGCCTCGTCCCGTCCGACCTCGCCACGGCCCTCGTCGACTGAGCCGACCCGCATCCCTGCAGGTGTCGGTGGCGGCATACTCACGGCATGCCACCGGACGAACGGCGGGACCTGCGGCCGTTCGCGCTGGCCTCCGCCGTGGCGGTCGTCTCGGTCACCCTGCTCGGACTGGCGACGGTCCACGGCTGGCTCGGCCCGGACGTCGGCCGCGGTGACCGGTTCTGCGAGGCGGCCCGGGACGGCATCGTGCGGCAACCCGCCAACACGCTCAGCAACGTCGGGTTCGTCCTCGCCGGCCTCGGCATCGCGTGGCGGGCCGGGGCGGCCCGCACGACCATCGCGGCCAACCCACGCCTCGCGGGCGCCTTCGGCGTGGTGGTCGTCCTGCTCGGGGCGGGCAGCGCGGCGATGCATGCCACCCAGAGCGCCCTCGGAGGCCACCTCGACCTGCTCAGCATGTACCTCGTGGCGGCGTTCGCCTCGTCGTACGCCGTGACCCGCTGCCTGCATCGCGGTGACGGTTTCTTCGCAGGCCTGTTCGTCGCCGTGGTGGTCGTCTGCGAGCTCGTCGAACGCATCCCTGGGCACGTCCCCGTGGTCGACATCGCCGCCAACCTCGCGTTCGGGGCCTTCCTGCTGGTGGCCCTCACGGGCGAAGCGGTCCTCTGGCGTCGAGGCAGCACGCACCGCGACATCCGCTGGGGCTTCGCGTCGGCCGGCGCCCTGGCCCTGGCCTTCGGGATCTGGAACCTCGCCAAGGACGGCACTGCTTTCTGCCACCCCAACTCGCTCCTGCAGGGGCACGCCGCGTGGCACCTGCTCTGCGCGGTGGCGGCCTACGCGGTGTACCGGCTCTACGCCAGTGAGCGGGTCAGCGGCGCGGCTTGACCAGGTCGACGGTGCCGGGAAAGGCACCCTCGCCCGGCTGCACGCGATAGCCCGCCTTGCGGTAGATCCGAAGGTTGCGGTCGCTGCGGATCCCGGTGTTGAGCCAGTATGCCGCCGTGCCCGCCGGCGCCTGCGCCTCGGCGAAGGCGAGCAGGGCACGCCCCAGTCCGCGGCCCTGAAGGTCGGGCGCCACCATCAGCCGGCCGATCTGCCACAGGGTTCGTTCGGTCGGAGCCGTGCGGCCGCGCACCGACCCGACCAGGCGCCCGCCGGCGCGAACGGTCCAGGTGCGCCACTCGGCGATGCCGGCCACGACCTCTGGCAGGGTCTCGACGAGTGGCGGGATGCTGAGCGAGTCGTTGGCTCGCGCCTCACTGAGCCAACAGGCGCGGCCCAGCGTCATCAGCTCCGGGGCATCCGCCGCAGTGGCGACGGCGACCTCCAGCCCTTCCAGCCCTTCCTGCCCTGCCTGTCCGGTGCCGGTCCGGTGCACCGTCTGGGACACGTGCAACAGGTCGGGGCGGCGGGCCGCGGTGCGATCGAGCCGCTGCTGGTGCCGCCACGCGGCGATGGCGCCGTGGTCACCCGAGAGAAGGACCGGGGGTACGTCGCGGGTGACGCCCGGAGCGGACTCCCAGGACGCGGGCTTGGTGTAGACGGGGTACTCGAGCAGGCCGTCCTCGTGGGACTCCTCGACCAGTGACTCGGCGTTGCCGATGACACCCGGCAACAGGCGGGCGACGGCCTCGACCATGGCCAGCACCGCGACCTCTCCCCCGTTGAGGACGTAGTCGCCGAGCGAGATCACCGACACCTCGAGGCCCAGGTCCTGCGCCGCGTACTCGTAGACGCGTTCGTCGATGCCCTCGTAGCGGCCGCAGGCGAAGGCCAGCCACGGCTCCTCGGCGAGCTCGCGCGCCAGGGCCTGCGTGAACGGCATACCTCCCGGACCGGGGACGACCAGACGCGGACGCGTGCCGCCGTCGGCTGAGGCGACCACGTGGTCGAGCGCCTCGGCCCACGGCTGCGGCTTCATCACCATGCCCGCCCCACCGCCGTACGGCGTGTCGTCGACGCTGCGGTGCCGGTCGTGGGCGTACTCGCGCAGGTCGTGCACCCTCAGGTCGAGCAGGCCGTCGCGACGCGCCTTCCCGATCAGCGAGAGGTCGAGCGGCGCGAGGTACTCCGGAAAGATGGAGACGACATCGATGATCACGGGGTCACCGGGCCGTCACTCGGCATTGAGCTCGAGCAGTCCCGGCGGGGCGTCCACGACGACGCGGCCGCCCTCGACGTCCACCTCGGGCACGATGGCCTCGACGAACGGGACCAGCGCCTCGGCCCCACCGGTCAGTCGCAGCACGAGCTGGTCCTGGACCGCCCCCGTGCGCAGTCCGGCGACCTCGCCGAGGACGCTGCCGTGGGGGTCGACGGCGGCCAGGCCCACGAGCTCGTCCTCGTACCAGGCGTCATCCTCGTCCTGCGCCACGGCGGCCTCGGCGTCGATGAACAGGCGGGTGCCGCGCAGCGACTCGGCCCCGGTGCGGTCGGGGATCTCCTCGAAGGCGAGCAACCAGGTCTTCTGGTGCAGGCGGGCCGAGCGCAGCGTCAACGACCTCGGAACCCCCGAGCCCGCGACGGCCTCGGTCTCGTAGGCAACGCCAGGGACGTACCTGACCTCGGGGTCGTCGGTGTGCGTCTGGACCGTCACCTCACCATGCAGGCCGTGCGGCTTGCCGATGCGGGCGACGAGGAGTCTGGAGTCGGCAGGCATGGGTTGATCCTCTCAGGGGTTGGTGGGCTGGCACGACGACGGGGTTGCGGGCCGGCACGACGAAGGGCCACCGGGAAGCCCGGTGGCCCTTCGTCACTGCGTCTGCTGTCGGCGGAGCCTCAGCGCACGCGGTCGGTGTCGACGATGTCGACGCGGACGTTCTGGCCGCCAGCCAGCGCACCCATGACGGTGCGCAGGGCGCTCGCGGTGCGACCGGAGCGACCGATCACGCGACCGAGGTCTTCGGGGTGGACCCGGACCTCGAGCACCTCACCACGGCGGAGCTCCTTGCGTCGCACGGCCACCTCGTCCTTGTGGTCGACGATGCCCTTGACGAGGTGCTCGAGCGCCTCTTCCAGCACGGTCAGGCCTTGTCCGCGGCGTCGGCGTCGGCGTCGGCGGCCACGGGGGCCTCCTCGGTCTCAGCCTTCGCGTCGTCAGCCTTGGGAGCCTCGTCAGCAGCCTTGGGCTCCTCGACGGCGACCTCTGCGGCCGGGGCCTCGACCTTGGCCTCGTCGGCCTTCTCAGCCTTGGCGGGCTTGTCGTCGGCCTTGGCGGTCTCGGCAGGGGTCTCGTCGGCCTTGGCGGTCTCGGCAGGAGCCTCGTCAGCCTTCTTGGTGGCCTTCTTCTTCGGGGTGGTGGCCCCGTCGGCGCCGGCCTCGGACTTGCCCGCCGCGGCGATGGCCGCGTCGTACAGCTCCTTCTTGGACGGCTTGGCAGCCTTGACACGCAGGGTGCCCTCGGTGCCGGGCTCGCCCTTGTACTTCTGCCAGTCACCGGTGATCTTGAGCAGCGCGGCGACGGCCTCGGTCGGCTGCGCGCCCTGGCCCAGCCAGTACTGCGCACGGTCCGAGCTGATGTCGATGACCGAGGGCTCCTCGGTGGGGTGGTACTTGCCGATCTCCTCGATGGCCCGGCCATCGCGCTTGGCGCGCGAGTCCATGACGACGACGCGGTAGAACGGAGCATGGATCTTGCCCATGCGCTTCAGACGAATCTTGACGGCCACGGTGGTGGTGTCTCCTGTTTCTGGTTGTGAGCACGGCGAGACCGCGCAGGATTCACGCGGGGTACCGGAACTCGGTGTAGGCGTTCCAGCCAGGAGGCTCCGGTGCGAGACCGAGCCCGTGCCTGGACGGGTACAGCCGACCATTCTGCCAGACCCTCACAGTGCTCCCGACCACGGCGACCCCGCCGGCCAACGGGTCCAGGCGACACGCGAGGGTATGCCGCCTGCTCACCCGCCTGCGCCGCTCCCGACTTGGTGCTCTCCGGTGGTCACCAGACCCCCGATCCGGGTGCCCCGTGACCAGCAGCCGGCAACAAGTCCCACCCCTCCCCGACTTGGTGCTCTCCGGTGGTCACCAGACCCCCGATCCGGGTGCTCCGTGACCAGCAGCCGGCAGCAAGTCGCCTCTCCCCTGGACCGGGCTGTCACCAGGGGCTGGGTTCGAAGTCCTTGACGAAGCAGCCGTAGACGTCCTCACCGGCTTCGCCCCGGACGATCGGGTCGTAGACGCGGGCGGCCCCGTCGACGAGGTCCAGCGGGGCGTGCCAGCCCTCGGCGGCGATCCGCAGCTTCTCATGGTGCGGACGCTCGTCGGTGATCCAGCCCGTGTCGACCGCGGTCATCAGGATCCGATCGGTCTCGAACATCTCCCCCGCGCTCGTGCGGGTCAGCATGTTCAACGCCGCCTTGGCCATGTTGGTGTGCGGGTGGCCGGCACCCTTGTAGCGGCGGGAGAACTGGCCCTCCATGGCCGACACGTTCACGACGTAGGCGCGCCTGGCACCGGCCGCCACCGCCGCCCGCATCGACGGCCGGAGCCGCGAGACGAGGATGAACGGCGCGGTCGCGTTGCACAGCTGCACCTCGAGGAGCTCGAGCGGGTCGACCTCCTCGACCTTCTGCGTCCAGGAGTTGTTGACCTGGGTGTCGGGCAGCAACCCGCCCGCGTCGACCGCCGTCCCCGCGAGGTGCGCCTCCAGGCTGGCGTGACCGGCGGACAGCGCCATCGACGTCATCGAGGCGGCCGAGCGCTGGGCGAGCGCCTGCGCCGCCTCTCGCTCGGACTCCCCCTCGTGGTGGGCCACCTTGTGCTCGCGCAGGGTGCCCAGCAGGTTGGCGGGGTGCGCCTCGCTGATCCTGTCGAAGGTGACCAGCTCGGGCAGGGCGATGTCCCCGGGGAGTGGGACCGACTCGCCTTCGACGAGGTGGGAGTAGGCGCCCGGCGTGCGGCGCACCGTCTGGGCCGCGTTGTTGATGAGGATGTCGAGGGGGCCCGCGGCGGCGACCTCGTCAGCGAGGGCGACGACCTGGGTGGGGTCGCGCAGGTCGATGCCGACGACCTTGAGCCGGTGGATCCACAGGTGCGAATCCTCTTGCGCAGCAAAGCGTCTCGCCGCATCGTGCGGAAACCGCGTGGTGATCGTGAGGTGGGCGCCGTCCCGCAGCAGCAGGAGCGCGATGTACATCCCGATCTTGGCGCGGCCGCCGGTGAGCAGGGCTCGCTTGCCGGTCAGGTCGGTGCGCTGCTCGCGCTTGGAGTGGCTGAGGGCGGCGCAGTCGGGGCAGAGCCAGTGGTAGAAGGCGTCGACCAGGGTGTACTCCGCCTTGCAGATGTAGCAGTTGCGCGGCTTGAGGAGCTCGCCGGCGTGTGCGCCCCGGGTCGTCGACACGAGTGGGATGCCCTTGGTCTCGTCGTCGATGCGCATCGGGGACCCGGTGGCGGTCTGGGCGAGGATCGCCTCGTCGTGGTCGACCTGGGGCTGCTTCGCCTCGCGACGACGGGCCTTGCGCACCCGCTTGTACATCCGGCCGGTGGCTCGCTTGACGGTCTGGATGTCGGGGTGGTCACCATCGAGCTCGGCCAGCTCCTCCAGCACGCGCAGCGCTGTCGCGAGGTCGTCCGGGTCGATTCCCGGCCCGACGTCCAACGGGACAGCGGGCGTGATGTCCGCCGCCGCCCGGTCTGCCTGGTCGTGCGCCATCAGCGGCTGCGCCAGGCATCGGGGTCGGCGGCGAGGGCACCCACCCGCTCGGGCAGGTTTCCGGAGAGGACGGCAGCAAGGCTGGTCTCGTCCAGCACCGATCGCAGGCTCGCCCGCAGGGCGACCCACACCGTGGGCAGGTGCTCGGCGACCCCTTCGTATGCCGTCTCGTGCGGCCGCAGCCCCCTCACCTCCGCGAGTGGTCCGTCCACGGCACGGAACACGTCACCGAGGGAGATGTCCCGGGGTTCGCGGGCGAGGGAGTAGCCGCCGCGCGCGCCCCTCGTGCTCTTGACCAGCCCCGCGGTCTTCAGGTCGGCGACGATGGCCTCGAGGAACTTGCGCGGCAGGGTCTGCCGGTACGACAGGGTCTCGACGCTCACCGGACCGGCCGACATCGTCGCCGCCTCGGCGAGGATGAGCATGGCCCGGACCGCGTACTCAGTGCGTGCCGAGATGTCCACCCGCGCATTGTGTCGCACGGGCGGGCGACGGACGCAGCGGACCCTGCGCGCGGCATACCAAAGCGTGTTGCGCCGCTCAGATGGCGAGCGCGGGCTCGACCTCCGCTGCGTCGGGCCGCGTGGTCGCCCGGGCGAAGACCGTCTCACCCTCGACGAGCCGCAGGGCATCGGCCTCCGCGCGCGTGACCTGCGCCGCGAAGCGCACACCCGCGTCGGTGCGCAGGTCGACCCGCACCTCGAAACCGAGACGCACGACGCGTTCGACGACAGCCTCGACGACGCCCGGCGAGCCGCCGACGCGGGCGTCCTGGGCCTGGGCGCGCTCACGGCTGCGGTCGAGGGCGATGTCGTGCGGACGTACCAACTGCCCCCCGAGCCTGGCCACCGAGCCGAGGAACGACATGACGAAGTCGTTGGCGGGCCGGTCATAGAGGGTCACGGGGTCGCCGACCTGCTCGATTCGGCCCTTGTTGAGCACGGCGATCCGGTCGGCCACGTCGAGGGCCTCCTCCTGGTCGTGCGTGACCAGGACGGTGGTGACGTGGACCTCGTCGTGCAGCCTGCGCAGCCACTGGCGCAGGTCGGCGCGCACCTTGGCGTCGAGGGCGCCGAAGGGTTCGTCGAGCAGCAGCACCTCGGGGTCGACCGCGAGTGCCCGGGCGAGTGCCATCCGCTGGCGTTGCCCGCCCGACAGCTGGGCGGGGTAGCGGTGCTGGAACCCGTCGAGCCCGACGATCTCGAGCAGGTCGTCGACCTTGCGCGCTATCTCGGCCTTGGGCCGCTTGCGGATGGTCAGGCCGAAGGCCACGTTGTCGCGCACCGTCATGTGCTTGAACGCGGCGTAGTGCTGGAACACGAACCCAATACCGCGCTTCTGCGGGGACACCCCGGTCACGTCCCGTCCGCCGATGACGATGCGACCGCCGTCGAGCTGCTCCAGACCGGCGATCGAGCGCAGCAGCGTCGACTTGCCGGACCCGCTCGGCCCCAGCAGGGCGGTCAGTGAGCCCGCGGGGATGTCCAGGGTCACGTCGTCAAGGGCGGCGAAGGCCCCGTAGTGCTTGCGGGCGCCAAGGACGGTGATCATGTGGTTCTCCTCTTGCGGTCGAGCGCGGTCATGCCGAGCAGCGTCAGCACGGCCAGGCCCATGAGCAGGGTGGCGGCGGCGTAGGCGCCGTAGGTGTTGTGGTCGTCGATGTAGCGGGAGTGGACGAGCAGGGTCAGGGTCTGGGAGACCCCGGGGAAGCCGGAGCTGACCATGATCACGGCGCCGAACTCCCCCAGCGCCCGGGCGATCGTGAGGACGGCGCCGTAGGTCAGCCCCCAGCGGATCGCCGGCAGGGTGATCCGCCAGAACGTCTGCCACGTGCTGGCACCGAGGGTGGAGGCGGCTTGCTCCTGCTCGGTGCCGATCTCGTGGAGCACCGGCTCCACCTCGCGCACCACGAACGGCAGGGTGACGAACAGCGTGGCGATGACCATGCCCGGCAGCCCGAAGATGACCTTGAAGCCAAGCCGTTCGAGACCACCGAACCAGCCGTCGGCTCCCCAGAGCAGGATGAGCGACACGCCGACGACGATCGGCGACACCGCGAACGGCAGGTCCACCACGGCCTGGACCAGGCCGCGTCCACGGAACCGTCCGCGCACCAGGGCCAGCGCCGTCCCCACCCCGAACACGACGTTGAGGGGCACGACGATCGCCACGATGAGCAGCGACAGGTTGAGCGCGGAGATCGCCGCGGGAGTCCTGATCGACTCGAGAAACGCCCCCACACCCTCTCCGAACGTGCGCACGAGGATGAGCACGATCGGGACAGCGAGCAGGAGCACGAGGTAGCCGAGCGCGACGGTGCGCAGGCCGATCCGGGCGGTGGTGGAGGTCTTCACTGGGCCTCCTCCTCCCGGCGCAGGCTGCGGCCGGCGAACACCCGCAGCACGAACAACGTGGCGAAAGCGATCACCAGCAGCGCCACGGACACCGCGGCGGCGTTCAGCGGCCGGTCGATCTCGATCTGCTGCTGGATGTACTGCGAGGCGACCTGGGTCTCGCGTGGGATGTTCCCGCCGATGAGCACCACCGAGCCGTACTCCCCGATCGCCCGCGCGAACGCCAGTCCGGTGCCGCTGATCAGGGCCGGAGCCAGGGTCGGCAGCACGACCCGGCGGAAGGTCGTCCAGTTCGACGCCCCCAGCGAGGCGGCGGCCTCCTCGACCTCGCGGTCGGCCTCGATGAGCACCGGCTGGACGGACCGGACGACGAACGGCAGCGTCACGAAGGCCAGTGCGACGAGCAGCCCGGGCTGGGTGGCGTTGAGGTGGACGTGGATCGGGCTGTTCGGCCCGTAGAGCGACAGCAGCACGATGCTGGCGACGATGGTGGGCAGGGCGAAGGGCAGGTCGATCAGGGCGTTGACGACGCGCTTGCCCCGGAAGTCGTCGCGCACCAGCACCCAGGCGATGAGCGTGCCCATCACGGCGTTGACCACCGCGACGACGGCGGCGACCAGAACGGTCACGCGCAGCGAGGCCAAGGCGACCGGCGCGGTGACGGCCTCCCAGAAGCCGCCGACGCCTTCGCCGAGCGAGGTGACCGTGAGGGCCGCGAGCGGGAGCAGGACGAGAACGCTCAGCCACAGGCCCACGAGGCCGATGCCGAGGGGTCGGGCGAGCGGTCTGGCGCCCTGGAGCCGGCGACGAGGGGTGTCTGCGCGCGGCGGCAGGGACGCCACCTCGGAGATCGAGATGTCGTCCCTGCGCGCGCTGTGCGTGGTTGCGGTCATGGCCTACGACGTGGCCTTGTCGTAGATGACGGCGATGGAGCCGGTCTCCTTCTTGAAGAGCGTGCCGTCGACCGTCTTCCAGCCACCCAGGTCGTCGATGGTCCAGAGCTTCTGGGGCGCCGGGAAGTCGGCCGCGAACTCCTTGGCCACGGCCGGGTCGACGGGGCGGAAGCCTGCCTGGGCCCACAGCTTCTGGGCCTCCGGGGTGAAGAGGTAGTCGTTGAACGCCTTGGCCTTGGCGAGGTTGGGGCTCTTGCTCAGCACGGCGGTGGGGTTCTCGATCTTGAAGGTGGTCGGCGGCGTGATGTGCTCCACCGGGTCCCCGCTGCGCTCGGCGAACAAGGCCTCGTTCTCATAGCTCAGCAGCACGTCGCCGGTGCCCTGCAGGAACGTCTCGGTCGCCTCGCGCCCCGACTTCGGCTGCACCTTGACGTGATCCGTCACCAGCTGCTCGATGAAGGCGAGGCCGGCCTTGGGGTCCTTTCCACCGTCGCTCTTCGCGGCATACGGCGCCAGGAGGTTCCACTTGGCGCTGCCCGAGCTGAACGGGTTCGGGGTGACGACCTCGACGCCTGGCTTCAGCAGGTCGTCCCAGTCCTTGATGCCCTTGGGGTTGCCCTTGCGGACGACGATGGTGACGACCGAGCCGAACGGGATCCCCTTGTACTGGTTGGCGTTCCAGTCCTTGGCGACCAGTCCCGCGTCGACGAGGCGGGTGATGTCCGGCTCGACCGAGAAGTTCACGAAGTCAGCCGTCGCGCCTGCCGCCACCTTGCGCGACTGGTCTCCCGAGGCGCCGTAGGACTGCTGGAACTGAACGCCCTTGCCGGCCTCGGTCTTGTTGAACGCGGGGATCACCTTGTCGTAGCCGACCTTCGGCACGGCATACGCGAAGAGGTTGATCGTGCCCGTCTTGGCGGCGGCATTCTCGGCGTCCGCCGCGGCACCGACCGTGTCGCTGGCTCCGCCGCCGCCACAGGCGGTCATCACCATCGCGCCGACGGTCGCGGCGGCGGCCAGGGCGAGGCGGGGGTGACGGCGGGTCGACTTCATCGGAGCTCCTTGGTTGCCGTGAGGCGTTGGATGCGCACCCTGCGCATCTCCTATGTGACAACTAGGAGTTTGGATAGCAATTAGTTATCGGTCAAATAACGTGACCTTATGTCTCGCATCGTGGAAGGGCCGGGACTGGCACGTATGCCGCGCGCCGGCCACCGCGCGGAAGTCAGGACGGGCGTGGGTCAGGAGAAGTCGCGACCGCGCAGGACGACGTGCTCGGGGGCCGCGAGCGCGCGGATTTCGCGTCGCGGATCGGCCGCGTAGACCACGAGGTCGGCGTCTGCACCCTCCTCCAGCCCAGGTCGGCCGAGCCATTCGCGAGCGCCCCAGGTCGCGGCGTACAGGGCCTCGTCGGTGGACAACCCCGCCTTGGTCAGCTCATGGGCCTCGTCGGCCACCAGTCCGTGCCGCAAGGATCCCCCCGCGTCCGTGCCCAGATAGATGGGTATGCCGGCGTCCCGGGCCGCGCCGATCGTGGCATAGCGGCGCTCGTGGAGCGCGAGCATCCGGCGGTGGTAGTCGGGGAACCGGTCCTTCGCGGGCTCGGCGACGGATGGGAAGGTCGCGATGTTGACCAGGGTCGGCACGATCGCGATCTGCTGCTCCGCGAACTGCGCGATGGTCTCGGCCTCCAACCCGGTCGCGTGCTCGATGCAGTCGGTGCCCGCCGCGGCGAAGTCGTAGAGCGAGGCCTCGCCGAAGCAGTGGGCGGTCACCCTGGCGCCCTCGTCGTGGGCGGCGGAGATCGCATCGGTGAGCACGTCGACCGGCCAGCAGGGCGTGAGGTCGCCGGCGTCGCGGTCGATCCAGTCGCCCACGAGCTTGACCCACCCGTCCCCTGCGCGAGCCTCGATCCGGACGCGCTCGACGAGCTGGTCGGGCTCGATCTCGTGGGCGTAGTTGCGGATGTAGCGACGGGTGCGCGCGATGTGGCGGCCGGCCCGGATGACCTTGGGCAGGTCGTCGCGCTCGTCGATCCACCGGGTGTCGGCGGGCGATCCCGCGTCGCGGATGAGCAGCGTCCCCGCCTCGCGATCGGCCAGCGCCTGAGCCTCCGCGGTCGCGTCGTCCACCGCGCCGTGGGCGTCGAGCCCGACGTGGCAGTGCGCGTCGACGAGGCCGGGCAGGACGTAGCCGCGCAGCGTCTGGACGTCGGATCCGCTCCCGCTCGGCCGTTCGAAGGTCAGCCTTCCGCCGACCACCCACGCCTCGGGCCGCACGTCCTCGGGGCCGACGAGGACCTCACCACGCAGGTGCAGCACCGTTGCCGTCATGTCGCCGACCCTACCGGCGCAGGGAACTCACCCCAGTGGACCGATATTCACGCGTGGCCCACGCAGGGATCCGTCCAATTGGGTGAAATACCTGCGTCGGGGTCAGTGGGGCTCGGTGAGTGGCTGGACGAAGCGGCGAACCACCTCGACGACGACCTCCGGCGCATCCGTGTGGACCCAGTGCGTCGCGCCCTTGACGGTCACCTGGCGCACCTTCGGGAACAGCGCCCGCATCGAGGGCAGGTCCTCGTCGGTGATGTAGGACGACTCCGAGCCGGCGATCCACAGGACAGGCCCGGCAAAGGGCGGGAGCTCTGCGGTGGTCTCGGGCCAGTCCGCGATCACCGAGCCCGCCCCCCGGGCAGCATCCGCCGCGAACAGCTCGAGGTTGGCCTGCCAGCGCCAGGAGTCGCCGTCGCGCCGGAGGTTCTGCAGCAGGAACGCCTTCACACCCGGGTCGGGTTCCTCGAAACGCGCCTCGGCGTCACGCCGGCTGGCCAGCTCTCTCAGGGGCAGCCGCTGCATCTCCTCGATGTAGCCGCTGAACCGCTCCAGGCTGCCGTAGCTCTTGGGCGCGATGTCGACGACGACCAGCCTCGACACCAGCTCGGGATGCTCGAGGGCCAGCAGCATCGCGGTCTTGCCACCCAGGGAGTGCCCCACGACCACCCACGACGCGTCGGCGTCGATGCCGCGCAGGGTGTCGGCGACGGCCGCGGCATACCCCTCGAAGGAGAACTCCTGTGACCACGGGGACCGGCCGTGGTCCGGGAGGTCGACCAGGGTGCTGCGCGCACCCCTGCCGTCGGGTCCGGCGAGCGCCTTGGCGATCTGCGACCAGTTGCGCCCCTGCCCGAAAAGCCCGTGGAGAAAGGCGATTCGCGGCCCTGCGGTGCCGACCGAGAGGGTGTGCAGCGGTGCTGCGTGGCTCACCTGCCGAGGAACTTCTCGAAGCCTGCGGGCAGCTGGTTGGGGTCGAGGTCAGCGGGTATGCCGCCGTCCCCGGCGCCTCCTCCGAAGGCGGCCCCGCCACCGCTCGCCTTGGCGGCCGCGCCCTTCTCCAGGGCTGCCCGCTCCTCGGCGGCCCGCTTCGCCGGGTTGCCCGACTTGGACTTCTTGCGCTGTGGCTGCTGCTGGCGGCCCTTCTTGCCGCCACCCATGCCCGGCATGCCGGGCATCCCGGGGATGCCGCCGCCGCGCGCGAGCTGCTTCATCATCTTCTGCGCCTCGGTGAACCGCTCGAGCAGCCCGTTCACCTCGGACACCTGCACCCCCGAGCCCTTGGCAATGCGCAGCCGGCGCGATCCGTTGATCTGCTTGGAGTGGGTGCGCTCGAACGGGGTCATCGACCGGACCATCGCCTCGATGCGGTCGAACTCACGCGGGTCGAGGTTGTCGAGCTGGGCCTTCATCTGGCCCATGCCCGGCATCATGCCGAGCATCGCCTTCATGCCGCCCATCTTCTTGAGCGCCGACATCTGCTGCAGGAAGTCGTCGAAGGTGAAGTCCTCCTCGGCGAGGAACTTGCGCTGCATCTCCTCGGCCTGGCTGCGGTCGAACGCCTTCTCGGCCTGCTCGATGAGGGTCAGGACGTCACCCATGTCGAGGATGCGCGAGGCCATCCGGTCGGGGTGGAAGACCTCGAAGTCCTTCACGCCCTCGCCGGTGCTGGCGAACATGATCGGACGACCGGTCACCGAGGCGACGGACAGGGCGGCGCCACCACGGGCGTCGCCGTCGAGCTTGGACAGCACGACGCCGGTGAAGTCGACGCCAGCCTGGAACGCCAGGGCCGTCTCGACCGCGGCCTGGCCGATCATCGCGTCGATGACGAACAGGACCTCGTCGGGCTCGATCGCCGTGCGGATGTCGGCGGCCTGCTGCATGAGGTTGGCGTCGACGGCCAGGCGTCCGGCGGTGTCGACGATGACCACGTCGTGCTGGGCGCGGCGCGCCTGGTCGATTCCGGCTCGGCTGACCGAGACCGGGTCGCCGAACGAGCGGGTGCCCTCACCCGTCGGACCGACGGCGTCGTGGCCCCCGATGTTGCCGCGCTCGGGTGCGAACACAGGGACGCCCGCGCGCTCACCGACGACCTCGAGCTGGGTGACGGCGTTGGGTCGCTGCAGGTCGGCGGCCACGAGGATCGGCGTGTGGCCCTGCTCCTTGAGCCACCGGGCGAGCTTGCCGGCGAGGGTGGTCTTGCCGGCGCCCTGCAGACCGGCGAGCATGATCACGGTCGGCGGGTTCTTGGCGAACGCGATCGTGCGCGTCTGGCCACCGAGGATGCCGATGAGCTCCTCGTTGACGATCTTGACGACCTGCTGGCCCGGGTTGAGGGCTCCCGACACCTCTGCCCCGAGGGCCCGCTCGCGCACGGCGTGGGTGAACGCCTTGACGACGGGCAGCGACACGTCGGCGTCGAGCAGCGCGAGCCGGATGTCGCGGACCGTCGCGTTGACGTCGGACTCGGACAGCCGGCCCTTGCCCCGCAGGTTCTTGAAGGTGGCTGTCAGGCGGTCGGAGAGTGAGGTGAACACGGGCCCAAGGTTAATCGACCCAGGGTCCTGCGCCGGACGCAGCGCCAGAAGGTGGTCCGCGTGCAGGTATCCGTCCGAGTGGACGGATACCTGCACGCGCGGGGCGGCAGCTCCTAGGCGGGAGCGGCGCCGTCGCAGGTGTCGATCACCATGGCCACGGTCTGCGCGACCTTGGCCGGCGACAGGAGCCGGCCACCGAACTCGGTGAGGTAGAAGGTGTCCAGGGTCTGGCCGGCATACGTGGCGATGTGCGCGGAGCGCACCGAGAGCCCGGCCTTGGCGAACCCCATACCGAGCTCGTGCAGCAGGCCCGGACGGTCCTGGGCACGCACCTCGATCACGGTCGCCTCCTCGGAGGCGCGGGGCACGACGAGGGCCCGGGCCTGGCCGGGAGACCCCGTTCCCGACTCGGCGCTGGGTCGCGCGGCGAACTGGCGCCGGCGTTCGAGGAGCCCCAGCGGCCCGCGGTCCCCTTGCGCGAGCCGCTCCAGCCCACGGACGATCCGCTCCTCCTGCGGAGCCTCTCCACTCGGGTTCTCCACGTGCCACTCGTTGGCGGCGACGCCGTCGATGGTGCGCAGGATGGCGGTGCGGACGACCAGCCCGTATGCCGCGAGCAGCCCCGCGGTGTCAGCGAACAGTCCCAGCCGGTCGCGGTCGAAGACGTCGATGCGGTAGGACCCGCCCTGCGGACGGATGATGACGCGGGGGTCCCCGGCCGCCACCGACTGGAGGTCGGCCTCGTCGACGGTGGTTGTCTCGGCCGGCGGTGGCACGCTGCCTTCCTCCCAGCCCTTGCGGGCTCCTTCGGCGAGCTGGGCCAGCAGGGTCGCCCGCCAGTCGGTCCAGGCCTGCGGGCCGGCGGCGCTCGCGTCGGCCTCGGTCAGGGCCACGAGCAGGTCGAACACCTCGCGCGAGCCGCCCACCGCACCCCGCGCCGCGGTGACCGTGCCTGCGTCCTGGTGGTCGCGGCGGGTGGCGAGGTCGATGAGGGTGAGGTGCTCGCGCACGAGCGTGGTGATGACCTCCACGTCGGCGGCGGGGTACCCCAGCCTCGTGGCGATGGTCCGGGCGAGGGGAGCTCCGGTGGCCGAGTGGTCGTGGGCACCCCGGATCTTGCCGATGTCGTGCAGCAGGGCGGAGAGCAGCAGGAGGTCGGCCCGGGTGACCCCGCGCACCAGTCCGCCGGCGAGGACGACGGTCTCGATGAGGTGCCGGTCGACGGTGTGGCGGTGCACGGCGCTTCGCTGCGGGCGAGAGCGCACGGCTGCCCACTCGGGCAGCCAGCGGTCGATGATGCCGGCCTGGTCGAGCCCCTCCCAGACGGCGACGAGGCCGGGACCGGTCGCCAGCAGGTCGGCAAAGAGGTCGCGAGCGATCTCCGGCCACGGCTCGGGCAGGGTGGGTGCCTGGCCGGCGAGGTTGGCCAGCGTGGTCGGGGCGATGGGCAGGTGGCTGCGGGCGGCGACGACTGCCGCGCGCAGGGGCAGCAGCGGGTCGCTCGACAGGGTGCTGCGCGGTCCGAGGACCACCTCGCCGTCGTGCTCGAACATGCCGAACCCGAGCGGGTTGAGCTGTGGGCGACGCGGTCCGACGCGCAGGGTGCGGGCTCGCTGGGACTGCCCGGCGCGGCGCACCGTGCCGTCGAGGGCGTAGGCGATGGTCCGGCCGGCGTCGGCAACCGCCGTCATCATCTCGTCGGAGTCGCCGTGGCCGAGCAGCGCCGACACGGCATCGTGGTCCTCACGGGTCAGCCGGTCGCGGCCACGGCCAGTGACCACGTGGACGGCGTCACGCGCGTCGAGCAGGGTCTGGTGGGCCTCGTCGACCCCCACGTGGGGACGGTCGGTCAGCCAGGCAGCCACGAGGGCGCCGAGCACCGTCATGTCTCGCAGGCCGCCGTGGGCCTCCTTGAGGTCGGGTTCGAGGCTCTGGGCGAGCTCGCCGTGGCGGGCGTGCCGGGCCTTGAGGCTCTCGACCAGCTGCGGCAGCCTGCGCCGGGCGTTCGCGCGCCAGTCGTGCGCGACGGTCGAGCGGGCTGCGGCCACCACCTCGGGGTCGCCGGCCACGCACTGGAGGTCGAGCAGTCCGACGGCTGCGGCGAGGTCGCCGGAGGCGACCGTCCGGCACTGGTTGACGGTACGCACCGCGTGGTCGAGCTTCACGCCGGCGTCCCAGACGGGGTACCAGACCCGGTCGGCCAGTCCGCGCAGGTCGTCACCGCTGAGTGAGCGCCCGTAGTGCAGCAGGACCAGGTCGACGTCGCTGAGCGGCCCGGCGTCACCCCGCGCGAGGCTGCCGACCGCGGCCAGGGCGATCCCCTCGGTCGAGCGGCCGTCCAGGGCCACCTTCCAGACCTCACCGAGCCAGCCCCGCGTGAGGGACGCGATCGCGTCGCGGCGGACCGGGCCGGCCCCGGGGGCGTCGAAGCCCCTCGCCCCCGCAAGGTCGAGGCGGCGGGCCGCCAGGTCGGTCTGCTCGATGGTCACGTGCTCCACCCTCCCCTTCCGACGTTTCGGAACGTGAGCCGTCGTGTTACGCCCGTGTTAGACGTTCCATGGCCGATGGCGCCCGGCCCCGCGAACGGGACCGGGCGCCATACCCAGTGGTTGGTGTGCTGCTAGAGGGCGTCGACGCCGCGCTCTCCGGTGCGGACCCGGACCACGTCCTCGACGGGGATGGTCCAGATCTTGCCGTCACCGATCCGGCCGGTCTGGGCCGCCTTGAGGATCACGTCGGCCACCGAGGTGGCATCGATGTCGTCGACGAGGACCTCCACCCGCACCTTCGGTACGAAGTCGACGGTGTACTCGGCGCCGCGGTAGACCTCGCTGTGGCCGCGCTGCCGACCGTATCCGGACGCCTCGCTGACGGTCATGCCGGAGATGCCGTAGGCCTCCAGGGCCTCCTTCACCTCGTCGAGCTGGTGGGGCTTGATGATCGCGGTCACGAGCTTCATGCGGACGCTCCCTCAGGGGTCTTGGCAGGCTTGGCGGACGAGGTCGAGACTGCACCGGAGGAGCCGAACCGGCCGCCCGTGAATCCGCTGAGCTCGTAGGCCGACTCGCCGTGCTCGCTCTGGTCGATACCGTCGGACTCGACATCCTCGGTGACCCTCCAGCCCAGGGTGTACTTCAGGGCCAGCGCGATCACTGCGGTCAGGATGCCACTGATGAGCAGCGACGCGAACGCGATGATGATCTGCACCACGAGCTGCTTGGCGCCACCTCCGTAGAACAGACCCGACCCGGTGGCGAGCAGACCGGCACCGATGGTGCCCCAGAGACCGGCGACCAGGTGGACACCGACCACGTCGAGGCTGTCGTCGTACCCGAAGCGGTACTTCAGGCCCACGGCCAGGGCAGACAGGCCACCCGCGACCACGCCCAGGATCAGGGAGCCGAGGGGCGACAGCGCGCCACAGGCCGGGGTGATGGCTACCAGGCCGGCGACGACGCCCGACGCGCCACCGATCGAGGTGGCGTGCCCGTCGCGGATCTTCTCCACGAGGAGCCACCCGAGCATCGCGGCACAGGTGGCAGCGGTGGTGTTGAGCCACACCGTCGATGCAAGGCCGTCCGCCGCGAGCTCGGAGCCCGCGTTGAACCCGAACCAGCCGAACCACAGCAGACCGGCGCCGAGCATGACGACCGGCACGTTGTGGGGACGCATCGCCTGGGTACCGAAGCCGAGCCGCTTGCCGACGATCAGCGCGAGCACCAGGCCGGCGATACCGGCGTTGATGTGCACGACCGTGCCACCGGCGAAGTCGATGGGCAGCACGTTGGCCACGCCGTCGGTCGCCCCGAAGATCTTGGCCGACAGGCCGCCCTCCGCGCCGGACAGGACGCCGCCGCCCCACACCATGTGGGAGATCGGGAAGTAGACGATGGTCGCCCAGATGCCGGAGAAGACCAGCCAGGTGCTGAACTTGACGCGGTCAGCGACGGCGCCGCTGATCAGCGCGACGGTGATGACGGCGAAGGTGAGCTGGAAGCCGACGAAGACGGTCTCGGGGATGAACACGTCGACGCCGAACACGTCGATCAGTCGCGAGCCGTCCTCACCGATGACGTTCTTGAGGCCGAACAGGTGGAAGGGGTTGGTGAACAGGCCGGCGATGTCTGACGAGCCGTCCTGGAGGTTGCCGAAGGACATGGAGTAGCCCCACAACACGTAGATGACGCCGACGACGCCGAGGGCCCCGAACGACATCATGATCATGTTGAGGACGGACTTGGCTCGCGTCATGCCGCCGTAGAACAGCGCGAGACCTGGGGTCATGAGCAGGACCATCGAGGCGGCGACGAGCATGAAGGCGGTCGCGGCCTCGTTGATCGTGGGGTCTGCCACTGGCAGCAGTGCTGGAGTCATGGGCAGAACTCTGACCGGGCGGCGTTTCGGGGCGTGCCGGAGTTTGTTACAGCCGTGTTAGCGGAACCGTCTGCGGGTAAGCATCAGGTTTCGGACCGCGCAACGTCTCACATCGTGGGAGCGTCGTCCGCCTGAGGCCGCTTCTTCGGAGGATCCACCGGGTCAGGACACGGCGGATCCGCCGAACAAGCGCCTGACGTGAGGGGCGCCGGGGGGTATCCCGCGGGCGCGCCGCGGTCAGAACGCCGAGATCACTGCGGGTGCCCGTTGCGGGCGGCTGAGACCGCGAACCACCGCGGTCTGGCCGTGGCGGCGGACCGCGACGCCGGTGAGCAGCCCGAGCACGGGAGTGATGACACCCTCGGGATAGGTCGGGGTGTCGAGCCCGACACTGGCGGCCAGGTCGTCGCCGTGGACGACGAGCTCCATCAGCCGCGTCGTCAGGAAGTCCTCGGTCGTCAGCGACCAGCCCTGCCACGGGATGAAGATCGTGTCCGGGTCGCGAGGTGCAGCGAGCAGCCCCGGGAGGTCGTCGGCCCACTCCCCAGCCAGCTCGAGCACGACGTCGGGGCCGACCTGGGCGCCGTCGTTCTCACCGTCACGGATGGACACGTTGACCTCGTCCTCCGGACCGGCCTCCACCCACGCAGCCCGGGCGTAGTGCTCCAGCAGCGCGATCGGCGGCGCGTCGTCGGGCTCAGCCCGCAGGCCGCGCACGGTGTTGCCCGCCTGCTTGAGCAGGTGGTGGGTGAGCCCTCCCACGGTCATGCCCGCGCAGGCGCTCTCCTGCTCCCAGGCATCGCGCACCTGCGGTCGGGCAGCCAGCTCGAGGGACAGGTCGACGGCCCCCAGGAACGCGGTGACGTGCTCGCCTCTGCTCACGCGACGACCCTAACCGGCGGCACCGACGGGGTCGCGGCTCGATCGGTCGATGTCCTCCGGCCCTGCGTCGGGTGGAGTGGCAGGTGACCCGCCGCGAACGCGGGCGAAACGGTCACGCAGCCACGCGGCATACCTCTCGAGGGGGAGGAACGCGAGCATCATCACGAGGTGTGGCCAGAAGGCGATGGTGATCGCGCCGTAGGTCATGGCGTGGAAGACGAACCACCCGCCCACCGCCCGCCCCCGCCACTTCTCGGAGAGCAGGAAGATGACGGGCGAGGTGAGCTCGGCTCCCATCAGCACCCACTGGAACCAGTGCAGCGTCCAGGGCACCTCGAGCAGCCACTGGGCCATCGGGGTCCCGCGTCGCACGACCGCCCGGACCATGGTCGCCGAGTTGACCCAGTCCCAGCCACCGAACCGGACCTTCGCCCAGGACGAGAGGAAGTAGGTGGCGATGGCCGCCAGCTGGACGGCCCGCAGCGCGAAGCCTGCCGCCTCGCTGCGACGGCGGTCCGACAGGTGGGCCAGCCCCACCGTCGGCAGCAGCGCGAGGGCGACCACGAAGTCAGCACGGTCGTGGTCGACCTTGCCGTAGGAGAAGGCGACGTACTGGTACCAGACCCAGCCGACGGCGACCGTCCAGCCGAGCACTCGTGGCGCCCGGCCGGTCATCGCAGCCAGCGCCGCGAGCACGCAGCCCCACTTGAGGACCTGGACGAGCAGGACCGAGGCAGCGGGCAGGTGCAGGATCCTGCCCATGACCAGCGGTTCGTACCAGACGGGGTCTGCGTAGCCGTGGTACCAGCCGGAGGTGTGCAGCAGCACCACGTCGACGATGACGAACGCGAAGACGAGCACCCGCAGCGCCGCCACCCGGGACACCGGCATCGGGGCGAACAGCCAGCCGGACAGACCCTGCGCCCCACGTCGGCGCCAACCCGTCAGGGCACGCGGTCGCGCGCTCATGGCGCCTCCCACTGCGCGAGCACCTCGGTGCGCACCTCGCCGGTGGGCTTGCGGTCGACCACGACGATGAGGCGGCGCACGACGCGCAGCGCGGTCCACTCGGCCGCCGTCGGGCGCAGCTCGGCATGGCTGCGCGTCAGGGTGCCGAGGCGGGACGGGTCGGCTTCGATCTGGGGGATGCGACCCTCGACCTCGGCGCGGTTCAGGCCGACGTTCTCGGGCGTGAGTGGCGCGCGCACCCACGTCCCTGGCGCGTCGGCGGTCTGGACCTCGATGCCGGTCGACCACACCGAGCCGGTCGCGGCCTGCGACGTGGAGAACATCCGCCACGGCCCGAACGGCCACCAGTGGTCGTCGCCCACGAGCGAGCCCGCGCAGAACACGACGGTGAAGGCGAGGACGACAGCCACGCGCCACGCCTTTGCCACTCGACCGAGTCGGTCCACCCCCGTCTCCACGCGCTCAGGCTAAGCCATCCGGTGTGCCGGCCGGTCCTCCGCGATGGAGGCGGCGAAGAGCGAACGGCTGGACGCAAACCACTCCGCATCGCGCAGTGGTCGCTCGGCATGACCCGCTGCCACCATGCGCACGAAGGCCGGATCGCCTTGCGCTGCAAGCTCCTCCACCGTCCGGGAATGGCCCAGCATGCATCGCAGAACGGCGTCCGGGACCTGCGCACGCAGCCCGGCGTCGGCGGCATACCCGTCGAGGACGGCAGCGAACTTGTGCAGGCGGTCCGCCATCGTCACCACACCCATCTCCCTGCGGACGGCCGACTGGTCGTGCCAGAGCGGCGTCCACGACCAGAGCACGTAGGCGAGGTCTTCGACCGGCCACCCCGGGCAGGCGAAGTCGAAGTCGATGACGGCGAACGACCCGTCCGGGCGCAGCACGGTGTTGTAGGTGCCGACGTCATGGTGGGCGATCACCTCGCCGGGTCCCAGTGGTCGGCCCGGCACCACGTGCCAGGGCTGCGCGGGGTCGGGTTCGAAGCCGGCCTGGGTGTCGTGGAACGCCCGCAACCAGGCGCCGATGGCACGGCACGCCTCGACGGTCCGGAACTCCGGCGCGAGCTGGTCCGGGCCCAGCGTGCCCGCAACACCCTCGACGTATGACGCGACCTCGCGTCCCAGCGCATCGGTGCCCAACGCGCGGGGTGCTGCGTCGAAACCTGCGGCCGCGAGGTGGTCCAGCAGCGCGTGCACGGCGGGAGTCCAGTGGCCAGCCTGCCGCCGGACCGTGTCGCCGACGCGGACGACGTGGCCGGTGTTGCCGCCGCTCAGCGCCTCCTCGCGCACGTCGGCGTTCACCGGTGCCTCCTGCGTGCCAGTTTCGCGAYGACGTACGCCAGGGCCACGAGACCGGCACAGGCTCCGAGGCCCGAGATGAGCTCGCCACGGTTGGCCTCGACGACGCGGCTGTCGTCGTCGCCGGTGGATGAGCCGGATGGCCTGGACGGGCTGGGCGAGCCCACCTGCACGACGGTCACGCGCTGGATCAGCGAGTGCAGGCCCTCACTGCCTGCGAGGAGGTCCTGGCCGCCGGGCGCCATCGACAGCGTCTCGCCCTGGGGCTGCATGGGGAGCACCTGGGAGGTCTTCGTCTGCCAGGTCGCCGGGTCGAGCACGGCCAGTGCGGTGTAGGTCCGGACCGCCAGCCCGGAGCCGTCGGGCAGGAACACCGCGTCGGTCACGATGTCGGGCGCGGTCGCGACCTTGGTGAGCCGGTTCACGCCCTGGCGGCTGGGCGTGGCGGGGAGGGCGTAGATCCCACCCGGCCGCTCCTTGGTCACGACGAGAACCCCACCCGACCTGGGGTCGACCGCGATCGCCTCCGCGTTGTGCGATCCGTCCGGATAGGTGAGCTCCCACGACGCCCACGGCCCGGAGGTCGTGCCCAGCTCGGGTTCGTCGAACCAGAACACCCGCACCATCGGCCGGGCGCCGTCGTTGTCGCCGATGTCCGCCACCAGCATCCGGCCCTGGGGCGTGATCGCCAGGGCTTCGACGTCGCGCACCGGCGCGTCGAAGGTGTGCACCCCGACCGTCCTGCCGGTCGTGGTGTCCACTGCGAAGACCCGGGACGTGTCACCCGAGTCGTTGACCGTCCAGACGGTGTGCGGGTGCCTCCGGCTGAGCGCCAGGCCGGACGACTCGGGGATCCGGTCGTCGTCGATCCGGATGGCCAGGCCCTGAGACCCGGAGGTGGCGGTTGGTCGCGCCGGATCGATCAGGGCGGTCGCGGCGCCTTGCCGGGCGGCTGGCGCGGCAAGGGCTGCGCCCGGGACCCCGATCACCGCTGCGGCGAGCAGGGTGCCCGTGAGGGCGAACCCCCTAGGCAAGAAGCGCGTCGACGAAGGCCTCGGGGTCGAACGGCGCGAGGTCGTCCGGCCCCTCCCCCAGCCCCACGAGCTTGACGGGTACACCGAGCTTGCGCTGCACCGAGACCACGATGCCGCCCTTGGCGGTGCCGTCCAGCTTGGTCAGCACGATCCCGGTGACATCGACGACCTGGGCGAACACCTCGGCCTGGCGCAGGCCGTTCTGTCCGGTGGTGGCGTCGAGCACGAGCAGCACCTCGTCGATCGGGCTCTGCTTCTCGATGACTCGCTTGACCTTGGCCAGCTCGTCCATCAGGCCGACCTTGTTGTGGAGCCGTCCGGCCGTGTCGATGAGCACGACGTCGGCCTCCATCTCGGCCCCGGCCCTGACGGCGTCGAAGGCCACCGCCGCGGGGTCGGCACCGTCACGCTCGGAGCGGACGGTCGGCACCCCGACCCGGGCCCCCCACGTCTCGAGCTGGTCGGCGGCGGCGGCCCGGAAGGTGTCCGCAGCGCCGAGCACGACGTCCTTGTCCTCGGCGACGAGCACGCGGGCCAGCTTGCCGACCGTGGTCGTCTTGCCCGTGCCGTTGACGCCCACGACCAGCACCACGGCAGGACGCCCGTCCACCCGCGAGCTGACGACGGTGCGGTCGAGCGACGGGTCGACCAGCCGCAGCAGGTCCTCGCGGAGCCAGCCGCGAACGGTGGCCTCGTCGGTCGTGCCCTCGACCTTGACCCGTGCACGGAGGGTCTCGACGAGCTCAGTGCTGGCCTCGACCCCGAGGTCGGACGCGATGAGGGTGTCCTCGACCTCCTCCCACGCAGCCTCGTCGAGCTTGCCGCGGGACAGCAGGGTCAGCAGTCCGTGACCGAGGGCGGTGTTCGAGCGGGCCAGTCGGGCGCGGAGCCGCTGGAGCCGTCCGGCGGGCGCGTCCGGGCGGTCGAGCGTCGGCGTCGGCTCTGGTGAGGGCAGGGACTCCTGGGGCGGCGACGGCAGGGTGTCGACCGAGCCGGCGTCCTCGATGGAGCGCTTCGGGGCGTCCCGTGGCGGTTCGGCGTCGTCACCGACACCGGGCAGCACATCGGTGGGCCCCTTGGTGCCGCCCCTCGGGGCGGGTGCCGACTTCCCCCGGCCCCCGCGTCCGCGCACGAGCCCCAGCAACACCGCGCCCAGGACGACGAGGAGCCCGACGGCGACGGCAATCCATTCCCACAGCTGATCGATCACGCGCGCCATCCTCTCATCCGGAGGAGCGCGCGCCGACCGCACGCCGACCGCAGACCCACCGTCGGCACCGCCGCGGCTGGACGCGCCGGTGCCCCGCCGACGAGGTCGACGGGGCACCGGGATGACGCAGCTGCTGCTACTGGGGCACGGGGATGCTCCAGATGCCGCGGCCATGGGTGGCGGCGTACACGTTGCCGTCAGGACCTGACTCCAGGTCCATGACCACGGTGCTCGGCAGCCCTGAACCCAGCACCTGCCAGGAGGTCGCCCCTGGTGCTCGGTAGAAGACGCCCAGGTCGGTGCCCACCACCAGCGCGCCGTTGGACAGCCGCTTGACCGTGCTCGAAGGGACGTCCGGCAGGTTGGCGCTCACGTCGGTCCAGGTGGCACCGCCGTCGGTCGTCTCGTAGACGTGACCCACGCCCGCACCCGGGCCTTCGGTGAACCGGCGCGAGAAGCCGTTGATCGCGGCATACGCGTGGTTGCCGTTGGCGGCATCGATGGCCAGGCCCTGGACGAACCGCAGCGGGAAGCTGGCGGCCAGCGTGAGCTGGTGCCAGGTGCCTCCCGCGTTGGTCGCGATGCCCCGCGCGAACCCGGCGTTGTTGCAGGGGCCGCACCACGACACGTAGGCCGTGCCGCCCTGCATCGCCACCGCGGTCGCCGAGTGCCCCGCTCCGAGGTCGAACGCCTTGGTCAGGTCGGCGGCGCTGCGCGTGGCCGTCCAGCCCTTGGTGCCGACGTAGACGTAGCGGCCGCCGAAGATGAAGTGGTCGGACGCTGCGCCGTCGAGCGCGATCGGGGCGATGAACCGCGGCGACGGGTCACCCGGGTCGAGTGACCACGAGCTCGCGTCGGCCTCGCTGAGCGCCCCTGGGTTGAGGGCGCAGTTGTTGGTGATCTTCACCGCGAGGTTGACGTACTCCTGCAGCTGGTTGCACCCGTTCGCCGGGTCTGCGGCACCGTCGCCACCGTCACCGCCGAAGTTGGAGCCCATCTCGGTGTCGGCGTTGGTGCCGTTCGGGGCGACCTTGAACAGGTTCGACACCCCGTTGTCCTGCAGCCCGCCCGAGACCACGACACCGCTGCCGTTCTTGGTGTCACGACCCACGGAGACCGAGTAGTACTGGAGGGCGTCCATCGTGCCGTCGGTGGTCGTCGACACCAGGTCGGTGGCGTTGCCGTTGGCGTTGACCGCGCCGTTGACCGGGCGCCGGTAGACGCCGCCGTCGTTGCCGAAGAAGACGACCGGGGCGCCGCCCGCGGTCCCCACCGTCACGGAGTGCTGGTCGGGGTGACCCGCCAGCGGACAGGTGTTCTTGCCGTCGGCGATGTTCCAGCACGGGAAGTAGAAGTTCCAGTACGGCGACACGGCCGACCAGTGCGAACCCGCGTCCTTGGTCTCGAAGACCTCTTCGAGGCCCGCCCACACGTGGTCACGGTTGGCCGGGTCGACGGTGAGGAACTGGTTGTACCAGGCCTGCACACCGACGCCGTAGCCCTTGCGGTCCAGGGCGGAGCCGCTGTTGTGCAGCTGTGCCTGGTCGCCGATTTTGTTCCATGGTCCGTTGGGTGAGCCACTCTTGGAGACGAAAATGCCTGCGAGAGAAGACGATGCGCTGATCTTGCTCGGCTGCTGGACCATCGCGTAGAGGCGGTCACCGGTCTTGCTGAACGCGAACGTCGTGTAGCCCACGTCGCTCGTGTTCGTGATGCTGCCGAGGGTCACCGACAGCTTGTGCCAGCCCGACGGACCGGTCGTGAAGTCGTTGGTCTCGTAGAAGCCGTTGTAGGTGTCACCCGAGCGCCAGCCGATGGCTGCGATCACGTGCTTGGGGTTCTTGGGGTCGACCGCGATGTCGTTGACGATGTTCTTGTATGCCGCGTTCGTGGGTCCCGAGGCCGTGTTGCCTCCCCAGTCGCTGCCTGCCGGCACGAGCACGTTGCCCGCGTTGTCCTTGATCTCGGGCATCCAGCTCATGTTGGGGGCGAACCCGAAGGTCCAGGCGCCGGCCTTGGTGCCCGCAGCGTGGTACCAGATCCCCCTGTTGGTCGCGGCGAAGACGGTCGCGCCGCCGCCCCAGCGGATCCGGCCGATCGTGGTCGACTCGAGCTCCTTGCCACCGACCCGGTCGGTCGGGGCGAAGGAACCGGACGTCGGGTTGGCGAGGCGGAAGACCCCGGCGCCGACGTAGGAGGTGGCACCGGTGTTGGACTCCCCGGTCGCGAACCAGAGGGAGCCGTCACCCGCGAGCTGCAGGTCGCCCGAGCTCAGCGAGGGCAGCGAGTCGGCGATGGGCGTCCAGCCGCCCCCACCCTGGGAGGATCGCCAGACCCCGCCGTCGGCGCCGGCGGCATACACGTGGTTGGCAGCGTCAGCCGCGAGTCCGGTGATGCGACCGGTGACGTGGCCGGCGCCGCCGGAGGAGTTGGAGTACCAGTCCCGGTAGCGCGGGTCGTCGGCGTTGTAGGGGACCTTGGTGACCTCGTTCCAGCTGCCGGGGCTGTGCTGCATGGCCTGCATCTGGGCGAAAGCCGAACCATAGGCGCCGGGCGCGACGATCCCCGAGGGAGCGGTGCGAGCCTGGTCGAACTGCTCGGCGATCGTGACGGCTTCCTTGGACTCGTTCTGCGCCTCGGCGGGGTTGCCGCCGGCGATCATGAGCGCCTTCTCCATCACGGCGGCGTTGTAGTGCCGGTCGCGCCATTGGTACTTCAGCCATGCTTCGTTGAGCTCGTGCCGGCCGAGGAAGCCGGCGGCTCCGCCGGCGACCAGTGCCAGTCCTGCGCCGCCGGCGATCAGCCTGCGGGCTCGGGGTGTGAACGATGCCATCCGCGCATCTCCTCCTGGAGGGATAGGACCCGATCGGGCCCGCCCCAGCATCCAGCCACAGCGCGGGAAGCACCCATGACATTTGTCATGGGTGGTGAGGGTCAGTTGCCTGCTGACCTGCGCAAACGCGGACGGCTAGCGGTGTCTTGGCACCGCCTCGCCAGCCCAGGGAAAGGTATGCCGTGCGGGCCACGCCGGGCACGCGCGGACCGCCGGGGGCGGCCGGGACCGCCGGGACCGCCGGGACCGCCGGGGCCGGCCGGGTGCGTCAGGCGTCAGACGGCGCGGTGACGGCCAGCGTCGTCCAGGCTGTCGCTGGGGGCACTGCTGCTCACGGTGTCGCTGACCTTGTCCTTGGCGGACGTGATGGCGTCGCCGGTCTTCTCCAGCGTCGACTCGGTCTTCTCCTTGACCACGGCGATGAGCTCTTCGCCCTGCGGCGTCAGGAGCTCGCGGCCCTCGCGGCGTGCCGGGATTGCGACCACGGCGACCACCGCAACAGCGAGTCCGACGCAGAGCAGCATGCCGATGATGAGGGGGACCATGCTTCAAGGGTGCCCCGCGGGGCGGGAATGCTCAAATCGACCCGCCGCGCGCCCGAGCCCGTCGCTGTGAGGTCCGCACGGCGGCATACCCGTTGAACTGCACGTTCGTGCCGCGCGGCCCATCAGGGCCGGCGCGCTCAGGCGCTCTGCGCCGCCACGTCGCGGATCCGCTGCGAAACCACAGTGGTCACACCGTCACCACGCATCGACACACCGTAGAGCGCGTCCGCGACCTCCATCGTGCGCTTCTGGTGGGTGATGACGATGAGCTGGCTGGAGTCACGCAGCTCCTCGAACAGCGTGATCAGGCGGCCGAGGTTGGCGTCGTCGAGCGCCGCCTCCACCTCGTCCATGATGTAGAACGGGCTGGGCCGCGCCTTGAAGATCGACACCAGCAGCGCGACCGCGACCAGCGACCGCTCGCCGCCGGAGAGCAGCGAGAGCCGCTTGATCTTCTTGCCGGGTGGGCGCGCCTCGACCTCGATGCCGGTCGTGAGCATGTTGGCCGGGTCGGTGAGGGTCAACTTGCCCTCACCGCCGGGGAACAGTCGGCTGAAGACGCCCTCGAACTGGGCGGCGGTGTCGTGGAAGGCCTCGGTGAACACGCGCTCCACCCGCTCGTCGACCTCGCGCACGATGTCGAGCAGGTCGCGCTTGGACTTCTTCAGGTCCTCGAGCTGCTCGGTGAGGAACTTGTGCCGCTCCTCCAGCGCCGCGAACTCCTCGAGCGCCAGCGGGTTCACGCGACCCAGCGCGTTGAGCGCTCGATCAGCCTTGCGCAGCCGCTTCTCCTGGGTCTCGCGGACGTAGGGCCCGGGCTCGGGGATCTCGTCGGGGTCGTCGTCGGGCCCGACGACGAACGGGACGAGCTGGTGGGGGCCGAAGTCCTCCATCAGGGCCTCGGGGGAGATGCCGAGCTCCTCGACGGCCTTGGCCTGCATGGCCTCGATCCGCAGCCGCTGCTGGGTGCGGGCCACCTCGTCGCGGTGCACGGTGTCGGTCAGCTCTCGCAGGTCGTCCTGCAGGACGGAGACGTCGCGCCGCACGACGGTGAGCGCCTGGTCTCGCTCGGTGCGCTCCTGCTCGGCGACGGCGCGCCGGAGGGCCGCGGTGTCGAGGGCGCCGGCGATCAGGGTGCTCGCGTACGCCGCGCCGCGTCGGACGGCCTCGGCCACCGTCGCCTCGCGCTTGCGGCGTTCCTGGCGCGCGGCCAGTCGCTGGCGGGCGGCCAGCTCGTTGCGCGCCGCCCCCTCGAGGGAGTCGGCGCGGCCCTTGAGCGCCCGGGCCCGCTCCTCCTTGGTGCGCAGCGTGAGCCGCAGCTCGGTCTCGGCCGTTCGTCCACGGCTGGCTTCGAGCTCGAGGCGATCACGCTCGTCGGTGCTGGGGTCCTGCGACTCGGTCGGCTCGGCGCTCGCCTCGTCGAGGCGCACGGTCAGCTCGGCAAGCTCGCGGCGGTCGTTCTCGAGCCCCGCCGTCGCGTCGGCGATGGAGCGCTCGGTGCGCTCGGCCTCGGCCTTGGCCGACCGAACGGTGGCGCCGAGGTGGCCGAGCCGCTCAGCCACCGCGGCCATCTTCGCGTCCGAGTCGTGCAGCCGCTCGAGGGCCGCCTCGACGTCGTCGGTGGCGACGCGGTGCCGCTCCTGAGCGGAGGTCAGTGCGAACCGCGCCTGCTCCCCGCGCCTGGTGGCATCGGCCACGCGGTCGCGCGTCTCGTCGACGGCCGACTGGATCTCGATGAGGCTGGGCGCGTGGCTGCTGCCGCCACGGACGAAACCGGGGGCGAACACGTCCCCATCGGTCGTGACCGCGGTGATTCCCTCGCCCTGGGCGACCAGGGCGGCTGCCAGGGCGGGGTCGGACACGAGGGCGACCCGGTCGAGGAGCTGCTCCACCGCCGGGCGCACCGTCGCGGGGGCCTCCACCACCTCACGGGCCCAGACCGCCGTACCCTCGAGTCGCGGCCAGCTGGCCGGGTCGCTCGACGAGGCAGTCTGTCCGACGAGGAAGGCAGCCCGACCGGCGTCGTCGGCACGCAACGTGGTCAACGCGCGAGCGGCGTGCTCGACGGACTCCACGGCGAGGGCGTCACCGGCCCAGCCGAGGGCTGCGGCGACCGCGGCCTCGTGACCGCCCTTGACCTGGAGAAGCGACGCGACCGACCCGACGATGCCGTGCCGGGAGTCCGCGGCGGCGAGGAGAGTGGCGGCTCCGTCCTTGCGGGACAGGCTGAGCTCGAGGGCTTCGAGCCGGGCTGTGCCGCTGGTTCGGTCGCGTTCGGCGAGACGCTCGGCCTCGCGGTGCTGCTCGACCTCGGCCTCGACCTGCTCGAGGACGGCGGCGGCCTTCTCGTAGGCCGAGTCCAGCCCTTCCTCACCCTCCTCGTCGACGGCGACGGAAGCCTCGAGGGTGTTGAACTCCTGTTCGGCGGCTGCGGCTCGTTGCAGGGACTGCTCGATGACGCCGCGCAGGCGACCGATCTCCGCCTCGCCGGCTTCGAGACGGCTCTTGCGGGCACCGACCTGACCGGCGAGCTTCGCCAGCCCTTCGCGGCGGTCAGCGGCCGCTCGGGCGAGGCGCTGGAGGCGTTGCTGCTCTGCGGCATACGCCTGCTCGGCGGCCTCGCGGGCGGCGACGGCCCCCTCGAGCTCGGTCCTGGCCTCGCGCACCTCGGCGAGAAGGGCTTCCTCCTGCTTGCGCGCCTCCACGGCCTGGGCGCGCAGCTCCTCCGGGTCGCGACCGGAGGTCTGCTCGTCCTGGGTGTCCTGCGACAGCAGGCGGACGCGTTCGGCGGCGAGCGACTCGGTGGAGGTGAGCTTGTCGCGCAGCTGCTGCAGGCTGAACCAGCGCTCCTGGGCCCGGGCGAGCTCGGGAGCCGCGTCCTGGGCCTGCTGCTCGAGCGTGGCCAGGCGGCTCCGCAGGGTGGCCAGGCCCTCCTCCACCTCGGTGCGTTTGGCGATGAGGGCGGTCTCGTCAGCCACCTCCTGCTCCAGCGTGGAGGTGAGCTGGACGAGGTCGTCCGCGAGCAGCCGCAGGCGGGCGTCGCGGGCGTCGGCCTGGATGACGGCAGCCTTGCGGGCGGCTTCGGCCTGACGACCGAGGGGGCCGAGCTGGCGGCGGATCTCACCGGTCAGGTCGTTGACCCGGGTGAGGTTGGCCTCCATCGACTCGAGCTTGCGGAGTGCCTTCTCCTTGCGCTTGCGGTGCTTCAGGACACCCGCGGCCTCCTCGATGAACCCGCGACGCTCCTCCGGGGTAGCGCGCAGCACGGCATCGAGCTGGCCCTGACCGACGATGACGTGCATCTCGCGGCCGATGCCGGAGTCGGAGAGCAGCTCCTGCACGTCGAGCAGCCGGCACGAGGTGCCGTTGATGGCGTACTCGGAGCCGCCGTTGCGGAACATCGTCCGCGCGATCGTGACCTCGGTGTAGTCGATCGGCAGCGCGCCGTCGGTGTTGTCGATGGTCAGGGCCACCTCGGCGCGACCCAGGGGCGCGCGTCCGGCGGTGCCGGCGAAGATGACGTCCTCCATCTTGCCGCCGCGCAGGCTCTTGGCGCCCTGCTCCCCCATCACCCAGGCGAGCGCGTCCACGACGTTCGACTTGCCGGAGCCGTTGGGCCCGACGATGCAGGTGATGCCGGGTTCGAGGCGCATCGTGGTCGCCGAGGCGAAGGACTTGAAGCCCTTCAGGGTCAGGCTCTTGACGTACACGAGCGGGTCGGCTCCTGGTTCGTGGCTGGCGGGGTCTGCCGGGGCTGGCTGTGCGTGGGCCACCTTACCTGCGGGAGGGAGGCGCTCCCGGCACCTTCCGCCGTCCTGCGTTGCCTGTGCACCGTGAGACTGGAGTGACGCCAGAGGTATGCCGCGCCGCCCCGTCAGCCCGGCACCTCGCCGTGGGACCACCCCACCTTCTCCGACTTGTTGCCGGCAGATCGTCACGAGACGCCATTCCGGCGCGTCCGTGACCACCAGGTCGCAACACGTCCCAGCGCCCCCGGACTTGTTGCCGACAGATCCCCACCGGACCCCCAGTTCAGCCCGTCCGTGACCACCAGGTGGCAACGTGTCGCGGCGGCCCCGGACTTGTTGCCGGCAGATCGTCACGAGACGGCGATCCGGCGCGTCCGTGACCATCAGGTGGCAACACGTCCCAGCGGCCCCGGACTTGTTGCGGGCAGATCCCCACCGGACCCCAGTTCGGGCCTTACGTGACCACGAGGTGGCAACAAGTCGCGGGCGGAGCGCTCCGAAGTCAGGAGCCGGCGATGGCCTCGTGGTGGTGGATGACCTCGGCGATCACGAAGTTGAGGAACTTCTCGGCGAACGTCGGGTCGAGCCCGGCCTGGTCGGCGAGGTCGCGCAACCGCGCGATCTGGGCCTCTTCGCGCGCGGGGTCAGCGGGCGGCATACCCTCACGCGCCTTGAGCTCGCCGACCTCCTGGGTGCACTTGAACCGCTCGGCCAGCAGGTGGATCAGGGCGGCGTCGATGTTGTCGATGCTGGCGCGAAGGCGCACGAGATCCTCGGGCGTCGAACGGGAAGTACGGGACCCAGGTCCTGGTGCGGAACCGGGTGTCTGTGCGGGCGAACTCACCCGGCAATCGTAGGCATGCCCGCCGCCACGACGTCGGGCTGTCTCAGATCCTCACGAAGCTGGTCGTTGTCACGTTGCAGCCGTTCGACGAGGAACTCGAGGTCGCGGACGCGGCGGCGCAGTTCGACGGTCTCGAGCATCAGTCGCGGGTCGGACGCCACGCGATAGCCCACCAGGGCCTTGGCCATGTCGACTCCTTCTCCGCAGACGTCGGGGGTCGCGTGCTGCGGGTGCCCGAACCGGGCATCTCTCAGGGTGGCATCCGGATTCCGCAGGGTCAATGCCGCTTCGGTCAGCTCACGTCCATTCTCGTGGTGTCGCATGCGGCAGGACCGCCCGCGGACTCACTTCTCGACGAAGCCCGCGAGCCCGTCGCGCGGCGCCCCCCAGGTCGTCACGCAGGTGTGCACCTCGCCGGGCCGCAGGTGCTGCGACGGTCGCTCCTCGATGAGCTCCACGAGCTCGCGGATGCGCTCCTCGTCACCCTGGGCGACGACCTCGACCCGGCCGTCGCCGGCGTTGCGGGCATGGCCGACCAGACCCAGCTCGAGGGCCCGCGCGCGGGTCCACCAGCGGAAACCGACGCCCTGCACCCGACCGTGAACCCAGATGACCGCCCGGGCGGGACCGTTGTGATCCATGTGCACCACCTCTCGGTTCAGTTGTACAACCGCAGGACCCGTCCTGTCAGCCGCGCCTCAGTCGGGGACGCGGCTGGCAGCGCGGGCAGGAGAACGACGACCGGTTCATGAAGGCCTCGCGCCGGATCAGCGTGCCGCACCGGTCGCAGGGCCGTCCCTCCTGGCCGTAGGCGTGCAGCGACCGGTCGAAGTAGCCGGACGCGCCGTTCACGTTGACGTACAACGCATCGAAGCTCGTGCCGCCCTCCCCCAGCGCGGCCAGCATCACGTCGTGGGCGTGGTCGAGCACCCGCGAAAGGGTCGGCTTGGTCAGCGACGAACACAGCCGCTCACCGTGCACCTGCGCCCGCCAGAGCGCCTCGTCGGCGTAGATGTTGCCGATCCCGGCGACGAGTGTCTGGTCGAGCAGGGCGCGCTTCACCGCGGAGTCGCGGGACTTCATCCGCCGCACGACCGCGACCTGGTCGTAGGCCGCCTCGAACGGGTCGGGCGCGATGTGGGCGATGGTCTCGGGGACGAGGTCGTCCGTGAGCTCGGCCAGCGCCATCCCGCCGAAGGTGCGCTGGTCGACGAACCGCAGCTCGTCACGGCCATCGGCGAAAGTGAATCGCGCGTGCAGGTGCTTCTCCTCCGGGGCATCCGACGCCTCGACGAGCAGCTGCCCGCTCATGCCAAGGTGCGCGATGAGGCCCTGCTGGTGGCCGTCGGGGGCGCGGAGCACCAGCCAGAGGTACTTGCCCCGCCGACGGACCTCTTCGACGTGGTTTCCCGCGAGCCGCGAGGCGAGGTCGAGCGGTCCCGGCAGGTGGCGCCGCGCCACCCGCTGCCCGCGGAACTCGGCAGCCGTGATCGTGCGCCCGACCACGTGGTCGGCGAGACCGCGGCGGACCACCTCGACCTCGGGCAGCTCAGGCATGGGGCAACTCAAGCATGCGGGGCCGACACCCCTGCGGGGTGGCCCTCACGGACGTGGGTATGCCGGGTGCTCGCCTAGGAGGGCGAGCCCGCCACGGCGTCCTCGTCGGCCAGGACCACGGAGTCGGGCAGGTTGTCCGACGAACCGGCGGCCACACCTGCGGCGGCGCGCGCGCTCAGGGCACGCCAGGCCAGCTCGGCAGCGCGCTGCTCGGCTTCCTTCTTCGACCGACCGGTGCCGGTACCCAGCACCTCATCACCCACCACCGCCTGGGCGTGGAAGGTCTTCTCGTGGTCGGGGCCCTCTTCCTCGACGCGGTACTCCGGGACGCCCTGGGCTGTGGACGCGCCGAGTTCCTGGAGGCTGGTCTTCCAGTCCAGGCCGGCGCCGAGGGTGGCGCTGGCAGCCATGAGCGGGTCGAGCAGGTGGTGCACGAGGTTCGCCGCGGCCGCCATGCCGCAGGACAGGTAGACCGTCCCGATGACGGCTTCCATCGTGTCGGCGAGGATCGAGGCCTTGTCGCGTCCCCCGGTGCTCTCCTCGCCGCGACCGAGCATCACGTGGTCACCGAGGCCGAGGGTGCGGGCCACGTCAGCCAGGGCGCGCATGTTGACGACGGCGGCGCGCAGCTTCGCGAGCTGCCCCTCGGGCAGGTCGGGGTGCGTGGCATACAAGGTGTCGGTGACCACGAGCCCGAGAACCGAGTCGCCGAGGAACTCGAGGCGCTCGTTGTTGGGCAGTCCACCGTTCTCGTAGGCGTACGAGCGGTGCGTGAGGGCACGCAGGAGCAGCGACTCGTCGACGGCCCCCCCCACCACCTCGGTGAGGTGCTGGACGAAGCCGTCGACGGGCCGCTGCATCGCGCTGTCCCCCGGGAGGGACGGAGTGGGACTCACGCGCGGTTCAGACTGACTCAGCCCTGGTGCTCGGTGCGCTCGGCCGGCGTGTAGTGACGACCCTTGTAGGTGCCACAGGACGGGCAGGCGATGTGCGGCTGCATGGCAGCCTTGCACTGCGGGCACGTGGTGAGCGTGGTCGCCGTCGCCTTCCAGTTCGCACGACGCGAACGGGTGTTGGAGCGCGACGTCTTCCGCTTCGGGACAGCCACGTCAGTTCCTCTTCTCTTCGGTGTTGCTGTGGGTTTCGACCTGGGCGCTGCCCAGGAGGTCGGTGCTCTCGGGGGACAGCGCGCTCAGCGCGGCCCACCGGGGGTCGAACACATCGTGGTGGTGGTCCGGGTCGTCCGCCAGGCGCGCTCCACACTCGGAGCACAGTCCCGGACAGTCGGCACGGCACACGGGCTGGAACGGCAGTGCAGGCACCACCGTGTCCAGGAGCACGGGTTCGAGGTCGAACAGGTCGCCCTCGAGGGTGTGCTCCTCGGTCTCGTCGTCGTCCGCTCCCACCTCACGGTGGTGGGCCGCGCGATCGGCGTAGGCGAACAGCTCCTGGAAGTTCCCCTCAACCTCGTGGCTGACGGGGTCCAGGCACCGCACGCAGGCGCCGGTCGCCGTGGCGCGGGCCGAGCCGGTGACCAGCACGCCCTCGACGACGGACTCGAGCCGGAGTTCCAGCTCGATCGTGGACCCCTGCGGGACCGCGATGACGTCCGTGCCGAAGTCGGCAGGTGCCTCGATCGTGCGCTGCAGGCGTTCCATCGAACCGGGTCGCCGACCGAGGTCCGTGGTGTCGAAGACCAGCGGCGATCGGGGATTCAGGTGTTCCATGGCTCCAGCAGACGTCGAGTGACTCGGACTTCGCCTCGGGCGAGGACAAGACCGACGCACGAGATTACCGGAGCACGGCCCAGTCCCCCAAATGCGCGGGTATGCCGGGTGGCTGCCGACCCTCGAACCGCCGCCCTCACCGGACCGCACCAAGGGGCTCCGCACGCTCCAGCGCCGCCCCAAGGACAGGTGCCAGGGTGCGGACATAGGTCGCCGTGAGGTGGTCGCCGGCCCGGTGGATGGCGACGTTGCCGATGGCGACGGGACAGCGTTCCACCGGGCAGATCCATTCCGTGAGGTCGACCAGCGGGGTGGCGGAGGCGGTGCTGGCCTCGCGCTGGGCGGGCAACCCGCTCCCCGCCACGGCGCGGTCCCGGGCGAAGGCGCACCGGCTCAGCTCGTGCGCGTGGCGGGCAGTGCAGACGTCCAGGTCGTTGGGCGACACCGGGCTGTCCCCCAGCACGACGACGGGGATCCCGGCGCCACGCAGCGCCGACCAGCGGCCTGCCAGCCCGGCCACCAGCGCGGCACTCGTGGCGTGGGCGCCGTCCCAGGCCGTCGCGGCATACCCGGACGTGAGGACCAGGTCGGGAGGGTCGGCCCGGAGCCGGTCCACGACACGGCGGTTCCACTCGTCGCACGCCGGATAGGGCCTGCCCTCGTTCTGGGCACGGCCGGCGGCAAAGGCGCAGGCCGACTTGCCGTAGGTCACGATCCTCCAGCCCCGGTCCGGAGCCAGCCGTTCGAGGGCCGGCAACCACTGCATCGCCTTGGAGTCCCCGACCAGGGCCACCGTGGTCGCTCCCCCCGACACCCCGAACTCGCAGGTCACCGGGTCCTCGACCAAACGGTCCACCTGGCACCGGTCGACGTCGGCCCTGGGGCGGTCCTCGCCGGCGAGCTGCGGATCGGGGGTCAGCCACTCCCAGTCGTCGACGGCGTAGTTCGCGGGGTCGGTGCTGGGCGGCGAGGTGAGCGTGGCCGCGCCGAGGGTCTCGATGGCCGGTCGGGGGCCCGCAATCGGCGTGGTGCGGAACGGCGACGACGCCTGCGCGAGCGGGAGCGCGGCGAGGGCGCCCACCGCGGACAGCGCGAGTCCCAGGGCGAGCACGGGCCGGGTGCGGGCCGCCAGCGTCCGGCTGTGGTGGATCGGGCTCTCCAGGAACCGGTGACTCAGCCAGGCGGGCACGACGGCGAGGGCGACGGCCAGCGCCTGCTGCGTCGCGCCGAGCCCGTCGAACGTCCACTCGCTCAGGACGAGGACCGGCCAGTGCCAGAGGTAGAGCGAGTAGGACAACCCACCGATCCAGACCATCGGCGCGGTGCCGAGGACGCGGACCGGGCCGGCCAGCGTTCCCGTCCAGCCGGCGTAGAGGACCGCGGCGGCCCCCAGCGTCGGCACCAGGGTCCACCCGCCGGGCGTGACCGCGTCGGCCGGAAGCCAGCAGGCCGAGCCCAGGACCGCGGCGAGGCCCACCCAGCCGATGGCGGCGTCGAGCAGCCCCCTGCCCCATGAGGACGCAGCGGCCGGGCCCTCTCCCGTATGCCGCGCCCGCTCGCCTCTGCCTGCACACCAGACCGCGAGCGCCGCACCGACCCCGAGCTCCCACGCCCGCGTGGTGGTGACGAAGTAGACCCGCGCCGGGTCGACGGCACCCAGCCACACGGCATACGCGAAGGAGGGCACGGCGATGGCGGCGAGCAGGACCCCCACCGCGCCCACGGTTGGGCGCCGACCCAGCCGGCGCAGCACGAGCGCGAGCGCGATCAGCGCGAGCGGCCAGATGACGTAGAAATGCTCCTCGACCGCGAGCGACCAGAAGTGCTGCACCGGTGAGGGGATGCTGTCCGAGGCGAGGTAGTCGACGGCCCGGTGCGAGAACACCCAGTTGACGACGTACAGGGCCGCACCAGCGACATCGGTGCCGATCTCGCGGCGGCGCAGGCCGGGAACCACCGCCAGGGCCACGAGCGCAGTGACGACGAGGACGAGGATCGCCGCGGGCAGCAGCCGACGGATCCGGCGACCCACGAAGCGGGCCCAGTCGATGGTGCCGGTGGCGACCAGCTCGCGGACCAGGAGGCTCGTGATGAGGAAGCCCGAGATGACGAAGAAGACGTCCACCCCGAGGAAGCCGTTCGCCAGCGGGACACCGGCGTGGTAGGCCATCACCAGCAGGACGGCGATGGCTCGCAGCCCCTCGATGTCGGGCCGAAAGCGTTCCGGCCGGGGGGATCTCGCGGTCAGGTCACTGCTCCCGCAGGCGTGCCAGGAGGGCGTCCCGGACGCGGTCGCTGACCAGCCCGGAGACGTCGCCGCCGTAGCGCGCGACCTCCTTGACCAGCGAGCTCGAGATGTGTTCGAGGCTCGGGTCACCGGGGAGGAAGACGGTCTCGACGCCGGTCAGGTGCCGGTTCATCAGGGCCATCGGCAGCTCGTAGGCGAAGTCGGTGCCGCCCCGCAGACCCTTCACGATCGCCGTCGCGTCCAGCTCGCGGCAGACGTCGACGAGCAGCCGGTCGGCGAACAGCTCCACGCGGACGTTTCCGAGGTCGCGGCAGCCGTCGAGGATGAGGTCGCGACGCTCCTCCGGGCTGAAGGTCCCGCGCTTGGCAGGGTTGTGCAGCACCGCGACGACGACCTCGTCGTAGAGCGCTGCGGCGCGCCGGATGACGTCGGCGTGGCCGAGCGTGACGGGGTCGTAGGAGCCGGGGCACACACACCGTCTCGTCGCTGGGCTGGTCACACCGGCACGCTAGCAGCGCACCCGGCTACTCCTTGTCGTCCTCGCCCTCGTCGTCGGCCGGGAGGAGGCCTTCCTTGTGCGCCCGCGCGACGATCTYGCGGACGTTGGTGAGGGTCCYGACCCCGGCCTCGAGGAGGCGGTTGCGTTCGGTCGCCCACTTCACGCCGAGGTCCTGGCGGACCTCCTCCGACACCTCGGTGCGGGCCGGGTTGAGGATCGTCTGCTCCTCCTCGCCGATGTGGTGGTTGAGCGCGGTGGCGAGGTCCTCGACGGCGTCGTCGAACTTCTGGGTGTCGGTGCCCTTGCACTCCAGGAGCGCCAGCAGGGCCTCGTTCCCCTCAGCGTGTTCCTCCTCGCCGTGCTGGGCCTCGTGGGCCGTGATGGCGTCCTTGCGCTTGAGGCTCGCGTAGACCTTCGCCTCTTCCGCCTCACCATGGGCGATGAGGACCGCGGCCAGGGTGGCCCGGGCCGCCTCGCGGTCCGCCGTGGCGTCGCGCAGGTCGCGCAGGAGTGCCTCGAAGAATCGGTGGTCGTCGAGGATCAGCTCGACGACGTCGCCGTTGGTCGGCCGGGGGATCTCGTAGTCCGTCATGTCCATACCCTCTCCCACCTGCGGCGATGTCACACCTCGGGGGTCGCGGCGAGACGACGTCCCACCCACCGGACGCCTGGTTTGAAGTCGGGACGCGGGTTGCGACACGGTGGAGGGGTCCTGACCTCCATAGCCTGACACTGTCGGAAAAGAAGGAGCCACATGCTCACCCTGACCGAGAACGCCAGCACGATCGTCAAGACCCTCGTGGACCAGAACCTCAGCACCGAGGACGCGGGTCTGCGCTTCAGCCAGGAAGGCGTCGACTCCGGCGGCCTGACGGTGACCACCGCCGAGCAGGCCCTGCCTGGTGACGCCGTCGTCGAGCAGGACGGCGCCAAGGTCTACCTCGACGAGACCGCCGCCGTGGCCCTGGGCGACCAGGTGCTCGACGCCGCGGTGGACGAGACCGGGGGTGTGCAGTTCAGCCTGCTGCCCTCCTCCCCTGCGGTCTGACCGACCGCAACGTCACGGAGCCCGACCGCACTGCGCGGTCGGGCTCCGTCGCGTTCGGGCCGGCTCGCATCCCTTGCCGAGCGGCGCTCAGGCCACGACGTCGGGCAGGCGTGGGCCTGCGAACCAGATCTTCGTCTCGCCGTAGCGTCGCTCCCCCTCGCGCTCGAGCTCCTCGGGCCAGGCCGGTTCCGGTGACCTCGCGGACCGTTCGACCACCACCAGCGCCTCGGGATCGAGCCACTCCTGCTCCACCAGGGCGACGAGGTCCGCGGCCAGCTCCTCCTCGCCGAGCTCGTACGGCGGATCGAGGAAGACCAGCGTCTGTGGCTGCGCCGGAGCCGCAGACAGAGCCCGCTGCACGGTGGCGTGCCGCACCGTGATCCCGGGTATGCCGAGTGCTCCCGCGTTCTGACGGGTCACCTTCGCGGCGGCCTTGTCCGACTCCACGAGCAGCACGGTCGCCGCGCCACGGCTGGCCGCTTCGAGACCGAGGGCGCCGGACCCGGCATACAGGTCCACCACCCGCGCACCGACGAGCACCTCGAGGTGCTCGAGACGCGAGAACAGCGCTTCTCGGACGCGGTCGCTCGTCGGTCGGGTGCCCGAGCCTGCCGGGGTGGCCAGCCGCATGCCCCCGGCCCGCCCACTGATGATCCGCGTCACGGCGGCAACGTAGCAGCGCCGCCGGACCCAGGTCCCTCGCTCAGGGCGCGTGCACCGTCGGGTCGTCCCGCAGCACGTCCAGGAGCAGCGTCAGCACGGCGTCGGGCCGCTCCATCGACGGCAGGTGGCCGGCCCAGTCCAGCTCGACCCACTCGGCCCCCGGGATCTGCCTGCCGAGATGAGCGGCAATGGCGCGGAAGTGGTCCAGGTCGTGCGCGCCCGACACCACCAAGGTGTCCACCGCCAGGGCCGTCGGGTCGACCTCGATCCGGCGCGCCGAAGGCGGCGGGTCCTGTTCGTCGGCCGCCAGCTGGACCTCGTAGGCACGGCGTTGCATCGTCGCGACGAGCTCTCGCACCTCGGGCCCCGCCTCCGGTCCCACCCAGGTGTCCACGGTGAGTGCGGCGGCACCCGCGAGGTCGCCCGCCTCGAGCAGCCGTGCCTCCTCGTCGCCATAGGCCTCCAAGGCCGGCGCGTCTGCTTCGGAGGGCTCCAGCCCGCGATAGCCAGGGCAGAGCAGGACCAGCGAGGAGACCCGCGCCGGATGGGCCGTCGCGAGCTCCATCGCCACCCGCCCGCCGTACGAGGACCCGACCACCGCGGCGCTGCCCACCCCCAGCGAGTCGAGCAGCCCGTCGAGGTCGTCGGCGTCTGCGTACTCCTCGCCCGGTTGCGCCGAGTCGCCGAATCCTCGCAGGTCGGGACGGATCACGCGGAAGGTGTGGCGCAGCCCCGGGACCAGGGGGTCCCACATGCGGCGGTCGGCGACTCCCGCATGGAGCAGCAGGACCGCTGGGCCGGAACCTTCGTCGTCATGGGAGAGCAGCACCCTTCGAGACTAGGGCGAACTCGCATGTGAGCGCCCCTGCAATTTCGGTCAACCCTCGCGTCATCCCCGCTCGAGGAAGGCTGCCTGCTCCTCGTCGAGGCGTTCGCCGACCGCCACGCTGAGCTCGGGGTGGGCCGTGAGGTCGAGGTCGGAGGCCACGAGCTCGGCAGCGTCCTCACGGGCCTGCAGGATGAGCTCTTCGTCGCGCACGAGGGACAGGAACCGGAAGCTGCCCCTTCCCATCCCCCTGGTGGACCGGCCACCACCGCTCTGTCGTCCACTGAGCACGTCACCGGTCCCGCGCAGCTCGAGGTCGAGCTGGGCGAGGGCGAACCCGTCGGTGGTGGCGGCGACTGCCTCGAGTCGTTCGCGGGCTCCCCCGTCGGCCTCGGCACCGGTCATGAGCAGGCACAGGCCGGGGTGTCCCCCACGACCCACGCGTCCACGGAGCTGGTGGAGCTGGGAGACCCCGAACCGGTCTGCGTCCATCACGACCATCACGGTCGCGTTCGCGACGTCGACGCCTACCTCGATGACGGTGGTCGAGACGAGGACTCCGGTCTCTCCGCGGGTGAAGCGCGCCATCGCGGCGTCCTTGTCCTCGGGGGTCATCCGGCCGTGCAGGACGTCGACGGTGATGCCGTGGAGCGCAGGGTCGGACCGCAGCTGCTCGACGACCGCGAGGACGCTGGCCCAGACGCGTGGCGCCGTCGACTCCGCGGGCTCCCCTTCGTCGAGCTCGGCATCCTCGGCCGTCGGGCGCGCGTCGGGAACCTCCTCGTCGGAGACGCCGCTGGAGTCCTCGGTGTCCACGATCCTCGGGCACACGACGTACGCCTGGCGGCCGGTCCGGACCTCCTCGGCGATGCGTTCCCAGGTGCGCTCGACCCATCGGGGGTTGTCGGTCGGGACGACGTGCGTCGTGATGGGGGCGCGACCTCGCGGCAGCTCGGTGAGCGTCGAGGTCTCCATGTCGCCGAACACCGTCATCGTCACGGTCCGTGGGATCGGGGTGGCCGTCATCACGAGCACATGGGGCGGTTGCCTTGCCTTGTCCCGCATGGCATCTCGCTGCTCGACCCCGAAGCGGTGCTGCTCGTCGACGACGACGAGGGCGAGGTCGAAGAACTGGACGTGCTCCTGGATCAGGGCATGTGTGCCGATCACGATGCCGGCGTCGCCGCTCGCCAGGTCGAGCAGCGACTTCTTCCGGGCGGCCGCCGACTGACTGCCGGTGAGCAGTGCGACCTGCGTCCCGATCTCGCTGCCTCCGAGCATTCCGCGCTCGGCAAGCTCCCCGAGCATCGCTGTGATCGAGCGATGGTGTTGTGCCGCAAGGACTTCCGTGGGGGCAAGCAGTGCAGCCTGACCACCTGCGTCGACGGCCGCCAGCATGGCCCGCAGCGCGATGACCGTCTTCCCGGAGCCGACCTCACCTTGCAGCAGGCGGTTCATGGGGGTGTCGCCGGACATCTCGCGGGCGAGGGTCGCCCCGATCTCCCGCTGACCCTCCGTCAGCTCGAACGGCAGCCGGGCGTCGAACGCGTCGAGCAGCCCACCCACGAGGGGCGTCCGCGCGACCGCGGTGTGCTGGAGGGCTGCCCGGGCACGACGCTGCGCCAGCAACGTCTGCAGGACCAGGGCCTCCTCGTAGCGCATCCGCTGACGGGCGCGATAGACCTCCGGCATCTCCCTCGGGACGTGGATGCCGCGAAGAGCTTCCAGCCGACCGGGCAGGCCGCGCCGCTGTCGCAGGTCGGCGGGGACCGGATCCGGCAGCGCGTCGAGCTGGTCAAGCGTCAGGCGCACGCACTCGGCAACGGCCCAGTTCTGCATGCCTTTGACCTGGAGGTAGACCGGGATCGGCCCACGGTCGGTGGCGGCATCGCCGAGTCCGCCGTGCATGAGCTGGTATGCCGGGTGCGCCAGCTGCCATCTCCCGCGGTACTTCCCGACGGTGCCGGCGAACAAGGCCGTCGTGCCGGGCACCAGGGAGTCCTTGTGCCCCCACGCCTTGAAGAAGACCAGGTCCACCTCGTGTGCGCCATCGGTGATGGTGACGGTGAGCATCTCGCCACGGCGGTTCTTCATCGACCGGGTCGCTGCGGTCTTGACGGTGGCCACCGCCACGACGTACATCCCGACGTGCAGCATGCCGAGGTCAGCGCTGTGTTCGAGGTAGCGCCGCGGCCAGAACTCCAGCAGGTCCCCCACGACCTTGATCCCTCGGTGCTTCGCCAGCTTGGGCGCGGCCGTGGAGACGATCTGTGAGAGCTTGGTGGACTGCGTGACCACACCGACCACGCCTACTCGACTCCGAGCAACAAGGGGTAGTGCGGCTGGCCGCCGTCGATCAGGCTGACCTCGACGTCCCGGTGCCCGCGCTCGATGCGGGCGCCGAGCGACTCGGTGAGTCCGGGTGGCGCGTCGGCGCCACCGATCACGGTGACGATCTCGCCGCCACTGCTCAGCAGCCTGGCCACCACGTCGATGGCGACCTCCTCGAGGTCGGCGCCCACGATGACGACATCTCCCGCGACAGCACCCAGGACGTCTCCGGGCTCGCACGGGCCCGCGCTGGTCAGGGCCTGCTTGCTCGCCACAGCCACCGCGCCATGGCGGGTCGCAGCCGCCGCGTGGCTCATCTGGGCGGCGTTGCGTGAACCGCTCGCGGTCGGGTCGAAGACCGCCAGCGCCGCCAGGCCCTGGACAGCTGTCCGCGAGCGCACGACGTGCAGCATGATCCCGTCCTGCTCGGCCGCACTCGCCGCGGCCTCGGCCGCCATGACGGTGTCGCCGTCGTTGGGCAGCACGATCACCTCGAGCGCATGCACCGAGCGGGCCGCGTCGAGCAGCTGTCCTGCTGACGCACGCCGGCCCGGCCCGCTCTCGACGACCTTGGCCCCCGCCTGCCCGAGCACCGCCGCCAGCCCCGGACCCGCCGCACAGGCGACGACGGCAACACCGGCCGCGGGGTGGGCACCGCCGACCTGGTCCGCTCGGTCACCCTGACCTGCACGATCACCGTGGGTGGCACGATCACCCTGAGAGGCAAAGTGAGTCACCCGGACGCGGTAGGGACGCCCTGCCTCGATCCCCGCCTCCACAGCGGCTCCGACGTCGTCGACGTGCACGTGGACGTTCCACAGGTCGGGACCGCCGACGACGAGCAGCGAGTCACCGAGCGCGTCCAAGGTGTCGCGCAGCACCGCCGCCCGCTCCTCGTCGCTGTCGCGCAGCAGGTACATGACCTCGTAGGCCGGCCCGCCGGGGACGAGGTCGCCCTCGCCCGTGGGCGAGCCGCCAGAGGCGCCCATCGGCGCGACCACGCCGCCGGCCTGGCTCCAGTCCTCTCGGCGGTGCATGGTGTCGTCGGCGAAGACCTCCATCCGCTCTCCGACGTGGGTTCCGTCCTGGTGCACGACCCGCGCGAGAGCCTCGAGGAGCAGGAGGTAGCCCGCGGCTCCTGCATCGACGACGCCCGCGCGCTCCAGGGCGGGCAGCTGGGCGGTCGTGGCCTTCAGGGCCTCGGTGGCAGCGTCGAGGGCGTCCTCCGCCACGGCGACCAGCCCACGGTCGACGGCGGCCGCACCCGCGCTTGCTGCCGCCCGAGCGACGGTGAGGATGGTCCCCTCGGCCGGCCTGGTCACACTCGCGTAGGCACGCTGGCTGGCGCGCTCCAGTCCATCCGCAATCGTCCCGGCATCGGCGAGGTCCTTGCCGCTCTCCGCGATGGCCTCGGCGAAACCGCGGACCAGCTGGCTGAGGATCACGCCGGAGTTGCCACGGGCCGTCAGCAGCAGGGAGCGCGCCATGGCGCTGCACTCCTGCTCGAGCGAGGCGGCACCGAGGATGCCGGCCCTCTCGTGCTCGGTGCGGACCGAGTCGAGCGCCGCGTCGAGGCTGAGGTAGAGATTGGTGCCCGTGTCACCGTCGGGGACGGGAAAGACGTTGAGCGCGTCGATCTCGGCCCGTCGCGCGGCGAAGGCGGCGCGCGTGAGCACGGCCCATCGCCTCGCGTCCACGGCACTGAGGGCTTCGAGCACGGTGGCAGGCTAGTCGCAGACGCCCTCGTCAGCCCCGTTTTGGCCGTTGCGCCACACCTCGGCTACGCTTGACCGGTTCCCATGGACCTCTGCGTCGCTGGCCTGTGCCCGCGCGAGGAGACACCGGGAGCGCCCCATTTCTTGTACCAATCGATTTCAGGAGAACACCCGTGGCTGCCAACTGCGACGTCTGCGGCAAGGGACCGGGCTTCGGTCACAACATTTCGCACTCGCACCGCCGCACCAAGCGTCGCTGGAACCCCAACATCCAGCGCGTCAAGGCCCTGGTGGGCGACGCGGGCGTGACCCCGAAGCGTCTCAATGTCTGCACCTCGTGCCTCAAGGCCGGCAAGGTCAAGCGCTGACCCTGCCCYTGCGGCATACCGAAACGAGCCGATCTCCCCACCGGGAGGTCGGCTCCTTTCATGCCTGTCCCTGAAGTGTCTGATTTCATGCTTCAACCCCTGAAGTGATCCCAGCCGCGCGGCTGCTGCACCACGCCGTCGAGCGTGACGCCCTCGCCCGCCTCGACCACGCCGATGGTGCGCCAGCCGTCCGGGACGCCCACGGGAAAGGTTGCCAGGAGGCTGTGCTCCTCGCCGCCCGCGAGCACGCACTCCCAGGCAGCGTCACCGACGGCCTGCTCGACGGCGGCGAGGTCGTCGTGCAGCGCCGCCGGGGACAGAGCGAGGCGCGCTCCGCTGGCCTGGGCGATGCGGTGTCCGTCGCGCAGCAAGCCGTCGGACAGGTCGATCATGGCGCTCGCGCCGGCTTCGGCCGCCTGCCTCCCGGCGATCACGTGGACCCTGGGTCGCAGGTGGTGAGCCAGGCAGGCCGCGGGTATGCCGGCCGCAGCCGCTCGGGGGTCGGCGCCCCCCTCGAGCATGGCCAGGCCGGCGGCGGAGCGGCCCAGGGTGCCGTGGACCGCGACGACATGGCCCGGCCGAGCACCGCTGCGCAGCACCGGTTCGCGGCCGTCCAGGTCACCGAGCGCCGTCACCGACACCATGAGCACGCCGGCCGGCGCCGATGACAGGTCGCCACCGGCGACGACGACCCCCAGCGCGGCCGCATCTTCCCCGAGGGTGCGCGCGAACTCGACCACCCAGTCCAGCGGGGTCGCCGGGTCGGCGACGAGCGACACCAGGATCGCGGTGGACCGCGCGCCCATGGCCGCGACGTCGGCGAGGTTCTGGGTGAGCAGCTTGGTTGCGACGTCAGCCGCCGTCGACCACTCGTCGAGCCAGTCGCGGCCGCGGACCATCGAGTCCGTGGTCGCCACGGTGGTCGAACCGGTGCGAAGGACCGCGGCGTCGTCACCGGGGCCGACCGCCAATGACGGACCAGCCTCGAAGAACGGGAAGATCCGCTGAAGCAGGTCCGACTCGGACACCTCCGCCAGCGTCAGCGCGGCCGTGACCATGACTTGACCTCCTCGTGACGGCCCGGGGGAGACGGGCGGGACACGGGCACGGTAGCGTCTGCCGTGGCCGAGGTGCGCCCCCGGCCATGCGGTTCTCCGGGGTCGTGGAAACAGGCTCTGTCTCAAGAGCAGGCTGTGCACAAGGAAACAGGCTCAACCTGTTGTCAACAGAAAGTGTGAGGTGTCTCGTGGTGGTCCAGGCTTACATCCTGATCCAGACCGAAGTCGGCAAGGCGGCGTCCGTTGCCGAGGCCATTGCCGCAATTTCCGGTGTAGTCCTCGCCGAGGACGTGACCGGGCCCTACGACGTGATCGCCCGTGTCGAGGCCAACACCGTTGACGAGCTGGGCAAGCTGGTCATCGCCAAGATCCAGGACGTGCCGGGCATCACCCGCACCCTGACCTGCACCGTCGTCCACGTCTGAGCGTCCCACCGACCTCTGTGTGCCCCGGCGCCCGCCACGCGGCCGCGCGCCCACTGCGCACCACGACCACCGGCCTCCTCGTCCTCGGGGTGGCCGGTGGTCTGCTGTCAGGGTGTTCCGACTCGGTCGAGGTCATCCCTCCCCCGCACGACGCAGCCTGTGAGTCCGCCACCGCGTTGTGGCCGGCGAAGGTGGCGGGCAAGGAACCCCGGACAGTGGACAGTGGGCAGCGCACCACGGGCCCCGCAGGCAGGGATGCCAGGGCGTGGGGCGACCCCGCCGTCATCGCGTCGTGCGGCTGGCCGGCGCTCGGCGCCACCGACAAGGAGTGCCTTGACGTCGACGGCGTCTACTGGGTCGTCGAGCGGCTCGGGGACGGCGTGAAGTTCACGTCCTTCGGACGCGCGCCGGCGATCGAGGTGCTCGTGCCGGACTCCTACAAACCCGAGCCCCTGCTGCTCCCTGCCTTCGGACCAGCTGCCAAGGCGCTGCCCACCAACGGCCGCTCCTGCAGGTGACGGCCGGGGTGGGTCAGACACGTCCGACACCGTTGGTTGTCAGCGACTGGACACGACTGACCAGCTCGCGCCCCCGAAACGGCTTGACCATGTAGTCATCGGCTCCTGCGGTGAAGGCTTGGTCGATGTCGGCCTCCTGGGCTCGAGACGTCAGGAGCAGGACGGGGATGTTCTTCGCCCGAGGGTCCGCACGCAGAGCCCGGCAGACCTCGACCCCGCTCAGCCCGGGCATCATCCAGTCCAGGATCACCAGGTCGGGTTGCTGCGTCAGGGCAGTGGCCAGTCCCGCGTCACCGTTGCCCTCGGCGAGCACGTCGTAGCCGGCGCGACTCAGCAAGCTGATGACGAGATCCTGGATGTCGACATCGTCTTCCACAACGAGAACCTTCATCGGTGGTCCCTTCGCGCGGCTCGTCTCGCGGCCGCCGTCGACCGTTCGGCCAGCGTACGCGTGGTGACTGCCGGCCACGCCCACGCGAGCAGTCGCCGACCCGCCAGCCAGGCCAGGCGGTTTGCCCAATCGATCGTCGTCGGGCAGTCTCACCATCGTGGACCGCGTGGAATTCCTGCGACTCAGAACCGCGCTGACATCCAACCTGCCGCCGGCATCTGGTGCGCTCATCGACGCCGCTGCAGCCAGGCTTCGTCAACGACTGGTGTCGAGCGTCATGTTCGCTCACGTCGAGGTGGAGGCCACCGAGGACCCCGACCGTCTTCTGGTCGCCCTGGTCCGCTACCGGCCCGGCACGCCCGAGCGTCAGGTGTCCAGCTTCCTCGAGGCGGTGTGGATCTCCGAGCTGCGTCTCCCCGGTCTGGATGTGTTCCACTTTCTCGCCGAGGACGGGCAGGTCGAGCTCGAGTCCGTGACGGGAGACCCGGAGTCCGGGTACTTCCTCAGCCTGAACCTGATAGCAGTCGAGGGCAGCGCCGAGGACTTCGAGGGCAGGGCCGAAGGCTTCGAGGGCAGCGCAGACTTCGAGACCCAGCCTCCGGTCGAGACCGATGCCCCGCCCACGAAGAAGCGGTGGTTCCGCAGCTAGCCAGCCGTCATGGGCGCCCGTCGCGTGTGGACTCCCAGCGGTGACGGAGCGCTCAGCGGAGTCCGACGGGGCGGGTCAGGGCGAGCTGGATGAGCTCGTCGATCAACTCCGGGTACGGCAGCCCCGTCGCCTCCCACATCTGGGGATACATCGAGTGCGGCGTGAAACCGGGCATCGTGTTGATCTCGTTGATGACGACGTCGCCGGTGTCGGTGTAGAAGCAGTCCACCCGCGCCAGTCCCTCGCAGCCGAGCGCCTCGAACGCGGCGCCCGCGAGCCGCTGGACCTCGGCCGACACCGAGTCGGGCACGTTGGCCGGGCACGACAGCACCGCACCGTCGTCGAGGTACTTGGCCTCGAAGTCGTAGAACTCGTGACCGCCCGCGGTCGTCACCTCGATCTCGCCGACGTGTGAGACCCGCGGCGCGTCGGTCCCCCGTCCCTGGAGCACCGCGCACTCGATCTCGCGTCCCACGATGCCCTGCTCGACGATGACCTTGCGGTCGTGCTCGCGGGCGATCTCGATGGCCGCCTCGAGCGCCTCGGGTGTCGACACCTTCGAGATGCCCATGCTCGAGCCGGCCCGCGACGGCTTCACGAAGACGGGGTAGTCCAACGCACCGACGGCGTCCATCGCCGCGGCCTTGTCGCGCCGCCACTGCGAGTCGGTGATCACGGCATACGGGCCGACCGGGAGTCCGGCGCCGGCAAACAGGACCTTCATGTAGTGCTTGTCCATCCCCGCGGCGGACGCGAAGACGCCGGACCCGACGTAGCGGATGTCGGCCATCTCGAACATGCCCTGGATGGTGCCGTCCTCGCCGAAAGGCCCGTGCAGCAACGGAAAGACGACGTCGACCTCGCCGAGGCTCCTCGGGACCTCCTGGGGCTCCAGGGTGGTGAGCGTGCGATCCGTCGTGGCCAGCGGCACGACCACGCCAGCGCCTCCCGGCGCGACCTCGGGCGTGCTGTCGGCGGTCAGCTCGAGCAGCTGCGGGTCGCCGTCGGAGAGCACCCAGTGCCCGTCCCGGGAGATGCCGATCGGGATGACCTCGTAGGCGTCGCGGTCGATCGCCCGCATCACCCCAGCCGCGGTCGCACACGAGACCGCGTGCTCCGACGAGCGGCCACCGAAGACGATGGCGACTCGAGGCTTGTGGGTCGCTGGCTGGTCCGTAGTCATCGCCGCCGAGCGTATCCCGACCATCCGCCGGGCACCCCGCGCGGCTCGCCTGGCGGCGCCTCTACGCTGGCCGCGTGAACCATGAGCACCTGTCCCCCGCGTCCCGCGTCGTCGCCCTGGGACGCCAGTCCCGTATGCCGGGTGCCGGGGTCAACGCGCCCCTCGAGTTCACGTCGACCTACATCGCGGACGGGCCGGTGAACTACGCGCGCGCCGGGAACCCGACGTGGTCGGCCTTCGAGGAGGCGCTGGGCGGACTCGAGGGCGGGGATGCCCTCGTCTTCGCCTCCGGGATGGCCGCCGTGTCGGCGGCACTCTCGCTCGTTCCGCACGGGGGCGCCGTCGTGGTGCCGGCCCACGCCTACAACGGCACGACCACGCTGCTCGACCAGCTCGCCGACTCCGGTGCCGTCGTGGTCCGGCGGGTCGACCCCACCGACCAGGAAGCCGTGCGCGTCGCCGTCGAGGGCGCGGCACTGTTGTGGATCGAGTCGCCCACCAACCCCATGCTCGAGGTGTCCGACATCCGGGCCCTGGTCGCGATGGCCCGCGAGTCGGGCGCGCTGACCGTCTGCGACAACACGTTCGCCACCCCGTTGGTGCAGCAGCCGCTCGCCGACGGCGTCGACGTCGTCCTCCACTCGGTGACCAAGTACCTCTCCGGCCATTCCGACGTGATCCTCGGCGCCCTCGTCACCCCGCTCACGGAAGCTGGTCGCGGGTTGCACGCCCGTCTGTCGACCGCACGCCTCCTGGGTGGTGGCATCGCCGGACCGATGGAGACCTGGCTGGCGCTGCGCGGTCTGCGCACCCTGCACGTGCGGCTCGAGCGGGCCACCGCCAACGCCCGCGAGCTCGCCGCCCGGCTCGAGGGGCATCCCGCAGTGAGCCTGACGCGCTATCCCGGTTTCGGCGCGATCATCGCGATCGAGGTACAGGGTGGCGCCGAGGCGGCGGAGCGGGTTGCCACCAGCACCGCCCTGTGGACGCACGCCACCAGTCTGGGGGGTGTCGAGTCCCAGATCGAGAGGCGCCGTCGGTATGCCGCTGAGCCGCCGACCGTCCCCGACGCCCTGCTCCGGCTGTCCGTCGGCATCGAGGACGTCGACGACCTCTGGCACGACCTTGACCGCGCGCTGACGGACCGGTGACATGGAACGCGTCCTGGGAATCGGCGGCTACTTCGTGCGGTCCTCGGACCCGGCGTCCCTCTTCGCGTGGTACCGAGACTGCCTTGGCCTCGAGGTCGACGAGACCGGAGTCTGGGAGCAAGGGGCCGGGCCGACCGTTTTCGCGGCGTTCGAGTCCGGGACCGACTACTTCGGGTCCAGCACCCAGCAGGCGATGCTCAACTTCCGGGTCAGTGACCTGGACGCCATGCTCGAGCAGCTGCGCAGCAAGGGGGCGGACGTGGCGCCGGAGACGCAGGAGATGGAGGGAGTCGGCCGATTCGGCTGGGTCACCGATCCCGAGGGCACTCGGATCGAGCTCTGGCAGCCCACCTGACCGTTCCAGCGTCATGAGTCCGCCGTTTGCGCGTCCTTTGGGTAGTCGACCAAAGGAGAACCACCGCATGGCCCAGGACGAGGACCGCCGCAGTCGTACCCGCGGCGCCATCATCATCACTCTGCTGTGCGCCGCCCTCGGCGCCGGAGCGGCGACCTCGGCGGTCGCCACAGTGCTGCACGTACAGCAGCCGGACGACCAAGGAGCGACCCTGCTTGGCCCCGCCGACGTGCTGGACCCTGCATCGGTCATCTCGTACGGCGGCTGACCGGTCCGGCTGAGCAGACGTCTCAGGGCAAACACCCAAGGCACGGGGCTGGCAACTGCCAGCCTCGTGCCCTGTCGGCTGTCTAGGCCCGGTCGAGGCTGCCGCCAGTGTCCGGGGTGGGCCTCCAGGTCCAGACGTGTTGCTGCGGGCCGGTGGGGGCGGACGTCGAGCTCGGGGTGCCCGGAGACCGGGCGCCGTCGATCGGCGCGGCATGTCTGTGGGCGCCGTAGCTCGTGACCACCCGCTCGGCGACGAGGTGTTGACTTCGGGGCATCAGCCATCCCTTGCCTGGAGTGTGAGGACGGGATCCCAGCGCCGACACCGACAGCGACCAGCCAGCGCTGGGATCCCTGCCCTGGGCATCGGTGAGGCCCCGGGCACTTATGGAGACGCGTGTGCGCGACAGAAGTGACTCCGCCACCGACAAAGCGCCCATCAGGGGCTGGGCTCCCCGCTCTCGTCCCGTCATCGGCTCATCCTGTCGTTCGGTCAGCTGCAGAGGCTGACGGCTGCCACGGTGTAGGTGCGAGTCGCCGACGCGGCGGAGGTCCACGTGGTGGCGCCGAAGTTCCGGTTGGCCTGGAGCCACGCGGTGCCGCCGGAGATCGCTGCGACGACGGTCGTGGAGGTCCCTGTGACGGCCTTCGTCTGGCCGCCACCGGCGCCGTAGTGCAGGGTGTAGTTCGTCGCGCCGGCGACGGCGGTCCAGTTGAAGGTCACCGAGAGAACCCCCAACCCGCCGCAGGTGAACGTGGCGGGCGCCGGGACCGTGTAGGTCCCCACGGTGCTGCCGGAGACGGCCACCGGGTCAGTCCAGGCGGCTCGCGCGGGGGCCGCCGAGAAGGTCCCCGACCCCAGGACGGCTGCCGCAGCGACTGCCCGGAGCGAGGTCCGTGCCGAGTGGCGCGGGATCCTCTTCCTGGGACCGGGCGACGACCTCTCGGCCTCCTGGACACGCTCGGGCCCACTCCCCGACGACAGCGGGGCCGCTCCTCGCAGGACGAGCGCAAGGAGGAGGCCGGCATACCCCGCCAGCACGAAGACGCCAGGGGTCCGCGAGAGCCACGCGAGGAGCACACCGGCCCGGGGCACCGACAGGAGGACTCGCGGCGCCGCCTCGACCTCGTAGGTCTGGTCGTCGGCCCTGGCGTTCGCGTCTCCGCGCAGCCGCAGGGTTGCCGACCTGTCGTGGTGGGTGATGGCGACGATGCGGTGGGTGACCTGTGCGTCGCCAGCCCGCACGGCGACGACGTCACCGGCGCGCAGGTCTGCGGCTGGCACGGGGCGGGCCACGGCGAGGCTTCCGGCCGGGATCGTGGGAGACATCGAACCGGAGAGGAAGATCACCGGCCGGACCCCGAAGGCCACGCCGGCCACCGTCATGACCAGGCACAGCACCCCGATGGCAGCACCCAGGGACAGGGCCAGGTGGCCCACCCGGTGGAGTGCTCGACGAGGAGTCATGGGCTCACTGGCTCGCGTTGAAGGCCAACGTGACGTTGGTCGTCGCGCCCTGCAGGGTGCTCACCGCGGTGGCCGGCAAGGTCGCCTGGATGCACAGCGTCTCGGACGCCCCCACGGCCAGTGCCCGCTGGGTCGCCGGGACGCCGACCAGGTTCCCGGCAAACGCGGTGCCCGTCGTCGGGAGGGAGGCTCCGGCACAGGTCCGTGCCGGAGCCGTCCCGGTCACGGCGGAGTCAGCGGTGACCTTGACGACGAGGGCGGCACCGAGGCCCTTGCCGTCGGCGTTGGTGGCGGCTGCGGTCGCGTAGTACGTCAAGGGGATGGTTCCGGCGTTGCGGACGGTGAGGATGCCCGCCACAGTGTTGCCCGGCACCATCCCGGTCAGGTTGAGGTCGGTGTAGGCCGGGACGGAGTCGAGGGTGTTGACCTTGAGGTCCAGGACCCCTGACGAGATCGTCACCCCCGTGACCGGCACGGTGTCGGACCACAGGGCATAGGTCCCACTCACCCCTGCGGCCAGGACGGCTCCCAGCGCGAGAGCTGCCCTGACCCGGGTGGACCCCAGGTGGCGTGGACGAGTCATGGATGGCTTCCCTCCCGTTGCAGTGCGGCCCGACTCCGGTCTCGCAGGGCCCCCGTGAACCTGTGGGCGGCGTACCCCAGCAACACGATTGCCACGAGGTGGACGAGCAGCCGGTGCTCCCGCCCGCTCAAGGCGGCATTGACCCGCCCGAGGTGGGGGACGGCATACCAGACCTTGCCCTTGACCTGCACCGGCTTGACCCATCCCGTGTCCGCGACGTCGTTGGCGTCGCCCCGCGTCCGGAAGATCGGCGACCCCGCGCCATCGACTCCCTGGGCGACGACACGGTGGGTCACGACGGCGGGCTGGCCCGACCGGAGCTGGTAGGTGATGACCGACCCGATGCCGATCGACGTCGGCCGGACCACGGCGAGGGTGCCCTCCGGCAGCGAGGGCCGCATCGAGCTCGTCAGCACCGCATAGGGGGTGGCACCGAACGCGCGCGGGACGATGACAGCCACGGCCAGGACCCCGGCGACTCCGCCGATCATCACCCAGGCCAGCACCTGCCCCAACCACCGCGTCGCACGTCGTGCGCGGGTGGGGTTCGACCGGAGGACCATGTCCGCGACCGCCCTGTCAGCCGTCAGCCGTCGTGGGTCTGGGTCGCCACGAGGTTGATCTCGTCCAGCGTCGCCAGCAGGCCCTGGCTCGCGTTCGTCGCAGCAGGTCCGGCGAACACCACGCTGACCGTCGCCTCGACCTCGTCGACACCGGTGTCGTCGGCCGAGGTGATGTGGGTCTTGGCCGCGGCGTTGACCCTGAAGGTTGCCGACGCCGTCAGCTGGTTCGTCAGGGGGTTCGTCGCCTCCCACGCAGGGGTGTCCAGGGCGAGGTCGGCGCCGAGGTGCTCGCCCTCGGCCACGAGGTCGATCGTGCAGACCTTGGTCAGGGTGTCGCCGGGGACGAGCAGCTGGGTGGTGAACACGTCCCCACCGTCGAGCGTCCAGCCCTGGCCACAGTCCGGGTTCCCGAGCCACAGCACGCCACTTTCGATCTCGCCGCCCGCCACGGTCGTCGTGTCGTTCCAGTAGGCGAGCGTCCCGGCTCCTCCGAGCAACAGCACGGCGGCGGCGGTGGCGGCGTACGCGCCCTTGGTCGACTTCTTCATGATGGTCCTTCCCGACTGAGTGCCGTACCCGCCGCGGCCCATCCGATGTGTGGTCCCCCTAGAGACCCCGGGGCAGCACGCACCGTTACGCAGTCGGGCAAGAACGTCGAACCGACCCGTCGGTCACTCGACCGCGACTCAGCTCGGCCACGCAGGGATCGAACCCCGACGCGGTCCTTCCGGTCGTGCGAGACGCGGTCGCTGCGACCGTGCCTCTAGTCGGTCTCGTTCTTGAGCGCCCGCACCATCAGGGCACCCACGACGTCCTCGACCCGTCGTCCGTCGTGCACGACCGCGGCGACCTGCTCGATGATGGGCACCCGCACATCGTGCTTCTGCGCGAGCTGCAGGATCGACTCGCAGGACTTCACGCCCTCGGCCGTCTGCTTGGTCACGGCGATGACCTCCTCGACGCTCATGCCCTTGCCGAGGTTCACCCCGAAGGTGTGGTTGCGGGACAGCGGCGACATGCAGGTCGCGATGAGGTCGCCCACGCCCGCCAGCCCCGCGAACGTCATCACGTCTGCGCCCAGCGCCATGCCGAGGCGGGTGGTCTCCGCGAGACCGCGGGTGATGATGGAGGCCTTGGAGTTGTCGCCCATGCCGAGCCCCTCGGCCATGCCGACCGCGAGGGCGATGACGTTCTTCACGGCACCACTGATCTCGGTGCCGACCACGTCGGTCGAGGTGTAGGGGCGGAAGTAGGCCGGGTTGGACGCCTCGGCGACCCTGCCGGCCACTGCTTCGTCGATGCAGGCGACCACACTGGCTGCGGGCTGCTTCAGGGCGATCTCCTTGGCGAGGTTGGGGCCCGACACGACGACGATGCGCTCGTGCGCCACACCCCCGGCCTCGGCGATGACCTCGCTCATCCGCTTGGTCGTTCCGAGCTCCACGCCCTTCATGAGCGAGACGACGGCCGCGGTGTCACCCAGCACGGAGCCCCAGTCGCCAAGGTTGGCCCTCAGCGTCTGCGAGGGCACCGCGAGCACGATGATGTCCGCGCCCTCGGCAGCCTCGGCGGGGTCGTGCGTGGCCGACACCGAGGAGGGCAGAACGAGGTTGGGGAGGTAGTCCTCGTTGCAGCCGGCATTGATCTGGTCGACCACGCTCTGCCGGCGACCCCACATCCGGACCGTCGTCCCACCATCGGCGAGGATCGCGGCATACGCAGTGCCCCAGCTGCCCGTCCCGAACACAGCAGCAGTCGTCATGCGTCTTCTCCATGCTGTCGGCGGAACTTCCCGGTCTCGGGAAGGCCGTGCTTGCGCGAGTCGAACCGCTCGGCAGGGGCCTGCTCGCCGCGGATCTTCTCGAGCTCGGCCGTGATGGCAGCCATGATCCGGTCGCTCGCCTCGCGCAGGAGGGCCCCGGTCACCGGCTGGTCATAGAGGTCGCCGAGGTCGACGGGCGGCCCGGCGCGCAGGTGCATCGTCTTGCGGGGCAGCAGCCTCGGACGCTTGCCGTAGGGCTCGAGGACGTCCTGCGGTCCCCACTGCGCCACGGGGATGACGGGGCACTTCGTGCTCAGCGCGATGCGCGCGGCACCCGTCTTGCCGACCATCGGCCAGAGGTCTGGATCGCGGGTCAGCGTGCCCTCGGGATAGACCGCAACGCACTTGCCGCTCTCGACCGCCGCGACGGCGGCGCGGAAGGCGTCCGCGGCCTTGCCGGTGTTGCGGTAGACCGGGATCTGCTGCGCACCACGCAGGATCGCCCCCACGACCGGGACCCGGAAGACACCCTCCTTGCCGAGGAAGTACGGCGGGTGGTCGTTGTCGACCAGGTAGTGGGCGAACGCCAGGGGGTCGAAGTACGAGAGGTGGTTGGGTGCGGCGACGAACCCGCCGGTGGTCGGCAGGTGCTCCATGCCCTGCCAGTCGCGCTTGGTCAGGAGCATCAGCAGCGGACGCAGGACTGCCACGGTGAAGCGGTAGGCGAAGGGCAGAGCGCGTGTGCCGCTGGCGGTCACCAGGTCTCCAGATCGACGGGAACGTGTGAGTGAGCATCCTCGCGGCTCCCGGGGTCGGTGTCGAGCAACCGCGCCAGCACTGCGACGATCGTCCCGATGACCTCCTTTCCCGACTGGCACCTCGTCGTCCCCGTCAAGGGCGGCGCGACCGCGAAGTCACGGCTGCACCCCCCGGCGGGCGTCGACCGCGAGGCGCTCGCGCTCGCCCTCGCCACCGACTGCCTCACCGCCTGCTGCGCCGGTATGCCGCCCGGTCGGGTCGTCGTGGTGACCTCGGACGAGCGCGTGGCCGAGATGGCGGTTGACCGGGGGGCACGCGTCACCGCCGACCCCGGGGGCGGGCTCAACGTGGCTGCGGCAGCAGGGCGGGACGTCGTCGTGACCGCGGGAGCCGACACCCCTGTTGCTGTGCTGCTGGGCGACCTGCCCGCGCTCCGCCAAGGGGACCTGACAGCGGCACTGGGCGCCGCAGCGGCATACCCTCGGGCGGTCGTGCCCGATGCGGCGGGTGGGGGCACTGTGCTCCTCACGGCCCTGACCGGTGCGGACCTCGTGCCGGCGTTCGGCCCAGGCTCCGCGCTGCGGCACCAAGCGGCGGGTCACCACCTCCTCGAGCTCGACCTGCCGCGCCTGCGGACCGACGTCGACGACGACGCGGGACTTCAGGCGGCGCTGGCGCTCGGGGTGGGACCGGCCACACGACGCATCCTCGGCGCGACGCCGACTACGCTGCCGCCCATGCAGGCGAGCGTGCACACCTTCGACGAAGCAACCGGTGCGGGATCCGCGCTGTTGGACGACGGACGCGAGGTGACCTTCACCGGTGAGGTGTTCGCCGCCAGCGCGCTGCGGCACCTGCGTGTGGGCCAGCGCCTCAGCCTGGATCTCGGTGCCAGCACCGAGATCAGCAGACTGTGGATCGTTGGGATCGGCGACGACCAGCGGATCGGCTGAACTCAGCCGCGCGCTCAGCCGACCTCGTAGTCCGCACCCAACGAGTCGAGCTTGTCGGAGAACCGCTCGTAGCCGCGGTAGATCAGCTCGATCCCGTGCACCTTGGACTGGCCCTCGGCGGCCAGGGCCGCGATGAGGTAGCTGAAGCCACCTCGCAGGTCGGGGACCGTGATCTCGGCACCGCGCAACGGCGTGGGTCCCGAGATCACCGCACTGTGGCGGAAGTTGGCGCGCCCGAAGCGGCACGGCGAGCCACCGAGGCACTCCTTGTAGAGCTGGACGACCGCACCCATCTCCCCCAGTGCCTCCGTGAAGCCCAGGCGGTTCTCGTAGACCGTCTCGTGGACGATCGACAGCCCGCTGGTCTGGGTCAGGGCGACGACCAGCGGCTGCTGCCAGTCGGTCATGAAACCCGGGTGGACGTCGGTCTCGAGGACCAGGGAGTTGAGGGTCCCACCGGCGTGCCAGAAGCGGATGCCCTCGTCGTCGATGTCGAAGTCGCCACCGATCTTCCGGAAGACGTTGAGGAAGGGCATCATCGCCTGCTGCTGGGCGCCACGGACGTAGATGTCGCCCTTGGTCGCCAGAGCCGCACACGCCCAGGAGCCGGCCTCGATGCGGTCCGGGATGGCCAGGTGGTCGTAGCCTCCGAGCCGGTCGACGCCGTCGATCTTGATGACGCGGTCGGTCTCGACGCTGATGATCGCGCCCATCTTCTGCAGCACGGCGATGAGGTCGAGGATCTCGGGCTCGACTGCGGCGTTGCGCAGCTCGGTGACACCTTGGGCTCGCACCGCGGTCAGCAGCACCTGCTCGGTGGTGCCGACCGACGGGTACGGCAGCTTGATGCGAGTGCCCTTGAGCCCGTTCGGGGCGGTCAGACGCAGCCCCTCGGGTCGCTTCTGGACGTCGGCACCGAACTGGCGCAGCACGTCGAGGTGGTAGTTGATCGGGCGCTCACCGATGCGGCAGCCACCGAGGTCGGGGATGAAGGCCTCCCCCAGCCGGTGCAGCAGCGGGCCGCACAGCAGCACCGGCACGCGTGAGGACCCGGCGTGCGCGTCGATGTCGGCGACGTGGGCCTGCTCGACGTTGGTGGGGTCGAGCAGCAGCTCACCGTCCCGGTCGGTGGAGTCGATCTTGACGCCGTGCAGCTCCAGCAGGCCGGAGACGATCTTGACGTCGGAGATCTCGGGAACCCCGCGGAGCCGGCACGGTCCCTCAGCGAGGAGTGCGGCCACCATGGCTTTCGAGACCAGGTTCTTGGCACCCCTGACCTCGAGGTCTCCGACCAGCGGTACGCCGCCATTCACGGTGAGGATGTTTGCCATGGGGCAAGTATCGCGGCACTCGACGGAGGCCGACACCCCGAGGGGGTGCCGGCCTCTGTCGTGCGGCTCGTGGGGCTGGTGCCCCGCGTCGAACTAGGCCTTCTTGGCCGCGCGCTTGGTCGCAGCCTTCTTGGCGGGTGCCGCCTTCTTCGCCGGTGCCGCCTTCTTGGCCGGGGCGGCCTTCTTGACGACAGCCTTCTTGGCGGGTGCCGCCTTCTTGGCCGGAGCGGCCTTCTTGACGACAGCCTTCTTGGCCGGTGCCGCCTTCTTGGCCGGAGCGGCCTTCTTGACGACAGCCTTCTTCGCCGGTGCCGCCTTCTTGGCCGGAGCGGCCTTCTTGACGACAGCCTTCTTGGCGGGAGCCGCCTTCTTGGCCGGAGCGGCCTTCTTGACGACAGCCTTCTTCGCCGGTGCCGCCTTCTTCGCCGGAGCCGCCTTCTTGGCGGGAGCTGCCTTCGTGGCCGGCGCTGCCTTCTTGGCGGTGCTCACCGCGGCCTTGGTCGCGGTGCCTGCGGCGGCGCGAGCCCCGGCGACAGCGGCCTTGGGCAGGGAGCGCGGGTTCTTCACGACATCCTTGAACGCCGAGCCCGCCCGGAACTTGGGCACCACGGTCTTCTTGATCTTCACGCTTGCACCGGTGCGGGGGTTGCGGCCGGTGCGCGCGGCCCGGGCGGCCTGTTCGAACGTTCCGAAGCCGGTGATGGCAACGCTGCCGCCCTTGGCCACTTCGCGGATGATCACGTCCACGACGGCCGTCAGTGCATCGCTGGCTGCCTTGCGGCTGCCCAAGCGACTCTCCAGCTCCTTGATCAGTTCTGCCTTGTTCACGTCTTCCCCTCCACAGGGTTGGTGACGCCGGACCCCTTAGCCCGACGAGGTGAGCCGCCGAGCCAATGCCCGACTTGCGTCTGACGTTAGGGCGGTTGTGCGTGCGAGTCCACCATCCCGAGCGCCCGATCTGTTGTGTCGCAACGGATTGCGGCGCTCAGCCGGGCCGCACGGAGGACGCGGACCCCCACCCGGGCTGGTGGCTGGTTTCGAGGGGGGGAGATTCCCGTTGGCGCCAATCCCGTTGCGCAACAACGCAATTCGCGCCCCTGAAGACCTGCAGGACACCGCACGGGGACCGGAACGGCCCCCGACGCGGAGCATCGGGGGCCGTCTTCGCCTGCCTCGGCCTGCGACTTCGGGGAAATTGCGCCCTCTCGGCGCGCCGCGCGCGTCAGGCCACGGTCGTGGACGGCTTGTATGCCGGTCGGCGGGCCTCGAAGTCCGTCACGTCCTGCTCGTGGCGCAGGGTGAGGCTGATGTCGTCGAGCCCTTCGAGCAGCCGCCAGCGGGTGTAGTCGTCGACCTCGAAGGGCGCGACGATGTCTCCGGCGGTGACGGTGCGCGAGACGAGGTCGACGGTCACCGATGCGCCGGGTTCGTTCTCGAGGTACTTCCAGATCAGCTCGATGTCGTCCTGGGCGACCTGGGCGGTCAGCAGGCCCTGCTTGCCGCTGTTGCCCCGGAAGATGTCAGCGTACCGCGAGGACAGGACCACGCGGAAGCCGTAGTTCATCAACGCCCACACGGCGTGCTCGCGAGACGATCCCGTCCCGAAGTCGGAGCCGGCCACGAGGACCGACCCCGCGGCATACGACGGGTTGTTGAGGATGAACGTCTCGTCCTTGCGCCAGGCGGCGAACAGGCCGTCCTCGAAACCGGTGCGCGTCACCCGCTTGAGGTAGACGGCCGGGATGATCTGGTCGGTGTCGACGTTGCTGCGGCGCAGTGGGACCCCGATGCCGGTGTGGGTCGTGAAGGCGTCCATCACTTGCTCCCCTCGAAGGTGCCGGCATCGACGAGGTCGACGAGATCCGCCGGGCTGGACAGGGTGCCGCGCAGCGCGGTGGCCGCGGCGACGAGCGGGCTGACCAGGTGGGTGCGACCACCCTTGCCCTGCCGGCCCTCGAAGTTGCGGTTGGACGTGGAGGCGCTGCGCTCCCCGGGGGCGAGCTGGTCGGGGTTCATGCCCAGGCACATGGAGCAGCCGGGGAGACGCCACTCGGCTCCCGCAGCGGTGAACACCTTGTCGAGGCCCTCCTCCTCGGCCTGGAGGCGCACCCGCGCCGAACCGGGGACGACGAGCATCCGGACTCCGTCGGCGACCTTGTGCCCCTTGACCACCTCGGCGGCGGCCCGCAGGTCCTCGATCCGGCCGTTGGTGCAGGAGCCGACGAAGACGGTGTCGACGCGGATCTCGCGCAGCGGGGTGCCGGCGGTCAGGCCCATGTAGTCGAGGGCGTGCTGGGCTGCCGCCTTCTCGTTGTCGTCGCCCATCGTCTCCGGGTCGGGCACGGACTCGCCGAGGGGCAGTCCCTGGCCGGGGTTGGTGCCCCAGGTGACGAACGGCGTGAGCGTGTTGGCGTCGAGGTCGACCTCGGCGTCGAAGATCGCGTCGTCGTCGCTGCGCAGGGTGCTCCAGTCGGCGACGGCGGCGTCCCAGTCAGCGCCGGTCGGCGCGTGCTCGCGCCCCTGGAGGTAGTCGAACGTGGTCTGGTCGGGGGCGATCATGCCCGCGCGGGCACCAGCCTCGATCGACATGTTGCAGACCGTCATCCGGGCTTCCATCGACAACGCACGGATGGCGCTCCCGCGGTACTCCAGGACGTAGCCCTGGCCGCCGCCGGTGCCGATCTTGGCGATCACGGCAAGGGTGATGTCCTTGGCGGTCACTCCGGGCTGGAGCTCACCCTCGACGTTGACCGCCATGGTGCGGAACGGCTTGAGGGGCAAGGTCTGGGTGGCCAGCACGTGCTCGACCTCGGAGGTGCCGATGCCGAAGGCCAGGGCACCGAACGCGCCGTGGGTCGAGGTGTGCGAGTCGCCACAGACGATGGTCATGCCCGGCTGGGTCAGGCCGCGCTGGGGGCCGACGACGTGGACGATTCCCTGCTCTGCGTGGCCCATCGGGAAGAGCCGGACGCCAAACTCCTCGCAGTTGCGCCGCAGCGTGTCGACCTGGGTCTTGCTCACCAGGTCGGTGATCGGGCCGGGTGTCGTCGGGACGTTGTGGTCCTCGGTGGCCAGGGTCAGGTCGGGGCGGCGGACCGTGCGACCGGCCAGTCTCAGGCCGTCGAAGGCTTGCGGCGAGGTGACTTCGTGGATGAGGTGGAGATCGATGTAGAGCAGGTCCGGCTCGCCCTCGGCGCGCCGGACAACATGCGCATCCCAGACCTTCTCGGCCAGCGTTCCTGACACGTCTTCACCCTTCTTTTCGAATACGGCCTTCGTCACGTCGTGGGCAGGGCGTCGCCGCGTCCTTCGTGAGCACGGCGCCGTGCTGCCATCCGAGGTTCGCACGCAGGACACGCCCACGGATTTGCGTCTCAGCGAATGAGACGTCAATATCAAGCCATGGACACAACCAGTGGAGTCGGCGTTCTCGACAAGGCAGCCATCGTCCTGGGCGCCCTCGAGGCCGGGCCGTCGACCCTCGCCCAGCTCGTCACCGCGACCGGCCTGGCTCGCCCCACCGCCCACCGGCTTGCCGTGGCACTCGAGCACCACCGCCTGGTCACGCGTGACCTGCAGGGTCGGTTCGTGCTGGGTCCCCGGCTTGCCGAGCTCGCCGCTGCCGCTGGTGAGGACCGTCTGCTCGCCGCCGCGGGCCCAGTGCTCGGAGCCCTGCGCGACCACACCAACGAGAGCGCCCAGCTCTTCCGCCGCCAGGGCGACCACCGCATCTGCGTGTCGGCAGCCGAGCGTCCGGTCGGCCTGCGGGACTCGATCCCGATCGGCGCGACCCTGTCGATGCTCGCCGGGTCCGCCGCCCAGGTGCTGCTCGCCTGGGAGGAGCCCGACCGGCTGCACCGCGGGCTGCACGGCGCGAAGTTCACCGCGACGACCCTCTCCGGCGTCCGTCGCCGCGGTTGGGCCCAGAGCGTCGGCGAGCGCGAGGCCGGCGTCGCGTCCGTGTCCGCGCCCGTCCGTGGCCCCTCCGGTCGCGTCGTCGCCGCCGTCTCCATCTCAGGTCCGATCGAGCGGCTGTCGCGCCAGCCCGGGCGCCTGCACGCGGCCACGGTGATCGCCGGTGCCAACAAGCTCACCGAGGTGCTCGCGCGGCACCACGCGCAGCAGCAGCAGCAGAACCACGCCTGACCTCCGCAGCACGGGGCCCCGGTCGCCCGGGACGGAGCCGGACATGGGAGAAGCCCCCGTCCGTGGACGGAGGCTTCTGCTGGTAGCCCCGACGGGATTCGAACCCGCGCTACCGCCTTGAGAGGGCGGCGTGCTAGGCCGCTACACAACGGGGCCCTAGCGTGTTGCCCGCACGCAGTTGCGCGGCGGGCAGCGGAGAGAACCATACCGGCAGGCAGTGGATTTCTCCGAATCGGCGTGTGCCACAAGGGCTTGCGCCTGAGCTGGGGTACCAGGACTCGAACCTAGAATGACGGTACCAGAAACCGTAGTGTTGCCAATTACACCATACCCCAAGGGGGTATCACTTCCAGCGCGCCCGAAGGCCTTCATGGGAGTGAACCGAGACGCGATACTACCGGCCCGTCGGGTGCGTTCCCAAATCGGCTCCCTCGCCGGGGTTTGTCAGGAAGAGGCGAGCTCGTCGTGCAGCCGGTGCAGTCGCGCCAGGGTCGAGGTCTTGCCGAGGATCTCCATCGACTCGAACAACGGCGGGCTGATCCGCTGCCCGGACACGGCGGTGCGCAGCGGGCCGAAGGCGAACTTGGGCTTGATGCCCATCCCCTCGACGATCGCCGACCGCAGTGCCGCCTCGATCACCGCGGCCTTCCAGCCGCTCTCGGAGCCGAGCACGCCCGAACGACTGTCGTCGAGGTCCTCGATGGCCTTGATCGCCGCCCCGAGCACCTCACGCGAGTCGTCCTTGAGCTGGGCGCGCGCGTCCTCGGCGATCTCCAAGGCGTCGTCGGCGGTGTAGAACGGCGCCACCAGCGCGCTCGCCTCGGACAGCAGCGCCATCCTGGTCTGGATCAGCTCGGTGACCTTCTCCAGTCGGGCGAGCTCGCCCAGGCTCGGGTTGCCCGACAGGACGCCGTCACGCTCGAGGTAGGGCAGCAGCCGGGAGGCGAGCTGACCGGTTCCCAGCTCGCGGATGTAGACACCGTTGAGCCACTCGAGCTTCTTGAGGTCGAAGATCGGCCCGACCGGGTTGACCTTGCCCCAGTCGAAGTCGGCGCTGAACTCCTCGAACGTGAAGACTTCCACGTCACTGCCGTCCGCGCCGATGGCGGGTGGATAGGCAAGCAGCGCAAGGAAGTTCACCAGAGCCTCAGGCAGGTAGCCCTGCTCCTTGAACCAGGTCAGCCTGGCGGCCGGGTTCTTGCGCTTGGAGATCTTGGACTTGTCCGTGTTGCGCAGCAGCGGCATGTGGGCGAACGCCGGCGGCTCCAGCCCCAGCCACTGGTAGAGCAGGATGTGCTTGGGAGTGCTCGAGATCCACTCCTCGCCGCGCACGACGTGGGTGATCCCCATCTCGTGGTCGTCCACCACGACGGCAAGGTGGTAGGTCGGGAACCCGTCTGCCTTGAGGATGACCTGGTCGTCCGGGCGGGGCGCCGAGACGCGGCCGCGGATGAGGTCGTCGAACTGCAGCGGGGCGTCCTCGGGGATGAGCATGCGGACGACGGGGGTCTGCGAGAAACCAGGCAGTTCGGCGCGCTCTTCCCGGGTCTTGCCGACGCACAGCCGGTCGTAGCCGGTCGGCTGCTTGAGCTTCTGCTGCATCTCGCGCATCTGCGTCAGTCGCTCGGTCGAGCACCAGCAGTGATAGGCCTTGCCCTCCTCCAGCAGTCGCTCGACGTAGGGACGGTAGGTGTCCAGCCGCTCGCTCTGGCGGTACGGCGCAAACGGCCCACCCACGTCCGGGCCCTCATCCCATCGCAGCCCGAGCCAGTGCAGCGTGTCGAAGACCTGCTGCTCGCTGTCGGCCTGGAACCGGGCCCGGTCGGTGTCCTCGATGCGCAGCACGAACGAGCCGCCCTGCTGGCGCGCGAAGGCGAGGTTGAACAGCGACATGTAGGCCGTGCCGACGTGCGGGTCGCCCGTGGGTGACGGCGCGACGCGGAGGCGGGGTGCGGTGGAGGGCTTCTCAGTCATGGTGCCCCGATTCTAGGGACCACCCACGGACTGGACGTATGCCGCGTGGCCAGCTGCGCGGCATACCTCGCTTCAGGGCCTGCGCGATCGGGCTGAAGTGGTCCTGAAGCGGGTCTTGGGACGGTTCCCCTGTCAGCAAGAACCACCCGGACCGACTCCCTGAGGAGGAGAGAACGATGACCACCACGACCAGCACCCGCACCCCCCAGCCCACCACGACCAGCACCCGCACCCCCCAGCCCACCCCGACCCCGACATCCAGCCACCGGACCCCGCGTCGACTGCGTCGACGCCTCGCCGCCCTCGTCCTCGTCCTCGCAGGCGTCGTCGGACTCGGCACGGTCACCGCGACCTCCGCCTCGGCCGCGACGCCGAGCATCACGCTCGCGGCGACCTGCAACTACCGCACGATCTCCGCCGAGGCCCCCGACCTGCACTGGTGGGGACCCGGCTGGGCGGTCTCCTACCGGTTCAAGGTCTTCGAGTACAACACCTCCGGCTGGGTGCTGCGGACCGTCTACCCCTCCGCTGGCTACCTCTCCACCCGCAGCGGTCTGGGCATGGGAAACGACGTCTTCACCTTCGCGGCCCGCTCCGGCTACGCCTACAACGTCAGCATCGAGATGTACTGGTACTACAACGGCGTGTACCAGGGCTACCAGTACCAGTCCGAGATCCACTCGACCGCCGGGGTCTGGGTCTCCACCTCCCCCACCTGGTGCCGCGTGCAATAGCTCGCCACCACCGAAGCGCCGACAGGCCCCCGCCTGTCGGCCCTTCTGCGTTGTTTGGTGGTGTCTGGGCACCGGGGCTGGTGCCTACCATGAGGCCCTCCGGCGCGGGCCGGGTGGCTGAGCAGCCGGAGGGTCGGTGGAGATCAAGCTCCTGGGCAGCATGCGGGTCCTCGCAGAGGACGGATCCCCCATCGACTGCGGAGGCCCCAAGCAGCGGGCGGTTCTGGCCCAGCTGGCCCTCGAGCCGAACCACACCGTTTCCGTGGACCGCCTGGCGGAGGGCGTGTGGGGGGAGCACGTACCGGAGCACCACCGCCAGAACCTCCAGGTCTACGTCTCGACCCTTCGAAAGGCCCTCGAGCCACAGCGACCAGCCGGGTCGCCGAGCCGCCTGGTCGGCCATGGCGAAGGGTACGAGCTGAGCGCGGCCCCCGACGAGGTCGACGTCTCGCGCTTCCGGGACCTGCTCGCGACCGGCGGCGACGCCCTCGCCGCCGGTCGTCCGAAGGCTGCGGCGGAGCTCGTCTCCCGGGCCCTGCAGGAGTGGCGAGGGGACCCCTTGGCAGACCTCGTGGCGATGCCGTTCGCCGCCGACTGGCTCGAACCCCTCCACCGGGAGCGGCTGCTCGGCCGCGAGCTTCTCGCCGAGGCCCAGGTGGCCCTGGCCCAGCACCAGGCGGCGCTTCCCGACCTCGAGGAACTGACCGAGCAGCACCCCGACCACGAACACCTCTGGGAGCTGCTGGTGACCGCGCTCGCGCGCGCAGGCCGTCAGGCCGACGCCCTCGACGCCTTGCGACGCGCCAGGCATCACCTGGCTCGCGAGCTGGGACTGGACCCCGGCCCAGCCCTGGCATCGCTGGCGGATCGCGTGCTGCACCAGAACCCGGCGCTGCTGGGCACCCGACCTCCCGTGATCCGGGTGGAGCCGGTTCCCGTGCCCCTCGCACCCTCGATCGGGAGGGACGAAGTCATCGCACGCACCGCGGACGCCCTGCGCTCCCGCCGTCTCGTGGTGCTGACCGGGCCGGGCGGGGTCGGCAAGACCCGCACGGCCCAGGAGGCCCTCGCCCTCCGGGACCCGGGACCCGTGACGTGGGTGTCATTCGCCAACGAACCCGTGGACGCATCAGTGGTCGACACGGTCTCACGCACACTGGGCGTCGCCCCTGCTGACCTCGGCGACGTGCTCGACGACGAGCCGATGCTGCTGGCCCTCGACAACCTCGAGCACCTTGCCGACGCGCCGGGCGAGATCCGCGAGCTGCTGGAGCGTCATGGCTCCACGAGCGTGCTGGCGACGTCGCGGGGGCCGTTGGGCATCCCGGGCGAGCACGTCGTCACGGTCCCTTTCCTCGATCCCGGGACCACGGCGCGGCAGCTGTTCGTGGAACGCGCAGGGGCGGTCGTCGCGGGGTACACGGGTGCTTCGGACGGCGAGGCGGTGGTGCAGCTCTGCGAGCGTCTCGACGGACTGCCCCTCGCGATCGAGCTGGCTGCGGCACGAGTCGCGACGCTCCCCCCGCAGGAGCTCCTTGCCCGCCTACCCCTGGTCGAAGAGGTCGGCGTGACCGAGCCCGGCAGCCGCCAGTCCTCCCTCACAGCCCTCGTGCGTTGGAGCCTCGACCTGCTACGTCCCGACGAGCGGGCGGCCCTCGCGGCTCTCGCCGTCCTGGACGGCTCCCCCGACCGCCTCACCGCGTCCGCCGCCGTGGCAGCCGTGGCAGCCGCTCCCTCGGGATCGCCGCACGAGGATGCGCTCCTCGCCATCGAGGCGCTGGTCCGGCACGCCTTGGTGCAGCCCATCGAATCCCCTTCCGGCCGCCGTTTCGGACTTCTGCACACGGTGCGGGCGGTGTGCTTGGCCGATGGAGGGGCCGCCGCACCGGGAGCAGGCGATCCGGACCGCGCGAAGGGTGTCGACGGCGAACGAGCTCGCCAGCACGCTGTCCTGCTGGCGGTGGCCAACCAGTGGCTCGAGGAGGCTGGTCGGGTGGACTTCGAGGAGCTCGTTCCCGAAGAGTTCCTGGCTGCGACCAATGATGACCTGCCCATCCTCCGGCAGGTGGTCGCAGAGCTGGTTGCCACCGCACGACCGGACCGCGCGACCGCCCTCTTGGGGAGCCGACGTCGGGCACTTGCACTCCTGGGACGCCAGGACGTCCTGCTCGACCTCATGAGGACAGTCCTCGCGTCGCGGCACCGAGGACCGTGGCTGCCGAGGGCGCGGGTCGTCGCGGGGAGCGCGTCCTATGTCGTCGAGGGGCCCGAGCTCGCGACCCCGTTGCTCGCGGCCGTCGACCAGCTCGAGCCCTCGGACACGGTGCACCGGGTCCTGGCGCACTGCTTCCGTGCGGTGATCGCCGCGGAGCTCGACGACCATGAGGCTGCGCGAGCCGAGAGTGACCTGGCGATCGCGGTGGCCACGGCCGCGGACCACCGTGGGATGCGACATCGCGCGCACAGTGCCGCAGCCTGGGCGGCCACCCAGCGCCACGACGCAGCCGAGGTCGTGCGCCACGGCCAGATCGGGCTCGAGCTCGCCCTTGACGACACCGAGGCGATCTCGGCCCTCGTGGACCTGGCGCGGGGCCACCTCATGGCGGACGCACCGGCCCTCGCCATCTCCATCGCCCAGGACGCCGTGCGGCGCAGCCGTCGCATGAGCACCGGTTACGCCCTGACCAACGCACTCCAGATCCTCGGCTTCGCCCTGGTGTGCGACGGCCAGTCCGAGAGCGGCCGTGGCGTCCTCGCCGAGTCCATCCGACACTATGACCCGAGCGACCTCGGCTGGCAGCTGGAGACGATTGCTGCGATGGCCATCGCGACGCTGGCGGAGGGCCCGGACGCCGAAGCGGAAGCGCTGCTCCACGACGTCTCGCGGGCGGCGGCGAGGGCGGGGTTGGGCGAGTCCGCAGTCCCGGTGGAGCTGCAGGACCTGGCCGCCCGGCTGTCCGTCGGCCCGGTCGGGCCCGTGGGCGGACCGGCCCCGTCCATCGCAGAGCTGAGGGACCGCGCCCTCGACGACTCACCGTCCGGCGCCCCGGTGGGCGCCGCCTCGGACCGCTGACCGCACACGCGAGGTATGCCGCGTGGCAGGCCCCGCGGCATACCTCGTCTCAGCGGCGCACGAAGGTGTTGCTGAGCGTGCCGATGCCCTCGATCTCGACCTCCACCCGCTGACCTGCCTCCACGAGGCCGACACCGGCGGGCGTGCCGGTCAGGATGACGTCTCCGGGCAGGAGCGTGAAAGCCGAGCTGACGTACGAGACGAGGGTCTCGACGTCGAAGACCATGTCCGCCGTGGTGCCGTCCTGGCGGGTCTGGCCGTCGAGACGGGTCTGGATCCGCAGGTCGCTGACGTCGAGCTCGGTGCTGATCCACGGACCGAGCGGCGTGGACGTGTCGAAACCCTTGGCGCGGGCCCACTGCCCGTCGCCGCGCTGCCAGTCGCGGGCGGTGACGTCGTTGGCGCAGGTGTAGCCGTAGACGACCTCCTTCACGCGCTCCCGTGGCACGTCCTTGGCGATCCGGCCGATGACGACTGCGAGCTCGCCCTCGTAGGAGATCTCCTCCGCCCCAGCGGGCATCACGATCGGGTCGCCAGGGCCGACGACGGCGGTGTTGGGAACGAGAAACATCATGGGCTGGGCCGGCGGCTCGCCGCCCATCTCCTTGGCGTGGTCGGCGTAGTTGCGACCGATGCCGATCACCTTGCTGCGCGGGATGACGGGCGCGAGCAGCCTTGCGTCGGCCAGCGCAACCTGCTCGCCCGTGAGCACCAGGGGCTGGTAGAGCGGGTCGCCCTGGACCTGGGCGATGAACTCGCGACCCGGCTCCCCCTCGACGATGCCGTAGGCCGGGTCCTCACCTGTCGTGTATCTCGCGATGCGCACCCGACGAGCCTATCGGGGCGACGTGGTCGTCCCGGGCGCGGGAGAGGTCGGGGAGGTGCGGCTCAGCGCCGCGAGAACTCGCGACGGTAGCGCTGGGGGGAGGTGCCTACGACGGTCTGGAAGTGGGTGCGCAGCAACGCTGCCGACCCGAACCCGCTGTGCGACGCCACCGACTCCACGGGGAGGTCGGTCGACTCGAGCAGCTCGCGAGCGCGCAGCACTCGTTGCTGGACGAGCCACTTGTGCGGCGTCGTGCCGGTCTCGGCGACGAAGCGGCGGGCGAAGGTGCGCTCGGACATCATCGCGAGGCGAGCGAGGTCCGGGACCGTGTGGGGGGCATCGAGGTTATCGGTGATGTGGTTGAGCACCGGCTGCATGCTCTCGCAGTCGGTCTCGGGCAGGGGCGCCTCGACGTACTGGCGCTGGCCGCCGTCGCGCTGCGGAGGGACGACCATGCGGCGGGCGATGCGGGTGGCCACCGTCGACCCCAGCTCGCGACGGACGAGGTGGAGCACGGCGTCGATGCCTGCGGCAGTCCCGGCCCCGGTGACGATCTGGCCGTGGTCGAGGTAGAGCACGTCCATGGAGACCGTGGTCTTGGGGAACCGACGGGCGAACGACTCGGCGTAGCGCCAGTGCGTCACCGCGGTCAGTCCGTCGAGCAGCCCGGTCTCGCCGAGGATGAACGACCCCGTGCAAATCGACAGGATGGTGGCGCCGCGGGCGTGCGCGCCGCGGATCACGTCGAGCAGCTCCTCCGGATATGTGTCGCGGACCCCGCCTGCAGGCATCACCACGAGGTCGGCATCCAGGGCGTCCTGCCACTGGTGCGTCGGCGTCAGCGCGCCACCGCTCGTCGTGGGGACAGCTACGCCGGCGGTCTCGCCACACATCATGAAGGTGAACGGCGGCACTCCGTCGTCGGTGCGGTCGAGCCCGAAGACCTCGCACGCGATGGCGGTCTCGAACATCGCGACGGGGTCGGTGATGAGCGCTGCAATGGTGGACAGGGCCATGGGCGACAGTATGGCAGAAAAACTGCCCTCAGCGACAGTTCTGCCACTCGTGTCTGGAATCGGTTGAGCGCATGATTTCAGTCATGACCATCATCCTGCTCCTGGCATTCGTCACTGCGCTGGTCTTCGCCGTCGAGCGACACCACCGCCGCACCTGGTCGCTCCCGCACGCACCGCACGGATCCGACTCAACCATCGCCTTCACCGACCTCGACCACGACTGGGACCGCGTCCTGCACGACGCCGAGGCGCGTTCCTGACGCGCAGGCCACTCGCCCCGCACCTTCGGGCGAGTGGCCGAAAGTTCGGGGCTGGCAGCGCGATCAACGCCGACTTTCGGGCGAGTGGCCGAAAGTTCGGAAGCGTATGCCGCGCGGCTAGCCTTGGTGACCATGGTCGCCAAGGTGCTCGAGCCGTCGGTGTGGCTGGCGCTCGAGGCCCAGCACGCCGACCGCGTCGACGCGGCCACCTCGGGTCATCGAGAGCGTCGCCAGAGCGGCGTCGCCCACCCGGTCGAGGACTTCCTCTTCACGTACTACCCGTTCAAGCCGTCGCAGCTGCGTCGCTGGCACCCCGGACCCGGCGTGGTCCTCGAGGGCGCCGCGCACCTGGACCGCGGCGCGTGGCGGTTCTACCGCGAGGTGGACGGTGGCACCCAGCTGGACGCCGCGGCATACCTCGAAGCGCGCGGCGCCACGGTCGAGTTCGTGCGGCGGCTCGTGACGGCGACGCACGCGCGGCCGGCGCAGCTCGGGTGCTTCGGCCTGCACGAGTGGGCGATGGTCTACCGGCAGCCCGCCGAGGAGGTCCGCCACGCAGCCTGGCCACTACGGCTCGGCCCGAGGGGCACCGACGAGGTCGTCGACGGCCTGCAGATCAAGTGCACCCACTACGACGCGTTTCGCTTCTACACTCCCGCGGCCCGGTCGCTGAACCTCCTCCAGCCGACCAGGGAGGACCAGGTGGCGCTCGAACAGCCGGGGTGCCTGCACGCCGGTATGGACCTCTACAAGTGGTGCATGAAGCTGTCGCCCGCCATCCCGAGCTCGCTGGTGATGGACTGCTTCGACCTCGCCCGTGAGATCCGCGAGCTCGACATGCGCGCCTCGCCCTACGACCTGAGCGCCCTCGGCTACGTCCCGGTCGCCATCGAGACACCGCAAGGCCGAGCGGAGTATGCCGCCGCCCAGCGCGACTTCGCCACGCGCGGCCAGGGCCTGCGGGAGCGACTCCTGCAGGCCCTGGACGCGATCAGTGGGGACTACTCGGCCGCCGTGCTCGAGTCGGCTGAGGCGCCGGCGTCGGTCGGCGTGTCGACCGGGGTGACGTCGACGCTGCCCGTCTCGTCCTCCGCGAGGATGCGGTAGAGCGAGCGGCGAGCATCGGCGAGCACCTGCTGTGCGGCGTCGAGCTGGGCCGGCTGGCCCGCGACGACGACTTGTTCGACGGCGACCACCAGCTGGCCGATCTCACGGCGCATCTCGCGGAACCCGCGACGGGGAGTGGTCGCGTCGACAAACGCCTGCGCGAGCTCGTCGCCGTGGCCTTCCGCGTAGGCGCGGCCGTCGTCGGTCAGTGCGAAGACCTTGCGACGCGGATCGTCGTCGGACTCGTCGGGGGCGATCAGGCCCTCCTCGTCGAGCACGCGCAGGGCCGGGTAGACCGACCCGGGACCCGGCTGCCACGAGCCGTCCGAGCGCTCGGCGATGGCGGTGATGATGCCGTAGCCGTTCATCGGCTCCTCCGCGAGGAGGGCGAGGATCGCGCGTCGGACGTCACCGCGACGGCCGCGACGTGGTCCGCGACCCCCGCCGCGAGGGCCGCGGCCCTCGCCACTGAGCCCCCTGCCGGAACCGGCACCCGGGCCGAAACCGGCACCCGGGCCGAAGCCCGCGCCGGGTCCGAAGCCGGCGAACTCGCCGCGGCCACGGCGGGGTCCCCCGTGGTGGCCGTGACCGGGGTGACCGGACTCGCCGGAGCTGCTCCCTCGACGGGGGTGGGACATCTGGATGTTCAGGTTCATGCGATTCATGGGTTCTCTCCTACGAATGGGGGTGCGGGGGCCGTCGCTCTGGTGGACGGCTCTCTCTCGCACAATCGACAGTCTGTCGTCGATATATCGAATGATGCACTCGTCGATATATCGATGTCAAGTCCCACTCTCGACCTCCACCCTCGACCTCCACCTCTCCGGCCCGGCTCCGGGCCACGGACCGGACCCGTGCGCGCGCTCCTGCGGCGGCCCGTAGGCTGACCTACCGTGTCGAAAGTTCTGACGTCCCTGCCTGTTGGTGAGCGTGTCGGGATCGCCTTCTCGGGTGGTCTGGACACCTCTGTCGCCGTTGCCTGGATGCGGGAGAAGGGGGCGATCCCCTGCACCTACACCGCGAACCTGGGCCAGTACGACGAGCCCGAGATCGACACGGTCCCCGACCGCGCCGGGCAGTACGGCGCCGACCTGGCGCGCCTGGTCGACTGCCGGCCCGCGCTCGTGGAGGAGGGACTGTCCGCCATCGCGTGTGGTGCGTTCCACATCCGCAGCGGCGGCAAGACCTACTTCAACACCACCCCCCTGGGCCGGGTCGTCACCGGGACGCTGCTGGTGCGTGCCATGAAGGACGACGGTGTCGACATCTGGGGCGACGGCTCCACCTTCAAGGGCAACGACATCGAGCGGTTCTACCGCTACGGCCTGCTCGCCAACCCGGCCCTGCGCATCTACAAGCCGTGGCTCGACGCCGACTTCGTGAGCGAGCTCGGCGGCCGCAAGGAGATGTCGGAGTGGCTGCAGGCCCGTGACCTCCCCTACCGCTCGAGCACCGAGAAGGCCTACTCCACCGACGCCAACATCTGGGGCGCCACCCACGAGGCCAAGACCCTCGAGTTCCTCAACGAGAGCATGGAGATCGTCGAGCCGATCATGGGCGTCGCGTTCTGGGACGAGTCAGTGGCAATCGCCACCGAGGACGTCACCGTGCGGTTCGAGCAGGGGCGCCCGGTGGCCATCAACGGCCAGACCTTCCCGGACGCGGTGTCCCTCGTCGACGAGGCCAACAAGGTCGGCGGACGCCACGGGCTCGGGATGTCCGACCAGATCGAGAACCGCATCATCGAGGCCAAGAGCCGCGGCATCTACGAGGCCCCCGGCCTGGCCCTGCTGTGGATCACCTACGAGCGACTGCTCAACGCGATCCACAACGAGGACACCATCGCCAACTACCACGCCGAGGGCCGTCGCCTCGGTCGGCTGCTCTACGAAGGCCGCTGGCTCGACCCGCAGTCACTCATGCTGCGCGAGTCGCTCCAGCGCTGGGTCGCCTCGGTCGTCACCGGAGAGGTCACCGTCCGGCTGCGCCGGGGCGACGACTACTCGATCGTCAACACGACCGGTCCCGCCTTCAGCTACCACCCGGAGAAGCTCTCGATGGAGCGCACCGAGGGAGCGGCCTTCGGCCCCGTCGACCGCATCGGCCAGCTGACGATGCGCAACCTCGACATCGCCGACTCCCGGGCCAAGCTCGAGCTGTATGCCGCGCAGGGCCAGCTCGTCGCCCGTCACCAGGACCTCGTGGGCGATCTCGAGCCCGGTGGTGCCAAGGCCATCTCGTCGAATCCCCATGCAGCACAGGCCGACTCCGACGACGACGCACTCGACCGCGCGGCCATCGAGTTCGGCACCGACTGACCACCACAGACACCCCGGCGGTCGGGTGGGCTATCTGACGGGGACGCCCGCCCGCACGAGTCCGTAGGTGACACCGTCCACGAGTGCCTGCCAGGACGCCTCGATGATGTTGCCCGCGACGCCGATGGTCTCCCACGACGTCGAGCCGTCGGACGTCTCGATGAGCACCCGGGTCACCGCGTCGGTGCCGTGGGCCGCGTCGAGGATGCGCACCCGGTAGTCGATCAGCTCGAGCTTGTCGAGCTCGGGGTAGGCCGGGGCCAGTGCTCGGCGCAGCGCGTGGTCGAGAGCGTTCACGGGACCGTTCCCCTCGCCGGTCGCCACGACCCGCTCGCCGCCCGCGACGAGCTTGACCGTTGCTTCGGACAGGGCGGTCTCGCCGCCGCCACGGGCATCGGTGATGACGCGCCAGGACTCGACCTCGAAGAAGTCGTAGCTCGCGTCCTCGACCTCCCGGCGCAACAGCAGCTCGAAGGACGCGTCGGCCGCGTCGAAGGTGTAGCCGCGCAGCTCGAGGTCCTTCACCTTGGCCAGCACCCGGGTGAGCAGGTCCTTGTCGTCGGAGAGGTCGTAACCCAGCTCGCGGCCCTTGAGCTCGATGCTCGCGCGACCAGCCATGTCCGACACCAGCATCCGCATGTCGTTGCCCACGTGCTGCGGGTCCGTGTGCTGGTAGAGGTCGGGGTCGATCTTGATGGCGCTGGCGTGCAGCCCGGCCTTGTGTGCAAAGGCACTGGCACCGACGTAGGGCTGACGCGAGTAGGGCGGCACGTTGGTGATCTCGGAGATCGCGTGGGCGATGCGCGTCGCCTCGCGGAGCCGTCCGCTGTCGAGCATCGGCAGGCCTCGCTTGATCTGCAGGTTGCTGACCACCGTGAGGAGGTCGGCGTTGCCGGTGCGCTCGCCGTAGCCGTTGATGGTCCCCTGCACGTGGGTCGCCCCCGCGTCGACCGCCGCCATCGAGTTGGCCACCGCACAACCGGTGTCGTTGTGGCAGTGGATGCCCACCCGGGCAGCGGTGGTGCTGACGACGTCGGCCACCACGTCGGCGACCTGGTTCGGCAGCATGCCGCCGTTGGTGTCGCAGAGCGCGACGACCTCGGCGCCGGACTCCATGGCGGCACGGATGACCTCCAGCGCATAGGCCCGGTCGGCGGCATACCCGTCGAAGAAGTGCTCGGCGTCGAGGAAGACGCGACGCCCCTCGCCGTGGAGGAAGGAGACGGTGTCGCGCACCATGGCGAGGTTCTCCTCGAGGGTGGTCCGCAGGGCCGACTCCACGTGGCGCACATGGGATTTCGCCACGAGGGTGACGACGGGGGCACCGGAGTCGACGAGGGCACGGACCAGCGGGTCGTCGGCCGCGTTGCCGCCGACCCGCCTGGTCGCGCCGAAGGCCGCGAGGGTCGCGTTGCGCAGCGTCAGCTCGGTCCTGGCGCGCGCGAAGAACTCGGTGTCCTTCGGGTTGGCGCCCGGCCAGCCACCCTCGATGAAGCCGACGCCGAGCTCGTCGAGGTGCAGGGCAATGGCCAGCTTGTCCGACACGGAGAGGTTGAGCCCCTCCTGCTGCGCACCATCGCGCAGGGTGGTGTCGTAGACGTGCAGGTCGCTCATCGCGGTGTCCTCATCGGTTCGGTCTCGCCTCGGTGGTACAGCAGTTCCTGGTGGTCATTCTCCCCGGCATCGCGCCCGCTGCCGGGCGGGGATGGTGCTGGCAGCGGCTGACAGACAGTGCCTGACAAACGAAAAGACCCCCCGGGTGTGGGAGGTCTGCGCGACGAGGGAGTTCTCGTCGCGCTAGTCGATAATCACCATGGTGGTGGCCATGTGCCAGGACGTCACGGTGCAAGAGTGACAGGGCGGTCCGCCTGTTGGCATCCCCCGTCCAGATGATGGTCAGCTCGTCGACGAGATGTGCCGCGCGGCCGCGTCCACCAGCGCGGCGAACAACCGCGGGTCGTCGCCTTCCTCCGGATGCCACTGGACAGCCAGCCGGAACCCGGCCGCCGGGTCCTCCATCGCCTCCAGCGTGCCGTCTTCCGCCCAGGCGGCGGCGACGAACCCGGGATGGGTCAGCACCGACTGGTGGTGGTAGCTCGGCACGACCGTGGAGTCGCCCAGCAGCGAGTTCACCCGCGTCCCGGCCACGGTGGTCACCGCGTGGGCACCGTAGGCCCCCACGTGGGGCGAGTGGTCCTGGTGGCCCACCCGGTCCGGCACGTGCTGCTCCAGGTCGCCTCCGGCGGCCACGGCCATGACCTGCATACCCCGGCAGATCCCGAGGAGTGGCACTCCCTCCTCGGCGGCGGCCGCTGCCAGGGCCAGCTCCATGGCGTCCCGGTCCTCCCGGGGCTCCTGGGCCGCTGGGTGGCGCTCGCGGGCATATCGCGAGGGATCGACGTCGGCCCCCCCTGCGATGACGAGGCCGTCGAGTCGCGAGAGGATCTCCGCGGCAAGGCCAGGGTCGCCGTCCGCCCGCGGCGGGATGATCACGACGACCCCGCCGGCCTGCTCGAGCTTGCGGATGTAGGAGTACGGAACGGTGGCGCTGGGAACGTCCCGCCAGACAGTACGGGACACCGGCTCGACGTAGCAGGTCAGCCCGATCACGGGGCGGCTCACGGGGCGGCGGCTCACGGGGTCCTCATCGGGTGCTCACAGGGGCGCTCGTTCTCACAGCGGGGTGACGTACGCGCCGCTGATCCCGCCGTCGACGAGGAACTGCGAGGCCGTGATGAAGCTGGACTCGTCACTGGCGAGGAAGAGGACCGCGTTGGCGATCTCCACCGGCTCGGCGAACCGGCCGACCGGGATGTGCACCATCCGCCTGGCCGCCCGCTCGGGGTCCTTGGCGAACAGCTCCTGCAGCAGTGGCGTGTTGACCGGCCCGGGGCAGAGGGCGTTGACCCGCACCCCCTCGCGGGCGAACTGCACGCCCAGCTCACGCGACATCGACAGCACGCCGCCCTTGCTGGCCGTGTAGGAGATCTGGCTCGTGGCGGCACCCATCACCGCGACGAAGGACGCGGTGTTGATGATCGAACCCCGTCCCTGTTCCAGCATGTAGGGCAGGGCAGCCTTGCAGCACAGGTAGACGCTGGTGAGGTTGACCTCCTGCACCCGGCGCCACGCGTCGAGCCCGGTGGTGAGGATCGAGTCGTCGTCGGGAGGCGAGATCCCGGCGTTGTTGAACGCGACGTCGACGCTGCCGAACTTCTCCTTGGCCGTGCGGAACAGCGCCTCGACCTCCTCGGGGTCGGTCACGTCGCAGTGGACGTAGGCACCCCCCAGCTCCGCGGCGATCGACTCCCCCGCGGCGTCGTCGAGGTCGCCGATCACGACCGTGGCGCCCTCCTCGGCAAACCGTCGCACCGTCGCGAGCCCGATGCCGCTGCACCCGCCCGTGACGACGGCCACCCTGCCCTGGAGCCTGCCTGCCATGAAGTGTCCTCTCAGCTGTCAGTGGAGATGAAGACGTTCTTGACCTCGCTGAACGAGTCGAGGGCGTCCGGTCCGAGCTCCCGGCCGAGGCCGGACTGCTTGAAGCCCCCGAAGGGGGTGGAGTACCGCACGCTGCTGTGCGAGTTGACCGACAGGTTGCCGGCCTCGACCCCGCGCGCCACCCGCAGCGCCCGACCCACGTCGCGCGTCCAGATCGAGCCGGACAGCCCGTATGCCGTGTCGTTCGCCTTCGCGACCGCGTCGGCCTCGTCGTCGAACGGCATCACGGCGACCACCGGCCCGAAGACCTCTTCCTGCCAGACGCGGTCGGTCGTGGCTCGGGGCAGAACGACCGTTGGCGGGTACCAGTAGCCGGCGCCTTCGGGCGCCCCACCCCGGAAGGCAACCTCGACCGGCTCGGGCGACTCCTCGACATACGACCGGACGGTCTCGCGCTGACCCGCGCTGATGAGCGGACCCATCTCGGTGCCCTCGTCGCCTGGTGCGGCGACCACGACCCCGGCCACGGCCGGCTCGAACAGCTCCATGAACCTGTCGAACACGCTGCGCTGCACCAGGATCCGGCTCCGTGCGCAGCAGTCCTGGCCGGCGTTGTCGAAGACGCCATACGGGGCCGTGGCTGCAGCCTTCTCGAGGTCGCTGTCGGCGAAGACGATGTTGGCGCTCTTGCCACCGAGCTCCAGGGTGATCCGCTTGACCCGGTCGGCCGCGCCACGCATGATCCGCTGCCCCACGGCGGTCGATCCCGTGAAGCAGATCTTGCGCACCGCGGGGTGCGTGACGAACCGCTCGCCCACGACCGACCCCTTGCCCGCGACCACCGTGAACACGCCCTCGGGCAGTCCAGCCTCGAGGGCCAGCTCACCGAGTCGCAGAGCCGTCAGCGGGGTGAGCTCAGCAGGCTTGAGCACCACCGTGTTCCCTGCTGCCAACGCCGGGGCGAATCCCCACCCGGCGATGGGCATCGGGAAGTTCCACGGCACGATGATCCCGACCGTCCCCAAGGGTTCCTTGAAGGTCACGTCGATTCCGCCCGCGACGGGGATCTGCCTGCCGAAGTGGCGTTCGGGTGCGGCGGAGTAGTACGTCAGGACGTCGCGGACGTTGCCTGCCTCCCAGCGCGCGTTGCCGATGGTGTGGCCGGCGTTGGCCACCTCCAGCCGGGCCAGCTCCTCGAGGTGGTCGTCCACGACCTCCGCGAACCTGCGCAGCAGCCGGCCCCGGTCGGCTGGAGCCAGGGCGCGCCAGGCGGGGCCGGCAGCCTCTGCTGCGGCGATCGCCGCGTCGGCGTCCTCGACCGAGGCCAGGCTGACCTCCGTCACCACCGCCTCTGTTGCGGGGTTGAGAACCTCGTGGATCGTCGCGCTCACAGCCGCTCGAACCCCCGGACCCGCTCCCAGTCGGTGACCGCCGCGTTGAATGCGGTGAGCTCGATCTTGGCGGCGTGGGCATAGTGCTCGACCACGTCGTCCCCCAGCGCGGCTCGGGCGACGGGCGAGGCGACGAACAGCTCACGCGCCTCGCTGAGCAGCGAGGGCACGCGCTCCTTGTCGGAGGCATAGGCGTTGCCGCCGAACGCCGGCTCGAGCGGGAGCTCCTCGCGTATGCCGTGCAGCCCGGCGGCGAGCATGCCCGCCACCGCGAGGTAGGGGTTCACGTCGCCCCCGGGGACCCGGTTCTCGACGCGGAGCCCGGCACCGTGCCCGACGACCCGCAGCGCGCAGGTCCGGTTGTCCGTGCCCCAGGCGATGGCCGTGGGCGCAAAGGAACCGGGCTGGAACCGCTTGTAGGAGTTGATGTTCGGTGCGTAGAGAAGGGTGAAGTCCCGCATGGTGGCCTGGATGCCTGCGACGAAGTGCTCGAAGACGAGTGAGCGTCCACCCTCGCGGTCCTCGTCGGCGAAGACCGTTTCCCCACCGAGCCCTCGCAGTGACAGGTGGATGTGGCAGGAGTTGCCCTCGCGCTCGTCGAACTTGGCCATGAAGGTCAGCGACTGCCCGTGCTTGGCGGCGAGCTCCTTGGCAGCCGTCTTGTAGACGACGTGGTTGTCGCAGGTCCGCAGCACCTCGTCGTAGAGGAAGGCGATCTCGTGCTGTCCTGGGTTGCACTCGCCCTTCGCGCTCTCCACGGTCACGCCCGCGGCATACATCTCGTTGCGGATCTCGCGCAGCAGCGGCTCGACCTTGGTGCCGCCGAGGATCGAGTAGTCCACGTTGTAGCGGTTGGCGCCGGTCATGCCCTGGTAGCGCCGGTCCCAGCCCTGCTCGAAGCTCTCCTCGAACACGATGAACTCGAGCTCGGTGCCGGTGAGGGCCACGAAGCCGAGCTCGGCGGCCGCGTCGACCTGGGCCTTGAGGACCGACCGTGGTGACGGGCGCACCGGCCCGCTGCCGTCGAGCCAGGACAGGTCGCACTGGACGGTGGCCGAGTAGGGCTGACCTGGCGTGCGCCGCAGGGTCGACAGGTCGAGGTCGAACATCATGTCGCCGTAACCGCGTTCCCAGGAGCTGATCGCGTAGCCGTCGACGGTGTTCATGTCGACGTCCACGGCGAGCAGGTAGTTGCACCCCTCGGTGCCGTGCCCGAGGACCGAGTCGAGGAAGAACTGGCTGTGGATCCGCTTGCCCTGCAGCCGTCCTTGCATGTCCGTGAAGGCCACGATGATCGTGTCGATGGTGCCCGCGGCGATGTCCGCCTTGAGCTCGTCGACGGTGAGCTGGGGTGGTGTGGTCATGGCGTCTCCCTGTCCTGCCTCAGCCCAGCAACCCGCGCAGCAGGGCTGCCGTGGCGTCACAGTGCTCTTCCATGGTGGCCCGGGCAGTGTCGGCGTCCCCGCCGAGGACTGCCGCGACGATGGCCTCGTGCTGGTCGTTGGAGTGGGCGATRTTGAGGGGCAGCACCGGGATCGCGGTCAGCAGCTCGTGCAGCGCGGACTGGGCGCGGGTGACGGCCTCGATGAGCATCGGCGAACCGGAGAGGGTCGCGATGGCCAGGTGGAAGCGGCTGTCGGCCAGCCGGTGGGCGGCGTTGTCCGGAGCCTCGCGCGCCGCTTTGGCGCTCTCGATCAACCAGGCCCGCTGGTCGGCGGCCAGCGCCTTGGTGGCCGCCAGGGCGGCAGCGCCCGGCTCGACCACCCGCCGGAAGTCGATCGCGTCGGCCAGCGCCGCCCCCGTGCGGACCGGCGTTGCGCCGGTCCCCGGCTCCAGTCCGGCGTAGGTGATGACAGTGCCACCACCGCGGCCGCGCCGCGTCGTGACGAGCCCGGACTCGCGCAGCGCCGCGATCGCCTCGCGAAGCGTGTTGCGGCTGACGCCGAGGCGCTCGGCGAGCTCGCGTTCGGGAGGGAGCTGGTCGCCGTCGGTGAAGACCCCCAGCCGGATGGCTGTCGCGAGCTGCTCGACGGTCGACTCGAACGCGTTGCCCGATGCAGGCCGCAGCACGACGTGCGGCAGGGACGTCTGCGGGGCGGGACTCACGTTCAGATCCAATACCCCCCACCGGGTCGCGTCAATGGTCTGCGAAAGAACCATTTCGTCACGTCGCCGTCTCGCGCGCGAGCCTCAGCCCGTCGGGGTCGAACGGCGGACGCAGGCCCACCGCCACGGCGTAGCGCTTCCCCGCGAGGTCGATCTCGTAGCTGCCGCTGCGCAGCCAGTCAGCGGTGGCGCTGCCCGTGGCCCGGTCGCCCACAAGGGCCAGTCCGACCCCGCTCCCCAGGCTGGCGCCCCAGGCGGCGCTGGTGACCTGGCCGACCGGTTCGCCGTCGCGCAGCACGAGCTCGCCACCCCATGGGTAGGCGGCGGGGTCGTCGACCACGAACGAGACGATCCGCCGGGCCGGAGGCACCAGCCGCGACTGCTCGACGGCCGCTCGCCCCAGAAAGTCGATGTCGGTCCGGAGCTTGCACGCGAAGGTGAGACCGGCGACGACCGGCCCGGTCTCCGTCGTCAGCTCGCGGCCAAAGGCGCGATAGCCCTTCTCCAGGCGCATCGACTCGATCGTGGAGTAGCCGGCCGGCACGACACCCAGGTCGCTGCCCGCGTCGAACAGGTCCTCGTAGACGCCGGCGGCGAGATCCGTGGGGACGTACAGCTCCCAGCCCAACTCACCGACATACGTGATGCGAGTCGCCCGCACCGTCGCCTGCCCGACCCTGACCTCCCTGCTGGTCGCAAAGGGGAACGACGCGTCGTCGAACGCATCGGGCGACAACCGTTGCAGCAGCTCACGGGACCGTGGTCCCATGACGCCGAGCACGGCATACGCACTCGTGAGGTCGACGACGTGCGCCGACGCGTCGGGCGGGAAGTGACGGCGCATCCAGTCGATGTCTCGGACCGTCGTCGCGGCGCTGCTCACCACGAAGAACTCGTCGGCGGCAGTCCTCGTGACCGTCACGTCGGACTCGTAGGTGCCACGCGAGTTGAGCATCCCCGTGTAGACCGAGCGACCAACGGGCACACCCACGTCGGCGGTGCAGACCCACTGGAGGGCGCGCTCGGCGCCCTCCCCGACCACGAGGTACTTCGAGAAGGAGGTCTGGTCGAAGACAGCTACCGCCTCCCGCGTCGCCAGCTGCTCGGCGACCGACCAGTCGACCCACGTGGGACGTTCCCAGGAGTAGTCGATGACAGGCGGGAGACCATGGGGCGCAAAGACATTCGGCCGCTCCCAGTTGTTCCGACTCCCCAGGCAGGCACCCTGGGCGACGACCAGGTCATGGACGGGTGAACGGCGCAGCGGTCGCCCTGTCTCGAGCTCACGGTTGGGCCAGGGCACTGCATAGTGGAGCCCCAACACCTCGCCCACGCGGCGGCGCAGCCAGTCGTTGTTGCCCGCCAACGGGGAGAACCTGCGGATGTCGGCGCTGATCAGGTCGGTGGTCGGCTCGCCTTCGACGATCCACTCCGCGAGCGCCCGACCGGCTCCGCCCGCCGACGCGATCCCCACTGAGTTGAAGCCCGCCGCGACGAAGAAGCCGGCCAGCTCGGGCGCCTCGCCGATGATGAACTGGTTGTCGGGGGTGAAGCTCTCCGGCCCGTTGTAGAACTTGCGGATCCCCGTTTCCGCGAGCACAGGCAGCCGGTGGACGGCGCTGTCCATGAGGACCTCGAAGTGCTCCCAGTCCTCGTCCAACAGGGAGAACTCGAACGGGTAAGGGATCTGGTCCGGGGGRACCCACGGCTTGGCCACCGGCTCGAACCCGCCCACGAGGAGACCCCCGACCTCCTCCTTGACGTAGGTGTAGCCGTCCGGGTCGCGCAGGATCGGCAGGTCACGGTGCACCCCCTCGATCTGCTCGGTCACGACGTAGAAGTGCTCGGCGGAGTGCAGCGGCACGGTGACCCCGACCAGCTCCCCCACGGCCTTGGCCCACTGGCCGGCACAGTTGACGACGACCTCCGCCTCGACGTCTCCCTCGTCGGTCCGCAAGCCCGTGGCCCGGCCGCCCTTCGTCAGCACGTCCGTGACGCGCACCCGTTCAGCGATGTGCACCCCACGCATCCGCGCGCCCTTCGCCAGGGCCTGGGTGAGGTCCGTCGGGTCCGCTCTCCCGTCACCCGGGAGCCAGATCGCACCGACCAGGTCCTCGGCGCGCATGAGTGGGTAGCGCTCGTGCGCCTGCCCCGCGGTGAGCAGCTCACAGTCCAGGTCGTATGCCGCGGCGCTGGCAGCCGTGCGCCGCAGCGCCACCATGCGCTCCTCGGTGCGGGCCACGGTGAGCCCGCCGCAGACGCGGTATCCCGTGCCGAGACCCGTCTCCGCCTCGAGGCGCGAGTACAGGTCCGTCGAGTACTGCACGAGTCGCGTGCTCGCCTCAGTGGCCCGCAGCTGGCCGACCAGCCCCGCAGCGTGCCACGTCGTGCCGCACGAGAGCGAACCCTGTTCGAGGAGCAGCACATCGGTCCAGCCGAGATGGGCCAGGTGGTAGGCGACACTGCACCCGATCACGCCGCCACCGATGATGACGACCCGGGCCCGCTCCGGCAGCTGCTCGTTCACGCCGGGTCGCCCGTCACGTCGCCGGACACCGCAGTGGTGGCCGCATCGATGAGCTCGTCAAGCCGCGCGCTCGTGAAGAGCGCCGCCGCGAGGTCGTGGCGCTCGAGGGCGAAGTCCCAGAAGTCGTGTTCCACGTCGGACACGCCGTGCTGGATCGCTCCCCAGAGGGTCCACGCGTAGCGGCCGGCGAGGCCCCACAGCTCCGCTCGTGCCAACAGCCGCTCGTCCACCGACCCGTAGTAGGAGTCGACCAGCTCCACGAGGTGCTCATGGTCGAGCTGCGACTCGTTGACCAGGTTTCCCAGCTCGAACGACGCCTCGTTGGTGCCGGAGTACTCGTAGTCGACGATGCGGATGCTGCCGCCGTCGTCCAGGAAGTTGGCCGCCAGCAGGTCGTTGTGGCACGGCACCCGGGGTTCGGGGAACCGGCGCAGCGCGGCCTCGACCCGCGCAGCCACGTCGCGCAGCTCGACATACCCGTCGGGGACGCGCAGCCCTCGCTGGGTGACGATGCCCCAGTAGCGACGCTGGATGTCGAAGATGTCGAAGTCGGAGGCGAAGGGGGGCCCGGCGTGGAGCAGGCGGAGCGCAGCGGCGATCCGCCGCAGGTTGGACGCGACGTCGCTCGCGGCATACGTCCGCCCCGGGAGGAAGCCGACGACGAGCACCCCCTGTCCCGGGAGGTAGTCGACGACGGGAGCGCCGACTCCGGCCAGCGCCGCGGCACGGCTGTTGAGCCACTCGTGTTCGCGGTTGACGGCCAGCAGGTCCGTCGTGGGCGGCGAGATCCGGACGACGACGTCCTGCGTCGCCGTCCGGACCCGGTAGTTGTGGTTGGTCAGCCCACCGGCCAGCTCACTCACCTCCCGATCGCCCGCAAGGGCAGGGAGCTGGGCGAGCGCCTGGTCGAGGGTGACCCCGTGGCTCACTCGCCGAAGGCCTCGACGACCGCCTGGTCGATGGTGTGCTTCGGGCCCTTGAACCACTTGCGGGCCGAGACCTGCCACCACACGGCGAGCACGATCAGCGACCCGATCGTCAGGATCGGTGCGTAGTTGACGAACTTCCAGTCGAAGTCGTCCGTGAACGGCACCCCGGCGGGGACGAACGGCATGATGAAGTACACCGAGATGATCGCGATCTCGATGACCGCGATGAGGTTCATCCACTTGTACTTCGCACCGTTGTTCCAGCTGCCTGGCTGGAAGGAGTCACCCATCCGCCACCTCAGCCAGATGGGGATGAGGAACGCGAGGTAGAGGCCGATCACCGCCACCGAGACGACGGCGTAGAAGGCCACCGGCACGATGAGGGGCTTGTCGGCAGTGCCGATGTTGACCTCCTTGAGAGCCGGCAGGGTGATCAGCGCGGCCACCACGGCAACCAGCATGACCGCGTTGGCCGGGACCTTGTTGGCAGAGAGCGAGGACCACAGCCGCGAGCCCGGGATCGCACCGTCGCGGCTGAACGCGAACGTCATGCGCGAGGCACTGGTCATGCAGGACGTCGTGCAGAAGAACTGGCCGATCGCGGAGATGAGCAGGATCGCGGTGGCCCACTTGGAGCTCATCGCGTTCGTGAAGATGTAGGCCACGCCCCCGCCGCCGACGCCGGCGTTGTCCGGCGCACCGTCCTTGTCGGGCACGGCGAACAGGAAGCACAGCAACAGGATCCAGCCACCGATGGCCGAGTAGAAGATGGACTGCCAGATCCCCTTGGCGGCTGCCTGTGAGGCGGCAGAGGTCTCCTCCGAGAGGTGGGCCGAGGCGTCGAACCCGGTGATCGTGTACTGCGTGAGCAGCAGCCCGAAGGGCACCACGAGGAACCAGTACTTCACCGAGCTGTTCGAGCCTCCGCTGTAGCCCGAGTTGTTGAACCGCTCGGTGAAGACGTAGGAGAAGCTCTGGTGGTGGTCAGGCACGAGGATGAGGATCAGGATGACGATTGCCGCACCGACGACGTGCCACCAGACCGAGACGTTGTTCATCAGTGCCATCAGGTGGCCGCTGAAGATGTTGAGCACGGAGGCGAGCACCAGGACGATGAGGAAGGTCCAGAACACCCTCGTCAACGAGTAGCTGCCGGCGTAGCTCTCGGAGAACGTGCTGAGGGTCAGGTCGATGAAGGTCGCACACCCGTAGGCCACCGAGGCCGTGACGGCCACGAGACCGATCAGGTTGAGCCAGCCCGTGAAGAAGCCGGCCCGCGCGCCGCCCATCTTGCTGGCCCACCAGTAGATGCCGCCGGAGGTCGGGTAGGCCGACACGAGCTCGGACATGGTGAAACCGATGATGAGGATGAACAGCGACACGATGGGCCAGCCCCACGAGATCGCAATCGGGCCACCGTTGTTGAAGCCCTGGCCGAACGTCGTGAAGCAGCCCGCGAGGATCGAGATGATGGAGAACGAGATCGCAAAGTTGGAGAAGCCCGACCACGACCGGTTGAGCTCCTGCTTGTAGCCGAGTTCCGCCAACCGGCGTTCGTCGTCCGAGAGTTTGCTGACGCTGGCCATACGGGCTCCTAGTCTTCGGTGCGAAGTGGAGCCGATATTTCACCCACGAGACTCACCCTGTCAATGGTCCAATCACAAACCATTGACTAGTCACCCGACGGGTCAGACGAGGCGCGTCAACCAGCCGTGGGTGTCCTCGGTGCGGCCGTACTGGATGTCGAGGAGCCGCTCACGGATCGTGCGGGTCACCTCGCCGTAGTCGACGCCGCCCCGGTGGTCGCAGGAGCCGCCTGCCCAGCGCAGCTCGCCCACAGGCGTGATGACGGCCGCGGTGCCGCAGGCGAAGATCTCGACGATCTCCCCGCTGGCCGCTCCGTCCTTCCACTCCTGGATCGGGATGCGTCGCTCCTCGGGCTCCAGCCCCATCTCCTTGGCGAGCGCGAGCACGGAGGAACGCGTGACACCCTCGAGGATCGAGCCGGTGAGCTCTGGCGTGATGAGCTTGTTGTCCTTGGTCACGAAGAACAGGTTCATGCCGCCGAGCTCCTCGACGAAGGTGTGCGTCGACGCATCGAGGAACACCGCCTGGTCGCAACCGTTCTCGATTCCTTCGAGCTGGCCCGCGAGGCTCGAGGCGTAGTTGCCGCCACACTTCGCCGCGCCGGTGCCGCCCTCGCCGGCGCGCGCGTAGTCGGTCGAGAGCCACAGGGTGACCGGCTTGATGCCGCCGCTGAAGTAGGCGCCGGCCGGGGAGGCGATGACCGAGTAGGTCACCTCGGTCGCGGGTCGCACCCCGAGGAAGGCCTCCGAGGCGTACATGAAGGGCCGCAGGTAGAGGCTCGACTCACCACTGGTACCGGAGGGCACCCAGGCCTGGTCGACCTCGACCAGTGCCCGCAGCGAGGCGAGGAAGTCCTCCTCGGGCAGCTCGGGCAGCGTCATCCGACGGGCACTGCGCCGCATCCGCTGGGCGTTCGCCTCCGGGCGGAAGGTCCAGATCGACCCGTCCGCGTGCCGGTAGGCCTTCATGCCCTCGAAGATCTCCTGGGCATAGTGCAGCACCGCCGCCGACGGCATCAGGGTGATGGGTCCGTAGGCCGTGACCTTGCCCTCGCTCCACCCCTCGCCCTTGCGCCACACGGCGGTGACCATGTGGTCGGTGAACGTGGTGCCGAACCCCGGGTTGGCCAGTACTGCCTCGCGCTCCGCGTCCGGCCGCGGGTCGGTGCGACGCGTGACCTCGAAGGTCAGCGGGGCGGTGGTCTGGCTCATGAAGTCCTCCTGGGTGTCGCCCCCGTCAGGGCGGGGCTGCTCCTGCCGAGATTACCTGTCCGGCACACCACCCGGGCAGGAGACGTCGGATGCAGCCGGTGACCTACAGGAGGGACGCGATGGCGTCGCCGACCTGGGTCGTGCTGCGAACGGCGCTCCCCCGCGTCGCGAGGTCGGCGGCGACCGCGCGTTCGACCCTGGCGGCTTCGTCGGTGCGCCCCAGGTGCTCGAGCAGCATGCCGACGGACAGGATGGTGGCGGTCGGGTCGGCCTTGCCCTGACCTGCGATGTCGGGTGCGGACCCGTGGACGGGCTCGAACATGCTCGGTGCCGTGCGGTCGGGGTTGATGTTGGCGCTGGCGGCGAGGCCGATCCCGCCGACGATGGCGGCCGCGATGTCGGTGATGATGTCGCCGAACAGGTTGTCGGTGACGATCACGTCGAACCGACCGGGGTCGGTGGCCAGGAAGATCGTGGCCGCGTCGACGTGCTGGTAGGCCGTCGTGACCTCGGGGAACTCGGCGCCCACCTCGTCGACGGTGCGCCGCCACAGGTGACCGGCGTGGGTCAGCACGTTGTGCTTGTGCACGAGCGTGAGGTGCCTGCGGGGGCGGGCCTGCGCGCGGGCGAACGCGTCGCGGACGACCCGCTCGACGCCGAATCGGGTGTTGACGCTGACCTCGGTCGCGATCTCGTGCGGGGTGCCCGCGCGCAACGAACCACCGTTGCCCACGTAGGGGCCCTCGGTGCCCTCACGGACCACCACGAAGTCGATGCCGCCGGGCGCCACGCGTTCCACGGCCAGCGGGCTCAGGACGCCGGGGTAGAGCCTGGCGGGACGAAGGTTGACGTACTGCTCGAGGGCGAAGCGCAGCGGCAGGAGCACACCGCGCTCGAGCACGCCGCTGGGGACGGTCGGGTCGCCGATCGCCCCGAGGAGGATCGCGTCGTGGCCGCGGAGCTCCTCGAGCACCGAGTCGGGCAGGGTCTCGCCCGTGGCGTGCCACCGACGGGCGCCCAGGTCGTACTCGGTGGTGTGGAACTTGGCCCCCGTGCCGGCAGTGACCGTTTCGAGGGCCTTGATGCCCTCCGCCACGACCTCCGGACCGATCCCGTCGCCGCCGATGACGGCGAGGTTGACGGTGTCGTTGCCAGTGCTGTCGGGAGCCATGTCTCCAGCCTAAAGACGGTCTTGCGATCTGATACTGGTGTCTCACCTGACGAACGGCCCCGGGCGGGTGCCCGAAGCCGTTCGTCGTCGCACCCAGATGGTGCGGTGGATCATGCCTGCGACGTCAGTCGTCGGAGTGACCCTGCTCGCGCAGGTCCATCGACTCTTGCAGTGCCTGACGTGCCTTCTCGGCCTCTTCGCTCATGTCACTCATTCCTTTGCGGATGCCCCTGTGTCCCAACAGGGTTCGGGTTTGTCTGGGTTCTCGGTGTCTCGCTGGGCGCTCTCCGGTTAACGGGGCGCCACTGTCAGCCACGCACGCGGGATCTCCGCGGCGAGTGGGCTGACTACCGGAACTCGCCGCGGCGGATAAGAATTACGACCTGCCGCGTCATGTCTTCGAGGTTACGTGGACGTCCAACTAAACGACACCCGTTTCCCACGCAGTGAGACACGTCTGGACGTGAGCGCCGCCACAGTGCTTCCCCTCAACCTCTGACGCCCTGCCGCGTCGCGGACCATGCCAGTGCCTAGGGTGACGAGGTGCTGCCCGACGACTACTCCCTGCGCCCACTCTCGCTCGACGACTCCGCCGCCCTCGCGGCCGCCTACACCCGCAACCGCGAACATCTTCGACCGGCGCCGGTCAGGCCGGACGCGTTCTTCACCGAGGAGGGCCAGCGCGAGGCCATCCGCGACCGACTGCGCCAGGTCGAGCTCGGCCTGTTCGACGCCTGGCTGTTGTGGCACGGTGACGAGGTCGTCGGGACAGCGACCCTCCAGAACATCGTGAGGGGGGCCATGTACGGGGCGGACGTGGGGTACTGGATCGACCACGCCCACCTGCGCCGGGGCCTTGCCGTGGCCGCGCTCGAGTTCCTGATCCGGCGAGCACGGGACCTGGACCTGCACCGACTCGGGGCAGGCACGAACGTCTCGAACCTCGTCTCCCAGCGAGTGCTGCGTCGGTGTGGTTTCGAGGAGTGCGGCCGGATCCCGGCCTTCCTGTACCTCGACGGAGAGTGGCGCGACAACATCATGTTCAACCTGGTGCTCCACGACGACCCACCGCCGGTCTGAGCCTGCACACCGACCATGCCCAGACACAGGTATGCCGGCTGGTCCCCACAGCGGGGACCAGCCGGCATACCTGGTGGTTGTCCTTTCGCGCCGTGCGGCGCGGACGGTTCAGCTCAGGTCGACGACACTCACGTCGGCACCGACCTCGCTGGCGATCGCGGCGAGGACGTCAGCGGGGATGCTGCTGTCGACGGTGAGCGCAACCAGGGCCTGGCCACCCTTCTCGTTGCGGGCCACCTGCATCCCGGCGATGTTGACGTCGGCGTCGCCCAGCAGCCGGCCGACGGTGCCGATGACGCCGGGACGGTCGACGTAGGTGAAGAAGGCGAGGTGCTCGGTGAGCGGCACCTCGATGTCGAAGCCGTTGACGCCCACGATCTTCTCGATCAGGCGCGGGCCGGTGAGCGTGCCGGCGACGCTGATCGTCGCACCGTCCGCCAGGGTCCCTCGCAGGATCGTGACGTTGCGGAAGTCCTGCATCGTCGGGTCCGTGAGCAGGCGCACCTCGCACCCACGCTGCTCGGCGAGCAGGGGCGCGTTGACATAGGTCACCGGGTCCTCGGTCACGTCGGTGAACAGGCCCTTGAGCGCGGCCAGCTTCCAGATCGACACGTCGTGCTGGGTGATCTCCCCCTGGACGTCGACGTCCAGCTGCACCGGCACCGAGCCAGCGAGCGAGGTGAAGATGCGCCCGAGCTTCTCGACGAGGGCGATGCCGGGCCGCACCTCCTCGGGCACCACACCACCGGACACGTTGACCGCGTCGGGGACGAGGTCGCCGCCGAGAGCGAGCCGCACGGACTTCGCGACGGAGACGCCTGCCTTCTCCTGGGCCTCGTCGGTCGAGGCGCCGAGGTGCGGCGTGACGACCACGGACTCGTGCTCGAACAGCGGGCTCTGGGTCGTGGGCTCGGTGGCGAAGACGTCGATGCCCGCCCCGGCCACCCGGCCCTCGCGGAGCGCCTCGGCCAGGGCCTCCTCGTCGACGATGCCCCCGCGGGCTGCGTTGATGATGCGCACGGTGGGCTTGACCTTCGTCAGGGCCTCCTTGCCGATCAGGCCCACGGTTTCCGCGTTCTTGGGCAGGTGCACGGTGATGAAGTCGCTCTGCTCGAGCAGCTCGTCGAGGGTGACCAGCTGGGCGCCGAGCTGACCGGCGCGCTGGGCCGAGACGTAGGGGTCGTAGGCCAGGATCTCCATGCCGAAGCCCTTGAGACGCTCGGCGACGAGCTGGCCGATACGACCGAACCCGACGACGCCGACCTTCTTGTCGAGCAGCTCGACGCCGCCGTACTTGCTGCGCTTCCAGGCGCCCTCCTTGAGGGCCTGGTTGGCGGGGGCGATGTTGCGGGCCGTGGACAGCAGCAGACCGACCGCGAGCTCAGCCGCTGACGTGATGTTGGAGGTCGGGGCGTTGACGACCATGACACCGGCCTGGGTGGCGGCCGGCACGTCGACGTTGTCGAGGCCGACGCCCGCTCGCGCGATCACCTTGAGGTTCTTGGCGGCGGCGATGGCCTCGGCGTCCATCTTCGTGGCGGAACGGATGAGGACCGCGTCGACGTCGGCGAGAGCCGGGAGGAGGGCCTCGCGGGAGGCGCCGTCGACGTGGCGCACCTCGAAGTCGGGCCCTAGGGCGTCGAGGGTGGCGGGCGAGAGTTCCTCGGCGATCAGCACGATCGGCTTGCTCACGTGTCAGTCCTTTGGTGGGTCAGTGGTCGGCCACTGATGGGTCACTGATGGGGGGTCCGGCACCGCGCTGTGCCCGCGGTCAGCATACGACCGCGCTCAGCATGTGGATGCCCCGGCTCGACATGTGACACGCGGATCACCGGCACCCGCTTGGTGTGCAAGGTTTGTCCACCGTTGGGGACAACCTGGGGACAACAGTGCCGGTCGACCCCGCGAACGGGGCCGGCCGGCATGCCTGGTGGGGACCGTCAGCGGGCGCGCTGTCAGCGGGCCGCGGAGCCCTCGACGTAGTCGGAGTCCGTCTCCTTGATCCAGCTCATCAGCTTGCGGAGCTCCTTGCCGGTGCCCTCGATCGGGTGCTGGGCACCCTTCTCACGCAGGGCCTTGAACTCCGGGCCGCCCGCGTCCTGGTCGTCGATGAACCGCTTGGCGAAGGCGCCGTTCTTGATGTCGGCGAGCACCGCCTGCATGTTCTCCTTGACGCGGGGGTCGATGACCCGGGGACCGGAGACGTAGTCGCCGTACTCGGCCGTGTCGGACACCGACCAGCGCTGCTTGGCGATGCCGCCCTCGACCATGAGGTCGACGATCAGCTTGAGCTCGTGCAGGCACTCGAAGTAGGCCACCTCGGGCTGGTAGCCGGCTTCAACAAGCGTCTCGAAGCCGTACTGCACGAGCTGGGATGCACCCCCGCAGAGGACGGCCTGCTCACCGAACAGGTCGGTCTCGCACTCCTCGGTGAAGGTGGTCTTGATGCCGCCGGCACGCAGTCCGCCGATGGCCTTGGCATAGGACTGGGCCAGCGCCCAGGCGTCGCCGGACGCGTCCTGCTCGACGGCCAGCAGCACGGGGACGCCGCGGCCGTCGACGTACTCACGGCGCACCAGGTGACCGGGACCCTTGGGGGCCACCATGATCACGTCGGAGCCTGCCTCGGGCTTGATGTAGTCGAACCGGATGTTGAAGCCGTGCCCGAAGAGCAGGCCGGCACCGTCCTTGAGGTTGGGCGCGATGTCGTTGGCATAGACGGTGCGCTGCACCTGGTCGGGCGTGAGGATGACGACGAGGTCGGCCTCCTTCACGGCATCCGCCACGGATCGCACGGTGAGCCCCTCGGCCTCGGCCTTGGCGCGGCTCTTGCTGCCCTCGGCGAGGCCGACGCGCACGTCGACCCCGGAGTCGCGAAGGTTGAGCGCGTGGGCGTGGCCCTGGCTGCCGTAGCCGATGACGGCCACCTTCTTGCCCTGGATCACGCTCAGGTCAGCGTCGTCGTCGTAGAACATCTCGGCCACGGTGGCCACTCCTTAGTGTTGTCTGGCTTGCTTCGGGTGATCAGTGAAATCTGTTGGACTGCAAAGACATTCAGGTATGCAGCGTGGCTTCGAACCGTCTGCGCTGCTCCCCTGCGCTAGGCCGTCCGCAGCGCCCGGTCGGTGATCGACCGCGTACCACGTCCGATCGCGACCATGCCGGACTGGACGAGCTCCTTGACGCCGAACGGCTCGATGACCTCGAGGAAAGCGGCGAGCTTGTCGCGGTTGCCGGTGACCTCGATGGTCAGGGTGTCGCTGGCGACATCGACCACTTTGGCACGGAACAGCTGAACCGTCTCGAGCACGTGGCTGCGGCTGTGCACGTCGGTGCGGACCTTGACCAGCAGGATCTCGCGCTGGACCGAGGCGGTGGGCTCGAGCTCGACGACCTTGAGGACCTCGATGAGCTTGTTGAGCTGCTTGGTGACCTGCTCCAGCGGCAGGGCGTCGACGTCGACGACCACCGTCATCCGCGAGATCTCCGGGTGCTCGGTGGGGCCCACGGCGAGCGAGTCGATGTTGAAGCCGCGCCGCGAGAAGAGCGCTGCGATCCTGGCCAGGACGCCGGGCTTGTTCTCGACGAGGACCGACAGGGTGTGCTTGCTCATCGCCATCTACCGTCCGTCCTTGTCTGCGTCCTCGGGCTGCTCGGTGGCCTCGTCCTCTTCACGGTCCCACTGCGGCGCGGTGTCCTTCGCGACCTGGATGGCGTCGTTGCTGACCCCGGCCGGGACCATCGGCCAGACCATCGCGTCGCGGTGGACGACGAAGTCGATGATGACCGGGACGTCGTTGACCTCCATGGCCTTCTTGATGGTCGCATCCACGTCTTCCGCACGCTCGCACCGGAGTCCGACGCAGCCGTAGGCGTCAGCCAGCTTGACGAAGTCGGGGATGCGGCGGCCGACCGAGGTGTGCAGGTCAGTGTTGGAGTAGCGCTTGTCGTAGAACAGGGACTGCCACTGGCGGACCATGCCCAGGCTGCTGTTGTTGATGATCGCGACCTTGATCGGGATGTTGTTGATGACGCAGGTCGCCAGCTCCTGGTTGGTCATCTGGAAGCACCCGTCCCCGTCGATGGCCCACACCACACGGTCCGGCTGGGCGACCTTCGCACCCATGGCGGCCGGCACGGCATACCCCATCGTCCCGAGGCCCCCGGAGTTGAGCCAGGCGTTCGGGCGTTCGTACTGGACGAACTGGGCCGCCCACATCTGGTGCTGGCCGACGCCGGCGACGTAGATCGACTCGGGTCCGCTGAGGGCGCCGATGCGCTCGATGACGTACTGCGGCGGCACGCCCTCCTCGCCCTCGGGCGAGGTGTAGCCGAGCGGGAAGGTGGACTTCCAGCCGGCCGTCTGCTCGCGCCAGGCGTCGTAGTCGCCGACCGTCCCGGCTTCGTGGTCGGCAGCCACCGCCTTGACCAGCTCACTGATGACCTCGAGCACGTCGCCGACGATCGGGACGTCGGCGTTGCGGTTCTTGGAGATCTCGGCGGGGTCGATGTCGGCGTGGATGACCTTGGCCTCTGGTGCGAACGTCGACAGCTGGCCGGTCACCCGGTCGTCGAAGCGCGCACCGAGGGTGATCAGCAGGTCGGACTTCTGGAGGGCCGTGACCGCGGCGACCGAGCCGTGCATGCCCGGCATGCCGAGGTGGAGCGGATGGCTGTCGGGGACGGCGCCCCGCGCCATCAGGGTGGTCACGACGGGGATCTGGGTCAGCTCGACGAACTCGCGCAGGGCGTCGGAGGCATTGCCGCGGATCACGCCGCCACCGACGTAGAACACGGGCCGCTTGGCCTGGGCGATGAGTCGAGCGGCCTCGCGGATCTGCTTGTTGTGCGGCCGGGCGACGGGCCGGTAGCCGGGCAGGTCGTACTTGGGCGGCCACGCGAAGGTGGTCTTCGCCTGGAGCGCATCCTTCGAGATGTCGACGAGGACGGGGCCGGGCCGGCCCGTGGAGGCGATGTGGAACGCCTCAGCGATGACACGAGGGATCTGCGAGGCGTCGGTGACCAGGTAGTTGTGCTTGGTGATCGGCATCGTGATGCCACGGATGTCGGCCTCCTGGAAGGCATCCGTGCCGATGGCGGCGGAGGCGACCTGGCCGGTGATGGCCACGATCGGCACCGAGTCCATGTAGGCGTCGGCGATGGCGGTCACGAGGTTGGTGGCACCCGGACCGGACGTCGCCATGCAGACCCCGACCTTGCCGGTCGCGCTGGCGTATCCCTCCGCCGCGTGGCCGGCGCCCTGCTCGTGGCGGACCAGGATGTGGCGGACCTTGACCGAGTCGAGCAGCGGGTCGTAGGCCGGCAGGATCGCCCCGCCGGGAATGCCGAAGACCGTGTCGACCTCCATGGCCTCGAGGGAGAGCACGAGGCTCTGGGCGCCGGTCACCTGGGCGGGAACCTTCGCCCTCGCCTGCTCGGCCAGCCTGGAGGGGCTGGGCGGGCTGGGCGCGCTGGCTGGACTCGGGGCCGGACTCGGGGCCGGTTTCGTGTCGCTCACGTCTCTACCGCTTTCGGTTCTCGCTGGTGCTGGACCACGCTGATCTGCTCACGCTGTGCCTGCTCACGCTGTGCCTGCTCACAAAAAAGCCCTCCAGTCCTCGGGTGAGGACGACGGAGGGCAGCGCGCTGGCTCAAGGAGCCTGCGCGCTAATGAAGTACGAGAATTCGTGCCACACGAGAACTCTCCCGCGCGGCCCGAAGGGTGTCAACGTGCGAGACAACGGGTCCCACGATCCGGACCTGTCGTCTCAGTCACAGACCCTCAGCCGCAGACGGCCCCGCCGCTGGCACTGCCGACGAGCTTGCGGTACTTGGCCAGGACGCCGCGGGGGTACTTGGACTCCGGCGGCACGAAGCCCTCTGCGCGACGAGCCAGCTCTGCCTCGTCGACGTGGACGTCGAGCACGCCGTTCGCCACGTCGAGCGTGATGCGGTCACCGTCCCGGACGAACGCGATGGGTCCGCCGTCGACCGCCTCCGGCGCCACGTGTCCCACGCACAGACCGGTGGTACCGCCGGAGAAGCGGCCGTCGGTCAGGAGCAGCACGTCCTTGCCCAGCCCGGCACCCTTGATGGCACCGGTCACGGCCAGCATCTCGCGCATCCCCGGGCCGCCCTTGGGTCCTTCGTAACGGATGACGACGACGTCGCCCGCCTGGAGGGATCCCTGCGCGACGGCGTCCATCGCAGCGCGTTCGCCGTCGAACACCCTGGCGGTGCCCTCGAAGACGTCGGAGTCGAAGCCGGCCGACTTGACCACAGCGCCCTCGGGGGCCAGCGAGCCCTTGAGGATCGTGATCCCACCGGTCTTGTGGATCGGCTCCTTCATCGCCCGGACGACCTTGCCGTCGACGTCGGGCGGGGCGATGTGGGCGAGGTTCTCGGCCATCGTCTTGCCGGTGACGGTCAGGCAGTCGCCGTGCAGGAGCCCCGCGTCGAGCAGCGCGCGCATCACGACCGGCACTCCCCCGACCCGGTCGATGTCGGTCATGACGTACTGGCCAAACGGCTTGACGTCGGCCAGGTGCGGCACCCGGGCCCCGATGCGCGAGAAGTCGTCAAGAGTCAGGTCGACCTCGGCCTCGTTGGCGATCGCGAGCAGGTGCAGCACGGCGTTGGTCGAGCCACCGAAGGCCATCACGACGGCGATGGCGTTCTCGAACGCCTCCTTGGTCATGATGTCGCGTGCCGTGATGCCCCGCCGCAGAAGACCGACGACAGCCTCACCCGACTTGCGGGCGAACCCGTCGCGGCGGCGGTCGGTGGCGGGCGGCGCCGCCGACCCGGGCAGGGACATCCCGATGGCCTCGGCGACCGAAGCCATCGTGTTCGCGGTGTACATGCCGCCGCAGGCACCTTCGCCCGGACAGATCGCGCGCTCGATCGCGTCGACGTCGGCCCGCGACATCAGCCCCGCGGCGCACGCCCCGACGGCCTCGAAGGCGTCGATGATCGTCACCGTCTTCTCGGAGCCGTCCGAGAGCTTGGCGATCCCCGGGAGGATCGACCCGGCATACAGGAAGACGCTGGCCAGGTCGAGGCGCGCCGCGGCCATGAGCATTCCCGGCAGCGACTTGTCGCAGCCGGCGAGCAGGACCGAGCCGTCGAGCCGCTCCGCGTTCATGACGGTCTCGACGGAGTCGGCGATGATCTCGCGGCTCACCAGCGAGAAGTGCATGCCCTCGTGGCCCATCGAGATGCCGTCACTGACCGAGATGGTGCCGAACTCGAGGGGGTAACCACCGGCCGCGTGCACGCCGTCCTTGACGGCCTTGGCGAGCCGGTCGAGGGACAGGTTGCAGGGCGTGATCTCGTTCCACGAGCTGGCCACGCCGATCTGCGGCTTGACCCAGTCGTCGTCACCCATGCCCACCGCGCGCAGCATGCCGCGCGCGGCGGTCTTCTCGATGCCGTCGGTCACGTCACGGCTGCGCGGCTTGATGTCGACGCCGTTGGTGGCTGCCCCCGTGGCGGGTTCGGTGGTCGTCATGGGCCGAGTCTAGAACTCGGGTCCACAGGGTGGGACGCCGGTCTCACAAGCCGAAAACCGCCGGGTATGCCGTGCGGTTCCCAGCGCCGCCAGCCCTGCGGACACCAGCGGGGCCACCTGCGCGGTCAGCCGCGAGAGACGTGGCAGCGCTCAAGCGCGGCCGTTCCGAAGTCGAGCCCGGACCAGGGCCCGGCATAGCGCAGGACGGCGAGCGACGACGTCGGGAACCCGGCGGCCAGGCACTCGTGCGCCGCCGACGAGCCGTCGCCCTCGGACAGCCCGCTGGCGAGGGCTGCCATCGTGGGGTTGTGCCCAACCACCATCACGACCTGCGCCTCCCCCGCCGATTCCCGAACCGTCTGGAGCACGGTCTGCGCGCCGCCGGAGTAGATGCCGTCGGCGTACTCGATGGTCTCGCCGCAGGCTCCTCCCTCGACCGCCGCGGCCCACGTCTGTCGGGTGCGCATCGCCGTCGAGCACAGCACCAGCTCGGGACCGAGCTCATGCTCGTGCATCCAGACGCCGGCCGCCCGGGCATCGCGCCTGCCCCGGCCGGTGAGCGCGCGCTCGTGGTCCGGCTTGCCGATGACCTGCTCAGCCTTGGCGTGGCGGAAGAGGATGAGCACCTTGTCATCACTGGCGAGGGTCATACCCCGAGCATGGACCCGTTGGACCTCAACAACCAGTCTTGACAGCAGCGCTCAGGGCGCGGCGACTGCCGCCCCGGATCAGCCGCCACGGCTGAGCGAGCCAGCCACCTCGGCCCGCTACCCTTCGTCCCACCACGACGAGGTGGACCCGAGGCAGTGAACCCGCGGCCGCGGCATACCTCTCCGCCCAGTGAGGAACGACCGATGGAGCAGCCGCCCGCCCTGATCGACGTCAGGGCGACCGCACCGACCGACCGGCCCTGGCTCGACGAGGCGATCCGCCGGATCCAGTCCGACGCCAACCGCAGCGCCGACACCCACCTCGTGCACGTGCCGCTCCCGGGGCTGCCCGACGTCGACCTCTACCTCAAGGACGAGTCGACGCACCCCACCGGCAGCCTCAAGCACCGCCTCGCGAGGTCCCTGTTCCTCTACGCCCTGTGCAACGGTGAGCTGCACGACGGGACCACGGTCATCGAGGCGTCGAGCGGTTCCACGGCGGTGAGCGAGGCGTACTTCGCCCGGATGCTCGGCCTGCCCTTCATCGCCGTCATGGTGCGGACGACCAGCCCGGAGAAGATCGCCCTCATCGAGCGCGAGGGCGGCCGGTGCCACTTCGTGGACGACGCTGGCGAGGTCTACGAGGTCGCGCGACAGCTCGCGGAGGAGCGTGACGGCCACTACCTCGACCAGTTCACCTATGCCGAGCGCGCGACCGACTGGCGCGGCAACAACAACATCGCGGAGTCGATCTTCGAGCAGATGGGTCGCGAGCGGCACCCGGTCCCCCACTGGGTCGTCGTGGGCGCGGGCACCGGCGGCACCAGCGCGACCATCGGGCGGTACGTCCGCTATCGGGGCCTGGCCAGCCAGGTGTGTGTCGTCGACCCCGAGCACTCGGCCTTCCTCCCGGCGTTCTGCGGCGACGACGCCGGCGTCACGGCAGCATGCGGGTCGCGCATCGAGGGCATCGGCCGGCCGCGGGTCGAGCCGAGCTTCGTCCCGAGCGTCGTGGACCGGATGATGCTGGTGCCCGACGCCGCCTCCGTCGCGGCGATGCGTTTCCTTACCGAACGCACGGGGCTGCGCGGCGGCGCATCGACCGGCACCAACCTGTTCGGCGCGTTGCGCCTCGCGTGCGAGATGGCCGAGCGGGGCGAAGGCGGGAGCATCGTCTCGCTGCTCTGCGACGGCTCGGAGAGGTATGCCGGCACCTATCGCAACGACGCCTGGCTCGCCGAGCGAGGGTGGGACCTCGAACCCCACCTCGCCGTGCTGCGAGCGGCGTGGGACGAAGGGGCCTGGACCGCCTGAGGTCCACGACTTGTTGCCGCGCGCTCGTCACCGGGAGCCGAAATCGGCGGTTGGTGACGACGAGGTGGCAACAAGTGGGGGCGATCAGCCGCCGGACACGGCGTTGATGACGTGGACCGTCGAGTTCGGGGTGACCGCGGTCTGCACCCCGTCGGCACGCTTGGCGTCCTCACCGTCCACGAAGATGTTGACGTGTCGGCGGATCTCGCCGCGCTCGTCCCGCACGCGCGACGCCAGGATCGGCCACGGCTCGAACGCCCGGTCGAGCACATCGGCGAGCGAGGCCTGGGCGCCCAGCTCGACGGGCAGCTCGGCCGCACCGTCGGCCAGCTCGCGCAACAGGCCCGGGAGCACCACGCGAGCGGTCATGGAAGCGTGACCGCCCGCACGCAGAGCACGTCCGGCAGCTGTTCGACGACGCGCGTGAACGAGTCGCCGCCGTCGACCGACGCGTAGACCTCGCCGTTGCGCGTGCCGAGGTACAGGCCCGGTTCCTCGGGGTGGTCGTCCAGGCCTGCGGCATCACGCAGCACGTTCGTGTAGCACGGGGAGGGCAGTCCGTCGTGCTGGGTGCGCCAGGTCGCCCCGGCGTCGTCGGTGCGCTGGACCTGGAGCTCGGCTCCCGGTGGGATGCGCTCACCGTCGGAGGCGATCGGCACCAGCCACATGGTGTCCCCGCGACGGGGATGCGCCAGGGCGGTCATGCCGAAGTTCGTCGGCAGCCCCGCCTCGATCGACGTCCAGGTGACCCCGTCGTCGTCCGAACGGTAGACGCCCCTGTGGTTCTGGGCGTAGAGCCGGGTCGGGGTGCCGCTGTCGCGCACCACCTTGTGGACGCATTGCCCGAACTCGGGCCACTCGTCGTGCGGCTGGAAGTAGGCGTGGATGCCAGTGTTGCCGGGGTTCCACGACGCCCCGCCGTCACGGGTGTTGTAGACGCCACCGGTGCTCATCGCGACGAGCATGCTGTCGGCGTCGACCGGGCTCGGCAGGACGGTGTGGATGGCTCCGCCACCGAAGCCCTCGCCCCACTCGGGGCGGTGGGGGTGTTCCCACAGCCCCCGGTTGAGCTCGAACGTCTCTCCCCGGTCTGCGCTGCGCCACAGCCCCTGGGGTTCGGTGCCGGCCCAGACCACGGACGAGTCGTGCGGGTCGGCCACCAGCTGCCACGTGGCCTTGAGCGCGGTGTCGGTGTCCTCCGGGAAGCGGATCGACCCGTCGGGGTGCTCGACCCAGCTGGCCCCGAGGTCGTCGGAGTGCTGCAACGACGGACCCCAGTGCGACGAGCGGAACCCCACGAGCAGCCTGGTGGGGTCGGTGCGGGTGTCCAACAGCAGCGACAGCACCTCGCTCATCAGGAAGTGCGGACCCTCGACCCGCCATGACTGCCGGTCCTCACTGCGAGCCAGCCACAAGCCCTTGCGTGTGCCTATTCCGACGACGGTCTCACCCATGTTTCCCATACTGGCACTCCTCTGGCCGTCCGACACGTGTTGTCGATATCGACCCGGAAGCACCGCAGAACTCATCGGAGCGCAGGCCGGAATCCTCCGTGCCAGCGCGAGTGGTCAGACCAGGTTGCGCAACGGTCTCCCGGCGGCATACGCCCCCAGCTGCTCCTGCAGCAGGCGCGCGGCGCGTGGCATGAACGCGGTCGAGGCCCCGCCGACGTGCGGAGTGATCATCACTCCCGGCGTGGTCCACAAGGGGTGGTCGGGGGGCAGCGGCTCGGGGTCGGTGACGTCCAGGGCAGCCCGGATCCGGCCGGCCGCCGCGTGCCGCACCAGCGCGTCGGTGTCGACGACACCGCCCCGCGCGACGTTGACGACCAGGGCACCGTCGGGCATGGCAGCCAGGAAGTCGTCGTCGACCAGGCCCGCTGTGTGCGCGCTCAACGGCACGATCACGATGACGACGTCATGCAGCGGCAGCAGGTCCGGCAGCTCGTCGACCCCGTGGACGGACCGCACGAGCTCGTCGCCCGCCCGCGCACGGCTCGCCACCGCGGTCACCTGGACCTCGAACGGCGTGAGCCGGGCAGCGATCGCCCGCCCGATGGCGCCGTAGCCCAGCACCAGCACCCGTTTGTCGGCCAGGGCGTGGTGGAACGTCGAGGGCAGCCAGGTGCGTTCCCGTTGGGCCGCAAAGAAGTCCGGGAAGTCGCGCAGGCTCGCCAGCGTGAGCGCCACCGCCAGCTCTGCCGTCGAGGCGTCGTGGACCCCGGTGGCGTTCGCGAGCCTCACTCCGTCGGGCAGCACGGCCTGCACGTCGTCGTAACCGGCCGTCAGGAGCTGCACGAGCTCGAGGTTGGGCACGTGCGAGAGGGCGCCCAGCCGACCACCGGCCCCGATGTACGGCGGCACGACGACCCTGATCTCCTCGGCCCGGTCCGGAGCGCCGTCGAGCTCCCACACGGCGAGCTCGACCCCCGTGATCGGTCCCACCACGTTCACCCATTCCTGCCCCGGCAGGGTCACCAGCGTCATGTCTCCCACGCTAGCCCCGAGACCCCACGCGGTGGCGGCACGTCCGCCCGGGGGCGAGTACCCGCCGCTGTCAGGTGGAACGCGCCCCCGTCACGCACAATGGGGTATGCCGCGTGCACCGCTTCGTCGCCGGCGCACCTCCGCAGGGGCGGCTGCCACCACCGGGGTGGCTGCCGTGCTGCTGGTCTGCGGGTGCTCGGGCACAGACGGGTCGGGCGACGGGACGACCGTCTCCGCGCCCGTGCTGACCTCCTCGACCACGGCCACCTCGACGCCGACCGGCTCGACCACGAGTGGCGCCACGACGACCCCGACAACGACCCCAACCAGGGCGATCCCCGCGACCTCCACCCTCGCGACCAACCTCGACGTCCCGTGGGCCATCGCGTTCCTCCCGGACGGCTCCGCCCTGGTCACGCTGCGCGACAAGGCGCAGCTGCTGCACCTCCGCAGCGGCCGCGCGCCGACGGTGCTCGGCGAGATCCCGGGTGTGCGACCCGATGGCGAGGGCGGGCTGCTGGGCGTGGCGGTGTCACCACGGTTTGCCAGCGACAAGAGCATCTTCGTCTACTTCACCGCCGCGGACGACAACCGGGTCGTCCGGCTGACCTTCAGCGGCGGGAAGGCGACGAAGCCGACCGTGGTGCTGCGCGGCATACCCAAGGCAGGCAACCACAACGGCGGGCGACTTGCCTTCGGCCCGGACGGCTACCTCTACGTCACCACGGGCGACGCCGGCCACTCCGAGCGTTCCCAGGACGAGCGCGCCCTCGGCGGGAAGATCCTGCGCATCACGACCGACGGCAGACCCGCGCCGGGCAACCCGTTCGGCAACTCCCCCGTCTGGACGTACGGGCACCGCAACGTGCAAGGCATCGCCTGGGCCCCCGACGGACGGATGTTCGCGAGCGAGTTCGGACAGAACACCTGGGACGAGCTCAACCTGATCGTGCCGGGTCGCAACTACGGCTGGCCGGTCGTCGAGGGACGGGCGGGTCGCTCGAAGTTCACGGACCCCCTCGCCCAGTGGGCGACCTCCGACGCGTCTCCGAGTGGGATCGCCGTGGCGAACGGCGCGGTCTGGATGGCAGCCCTGCGGGGTCAGTCACTGTGGCGAGTTCCGTTGACTGCCAATGGCATCGGCACCCCCAAGCGACTGCTTCACGGCCGCTACGGCAGGCTCCGTGACGCAGTGGCGGGTCCGGACGGACGGCTGTGGGTGCTGACCAGCAACACCTTCCGCGGCAGCCCGCGGGCCGGCGACGACAAGCTGGTCGCGCTCAACCTGGCAACCCTCTAGCGCCCGCGCATACCTCACCCCGTCTTTGGAAGTGGGACGTCCGGATATCCGGAAGTCCCCCTTCCAACAGGGGCGACGAACTCAGGTGAGCTTGGCCAGGATCAGCTCGCGGGCCTTGCCTGCGTCGGCCTGGCCCCGCATCTCCTTCATCACCTGACCGATGAGGGCACCGGCGGCCTGGACCTTGCCGTCGCGCACCTTCTGGGCCACGTCGGCGTTGGCCTCGATGACCTTGTCGACAGCCGCCTCGAGGGCGTCGTCGTCCTGCACCAGCTCGAGCCCTCTGGCGTCGGCGACCTCGGTGGGCGTGCCCTCACCGTCGATGACGCCGTCGAGGACCTGGCGGGCCATCGAGTCGTTGAGGCGGCCCCCACGGACCAGACCGTCGAGCTCGGCGATGTGGGCAGGCGTGACGCCGAAGTCCTCCACGGAGGTGCCGTCGACGTTGGCGCGACGGGCCAGCTCACCGGTCCACCACTTGCGTGCGCCGGCCGGGGTCGCGCCCGCAGCCACCGTCTCCTCGATCAGCGCGACCGCCCCGGCGTTCATGACGTCACGCATCTCGAGGTCGCTGTAGCCCCACTCGGCCTGGAGCCGCTTGCGGCGAAGGCCAGGGGCCTCGGGCAGGGTGCCGCGGAGCTCCTCCACCGTCTCGCGCGTCGGTGCGACGGGCACGAGGTCAGGCTCCGGGAAGTACCGGTAGTCCTCAGCGTCGGACTTCTCGCGGCCACTCGTCGTGACCCCGGTGTCCTCGTGCCAGTGTCGTGTCTCCTGGATGATCTTGTCGCCCTTGTCGAGGATCGCCGCGTGCCTGGTGATCTCGTACCGCACCGCGCGCTCGACGCTGCGCAGGGAGTTGACGTTCTTGGTCTCGGTGCGGGTGCCGAGCGGCACGTCGTCCTGGCTCTGGTCCCCGGTGGCCTTGGGGCGCAACGAGACGTTGGCGTCACAGCGCAGCGACCCCTGCTCCATCTTGACGTCGGAGACCCCCAGGGCGCGCAGCAGCTCGCGCAGCGCACCGACGTACGCCTTGGCCACCTCGGGCGCCCTCTCACCGGCACCGGTCAGCGGCTTGGTGACGATCTCGATGAGGGGTATGCCGGCCCGGTTGTAGTCGACCAGCGAGTGGTCTGCGCCGTGGATGCGTCCCGTGGCGCCACCGATGTGCAGCGACTTCCCGGTGTCCTCCTCCATGTGCGCGCGCTCGATCGCGACGCGGTAGACCGTGCCGTCGGACAGCTCGACGTCGAGGTGGCCCTCGAAGGCGATCGGCTCGTCGTACTGGCTGGTCTGGAAGTTCTTCGGCATGTCCGGGTAGAAGTAGTTCTTCCGGGCGAACCGGCACCACTGCGCGATCTCGCAGTTGAGCGCGAGGCCGATCCGGATGGCCGACTCCACCGCCTTCTCGTTGACGACGGGCAGCGCACCCGGCAGCCCCAGGCAGACCGGGCAGACCTGGGTGTTGGGTTCGGCGCCGAACTCGGTGGCACACCCACAGAACATCTTGGTCGCGGTGTTGAGCTCGACGTGCACCTCGAGACCCATCACGGGGTCGTAGCGCTCGAGCGCCTCGTCGTAGTCGACGATCTCCTCGGCGGTGGCCGTAGCGGTGTTCATCGTGGTCACGCTCCCTTCGCGGTCAGCTGGGGGGCCTTGGCCAGCAGTGAGCCGCCCCACCTGTCGACGAGCATCTTCTCGAGGGCCGCGCCCACGTTGTAGAGCCGCTCGTCCTTCGTTGCCGGCGCCAGGATCTGGATGCCGGTGGGCAGGCCGTCCTCGTCGGCCAGGCCGCTCGGCAGTGACATCCCGGGCACCCCGGCGAGGTTGGCGGGGATGGTGGCGACGTCCTGGAGGTACATCGACATCGGGTCGTCGAGCTTGTCGCCCAGCTTGAACGCGGTGGTGGGTGCCGTCGGGCTGACCAGCACGTCGACCTGACCGAAGGCGGCCTCGAAGTCGTTCGCGATCAGCCGGCGGACCTTCTGGGCCTGGCCGTAGTAGGCGTCGTAGTAACCGCTCGAGAGCGCGTACGTGCCGAGGATGATGCGGCGCTTGACCTCGTCGCCGAAGCCGGCGTCACGGGTGGCCGCCATGACCTGCTCGGCGCTGGGGTCGTCGAGGCCCTCGGGCAGCACCCGCAGGCCGTACCGCATCGCGTCGAACTTGGCCAGGTTGGAGGACGCCTCACTGGGCAGGATCAGGTAGTAGGCAGCGAGCGCGTAGTCGAAGCTCGGGCACGACACCTCGACGACCTCGGCACCGGCCTCCTGGAGCAGGGCGACGGACTCGTCGAAGCGGGCGCGCACGCCAGCCTGGTAGCCCTCGCCACCGAGCTCCTTGATCACCCCGACCCTGAGCCCCCTGACGTCCGCGCGGCGTGCGGCCTCGACGACCGAGGGCACCGGGGCGTTGATCGAGGTGGAGTCCATCGGGTCGTACCCGCCGATGACCGAGTGCAGCAGCGCAGCGTCGAGGACGGTGCGCGTGCACGGGCCCGCCTGGTCGAGGCTGGAGGCGAGCGCCACGAGGCCGTAGCGGGACACCCCGCCGTAGGTCGGCTTGACCCCGACGGTGCCCGTGACCGAGGCCGGCTGGCGGATCGAGCCACCGGTGTCCGTGCCGATCGCCAACGGCGCCTCGTATGCCGCGACGACGGCTGAGGAGCCACCTCCCGACCCGCCGGGGATGCGGGTGAGGTCCCACGGGTTGTGGGTCGGGCCGTAGGCGGAGTGCTCGGTGGACGAGCCCATCGCGAACTCGTCCATGTTGGTCTTGCCGAGGATCGGCATGCCGACCGACTTGAGCCGGGCCACGACGGTGGCGTCATAGGGCGGGATCCACCCCTCGAGGATCCTGGACCCGCAGGTCGTCGGCAGTCCCTGGGTCACCATCACGTCCTTGACGGCGATCGGCACGCCGGCGAGGACGTGGAGCTCCTCCCCCGATGCGCGCCGCTCGTCCACGGTACGGGCCGCCGCGAGGGCACCCTCGCCGTCCACGTGGAGGTAGGCGTGCACGTCGGCGTCGACGGCCGCGATGCGGTCGAGGTGGGCCTGCACTACCTCGACGGAGCTGAGCTCGCGGGAGCTCAGCGCATGCGCGAGCTCGGCGGCGCTGGAACGGGTGATGTCGGAGTTCACGGGTGGTGGTCCTCGGTCTGTCGCTGGTGGGACGCGGACATGGGGTCGGCGGCGTGGGCCGCAGTGGGCCGCAGTGGGCGCGGCGGGGCTCGGTCTGGCGTGGCCCGTCAGTCCTCGTCGAGGATGCGCGGCACCGAGAAGCGCTGCAGCTCCTGCTCCGGCGCCCCGGACAGGGCCGCCTGCGCCCCGAGCGACGGACGGACCTCGTCCGGGCGGGTGACGTTGGTGAGCGGCAGCGGGTGGGACATCGGCTCGATGTCGTCCGCGGCGACTTCCTGCACCTTGGCGACGGACTCGAGGATGACGCCGAGCTCTCCGACCATCCGGTCGAGCTCGGCATCGGACAGGTCGATGCGGGCGAGGCCGGCGAGGTGCGCGACGTCGTCCCGGGACAGTGCGGACATGGTCGCCAGTCTAGGGGCGCGGTCTGGAGCGTGACGCATCGCTCATGTCGCGGCATACCCGGCTCGGCCTAGGCTGGCGACCATGACTGAACTGCCCACCGAGCTCTTCACCGCGATCGACCACGTGGGGGTCGCGGTGCGCGACCTCGACGAGGCGATCACCTTCTACCGCGACACCTACGGGATGACGCTGGCGCACCAGGAGGTCAACGAGGAGCAGGGCGTCCGCGAGGCGATGATGGCGGTCGGCGGCAGCGGGTCGCACATCCAGCTGCTGGCGCCCCTGTCACCGGAGTCGACGATCGCGAAGTTCCTCGACCGCTCCGGGCCGGGCGTCCAGCAGGTCGCCTACCGCGTGGAGGACGTCGAGGCGGTCAGCCAGGTGCTGCGCGACCGCGGTCTGCGGCTGCTCTACGACGAGCCGCGGCGCGGCACGTCCAACTCGAGGGTGAACTTCATCCACCCCAAGGACGCTGGCGGCATCCTGGTCGAGCTCGTCCAGCCTGCCCACGAGACCCACTGACGGCTGGCGTGAGGTAGGTCACCGCGTGACCGGAGTCTCACCAGCATCCCGATTGCCTTACTCCGCAGTAGTTTCGCCTGCAGCCGTGCCGACGACGCCGAGGAGACAGACCCATGCAGGAAATCCGCGACGCCATCCTCTCCGGGGACCGCACCCGGGAGACGTATGCCGGGTTGGCCATTCCCGAGACCTACCGCGCCGTGACGGTGCACAAGGACGAGGTGGGCATCTTCGAGGGCCTGGCCACCAAGGAGAAGGATCCGCGCAAGTCGCTGCACCTCGACGACGTCCCGGTGCCCGAGCTCGCGCCCGGTGAGGCGCTCGTCGCCGTCATGGCCAGCGCCATCAACTACAACACCGTGTGGACCTCCATCTTCGAGCCGGTGTCGACCTTCGGGTTCCTCGAGCGCTACGGCCGCACCTCCGAGTTCGCCAAGCGGCACGACCTGCCCTACCACGTGGTCGGCTCCGACCTCGCCGGCGTCGTCCTGCGGACCGGGCCCGGAGTCACCAAGTGGACGCCGGGTCAGGAGGTTGTCGCGCACTGCCTGTCGGTCGAGCTCGAGGATGCCGAGGGCCACAACGACACCATGCTCGACCCGCAGCAGCGGATCTGGGGCTTCGAGACCAACTTCGGTGGCCTCGCCGAGCTCGCCATCGTCAAGTCCAACCAGCTGATGCCCAAGCCGGCCCACCTGACGTGGGAGGAGGCGGCCTCTCCCGGCCTGGTGAACTCCACGGCATACCGCCAGCTGATCTCCAAGAACGGCGCCGCCATGAAGCTCGGCGACCGAGTCCTGATCTGGGGCGCCTCAGGTGGTCTGGGGTCCTACGCCACCCAGATGGCGCTGTCCGGTGGCGCCACCCCGATCTGCGTCGTCTCCTCGCCGGAGAAGGCCCAGATCTGCCGCGACATGGGCGCCGAGCTGATCATCGACCGCAGCGCCGAGGGCTACAAGTTCTGGAACGACGACAACACCGCGCAGGACCCGCGTGAGTGGCAGCGGCTCGGCAAGAAGATCCGTGAGCTCACTGGCGGTCACGACGTGGACATCGTCTTCGAGCACCCCGGGCGCGAGACCTTCGGGGCCAGCGTCTACGTCGCGCGCAAGGGCGGCACCATCGTCACCTGTGCCTCGACGTCGGGCTACATGCACGAGTACGACAACCGCTACCTGTGGATGAACCTCAAGCGGATCATCTCGAGCCACTTCGCCAACTACCGCGAGGCGTGGGAGGCCAACGAGCTCATCAACCGTGGCCTCATCCACCCCACCCTCTCCAAGACCTACACCATGGACGAGGTCGGGCAGGCTGCGCTCGACGTGCACCGGAACGCCCACCAGGGCAAGGTCGGCGTGCTCACCCTCTCCCCCGAGGCTGGGCTCGGCGTGACGGACGCCGAGAAGCGGGCCGCCCTGCTCCCGCAGATCGACCGGTTCCGCAACACCTGACCTGCGGCGATGCCCGAGCGTCCTACTGCCGTGCCATAGGCTCGGACCCATGTCAGCCCTGGACAGGTGGCGTGAGTTCCGCCGCGCTCAGCGCGCCGCCCTGCTCGCCAGCAACCATCCGCACCAGGTCGCGGAGTCCGAGACGACCTTCTCGCCGACCGGCTTGCTCGCGGACATCCTGCCCGCTCGCCGGTCGGGCGACGACGGGGAGGCCGGAGCGGGCGACGACGGGGAGGCCGGAGCGGGCGCGGACGGACGCCCTGACCGGGGCCGCGACCAAGGACTCGCCGACGGGAGAGACAACCGCATCGACGAGGGCGACGACGCCGACGAGGGCGGCGACCAGGAGCGTGGGCGTGGCCAGCAGCAGGGGCGGGGCCGCCGCTACGGACAGGCCGGGAGACCGCTCAACCGGCAGTCACCGTTCTACATGGGCTTCGTCGGGGGCATCGGCGTGCTCACCGCGCTGCTGCTGTGGCAGACCATGGGTCGGCTCACCACGGTCCTCACGCTCGTCGTCATCGCCTTCTTCCTCGCCCTCACGCTGAACCCGCTCGTCGAGTTCCTCACCAGCCACGGCATGCGCCGCGGCGGAGCCGTGGCGGTGGTCTTCGCCGGCGTCGTGGCCGTCTTCACCCTGCTCGGACTCGTGGTCGTCCCACCAGTCATCACCCAGGGCAGCGACCTCGCGCAGAAGGCGCCCGACTACCTCGACCAGATCCTGCGCAGCAACTTCGTCAAGGACCTCGACCGGCACTACGACGTCGTCGACAAGATCCAGGCCGAGTTCAACAAGCGGATCACCGACGGCAACTTCATCAGCCAGGTCTTCGGCGGCGTGCTCGGCGTCGGGGCCGCCGTCATCGGCGGCATCTTCCAGACCTTCACCGTGCTCGTCCTGACGCTCTTCCTCCTCGCGTCCTTCCCGCGGGTCAAGCAGGGGGCCTATGCGATCGTCCCGGCCTCGCGTCGTCCCCGGGTCATCTCGCTGTCAGAGGAGATCATGCGCAGGACGGGCTCCTACGCTGCGGGCCAGGTCGCCGTCGCGACCATCAATGCCATCTGCTCGTGGATCATGATGTTGATCGTCGGCATCCCGTATGCCGCGGTGCTGGCGGTGGCGGTCGGCTTCCTCGGGCTCATCCCGATGGTCGGTGCCACGATCGGGGCCTCGGTCGTCTGCCTGGTCGCGGTGTTCGACGAACCCAAGAAGGCCGTGATCGCGATCATCTACTACGTGGTCTACCAGCAGGTCGAGAACTACGTCGTCGCGCCCCGGATCATGCAGCGCACCGTGTCGGTTCCGGGCGCCGTCACCGTGGTGGCAGCCCTCGCCGGCGGCACGCTCCTGGGTGTCCTCGGTGCGTTGCTCGCGATCCCGGTGGCAGCCGGCCTGCTGCTGCTCTACGAAGAGGTCCTGCTGCCGCGGCAGCGCCGTCACTGATCTCGCTGGCCAGCGTGCTGGTGCGGCCATCCGCGCCACCAGCGCCACGGATCGACCTGGAACCGCGCCTGTCACGTTCATCCGTGCCACTGACGCCCCAGATCGACGGCCGAGGACGCCGGGGTCTGGGGTGGGTCAGCGGGTGGCGCCGCGGGTGTGCCGGCGGTCGCGCGCCTCCCAGCAGGGCGTGTGCCAGTGCCGACGGTCGTCCAGGCCACCCATCCCCTCGGCGGGCCACGCCACCACGTGCGGCGTGCCCATCGGGATGTTCTGCTGGCAGCCCGGACACAGGTAGGCGCGGCTCGCAGCACTGCCGGTGACGCGGCGAACGAACCACTCGCCCCCGGCATACCCCTCCCGACGTGCGGTCCCCCCGACCGCGCGGTCGAGGTTCAGCGGGGCGTCGTCACGGCGACGCCGGTTGGCTCGGGGCATGGATCCGATTCTCGCAGAACCGCACCAGCGCCTTCGCCGCGGCGACGGCGACGGCGGCGCTCAGGCGTAGGTGCGGAAGCCGCGCCCGGTCTTGCGACCGAGGTAGCCGGCCGTGACCATGTGCTCGAGCAGCGGGGCCGGCGCGAAACCGGGCTCGCGGAACTCGAGGTAGAGCTCGCGCTGGATCGCCAGTGACACGTCGTTGCCGACGACGTCGAGCAGCTCGAACGGCCCCATGGGCAGCCCGCAGCCGGTCTTCATCGCGGTGTCGATGTCGTCGGCCGTGGCGTAGTTGGCGTTGAGCATCTTGACGGCGTCGTTGAGGTAGGGGAACAGCAGGGCGTTGACGATGAACCCCGAGCGGTCGCCACACGTGACGGCGTGCTTGCCGACCTTGGCGCAGACGTCCTGGACGGTCGCCACGACGTCCGGCGCGGTCGAGACCGTGTGGACGACCTCGACGAGCTTCATGATCTGGGCAGGGTTGAAGAAGTGCATCCCGATGACGTCCTGCGGGCGCGAGGTGGCGGCCGCGCAGTCGACGACGGGCAGCGACGACGTCGTGGTGGCCAGGATCGCGCCCGGCTTGCAGATCTCGTCGAGGTTCTCGAAGAGAGCCTTCTTCACCGCCAGGTCCTCGACGACGGCCTCGACCACGAGGTCGGCGGTGGCCAGGTCGTCCAGGGACGTGGTACCGGTCAGGTGGCCCAGGGCCGCGGCGCGGTCCTCCTCGCTGAGCTTGCCGCGCTGGACGGCCTTCTCGAGCGACTTGGTGATGGCCGCTGTCACCGCGTCGACCTTGGGCTGGCTGCGGGTGACGTAGACGACGTCGTAGCCGGCCTTGGCGAAGACCTCGATGATGCCGGTCGCCATGGTTCCCGAACCCACGACGCCGACGGTGCGCACCTCGCGCAGGGTGGCCCCGGACTCGCCGGCCGACGCCGGGGTGAGCCCGTCGTCGACGACCTGGCTGCTGCCGGGCTCGGCGTAGGTGTAGAACCCACGGCCGCTCTTGCGACCCTTGAGTCCGGCGCTGACCATCTGCTTGATGACCGGGCTCGGGGCATGCAGGCGGTCGCGGCCCTGCTTGTACATCGTGTCGAGGATCTCGTAGGCGGTGTCGAGTCCGATCAGGTCCATCAGCGCCAGCGGACCCATCGGGTAGCCGCAGCCCAGCTTCATCGCCGCGTCGATGTCCTCGCGGCTGGCATAGCGCGACTCGAACATCGAGACGGCGTGGTTGAGGTAGCCGAACAGCAGGGCGTTGGCGATGAAGCCCGCCTTGTCCCCCACGATGACCGGCTGCTTCCCGAGCCGGATCGCGAGCGCCTTGACGTCCTCGAACGCCTCGTCCTCGGTGACGACGGTGCGGATCACCTCGACGAACTGCAGGACGGGGGCGGGGTTGAAGAAGTGCATGCCGACGACCCGCTTGGGGTTGCCGGTCGCCACCGCGATCTCGGTGACCGACAGCGACGACGTGTTGGTCGCGAGGACGGCATCGGGGCCGACGATCGCGTCGAGCTTGCCGAAGAGCTCCTTCTTGAGCTCCAGGTGCTCCGGCACCGCCTCGACCACGAGCTGGCAGTCGGCGAGCTCGTCGAGGCTCGACGTGAAGTGCACTCGCGCGTGCAGCGCCGCCTGGTCCTCCTCGCTCAGCTTGCCGCGGCTGACTGCCCGGCCCGTGGAGTGCTCGAGCACTCCGCGGCCCTTCTCGACCGCCGCCTGGTCGACCTCGACTGCCACGACGTCGATGCCGTTGCGGGCGAACACCTCGACGATGCCCGCACCCATGGTGCCGAGACCGATTACTCCGACCTTGCTGAACTCACGAGCCATGCCGCGAGTCTGGCAGAGCAGGTATGCCGCGTGGACCCCCGGGCAGCGTGACGGTCACCACCCTGCCTGCTCGGTCACCAGGCCTCACCAGTCGTGACCGGCCCCGATCAGTGCGGACTCCATGTGGAAGCGCTGCTCGCGGGACAGCCCGCGGATCGCGGTCGGCACCGGGATGTCCACCGCCTTGCAGTAGTCACGCAACGCGTGGTCGTAGGCCAGTCGCGCCGACATCAGCCGCTCGGCCTTGCGGGGCTGGTCCCCCTCCTCGACCCGGCGGATGTGCGCGGCGAGACGGCTGAGCTCCAGGGCCAGCAGGACGGGCGGGATGGGTTCCACCGCTGGGCGCCGCGAGGCGCGCCACGACTGCGCCCTGGTGACGGTGGGCTCGAGCAGCCTGGGTGGCTGGCCCGTGGTGAGCCAGCGCACCCCACTCACGAGGGTGCCCATCACGAGGGCGAGACCGGCAACGTTGCCCAGGACGGACGGCATACCACTCACCTCTTGCCCATGAGTGTGCGCTCAGCACCCCGGCACGCGCAACGGTCCGCGGGCCGTAGAGTGACCCCTCGTGCGGTTGGTCATTGCGAAGTGCTCGGTGGACTACGACGGACGTCTCTCGGCCCACCTCCCCCTGGCGACGAGGCTCCTGCTCGTCAAGGCGGACGGTTCCGTGCTCGTCCACAGCGACGGCGGCTCCTACAAGCCGTTGAACTGGATGTCGCCCCCGTGCGCGATGGCCGAGGTCGAGCCCGAGACCCACGAGGCCGCCGACGGGGTCACCGCCGTGTGGCAGGTGCAGCACGCGAAGTCGGAGGACCGGCTACGGGTGCTCATCCACGAGGTGCTCCACGACTCCGCGCACGACCTGGGCGTCGACCCGGGGCTGATCAAGGACGGCGTCGAGGCTCACCTCCAGAAGCTGCTGGCCGAGCACATCCACACCCTGGGCGAGGGCTTCAGCCTCGTGCGACGTGAGTACATGACGGCCATCGGCCCGGTCGACATCCTCTGCAAGGACGCCACGGGCGGCTCGGTCGCCGTCGAGATCAAGCGCCGGGGCGACATCGACGGTGTCGAGCAGCTGACCCGCTACCTCGAGCTGATGAACCGCGACCCGCACCTCTCCCCCGTGACGGGCGTCTTCGCCGCCCAGGAGATCAAGCCCCAGGCGCGCACCCTGGCCACGGACCGTGGCATCCGCTGCGTCACGCTCGACTACGACGCCCTCAAGGGCATCGACAACAGCGAGCACCGCCTGTTCTAGCCGGGGACGCAGCGGCACGACCGACTGGACGAGCTAGACGACGGCGCGGTCGGTCGATCCCGGCCAGCTGAGCACCTCGAAGCCGTCCCCGTCCACCGACACCTCGGCCACGCCGCAGTTGGGGAGGTACTTGGCGGCGGCGAGGTCGTCGCGGACGTTCCCGGAGATCCGCGGCAGGACGAACGACATGACGCCGCCGTGCGAGAAGACCAGCACGGTCTCACCCCTGAACTGGTCGGCGATCCCCTGCAGCGCCTCGCGATACCGGGCCACGACCTCCTCCCCCGTCTCCCCGCCGGGGATGCACCGTCGCAGGTCGCCGTGCAGCCAGGACTTGAAGACCGAGGCGAGCTCCGGGTCGTCGTGCGGCCGACCGGCCAGGGCCCCGACGGAGAACTCCTCCAGCCCGGGGACGGCCCGCGGCTCGACCCCGAGGGTCCGCGCGGCGATCGCGCCCGACTCGATGGCCCGGGCGAAGGTGCTCGTGTAGACCCGGGCGATCCTGCGGGCGGCCACCGCGGCGGCCAGGGACTCGGTCTGCTTGACCCCCTTCGGCGACAGCCAGCCACCCTCGTCGGACAGCACCGACGGGTGGCCGTACTCGGCGTCGCCGTGGCGCGCGATGAGCAGGGTCGCGGCGCAGTGCAGGTCGCTCATGGCTTCGAGGGTAGAACCCGCAGCGGCTCCCGAGTGACCGTGCGACCGTGCGACCGAGCGACCGAGCACCGAGCGACCGAGCGACCGAGCGACCGAGCGACCGAGCGATGGTGGGTATGCCGCCTGGCGCGGGTGTGAGGGGTGCGGTTCAGACGATCTCGACCGTGACGCCGGCCGCCCGGAACTCGGCCAGCGCGGCAGCCGGTGCAGTGGCGTCGGTCACGAGCACCTGGATCCGCTCCGAGGAGCAGATCCGGGCAAAGGCGCGTCGACCCACCTTGTCCCCAGTGCTCACGACCACCACGCGGTCGGCGCGCTGGACCATGAGCGAGTTGATCCCGGCCTCGCCCTCGTGCTCGCACGTCGCGCCCCCGACGGCGGACACGCCGTCGACGCCCAGGACCACGGTGTCCAGCCACAGCTCGCTGAGCACCATCGAGGCCAGCGGGCCCGAGAGCTCGTAGGACTCGGGCCGCGCCACCCCACCGAGCGAGACGCAGCGGATGAACGGCCGCAGCACCATCTCGGTCGCGATGTTGAGGGCGTTGGTCACGACCGTGATCGAGGGACGCCGGGACGACGCCGCGAGGTCGGCCCTCGCCGCGAGCTTGCGCGCGGTGGCGCTGGTCGTCGTGCCGCCGTTGAAGCCCACGACGGAACCCTCCGGAATGAGGTCGGCGGCGCAGGCGGCGATCCGCTCCTTGGCCGAGTCGCCGCCCCCCTGCTTGTAGCGCACGGGCAGGTCGTAGGCCACCGCGCTGGCCACCACGCCGCCGTGGGTGCGGGTCACGAGCTGCTGGGCCGCGAGGTCCCCGAAGTCGCGACGCACGGTGGCCTCGGAGACGCCCAGCGACTCCACCACCTGGGCGACGCTGAGCCGCCCGTGCTCGGCGAGCAGGCCGAGCAACGCACTCCAGCGCGCGCCGCGGTCCATGCTGCGCCCGTCCGGCTCGCTCACTTGACCGCTCCGGAGGTGAGGCCGCCCACGAGGTGCTTCTCGATGAGGGCGAAGAGGATCACGACAGGGACGATCGCGATGATCGAGGCCCCGAACAGCTGGTCCCAGTTCTGCTCGTAGCCCGTGACGTAGGAGTTGATCCCGACGGTGAGCGGCTTCTTGGCGTCGTCGAGCATCAGGGTCAGCGCCACGACGTACTCGTTCCACGCTGCGATGAAGGTGAAGATCGTGGCCGTCACCAGACCGGGGAGCGTGAGCGGAAGCATGACCCGCCACAGGGTGCCGAGCCTCCCGCAGCCGTCGAGCTCCGACGCCTCTTCGAGCTCGCGCGGGATCGAGGCGAAGAAGCCGTGCAGGATCCAGATCGCGAAGGCCAGGTTGAACGCCGCGTTCGTGAGGATGAGGGCGAGGTAGGTGTTGACCAGGTTGACCGTGAAGAACTCGCGGTAGATGCCCACCACCAGGGAGGTCGGCGAGAACATCTGGGTGACCAGGACCAGGAACAGGAAGGCCATCCGCCCACGGAACTTGAAGCGTGCGGTGAAGTAGGCCGCTGGGATGGCGACCACGACGACGATCGCCGTGGAGGCGACGGCCACGATCACCGACGTCCGGAGCCAGTGGAGGAAGCGCTCGTCGCCGAGGACCTCGGAGAACGTCGTCCACTTCCACACCTCTGGCAGGACCGAGGGCGGTGTCCGCACCACGTCGCTGCTCGGACGGAACGCGTCGAGCAGCATGACGAGGTAGGGCCAGACGAAGGCGAACGCGACGCCGAGGCCGATGAGGGGCATCGCCCACGGGCGGATGCCGCGCCAGCCGCTCGGACGGGCGGGCTCGGGTGCCGCGCTGCGCGGCATACCCCTGGTCGTGGTCGTGGCGGTCACGACTCCTCCTCGCGCCAGCGGGAGACCCGCAGGTAGACAAGCACCGCCACGAGGATGAGGCAGACGTTGAACAGGCCGGCCGCAGCCGACTGCCCCACGTCCTTCTCCGCGCTCTTGAAGGCGAGCTTGTACATGAACGTGATCGTCGTGTCGTGGCTGAAGCCCGGGTTGGACTCGTTGAGCGTGTAGATGATCGGGAAGCTGTTGAAGACGTAGATCATGTTGAGCACCGTGGCCACGAGGATCGCCGGCCGCAGCAGGGGCAGGGTGATCAGTCGCCAGATCTTCCACGGCGACGCCCCGTCGATCCGGGCCGCCTCGTAGACGTCGGTCGGGATCGCGTTGAGGCCGGCAACGAAGACGTACGCGGTGAACGGGATCGACACGAAGACGCCGACAGCCACCATCGAGGACATGATCAGGCGGTCGCTCCCGAGGAAGTCGATCGGGGTGTCGACGATGTGCAGGTCGAGCAGCACGGCGTTGATGGTGCCGTAGTAGTAGCTGTAGATCAGGGTGAACAGCCGCGCGGTGATGACCAGCGACGCCGCCCACGGCACGATCACGGCCCATCGGACCAGCCGGCGACCCCAGAAGTCCTTGGTCAGGAACTGGGCCAGACCCAGGCTGATCAGGATGGTCAGCACCACGACGGCCACGACCCAGACGAGGGTGTTGGTCAGGACCGTGCCGAGGCTCTCGTTGGCCAGGACGTTGCGGTAGTTGTCCAGCCCGGCGTCACCCTTGCGCAGCCCGGTGATCGAGTACCGCGAGAGCGAAGCCCGCACGAGCTCCACCGCGGGCCAGACGACCACCCCGAAGATCAGGGCGAGCGCCGGGCCGAGCCACAGCAGCGCGGTCCAGCCGGAGACTCGTCCGCCGCGACCGTGCCGTGCGGACCGGACTCCCCGACGACGGCTCGGCGGCGAGGGCGGGGCGGATGGTGCGGGTGCGGCCGGTTGCCCGACCACACCCGCTCCAGCACCGATGGGCTGGGTCACGCTCAGCCGCCGGCTTCGGCGGACTGCTGGAGCTTGTCCAGGACCGCCTTCGGGTCGCCGGTGACAGCCGTTCCGAGGTTCTGCTGCACCGCGAGCTTGACCTTGTCCCACGTGGGGTCGTCGGTCGGCGTGAGGTGGGCGTTCGGCAGGGTCTCGAGGTAGGTCTTCAGCGCGGCGTCGGAGGAGAACTCCTGGATGCCGGACTTGGTGACCGGCAGGAAGCCCTCTGCCTTGATGAAGGTGTTGACCTGGTCCTTCTGGTAGTAGAGGTCGTAGAACGCCTTGACCGCGTCCTGGTTCCCCTTCTTCTTGAAGGCCATGAGGTAGTCGGTGACGCCGAACGTCTGCGGCGTCCCACCGTCAGCCTTGGTCGGCATCGGCGCCACGGCGTAGTCGACCTTCTTGTCCTTGTCGAGCGTCCCGGCCAGCGGGGAGAAGCCGACGACCATGCCGACCTTGCCGGACGCGAACAGGTCGAAGGCGTCCTGCCGGTTGGACTTGCCGGGGTTGTTCTGGGTCAGCTTCTTGGTGGCCAGGCTCTTGAGGAAGGTCAGCGTCTCGACGTTCTCGGGGCTGTTGATGGCCCACTTGCCGTCCTTCTTCCAGTCACCGCCGTTGTTGAACAGCCAGATCGAGAACTCACCCTGGGCCTCCTCCGGGCCGAGTGGCAGGCCGTAGCCGATGGTGCCCTTGCCGAGGTCCTTGATCTTCTGGGCGTCCGCCTCGAACTCGGCCCAGGTCTTGGGCGGCGCGGCGATGCCGGCCTCCTTGAAGAGGGTCTTGTTGTAGAACATCGCCCGGGCCGAGCTGAGGTCGGGCATGCCGTACATCTTGCCGTTGTAGGTGCCCGACTTCACGAACGCGTCGAGCAGGTCGGACTTCACCGAGTCGGACAGCACCTCGTCGGAGCTGTACAGCAGGTCGTCCTTGGCGTAGCTCGCGTAGGCGTTGAGGTTGAGGATGTCCGGCGGGTTGTTGTTCTGGACCATCGTCGAGCTCTGCTGGTCGATGTCGTCCCAGCTGACGATCTGCACCTCGAGGGTGTTGCCCGTCTTGGCCTTGTACGCCGTGGCGAACTGGTCCCAGAAGGCCTTGGTGTGGTCCTTGGAGTACTCGGCTGCGACGAGCTTGATCGTCGTCCCCTTCTTCGATCCTCCTCCGCCGTCGGTGGAACCGGCTCCCGTCCCGCCTCCGCAGGCCGCGAGGCCGAGTGCCACGACCGCGGTCCCCGCGATCAGACCTGCAACCGGCAGGTGTCGTCTGGTGCTCACGTCATACCTCACATCTCTCGTGGACGATCAGGCGCCGTTGCCTGACCGGTTTCGCCCCTGATCTCTCAACATTGATCGTTTCGTAGCGGTTAACGCGCGCTTCGCTCAGGATCAGCGAGGCTCGACAACACACTGGCCCCACACCGTTGCCCAGTCAAGCCTCCTGGCGGAGGAATTTGAAAGCAATCTCAGGCGTCAATCCAAACAAACCGGGGTAAATGGGTCATCCTCTTGACTGATCGAATCTGATGGAAGACCATCTAGTTCGGTCTTATCCACTCACTGAAGGAGTTCCGCGTCGTGTCCACCACGCATCTGGCCGCCGAGATCGCCACCCAGCCCGCCGACTGGCGAGCCGTCCTGAGCCGGGTGCCCGAGGCCCGCGCGGCCCTCCCCTCCGACGGCGCCCGCGTCGCCGTCACCGGGTGCGGGACGTCCTTCTACATGGCCCAGGCGTATGCCGCCCTGCGCGAGTCGGCGGGCCTCGGCCACACCGACGCCCATGCGGCCAGCGAGTTCCCGCTCGAGCGCACCTACGACCACGTCGTGGCCATCTCCAGGTCGGGCACGACGACCGAGGTGGTGGAGCTCCTCGAGGCGCTGAACGCCCGCGGACAGGTCACCACCGCCATCGTCGCGACCGAGGGAACCCCGATCCCCTCCCTGAGCACCCACCAGCTGATGCTGCCGGAGGTCGACGAGCGGTCGGTCGTCCAGACCCGCTTCGCCACCACGACCCTCGCGCTGCTGCGAGCCGCGCTGGGCGAGGACCTCACGGGTGCCATCGCCGACGCCGAGGACGTCCTCGCGCAGGACGCGGACACCGCGTTCGCAGGCCTGCGTGACGTCGAGCAGATCACCTTCGTGGGACGCGGCTGGACCAACGGGCTCGCCCAGGAGGCAGCCCTGAAGCTGCGCGAGTCGGCGCAGTTCTGGACCGAGGCCTACCCCGCCATGGAGTACCGCCACGGCCCCATCAGCATCGCGAACGCGGGACGGGCGACGTGGGCCTTCGGAGAGGTCCCCGAGGGGCTGCCGGAGGACGTCCGCGCCACCGGTGCCCACTTCGAGCACCGGGACATCGACCCCTTGGCCGACCTCGTGCGCCTGCACCGACTCTGCGTCGCCAAGGCGGAGCAGGCCGGCGTGGACCCGGATCGACCCCGGCACCTGTCACGGTCCATCATCCTCACGTGACCCCTGCGACCCCGAGCGCCCACCGCATCCTGCTCACCGGCACCGTCGTCCTGCCGGACCGCGTCGTGGCCGACGGCGCCGTCGCCGTCACGGACACCGTCGTCTCGTATGCCGGTGAGCGCAGCTCCCTGCCTCCCGACTGGGTGGGCGTCGCCTCGCCGCAGGGCTGGCGCGCGGGACTGACCCTGCTGCCGGGTCTGGTCGACATCCACTGCCATGGTGGGAACGGTGGCGAGTTCGGGCCGGATGTCGAGAGCGGGCGCAGGGCCGCCACGCACCACCACGACCACGGTTCGACCACGGTCATCGGGTCACTCGTGTCGGCTCCGGCACGGACCTTGCTCGACGGGGCGCACGCCCTGGGCGAGCTGGTGCGCGGTGGCGAGCTGGCCGGCATACACCTCGAAGGGCCGTTCCTGTCCACGGTCCGGTGCGGCGCCCAGAACCCTGCCGCCCTCATCGACGCCGACGTCGCCCTGGTCGAAGCCCTGGCCGAGGCGGGCGGGGAGGGTTCGTTCGCCCACATGACGTGGGCGCCCGAGCGCGCCGGGGGCGACGCCGTGCCCACGGCACTCGCTCGCGTCGGCGCTCTGGGTTCTTTGGGGCACACCGACGCCGACTACAGCCTCGCCTCGCGCGCTCTGGAATCCGTTGCGGCACAACGCGCCCGGGGTGGGCTGCCGCTCGTGACCCACCTCTTCAACGGCATGCCACCGCTCCTGTCACGGGCACCGGGACCGGTCGCCGCGTCGATCGCCGCAGCCGCGCGGGGCGAGGCGGTGCTCGAGCTGATCGCCGACGGCGTCCACCTCGACGGTGGCACGGTGCGGATGGTGTTCGACGCCGTGGGAGCCGACCACATCGCCCTGGTCAGCGACGCGATGGCTGCCAGCGGCCTCCCTGACGGCGCCTACTCGCTGGGCGGCCTCGACGTCACGGTCCGCGATCGGGCCGCCCGCCTGACCGACAGCGGGAGCCTCGCCGGCGGGGTGAGCACCCTCGTGGACCAGGTGCGCTGGCTGGTCGACGGGCTGGGCGTCCCGTTGGCCGATGCGGTGAAGGCGGCCTCGGCGACCCCGGCGCGGGCGCTGGCGCTGCCAGAGGTCGGGTCGCTGTCGGCAGGATCCGCAGCCGACCTCGTCGTCGTTGACGAGGACCTGTCGGTGCAGCGGGTGCTGCGACGCGGCACCTGGCTCTGACCCACGCCTTTCCACTTCTGGCCGAGACGGCTCTGGGCCCCCGCCGAGAGGCAGGGGCCCAGAGCTCAGCCTTGCTGAGTTGCTGTCAGCGAACGACCACCGAGACCGCCGCCGAGGCCGAGGGGTTGTAGACCCCTGACCCGTTGTAGGTCGCCGTCAGCTTGTGCGTGCCGCGCGCCAGGACCGGCGCCCGGTAGACGGCCTTGCCCTTGGTCACCACGACCTTGGCCAGCACCTTCGAGCCGTCCCGGAACGTCACCGTTCCGGTGGCAGCCGACGGGCTGACCGTGGCGGTCAGGGTCGGGCGGTAGCCCTTGAAGAAGTCGCGGTCGTTGGCACTGAGCGAGGTCTTGCTCACCAGCCCCTTGACCGTGACCTTGACGACGGCGGAGGTGCTGGCGTTCGTGATCGCATCTCCGTTGTAGGTGGCCGTCATCGAGTGCGTCCCACGGGTCTGGCCCGAAGCGGTCCACATCGCCTTGCCACCGCTGACCGCCACCGTCTTGACGACCTTGCCGCCGTCCTTGAAGGACACCGTCCCGGTCGCGGTGGACGGCGTGACCGAGGCCGTGAAGACCGGCTTGCCGCCGTAGGTGTACGACGTCGAGCTCGAGGTGAGCCTGGTCGACGACGCAGCCTTCACCGCGACGACCTGTGCCCTCGCACCATCGGTGTTGAGGTGGTGGATGAGCAGCAGACCCTGCGGCTTGTCCGAGGCGTACGACGCGTCGTCGCGACGGACGTTCAGCACGGCGCCCGGGGCGTCGGTGCTGAGCATCGTGCCGTAGTCGTCGCTGTAGGCCGCCAGCGCGGGCGAGGCCACGCTGAGGGTCATCGGAGCAGCCTGGGAACCAACCGCGTCGACCTGACCGGCCTCGGCGGTGTAGGACTCGACCCAGTACTTGATCTTGGGCGTTGCACCCGCGACCAGACCTGCCTCGCTCAGCGCACCCACGGAGACCGGAAGGGCCAGTGAGTCGCTGTTGAAGAGGTTGGTGTCGAAGGAACCGTCGACGTTGTTGACGGACTCCGGGCCGTAGTTTTCGGACGAGTCGAAGATCGAGTGGAACCGGTTCGGCCCCGTGCGAAGGTCGACGACGTCCACGACGAAGTAGTCGTAGTCGTCCGTGGTGGACACCCTGGTGTTGTAGGCAACGGCCTCCGGGCCCGGGGTCGACGGGTTGGTGTCGAGGTACACGTCGAACTCGGTGTACGAGGCCGGCGTGCGCCAGGGACCGTAGCTGCTGACCCCGAAGCTGAGCTTCGAGCCGCCGATGTCGGCGGGGGCGTACAAGAAGGCGTCCGAACCCGTACCGACGTAGCGCAGGTCGGCCGAGCGGTCGTCGGCGAAGGCGATGCAGTCGACGACCAGGGCCGAGGAGCAGCTCGGGATCTTCGGGCTGCTGGCCTGCAGCTGGAAGGTGGACACGGTCGACTCGTAGCCGGTCGTGCCAACGCCCTGGGAGACACCCAGGCCGCCGAGGGCCAGCGTGCCGTTCTTGACCGCACCCGCGCCCGTGACCGTGCTCTTGGCCGCGGCCGCCATGGCCGAGGCCGGGCGGGGAGCGGACCACACCGGCACGCGAAGGGCCGAGCCCGGCGTGAGACCGGCAGGCGTCAGCACCATGCGGCCACTGGCGTCAGCGCGGTAGCTGCGGTCGATGCCGTAGGTCAGCGGGTCCTTTGCCGTCGTGGGGTCCTGGACCGCCGTGAGCGCCGAGCGCGTGATGGTGGCCGTGACCGTGACGTCAGCCGAACCGCCGGCCGGGAGGCTGACCTGGCTGGGGCTGAAGGAGTACGTCACACCCGGGGACGGGTGCGCCGCCTGGTAGCCGATCGTGTACGACGCCGACCCGGTGGGGCGCTTGTTGACGACGTGCACGGTCTTGGTCAGGGTCGTGGTGGCCGCAGTCACTGCAACCGGCCCGAAGGAGACGCTGACGGCACCGGGGGTGTCCTTGACGTAGGCCAGGGTCGTGGTGTCGACGGCGTCGTCGGCCTTGACGCGACCGGAACCGACACGCTCAGGTCCGTAGACCGCACCCGTGTGGTTCGGGCCGACGAAGACGTCCTGGGTCGCCGTGTTCATGATGGCGGCCTTGACCTCCTCGGAGGTCCACGTGGAGTGGGCGCCACGCACCAGCGCGGCTTCGCCGGCCACGTGCGGAGAAGCCATGGAGGTGCCGCTCTCGGCGATCCCCTCGTTGCCCGTGCCGACGGCGACGGAGAACGTGGTCACACCGGGGGCTGCGACGTCGGGCTTGACGTTGCCGGCGATGCCGACACCCCGCGAGGAGAAGCCCGCGACCTGGTCGACGGCGCCCGGGCTGACGATGGTCACGCTGTTGCGCAGCGCGTTGGTCATCGTCACCTTGACCGGGGTTCCCCCGTCGAGCTGTCCCTTGATCGCGACGGTCGCCTGGTTGACGGTGAGCATCGCCGGGATGTCCACGTCACCGGTCACGCCGGCAGAGAACGCATTCACGTCGCTGCCGAAGATGACCCCGGCTGCGCCGGCCGCCTTGGCCTGACCCGAACGACCGACCGAGCCACAGCGACGGCCCGTGCCGTCGAACCACTTGGTCATGACGATCTTGCCCACGACCTTGGCCGCATCCGCGGTGGAGAAGGCCGAGCAGCCATCCGTGTTGTTCGTGGCCGAGGCCGTCTGGCTCCAGTCGCCGAGGGTGACGACGTCGGTGTTCGTCAGGCCGGGCTTGGTCGCCCAGTCGTAGGCCACCGACTTCAGGGCGCCGAACACGTTGTCCTGGGTGCCGTCGACGGTGTCGGCCGGCTCGATGCCGCTGGGGCTCTCGACCTTGAGGCCATCGACGACCGAGTCGCGGTCGTCGGACGCGGCGACGGCGAGCACGCGCGTGGCGTTGCCCGGCGAGCCGCCCACCTCGTAGACGTCGCCGCTGTTGCCGATCGAGGCGACGACGACGGTGCCGAGGGCGGCGAGGTTGTTGGACGCGACTGCGTCCGGGTCGTCCGGGGAGCCGTAGCTGGAACCCAGCGACATGTTGACGACGTCGAGGCGGTCGGACAGGTCACCGTCGCCATTGGGGTCGGCCGCCCAGTCGAGGGCCTGGCCCACGACGCTGGTGTCGCCCTCGCAGCCGAACACCTTGAGTGCGTAGAGCGACGCACCGGGTGCGACGCCGGGACCGATGGCCAGGGACGCGGGGTCGATGTCGGTGGCGTAGCCACCGGTGTAGGTCGCCCCCGCCTTCGTCACGCCGAGACCGGCCGCCGTGCCGCTGACGTGGGAGCCGTGGCCCTCGCAGTCCAGCGGGTTGGGGTCGGGCACCGGAACGGCAACGCCGTCACCGGGGTTGTAGGCGTCACCCGCGAAGTCGTAGCCGCCGACCACCTTGGCGGTGGGCGTGAAGGTGTTCGAGGCCTTGGCGGTGGCGTATGCCGCGCCGGTGCCAGGTCCGCCGAAGTCCGCGTGCGTGTAGTCGATGCCGGTGTCGATGACGCCGACTCGGACGCCTTCACCGGTCTCGCTGCGTCCCTTCCAGACCTCCGGGGCTCCGATGAGCGGCACCGACGAGGAGTTGGACGGGGACTTGGGCGTGATGCGGTGGACCGCCTTCACGCCGGGGATGGCGGCGAGTGCCTTCAGCTTGCTCGCATCGGTGCGCACGGCGATACCGGAGTACAGGGCGTGCGCGCGGTAGAGGGTGCGCGCCTTGGTCTGCGACTCCCCGAAGCGGGCCTCGACCGACGCCTGGGCGCGCTTGATCGTGGCCGTCTGGGTGCGCGCAGCGAGCCGGGCTGCCGAGCCACCCCGCGACCGAGCCTGGCCGTAGGCAGCCGACGCGGGTGCCGGGTCGAGCTCGATCATGACGTCGACCGGGCCCTTGGCACCCACGAGGCTGCGGTCGAGCTTCTCCGCCTGTGACCGCTGGGTGCCCAACCCGAAGGAGCCCGCACCGGTGAGTCCTGCGGGAACCTTGTGGGCGGTCCCGCGGTGCTTGACCGGGCTGGGCTGGGTGCTCGCCATGGCCGGCGCAGCGCTGAGGGCTGCCGCAGCCACTATCGACAGGGCACTGACGCCGACGACAGCTGTGTAGCCGCGGCGCCTTCCCTGAGATTCCATCGACACGTGGTCTCCTTCTGCGCGCGGCCACGACCATTCGCCCCGGGGATCGCCCGTCACGTGTGAAGGACACGCGCCCCCACTGGTTCACCACGCCGTCGCTGAAATTAGGCCATTGCGGCGCGAGCCGGACGCGAATCGCCACAACGCGCACAAAACTTTTTGCGTGTCGGTCCCTCAGCCGGTCGCGGCGGCCGTCTCCAGCCCGCGTGCGGACCTGATGATCGTCACGAACTGGCCCATGATGTCGTTGAGTCCGAAGTCCTTCGGAGTGAAGACCGCGGCCACGCCGAGGGCGCGCAACGCGCGGGCGTCGGTGTCGGGGATGATCCCTCCGACGATCACGGGCACGTCGCCGGCACCTGCCGCTCGCAGGCCGGCGAGGATCTCGGGCACCAGCTCCATGTGCGAGCCCGACAGGATCGAGATCCCGACCAGGTGCACGTCCTCGGCGACCGCGGCTGCGACGATCTGCTCCGGCGTCAGCCGGATCCCCTGGTAGACGACCTCGAAACCGGCATCGCGCGCCCTGACGGCGACCTGTTCGGCGCCATTGCTGTGACCGTCGAGCCCCGGCTTCGCGACGAGGACACGCAGCTTCTCCCCCAGCTCCTCACCGGTTCGGCTGACCTCCTCCCGAACCGCCTTCAGCTCGTCACTGCCGCCGCTGGAGACACCGACCGAACCCGAGACCCCCGTCGGGGCGCGGAACTCGCCGAACTCCTCTCGCAGCGCCTGGGCCCACTCACCGGTGGTCACCCCGGCACGCGCGGCCTCGAGCGACGCCGGCATGAGGTTCGCTCCACTGCGGGCGTCGGCGCCGAGGGCAGCGAGGGCCGCGGCCGCGCGCTCCCGGCCACGCGGCTCGGCGTCACGCCGTTCGCGCCACTCCCGGACAGCCGCTGCCGCCTTGGCCTCCACGTCATGGTCGACGGTCTGGATGGCCGCGTCTAGGTCCGCCGTGAGCGGGTTGGGCTCGGTGGTCTGGAACCGGTTCACGCCCACGACCACGTCCTCGCCGGCCTCGATGCGCTGACGACGCAGCGAGTGCGAGGCCACGAGGGCCGACTTCATGTAACCGCTCTCGACGGCCGGGACAGCCCCGCCCAGCTCCTCCACCCGGGCGATCTCGGCCTTGGCGCCGGCGACGAGCTCGGCCACCTTGCCCTCCACGACGAGGGACCCGGTGAACAGGTCGTCGTACTCGAGCAGGTCGGACTCGAAGGCCAGCACCTGCTGCATCCGCAGCGACCACTGCTGGTCCCACGGTCGCGGCAGGCCCAGCGCCTCGTTCCAGGCCGGGAGCTGCACCGCCCGGGCGCGGGCGTCCTTCGACAGCGTGACGGCGAGCATCTCCAACACGATCCGCTGCACGTTGTTCTCGGGCTGGGCCTCGGTCAGGCCGAGGGAGTTGACCTGGACGCCGTAGCGGAAACGGCGTTGCTTGGCGTCCGTGACGCCGTAGCGCTCGCGGGTCAGCTCGTCCCACAGCTCGACGAAGGCCCGCATCTTGCACATCTCCTCGACGAACCGCACGCCGGCGTTGACGAAGAAGGAGATCCGGGCGACGACCTCGCCGAACCGCTCCGGCGGCACCTGGCCGGAGTCGCGCACCGCGTCGAGCACGGCGATGGCGGTGCACATCGAGTACGCGATCTCCTGTACCGGAGTCGCGCCCGCCTCCTGGAGGTGGTAGCTGCAGATGTTGGTCGGGTTCCACTTGGGGATGTCGGAGACGGTGTAGGCGACCATGTCGGTGATCAGGCGCAGCGAGGGGCCCGGCGCGAAGACGTAGGTCCCGCGGGACAGGTACTCCTTGATGATGTCGTTCTGCGTCGTGCCGGCGAGGGCGCGGACGGCCGCAAGCGGGTCGGCGCCGGTCGCCTCGGCCTGCTCCTCCGCCACGACCTGGTACATCGCGAGCAGCCACATCGCCGTGGCGTTGATCGTCATGGACGTGTTCATCTGGTCCAGGGGGATCTGGTCGAACAGCGCGCGCATGTCACCGATGTGCGAGATCGGGACACCCACCTTGCCGACCTCGCCGCGCGCCAGAGGGTGGTCAGGGTCGTAACCGGTCTGGGTCGGCAGGTCGAAGGCGACCGACAGGCCGGTCTGGCCCTTGGCGAGGTTGCGACGGTAGAGCTCGTTGCTGGCAGCGGCACTCGAGTGGCCGGCATACGTGCGCATCACCCAGGGGCGGTCACGCTCCGGACGGGACGGTGCTGACGCATCGGTCACGGACGCCGGGCTGACGGGCGACGCTGAGGGGGAGGTCGGGACGTCACTGTGCTCAGCCATAGGGCCGAAGGTACCGGCGGCGGTGTGCGCCGAGGGAGCCGTTCAGGCGGTGACGGCCACCACAGTGGCGGCGGGGACGGCCTCGCGGAGCACCAGCGCACGGTCCAGGCGTGATGCACGCAACAGCCGACCGGTGCGCTCCGTCATGTCGACGACGGCCAGCCGGCGACCCGCACGGCGGGCTCGGTTGTAGGCCTCGACGAGGACTCCCAGCCCGGTGGCGTCGCCGATCTCGGCGCCCGCGAGCCTCATGTGGACGTCCCCGCAACCCGTGTCGATGATCTCGTGCAGGAGTAGTCGTACGTCGGGGACGGAGTGCACGTCGATCCGGCCGATGATCGCGACCTCCTGGCCGGTGTGCATGGCACGAACCTGGACCGGAAGAGCCCCGGTAGCGCTGATCGACATGCGAACCCCCTTGTCCGTGAACATTCACCCACAAGGACGCCTGGTTGGGGGGCTTCGGTTGCCGCGACCCAGATCAAGATCTGGTAAAGGTGCTGAGACGGCTCAGACGAAGGGGTCGTCATCCGGCTCACGCGTGACGTCCGCCCCCAGCCCCTGCATGCTCTCGGCGAACCCGGCATAGCCGCGGTCGATGTGCTGGGCACCGCTCACCGTCGTGATCCCGTCGGCCACGAGCCCCGCGATCACCAGGGCCGCCCCCGCCCTGATGTCACTGGCCTCGACCGGCGCTCCCGACAGCGTCTCCACACCGTGGACCATCACGTGGTGGCCGTCGATGCGGGTCTCGGCACCGAGCCGGTTGAGCTCCTGGACGGTGCGGAACCGAGCCTCGAAGAGGTTCTCGGTGATCATCGCCGACCCCTCGGCCACCGCGTTGCACGCCAGGGCGAACGGCTGGAGGTCGGTGGGAAAGCCGGGATAGGGCAGCGTGGCCACGTCGAAGGCCTGCGGTCGACGGCCTCCGGAGTCCACCCGGAACCCACGGTCCGTCGTCGTCACGGTGGCGCCGCTCGCCCTGACCAGCTCCAGGGCACTGAGGAGGTGCTCCGGCCGGGCTCCCACCACCTCGACGTCGCCGCGCGTGGCGGCCGCCGCGAACGCCCACGTGCCTGCCGCGATCCGGTCGGGGACGACGGCGTGCTCGGTGGGTCGCAGCGACCGGACGCCCTCGATGTCGATCACCGACGAGCCGGCCCCGCTGATCCGGGCGCCCATCGCGATGAGCATCTCCGCGATGTCGACGATCTCGGGCTCGCGGGCGGCGTTCTCCAGGCGGGTCGTCCCCCGCGCCAGGACCGCGGCGGTCAGGACGTTCTCGGTGGCGCCGACGCTCGGGAAGTCGAGGCGGATCTCGGCCCCGTCGAGCCCCCCGGGCGCCTCCGCGACGAGGAAGCCGTGGGTGACGTGGACCCTGGCGCCCAACGCCTCGAGTCCTGCGGCGTGCAGGTCCAGGCCACGCGACCCGATGGCGTCACCACCGGGGATCGCGACGTCGGCCGCACCGGTGCGCGCGACCAGCGGGCCCAGCACGGCGGTCGAGGCTCGCAGGGCGCGGACCAGGTCGTAGTCGGCGCGGTGCCCGATCTGGTCCGGCACCTCGATCTCCACGACACCGGCGACGGCGTCGTAGTCGACGGTGCAGCCGAGTCGGCGCAGGAGCTCGGCCATGATCGTCACGTCGAGGATGGCCGGGACGTTGGTCAGCCGGGTGCGACCCACCGCGAGCAGCGCTGCCGCCATGAGCTTGAGGGCGCTGTTCTTGGCGCCCCAGACGGCCACCTCGCCGCGCAGCCTGGTGCCGCCGACGACCCGGAAACGTTCTGCCACCCGCCCACCCTATGCGAGTGCACAGGCACGGGTATGCCGGGTGGTGACGTCCTCGACGCCGCCGTCTGAGAGGCTGCAGCCATGGTCAACCTCACGCGCATCTACACCCGCACGGGCGACGACGGCCAGACCCACCTCGGTGACATGAGCAGGACGAGCAAGACCGACGTGCGGCTGCTCGCGTACGCCGACGTCAACGAGGCCAACGCCGCCATCGGGGTCGCCCTGGCGGCAGGCGAGCTGCCCGACGACATCAGAGCCACCCTGCTGCGGGTCCAGAACGACCTGTTCGACGTCGGCGCCGACCTGTGCACGCCGCTCCAGGAGACGTACGAGTACCCACCGTTGCGCGTCGAGGCCGCCTGGATCGACGAGCTCGAAACCGACTGCGACCACTACCTCGAACGGGTGGAGAAGCTCCGCTCGTTCATCCTGCCCGGCGGCACCGTGGGATCGGCCCACCTGCACGTCGCCACCACGGTGGTCCGCCGCGCGGAGCGGCAGGCCTGGGCAGCCATCGCGGCCTACGGCGACCAGCCCGGCTCTGGAACCAAGGGCGAGGGTGGCGTGAACGTCCTGACCGCGAAGTACCTCAACCGGCTGTCCGACCTGCTGTTCGTGCTCGCCCGCGTCGCCAACCTCCCCATCGGGGGTGACGTCCTCTGGCAGCCCGGCGGCGGCCGTGCCGAGGGTCCTGGCAAACGGAAGGCCTAGCGCGCACCGACCGCGCCGGCCCGCTGGCGACCAGAGCGCCTGCCCTCAGGCGACGTTGACGTTGAAGCCGGGAGGCGAGCTCTCCAGCCAGCTGCGCATGGCCGTGTAGGCAGAAGGCGCCAGGGCGAGGGAGAAGGTGTCGGTGCCGTAGTGGCAGTCCACGGTCACGGCCTCGGGGAGCCCGGCGATCGTGGTCTCCGGTAGCGTTGGTGGCCCGAGCTCGAGACGGGTCCGGTCCCACGTCCTGGCCGACCGCGGCGACGGGCCGATCAGGGTGTACCACTCGAGGCTGGAGCCCGAGAACCGCAGCAGCCCCAGGCGGTACTGAGACCGACCGTGGGGCTGGAGCGCGCAGAGCATGAGCGGCGCACCGGAGGCGAGCAGCCGGCGCCGCACGAAGATGTACGTGAGCGCGAGGACCGCAAGCAGGATGAGCGCGCCGGCGACGATCTCCGCGGAGATGACGGGCGACATGCTCTCTCCTTCCGAGTGTCCCGGCTGAGTGTCCCGGCGGCTAGGCCTTGAAGGCCGAGGCGTCGACGGCCTCGGCGATGATGATCACCTTGTCGCGGTCGACGGACAGGAACCCGCCGTCGATGGTGGCGGACTGCGAACCCTCGCCGGACTTGATCCGGACCTCACCCTCGACCAGGACGCCGAGCAGCGGGGTGTGGCCGGGCAGGATGCCCAGCTCGCCGTCGACCGTGCGGGCCACGACCATGTCGGCGTCGCCTTCCCAGACCTTGCGGTCCGCTGCGACGAGTTCAACCTGCAGGGTGCTCACGGTGTCCTCCGGTGGTACGGCACGAGTGGTGCGTGTGAAGTCTATCGGCCCGCGGTGGGTGCCCCGCCGACCAGTGGTATGCCGTGGGGCCGACCCAGTGCGGCCGGCCCCAGTGGCATTCCAGTTACGTCTCGTTGTCCTCAGGGACGGCGTCCGCCGACCTAGAGGCTGTTCTCGATCTCGGCGGCCTGGCGCTCGACGTCGTCGAGGCCACCACACATGAAGAACGCCTGCTCCGGCACGTGGTCGTACTCGCCGTCGGCGATCTTGGTGAACGCCTCGATCGTGTCGGCCAGCGGCACGGTCGAACCCTCGATGCCGGTGAACTGCTTGGCGACGTAGGTGTTCTGACCGAGGAAGCGCTGGATGCGACGGGCGCGGTTGACGAGGATCTTGTCCTCTTCGGAGAGCTCGTCGATCCCGAGGATCGCGATGATGTCCTGGAGCTCCTTGTTGCGCTGCAGGATCTGCTTGACCCGCACCGCGGTGGAGTAGTGGTCCTCCGCGATGTAGCGGCGGTCGAGGATCCGCGAGGTGGAGCTGAGCGGGTCCACCGCCGGGTAGATGCCGAGCGAGGCGATCTCGCGGGACAGCTCGGTCGTCGCGTCGAGGTGGGCGAAGGTCGTCGCCGGGGCCGGGTCGGTGTAGTCGTCGGCCGGCACGTAGATCGCCTGCATCGAGGTGATCGAGTGACCACGCGTCGAGGTGATCCGCTCCTGGAGCGTGCCCATCTCGTCGGCCAGGGTCGGCTGGTAGCCCACGGCGGACGGCATCCGGCCGAGGAGGGTGGAGACCTCGGAACCGGCCTGGGTGAAGCGGAAGATGTTGTCGATGAAGAGCAGCACGTCCTGGTTCTGCACGTCGCGGAAGTACTCCGCCATCGTCAGCGCGGAGAGCGCGACACGAAGGCGGGTGCCCGGCGGCTCGTCCATCTGGCCGAAGACGAGGGCGGTCTGGCCGAGGACGCCGGCCTCCTCCATCTCGACCATGAGGTCGTTGCCCTCACGGGTGCGCTCGCCGACACCGGCGAACACCGACACACCACCGTGGTCGCGGGCGACACGGGCGATCATCTCCTGGATGAGCACCGTCTTGCCCACGCCGGCGCCGCCGAACAGGCCGATCTTGCCACCCTGCACGTAGGGGGTCAGCAGGTCGATGATCTTGATGCCGGTCTCGAACATCTCGGTCTTGGACTCGAGCTGGTCGAAGGCAGGGGCCTTGCGGTGGATGCCCCAGCGCTCCTTGACCTCGAAGGTCTCACCCTCGGCGAGGTTCATGACGTCACCGGTCGTGTTGAAGACCTTGCCGAGCGTCGCGTCGCCCACGGGGACCGTGATGGGGCCGCCGGTGTCCTGCACCTGCGTGCCGCGGACGAGGCCGTCGGTCGGCTGGAGCGAGATGGCGCGGACCATGTTGTCGCCGATGTGCTGGGCGACCTCGAGGTTGAGGTTGTTCTTCTCACCCGAGAGCTCGACCGTGGTGGTCAGCAGGTTGTACTGCTCGGGCATCGCGTCGGCGGGGAACTCGACGTCGACGACCGGGCCGATGATGCGGGAGATGCGGCCGATGCCACCGGGGGTGGCGGCCTTGGTCTCTTCAGTGACAGTGGCAGTCATTGGTTTCTCTCTACCTTCTCAACTGGCGTCGGCGAGGGCGTCGGAGCCGCCCACGATCTCGCTGATCTCTTGGGTGATCTCGGCCTGGCGAGCCTGGTTGGCCAGCCGGGTGTACTTCTTGATGAGCTCTTCGGCGTTGTCCGTGGCCGACTTCATGGCCCGCTGGCGCGAGGCCAGCTCGGACGCGGCAGCCTGCAGGAGGCAGTTGTAGATGCGCGCACCCACGTACTTGGGCAGCAGCGCGTCCAACACCTGCTCGGCACTCGGCTCGAACTCGTAGAGGGGCAGGACGTCGTCCTCGGCGGGGGCCTCTTCACCCTCGACCACCTCGAGCGGCAGCATGCGGATGACGTCGGGCTCCTGCGTCACCATGTTGACGAAGCGCGTGAAGACGATGTGGACCTCGTCCACCCCGCCCTCGGCGAAGTCCTGGTTGAACGCGGCGACGAGCGCGTCGCCGATCTCCCGCGCCACCTCGAAGGTCGGCTGGTCGGTGAACCCGGTCCACTCGTCCGCGAACTCACGCTTGCGGAACTTGTAGAACCCCACCGCCTTGCGGCCGACGAGGTAGGGGACGACCTCCTTGCCGGCGCCCCGCAGGTCGCCGATCAGGCGCTCGCTCTCCTTGAGCACCGAGGAGCTGTAGGCGCCGGCCAGACCGCGGTCGGACGTCACCACGAGGACCGCCGCACGGCGGACGTCCTCGTGCTCGGTGGTCAGCGGGTGGTCGACGTTGGAGAAGGTCGCGACGGCCGAGACCGCTCGGGTCAGGGCGCGCGCATAGGGCGAGGACTCCCGCACCCGCTGCTGCGCCTTCACCACGCGGGAGGCTGCGATCAGCTCCATGGCGCGCGTTATCTTCTTGGTCGCCTGGACGGACCGGATGCGCTGGCGGTAGACCCGCATCTGCGCTCCCATATGTTGCCGCCTCTCTCAGTTTCGTGTCGTCGTGTGCTGCACGTCTTGGTCCTGCACTGTCGGGTATGCCGCGTGGGCGGCACGGTCGCTGCGGTGCCGGGTGCGCACGAGGTGCGCACCCGGCATACCGGTCAGCGCTTCTGCTTGACGATCTTCTCCTGCTCGACGTCGTGCTCGAGCGCACCCGGGTCGGCCTCGTGGCCCACGGGGGTGTTCTCGGCGCCGGACGCCTGGAACTGCTCCTTGAACTTGGTCACGGCCTCTTCGAGTCCGGCGCGGGTCTCGTCCTCGAACTTCTTGGACTCGCGGATCGCACTCAGCAGACCGGACTTCTCGCGGCGCAGGTAGTCCAGGAACTCGCTCTCGAAGCGGGACACGTCCTCGACGGCGACGGAGTCGATCTGACCCGCGGTGCCGGCCCAGATCGACACGACCTGCTCCTCGACCGGGAACGGCGCGGCCTGGCGCTGCTTGAGGAGCTCGACGAGGCGGGCACCCTTCGCGAGCTGGGCGCGGGAGGCCGGGTCGAGGTCCGAGGCGAACATCGCGAAGGCCTCCATCGCGCGGAACTGCGCGAGGTCGAGCTTCAGACGACCGGAGACGTCCTTCATGGCCTTGATCTGCGCGGCGCCACCGACTCGGGAGACGGAGACACCCACGTCGATCGCGGGACGCACGTTGGCGTTGAACAGGTCGGCCTGGAGGTAGATCTGGCCGTCGGTGATGGAGATGACGTTGGTCGGGATGTACGCCGAGACGTCGCCGGCCTTGGTCTCGATGATCGGCAGACCGGTCATCGAGCCCGCGCCCAGGTCGTCGGAGAGCTTGGCGCAACGCTCGAGCAGGCGGGAGTGCAGGTAGAACACGTCACCGGGGTAGGCCTCGCGGCCCGGCGGGCGGCGTAGCAGCAGCGACACGGCGCGGTAGGCCTCGGCCTGCTTGGACAGGTCGTCGAACACGATGAGGACGTGCTTGCCCTGGTACATCCAGTGCTGGCCGATGGCCGAACCGGTGTAGGGCGCGAGGTACTTGAAGCCCGCCGAGTCGGACGCGGGGGCCGCGACGATCGTGGTGTACTCCAGCGCGCCGGCCTCCTCCAGGGTGCCGCGGACGGCAGCGATGGTGGAGCCCTTCTGGCCCATGGCGACGTAGATGCAGCGGACCTGCTGCTCCGGGTCGCCGGAGTCCCAGTTCTGCTTCTGGTTGATGATCGTGTCGACCGCGACCGTGGTCTTGCCGGTCTGGCGGTCACCGATGATGAGCTGGCGCTGCCCGCGACCGATGGGGGTCATGGCGTCGACGGCCTTGAGGCCGGTCTGCAGCGGCTGGTGCACCGACTTGCGCTGGACCACCGTGGGCGCCTGGAGCTCGAGGGCGCGACGCTCGGTCGTCTCGATCGCGCCGAGGCCGTCGATCGGCTGGCCGAGGGGGTTGACCACGCGACCGAGGAACGCGTCGCCGACCGGGACCGACAGGACCTCTCCGGTGCGCTTGACCTCCTGGCCCTCCTCGATCTTGGAGAAGTCACCGAGGATGACCACACCGATCTCGTGGACGTCGAGGTTGAGCGCGAGGCCCAGCGTGCCGTCCTCGAACTCGAGCAGCTCGTTGGTCATGCACGACGGCAGGCCCTCGACGTGCGCGATGCCGTCACCGGCGTCGCTGACCCGGCCGACCTCTTCGCGCGAGGCCGTCCCGGGCTCGTAGGACTGAACGAAGTTGTCCAGCGCGTCCCGGATCTCCTCCGGACGGATCGAAAGCTCCGTCATGTGATCTCTTCTCCTCGATTGCTGGCCCGGTGGGTCGGGCCAAAGTCTGTGGTGTGGTCCAGCTTCTTCAGTTGTGGTGCGGTATGCCACGTTCTTGGTGTCGTGGCGCTGGGGCGGTGGGTCAGCCGGCGATGTGCCGGCGGGCCTCGTCCAGGCGCCGCAGCACGGTGCCGTCGACGACCTCGTCACCGACCTGGACCCGGATGCCGCCGAGGACCTGCTCCTCGATGACGACCTGGAGCAGGACCGGCTTGCCGTAGATGCTCTGCAACGCCGCCGACAACCGCTCGCGCTGCTGCTCGGTGAGGTCGGTCGCCGCCGTCACGACCGCGGTGATCTGCTCACGACGCCTGGCCGCGAGACCGAGGTAGTGCTCGAGCGTGCGGTCCAGCTTGCGACCACGCGGATGCAGCACGGCCTGGCGAGCCAGGTGCACCGTCTCCTCGCTGGCCTTGCCGTCGAGCAGCTGGCTCACCACGCCGGCCTTGGCGTCGACGTCGCCCTGGCGGTTGGTGAGGCGGTCGCGGAGCTCGGGGCTGCCCGCCACGATGCGCTCGAAGCGGAACAGCTCGTCCTCGACCCGGTCGATCCGGCCGGCCTTCTCGGCGCCCGCGAGGATCGCCGTGACGGCAAGCTCCTCGAGGGTGTCGGACAGGTCACGCTCGGTGGACCAGCGCTGCCCGACGAGGTTCTTGACCACGACGATCGCCTCGGCCGAGACCTTGCCTTCGAGCAGGCGCTCGGCCAGGGTCTGCTTCTCGACGCCCTCGCGGGACGGGTCGGCGAGGGCGCGGCGCAGGGTGGCCGACCCGTCGATGACACCGACGACTGCGAGCAGCTCGTCACCGAGCGCGCGAGGGTCTGCCCCACCGGCGAGCGCGGCGTCGAGCGCCTTGCTCCCGGCGATGGCGGCCGCACGCGACGATCCACGCATCAGGCGTCCTCCCCGACCTTCTCGGGCTGGATCTCCCCGGCCTCGAGCTCGGCCAGGAACCGGTCGACGATGCCCTTCTGGCGGGTCTCCTCGTGCAGCGACTCACCCACGATGCGGCTGGCCAGGTCGGTCGACAGGCGACCCACCTCGGCACGCAGCGAGACGACCGCCTGCTGGCGCTCGGCCTCGATCTGCTTGTGGGCCGCCTCGGTGATGCGCGCCGCCTCGGTCTGCGCGTGACCGCGCATCTCGACGACGATGGCCGCACCCTGCTCGCGAGCCTCCTCGCGGATCCGCGCAGCCTCGGCACGAGCCTCGGTCAGCTGGGCCTGGTACTGCTCCAGTGCCGCCTGGGCCTGCTGCTGGGCCTCCTCGGCCTGCTGCATCCCGCCCTCGATCGCGGCGGTGCGCTCGGCGTACGCCTTCTCGAGGTTGGGCACGACCTTGGTGGCCACGACCCAGTACAGGATCGCGAAGGCGATGACGCCGAAGATCAGCTCACCCCAGAGGGGCAGGATCGGCAGGCGTTCGCCGGTCTTGTCCTCGGCGGCGGCCGCGACAACCACCTGCGTGATGCCGGTGAAGTGCTGCACGGGTTCTCCTAGTGCTGTGGTGCCAGGGGGCGTTGGGCTGGGTGGTTCGGCTTACTTGAAGACGAACGCGAGAACCAGACCGAAGATGGCCAGCGCCTCCGCGAGGGCGAAGCCGAGGATGGCGATGCCCTGGAGGACGCCGCGCGCCTCGGGCTGGCGGGCGACACCGTTGATGTAGGCGGCGAAGATCAAGCCGATGCCCACACCGGGGCCGATCGCAGACAGGCCGTAGCCGAGGATGGCGATGTTGCCAGTCATGTCAGAGGTCCTCTTTCGGTTATCAGATCCGTCGGCACCTCGCCGAGCGGGAGTTCGTGTGGCGTATTCAGTTGTGGGTCTGGCGGTCCTGCACCGAGCCTCGAGGCCCGGACGATCTCAGTGCTCGTCGGCGAGCGAGCCGGCGATGTAGGTGGCTGCGAGCAGCGTGAAGATGTAGGCCTGCAGGAACTCGATCAGTCCCTCGAAGGCGGTCAGCACGAAGGCCATGCCGAAGGAGCCGACGCCCGCGACCTTGAGCCCGAGCCCGCCGTGGATCAGCATGTACTCGCCGCCGGTGATGAACAGCAGCAGGAGCATGTGGCCGGCGAACATGTTGCCGAACAGTCGCAGCGCGAGCGTCAGCGGGCGGGTCACGAAGTAGGTCAGCAGCTCGAGCGGGATGATCAGCACGTAGATGCCCTTGGGCAGCCCCGGCGGGATCATGTGCTTGACGTGTCCCCACGCGCCGTTCTTCTTGATGCCGACAGCGTGGTAGATCACGAAGACCAGCAGGGTCAGCGCGATCGGGAAGCCGATGCGGCTCATCGTGGGGTACTGGATCGGCGGGATGATGCCGAAGAGGTTGTTGACCAGGATCAGCATGAACATGCTGAACAGCAACGGGACGAACTTGAGGAAGTCGTGGCTGCCGATGATGTCGCGGGCCACGCCGTTACGCACGAAGTTGTAGGCGTTCTCGGTGACCCACTGGCCCTTGCCCGGAACGACCGCTGCACGCTTGGTCGTCGCCACGAGGAACCACGCGATCAAGCCCACGGAGATGGCCAGGACCACCATCGGGCGGGTGATCGCGAAGTCGCCGTGCCCGATCAGGGGCTGGTAGAACTCGGCCGGCGTCGGGGCGTGGAAGCCCTCGCCCTCACCGCCCTCGGCAGCCAGGCTGATGGTGCCCAGCACGTTCAGACTCACAGGTTCTCCTTGAGCTTTGCGTTCGAAACAGTCCACGGGCCAACGAAGGCAGCGTTCTCGCGCCCGGGCCCGGCATACACAGGGGGGAGCTGACCTGCGGAAGTCATTGCGTACCGTACCGGAACCACACGAGGTACAGCGACAGGGCCATCCCACCCACGATCCCCACGGCAACCAGCCACGTCGTGCCCAGCCAGCGGTCCAGTCCCCACCCTGCCGCGCCGAACATCGCCGGCCCGGTGATGAGGTAGGACACGACGTTCCACATCCGTGCTTCGTCGAGCCGCTGATGACCCGAGTCTGCCTGCTGCAGCGGCGTCTGCCGGGACTCCGGCGACGGCTGCGAGGAGGGTGTGGTCACGGTGAGCTCCCATGGTCATGTGGCCGAGCCCCCATCCTGCCCGGTTTCCTGCGGTGCGTCGAAAGCAAGCCTGCGGGAACGGACGAAGGCGATCACCTGGAACACCTGCCACACCAGCGCGACGGCGAGGACGGCGACACCGAAGGCGGTGCCGTCCAGCCAGGACGCGTCCTGCAGCGCGATGATGACGAGCAGCAGGAAGATCATCTGGCCCATGAAGACGGCCAGGGCGCTGGCGAGGAAGCGCAGGGGGTCTGACGCCCCACCCAGGCGGCGCATGACCAGCAGGCCGAGGGCGAAGAAGACCATGGCGATCGCGAAGCCGAGGGCAGCGCCCAGGGCCGCCTTGCCACCGCCCACGACCGCCGCCACGACGACGGCAACTGGTCCGACGGCCAACGTCGGCAGGAAGGCCCCACGCAGCATTACCGCGAACGGGTCGCGGTCGGTCTGCGGAGCTTCGCTCATCGATCTGGCCTGCCTGATTCGTCGGGGCTGCGGTGCCTGGCGAACGGGGTGGTCTGCACCCTCCTTGGGGTGCTTGTGAAAGGTATCACAAGCGTTTGGACCCCGCTACCGGGGGTCCGTGCCCGGATGCCGCCGCGCGTCACGTGGCACGGATCTCCTTGGCTGTGACGGGATTCCGGGCACCGATAGCCTGCCGACATGTCAGCCACTCCCCCGACCGGTGACGCCCTCCCGGGCCGGTTCGTCCGCCTCGACGTGATGGCGCCCGGCGACGCGGAAGGCCTGCACGCGGTCTACACCGACCCGGCCGTCTACGACCAGGGCTTCATCATGCGACCGCCCCCGGCCGACCTCGCCGCCACCCGCGCGGACACCGCCGGGAACATCGCGGCACGCGCTGCCGGCCGCACGGCATACACGGTCCGGCTCACAGGCGAGGGTGGGCTCGGCGAGGCCGGCACGATCGTGGGCACCTCCTCGCTCGGCGACGTCGACCTCGCCAACGAGCGGGTGCACCTCGGCTGGACGATGTACGCGTCCCGGTGGTGGGGCACCCAGGTCAACCCCGAGTGCAAGCTGCTGCTGCTGGGACACTCGTTCGACTGCGGGTTCGGTCGGGTCAAGATCCAGACCGACGCGGTCAACCTGCGCTCGCAGGCGGCCATCGCCAAGCTCGGCGCCACCCGTGAGGGCATCCTGCGACGGCACACCAAGCGCGCTGACGGCAGCTTCCGCGACACGGTGGTCTTCAGCGTGCTGGCGCAGGAGTGGCCGTCCGTGCGGGCCGGCCTCGAACGACGACTGGGTATGCCGGGCGGCTAGCTAGCCGGCGGCGTCAGTCAGCTTCGGGCGGTGTCCCGGGACGGACCAGCGGGGCAGCCAGATGGTCAGCACCCCGGTGACGACGACGGCGGCCAGCACTCCCCCGCCGGCGACCCTGGCGTCGTCGATGAAGATGAAGCTCACCGACCCGAGCGCGGCGACCGCGGCCCACAGCCACAGGAGGAACACCGCGCGGCGGTGACCGTGACCGAGCTGGAGCATGCGATGGTGCAGGTGCTGCTTGTCCGGGTGCCACGGTCGCTCGCCGCGCCGGGTCCGGCGGACCACGGCCAGCAGGATGTCGACCAGGGGCAGCAGGATGATCGCCGCGGGGACCACCAGCGGCAACAGGGTCGCCGCGACAGGGTTCGTGCTCACCTGCGCGGGCGTGACGTTTCCGGTGGTGGAGATCGTCGCGGCGGCGAGCAGCAGCCCGAGCAGCAGGGCGCCCGAGTCGCCCATGAAGAGCCGGGCCGGGTGGTAGTTGTGGGGGAGGAACCCGACGCAGCAGCCGATCAGCGCCGCCGAGATGAGGGTCGCCGACGAGAAGACGTTGGGCGGGTCGTAGCTGCGCGAGATGCCGTAGCTGTAGATGAAGAACGCCGCACCCGCGATCACGACGACGCCGGCGGCCAGCCCGTCGAGCCCGTCGATGAAGTTGACCGCGTTCGTGAACAGCACGACGGCAAAGACCGTCAGCCCCACCATGATCGGCTGCGGGAGCACGGTCACGCCGCCGATCGGCAGCTGGTAGAGCAGCACCCCGCTGAAGGCCATGATCCCCGCGGCGATCATCTGGCCGCCCATCTTGGTCAACCAGTCCATCTCACGGATGTCGTCGATCGCGCCGATCACGCAGACTATGCCGGCGCCCACGAGCACCCCCCGGAGCTCTGGCCCCAGCCGGAAGACCTGGCCGAGGAACGGCAGGTGGCTCGCCGCGACCATCGAGGCGGCGAACCCCAGGTAGATCGCCACTCCCCCGAGCCGCGGGATCGGGGTCGAGTGGACATCCCGGTCACGCACCGGCGTGAAGGCGCCCGTCCGCACCGCGACAGCGCGCATCAGCGGCGTCGCGGCATACGTGATCACCGCGGCGACCATCAGGACGAGGAGGTACTCGCGCACCTAGGCGTGTCTCCCAGAGCTCGGGTGGGTCGGGACTCAGCCTCGAGGGTAGGCCGGGAACCTGGTGACGAGGTCCGTGACACTGGCGCGGACCTCCTTGGAGACGGCGTGGTCGGGGTCGGCGTCACCCTCCGTGACGGCCTTGGCGATCAGCTCGGCGATCTCGCGCATCTCGTCGGTGCCCATGCCCTGGGTGGTCACGCACGGCGTGCCGACGCGGATGCCGCTGGCGATGTTGGGCTTCTGCGGGTCGAACGGGATGGCGTTCTTGTTGAGGACGATGCCCGCGGCGTCGGCCCGCGCCTCGGCGTCGGCGCCGGTGACGCCCACACCCTGGAGGTCGTGCAGGCTCAGGTGGGTGTCCGTGCCGCCGGTCGTCGGACGGATCCCCCGCTCACCCAGCGAGGTCGCGAGGACAGAGGCGTTCTCGATGACCTGCTTGGCGTAGGCCTGGTACTCAGGAGTCGCGCACTCCTTGAAGTTGACCGCCTTGGCCGCGATCGTGTGCATCTGGGGGCCGCCCTGCATCATCGGGAAGACGGCCTTGTCGAGCTTGGCCGCGTGCTCCTCCTTGCAGACGAGAGCGCCCGAGCGTGGTCCGCGCAGCACCTTGTGGGTCGTGAAGCTGACGACGTCGGCGTAGGGCACGGGGCTGGGGATCGCCTTGCCTGCGACGAGGCCGATGAAGTGGGCGGCGTCGACCCAGAAGATCGCGCCGATCTCGTCGGCCAGCTTGCGGAAGAACTCGAAGTCGATGAGCCGTGGGATCGCCGACCCGCCGGCGAGGATGACCTTGGGTCGGTGCTCCTTGGCGAGGCGCTCGACCTCGGCGTAGTCGATGTTCTCGGTCTGCTTGTCGACGCCGTAGTGCACGGCATTGAACCACTTGCCGGAGAAGGACACCTTGGTGCCGTGCGTGAGGTGGCCGCCCATCGGCAGGGCCATCGCGAGGATGGTGTCGCCGGGTTGCATGAACGCGCCGTAGACCGCCTGGTTGGCGCTGGCGCCGGAGTGCGCCTGGACGTTGGCGTGGTCGGCGTCGAACAGGGCCTTGCACCGCTCGATCGCGAGGATCTCGGCCTTGTCGACCTCGGAGCAGCCGCCGTAGTAGCGGCGACCCGGGTAGCCCTCGGCGTACTTGTTGGACAGCGTGGAGCCCAGTGCCGTGAGCACCCGGGGGCTCGACATGTTCTCCGACGCGATCAGCTGGAGACCTCCGCGGATGCGGTCGAGCTCGGAAACGAGCACCCCCGCGATCTCGGGATCGAACGACTCGAGGGCACCGAAGTCGGAACCGTAGAAGGTGTCAGCGCTCATGGGTGTCTCCTGGCAGGGGGCTGTCGACGGTGGGATCCGCAGGCAACTCTATTGCCTCGTCGTGTGCGTCCTCGGGGGTGCCCGACGCGTCGTCCTCCGAGGCGTCCTCGGTCTCGAGCACGGCCCTGATCTGCTCGACAGTGATGGCTCCCGCCCTGAGCAGGACGAACTCCTCGCCGGTGCAGTCCAGGATCGTCGACACCTCGGTGCTCGTGGTCGGCCCGCCGTCGAGGTAGACGGTCACGGCCGCACCGAGCTGGGAGGCCGCCGCCGTGACGGTCGTGGCCGCCGGCTGGCCGGTGAGGTTGGCGCTCGTCACCGCCATCGGCCCCACCTCGCTCAGCACTGCGAGCGCGATGTCGTCCTGGGGCATCCGCAGCGCGACGGTGCCGTTGGTCTCGCCCAGGTCCCACATCAGCGAGGACTGGGCCTTGAAGACCAGGGTGAGTGGCCCTGGCCAGAACTCGCGGATCAGGTCGCGCGCCCAGGCCGGCACGTCGGTCGCCAGCCCGTCGACGGTGCGCACGCTGGGCACCAGCACCGGCGGAGGCATCTCGCGACCGCGTCCCTTCGCAGCTAGCAGGGACGCCACCGCCTCGGCCGAGAACGCGTCGGCACCGACGCCGTAGACCGTGTCGGTGGGCAGGACGACGATCTCCCCGGCGCGGACCGCCTCGACCGCCTTGGCGACGCCCTCGACACGGCCTTCTTCGGTGCTGCAGTCATAGACCGGACTCATGCTCGCCAGCCTAGGACCCGTCGCAGGTCAGTACGTCAGGTGGCCGAGGGCAGGGCCCCACGAGCGGCGGCACCATGTCGGGATGAGCAACACCACCTTGCCCCCCACGACGCCCCCGCCGACGACTCCGACCACCGACGAGCTCGCCGAACGGATCTTCGGGGCCCTGCTCGGCACCGCCGACATCATGTCCATCTACCTCGGCGACCGGCTCGGCTGGTACCGCACCCTCGCTGCTGACGGACCGGCCACGGCACCGGACCTCGCCGAACGCACCGGCACCCACCCACGGTACGCGCGCGAGTGGCTGGAGCAGCAGGCCGTGACGGGCCTGCTGGCCCTCGACCGCCCCGACGACGACCCTGACTCCCGCGTCTACTCGATCCCGGCGGCCGCCCAGGAGGTGCTGACGGACGAGAGCAGCCTGAGCTACCTGGCTCCCGTGGYGCGCATGTTCGCGGCCGTGGGTCCGCAGCTCGGCGGGTTGCTCGACGCCTACCGTCACGGCGGTGGGGTGAGCTGGGACCAGCTCGGGACCGATGCCCGTGAGTCCCAGGCCGATGCCAACCGGCCGTGGTACGAGCTGCGGCTCGCTGACGCCCTGGCCGCGGTCCCGTCCGTGCACGATCCCCTGTCGGCTCCCGGGGCAACGATCGCCGATGTCGGCTGCGGGGCCGGCTGGTCCAGCATCGCGCTGGCCAAGGCCTATCCCGGCGCCACGGTCCACGGGTACGACATCGACGCCCCTTCGGTGGCGATGGCCACCGCCAACGCCGCGGAGCAGGGCGTGGCCGACCGGGTCACGTTCACGGCCGGTGACGCCGCAGGTATGCCGGTGGGGCAGTTCACCGCGGCGTTCGCCTTCGAGTGCGTCCACGACATGCCCCGCCCGGTGGAGGTGCTGGCCGCCGCGCGGGCCTCGCTCGCGCCGAACGGCTTCATGGTGGTGATGGACGAGGCAGTCGCCGAGGAGTTCGCGCCGGACGGCGACGAGCTCGAGCGCGTCATGTACGGCTACAGCCTGCTGATCTGCCTGCCCGACGGCATGTCCGGCCACGACAGCGTCGGCACGGGCACGGTGATGCGTCCCTCGACCCTTCGTCGCTATGCCGAGCAGGCCGGCTTCAGCTCCCTCGAGGTGCTGCCGATCGAGGACTTCGGGTTCTGGCGGTTCTACCTGTTGCGCTGACGGCCGTCGGGTCGGACGGGGCTGTCGTTGCGACCCGGGCCGCGGCGCCGGGGTCAGGCCCGGATGGCGGTGGTGGCTCGCGGACGACCGGTCAGGTCGTCGTGGTCGGCCACCTCGGTCCACTCGCCGGTCCGGCGCAGGGCACCCGGCAGCGTGACTCCCTGGCTGTCGGCGTGCTCGATGACCAGCAACCCACCGTGGCGCAGCAGCACAGCCGCGCGCGCCGCCACAGCCAGGGGGATGGCAAGACCGTCCTCGCTGCCGCCATAGAGCGCGAGCTCGGGATCGTGGTCGCGGACCTCGGGATCGAGCGGCACCATGCCGAGCGGGATGTAGGCCGGGTTCGACACGACCACGTCGACCGTCCCCTCCAGCTCGGGGAGGGCCTCGGTGGCGTCGCCCTGACGCAGGTCGACCGCGAGGCCGGAGTCGGCGACGTTGCGCTCGGCCCAGGCGTGCGCCTCGCGACCCAGCTCCACGGCATACACGGTCGCGGCCGGCACCTCGTCGGCGACCGCGAGCGCGATCGCGCCCGAACCGGTGCACAGGTCCACCACCAGCGGCGCCTCCAGTGCGAGTGCGGCGTCGATGGCCAGCCCGGCGACGAACTCGGTCTCGGGCCGCGGCACGAAGACGCCGGGCCCCACGCTGAGCTCGAGCCGGCGGAACCCCGCCCGCCCGGTCAGGTGTTGCAACGGGATCCGTGCACCACGTTCCGCGACCAGACCTGCGTAGCGATCGAGGAAACCGGGATCGGCCTCGTCGAGCATCACCATGCGACGCCTGACCTCCGCGACATCGCTGCCGAGGGCGAACGCGGCCAGGGCGACGGCGTCCGCCTCGGGCGAGGGCACACCCTCCTCGGCGAGCTCAGCCGTGGCCCGCACGACCTCCGATCGCAAGGTCGTCACTGACCGGCGCCCTCGGCGACGGCCGCCATCTGCGCGGCCTCGTCGGCGTCGACGGCGGACTGGACCACTGCCTCGAGGTCGCCGTCGAGCACGGCGTCGAGGTTGTAGGACTTGAAGCCCGTGCGGTGGTCGGACAGCCGGTTCTCGGGGAAGTTGTAGGTGCGGATCCGCTCCGAGCGGTCGACCGTGCGGATCTGGCTCCGTCGGGCCGCACTCGCCTCGGCGTCGGCGGCCTCCTTGGCGACAGCGTGGAGCCGAGCGCGCAGCACCCGCATCGCCGACTCCTTGTTCTGGAGCTGGCTCTTCTCGTTCTGGCAGGACACCACCACCCCCGTCGGCAGGTGGGTGATCCGCACAGCCGAGTCGGTTGTGTTGACCGACTGGCCGCCGGGCCCGGACGAGCGGTAGACGTCGATCTTGAGGTCGTTGGCGTCGATGGTGACCTCGACCTCCTCCGCCTCGGGCATGACCAGGACCCCGGCCGCGGACGTGTGGATCCGGCCCTGGCTCTCCGTGACGGGCACCCGCTGCACGCGGTGCACGCCGCCCTCGTACTTCAGCCTCGCCCAGGGGCCCTCCCCCAGCGCCGGCGTGCCCTTGGCCTTCACCGCCACCTGCACGTCCTTGTAGCCGCCCAGGTCGGACTCGGTCGCGTCGATGACCTCGGTCTTCCACCCGCGCCGCTCAGCGAACCGCAGGTACATCCGCAACAGGTCGCCGGCGAACAGGGCCGACTCCTCGCCACCCTCACCGGCCTTCACCTCGAGGATCACGTCGCGGTCGTCGTCGGGGTCGCGCGGGATGAGCAGCCTGCGGAGGGTGTCCTCGGTCTGGGTGAGACGTGCCTCGAGCCCGGGCACCTCGGCGGCGAAACCCTCGTCCTCCTTGGCGAGCTCGCGCGCAGCCGCCAAGTCGTCGGTCGCAGCATGCCACGCGTGGTATGCCGCGACGGTCGGCGCCAGCGCGGCATACCTCTTGTTCAGCTTGCGGACCAGGTTCTGGTCGCCGAAGACCTCGGGATCCGCCAGCTGCTTCTCGAGGTCGGCATGCTCCTGGACGAGCGCTGCAGCGGACTCCAACATGAGGGCTCCTGAGGTCGTGCGGGTGGTGGTGCCGGGTGGTGGTGCGCGGACGGCGACGTGGCAGGGACGGCGAGGCGGGGAAAGCAATGCGCCGGCCCTGACCCCAGAGGTCAGGACCGGCGCATCGGGAAAGCTACTTGCTCTCGGCAGCAGCCTTCTTGCCGTAGCGGGCCTCGAACCGGGCCACGCGGCCACCGGTGTCGAGGATCTTCTGCTTGCCGGTGTAGAACGGGTGGCACTGCGAGCACACCTCGGCGCGGATCTGGCCGGAGGTCGCGGTGCTGCGAGTGGTGAACGTGGACCCACAGGTACAGGTGACCGTGGTCTCGACGTACTCGGGGTGGATGTCCTTCTGCAAAACGTGCTCCTTGAGTCATGTGGCCGGGTCGGCTGGGCGGGTTGCCCTGGACGTGTCCATGCCGTGAACCGGTCAGCAGTCAAGTGTGCCAGAGAGCGGCGCACATCTCCTAAACGGTGGACAGGGTGCCGACATTCCCCGTCGGCAGGGCCACCCGGATGACGGTGCCCTCGCCCTCGACCGAGTCGATGGACAGCTCGCCACCGTGGCCCTCGACGATGGCCCGCACGATTGCCAGCCCCAGACCCGTGCCGGGGATCGCGGCGGCTGTGGCGTTCGAGGCGCGGAAGAAGCGGCCGAACAGCTGCGGCAGGTCCCCCTCGGGGATGCCGATGCCGGTGTCGGCCACCGTGACGACGACGCGACCGTTGGCTTCCGCTGCGCCGATGGTTGCCTGCCCGCCGGACCTGGTGAACTTGACCGCGTTCGACCCGAGGTTGATGAGGCTGCGCTCCAGCTGACCCCGGTCGACCCGGATCAGGAGCTGGGGGTCGATGGGTTCGACGACCAGCGTGACGCCGGCCGCGTCGGCCACGGGGCGCAGCATGTCGGCGACGTCCGCCACCAGCTCGTCCACGGCGACTTCCTCGACCGAGGACTGCAACCCGGTGGCCTCGATCTTGTTGAGCACGAGGAGGTCCTCGATGAGGCCGCGCAACCTGCTGGCGTTGCGTCCGATGATGTCGAGGGCACCACGTTGTGCCGTGGAGAGGTCGCCGAAGTCACCGTCCTCGAGGAGCTCGAGGTAGCCGTTGATGGAGGTCAGCGGCGTCCGCAGCTCGTGGGACACGGTGGCCATGAAGTCGGTCTTCTGCCGGTCGAGTGCGGTGAGCTGGTCGACCTGCGCCTCGCGCATCTCGCGCAGCCGAAGGTCGACGATGGACTGGGCGACGTAGCCCGCACACTGCTGGACTGCCTGGATCTCGTAGCGGCGCCAGCGCCTCGGGGTGTCGACCGTCATCAGGGACAACACGCCCAGGCCCTGCTCGCCGATGCCCACGGGCACCATGAGGAGCGACTTGGCGCCGGTGGCGCGGTAGAACCGCCCGGCGCGGTCCTGTGTCTGGACCTCTGCGTGGAGGAAGTCCGAGAGGACGAACACGGTGGCTTCGCGGCGCAGCTCGTCCCCGACTTCCTTGACCTCGCCGGCGAGGGATGGTGGCAGCGCCCCGAGGTCGGGCAGGTCGTCACGGTGCCACTGGGTCCGCTGGTCGATCACCCCCGACTCGTCGTGGGTGTAGAGCATGATCCGGTCGACGGACAGGCCCTGCCCGAGCATCGCGCAGACGGTGTGCAGGGCGGAGTCGATGTCCGGCGCCCCGTGCACCACCCGGGCGACGTCGAGCACCAGCTGGTGGGCGAGCAGGACGACCGACTGCTGCTCCTGGAGCACCTGGTTGGAGCGGGTCAGTCCGTTGAAGTCGGCAGCCAGTCCGCGAACTTCCGCGGCGCCGGTTTCGACGTCGGCCAGGGCGTCGCGGTCACCGTCACGCTGGCGCTCGACGACCGATCGCAACCGCTCCAGCGGGCCGCTGACCGATCGCTCCAGCAGCCGCCACCCACCGAGCACGATGGCCATGGCCAGCACCATGGTGCCGGCCGCGATCGCCACGATCCTCTGGACCGAGTCCCGCGCGCCCTCCCGAGCCGCGTCCCGCTCGAGTCGGATTTCCTCGTGCAGACCCCGGTTGCTGGCGCGGAACTGCCGGAACCGGTCGATCGCGTCGGCCTCGAGGACGCTGCGCGCCGACGGGGTGCCCTGCGCGCCGACCTCGGCTGCCCGCGCCGCCTTGAACCACGCGTCGACGGCAGCGCGCTGAGTGCCCAGCAACGCGGCATACGTCGAGCGGGTCTCGGCGCGGATCGTCGGGGACCTCAGGGCGCGCTCGATGGTGGCGAGGTCCGCGGAGACCGGCTCGCGCTTGAGGTCGTAGCGCGTCAGCGGGGCGGAGCCGCCGATCAGCTGGCTCCACCCGGCGTTGGCCTCGGTCATCTCGATGAGGACGGCGTTGTTGGCGTCGAAGGCGGGGCCGTAGGACAGCGTCAGCGCCTGGACGTCGCGACTCTGGCTGGTGATGTTCGAGAGCGACGCGATCGCGACGATGGGGAACAACAGGACCAGCGAGAGCCCGAGGACCCTGAGCTGTCCGGAGACCGAACGGCTGCCGAGCTTGGTCACTCGCCCGCCTCGCCGAAGCCGGTGCGGGTCATCACACCCCACACCTGCTTCTTGCGCCGCAAGCTCGCCCACCAGCCCTCGAGGCGCCACCACACGGTGAGCTGGCGGTAGCCGACGTTCTCCAGCACCGACGCGACCAGGGTGAGCCCGAGGTCGCGCCACCGTTCGTGACGGTGGAACGACCACTCCTCGGCGGCCATGGCCGACAGCGTCACGAGGACCGCGAGACCGTAGGCCAGCGCGAGGAACAGCAGCGCGTAGGGGATGTTGACCACGCCGAGGACCAGCGCGAGCGGCACGATGATGATGCCAAAGAACTCCAGCAGCGGGGCGAAGAGCTCGAAGACCCAGTAGTAGGGCAACGCGATCAGGCCGACCTTGCCGTAGCGGGGCCGCAGCAGCATGCCGCGGTAGGCCCACAGGGTCTCCCACAGCCCGCGGTGCCAGCGTCGCCGTTGGTTGCGCAGCACCGAGAAGGTCGAGGGGACCTCGGTCCACAGGACCGGCTCCGGGACGAACCCGACGCGGTAGTCGCGTTTCTCGTCGTGCAGCTTGCGGTGGATGCGCAGGACCAGCTCGAAGTCCTCACCGATGCTGTCGGGGTCGAGCCCACCGACCTCGACGACGACGTCGCGGCGGAACAGGCCGAACGCCCCGCTGATCAGGATGAGGGCCCCGAAACGCGACCACCCGGTCCGGCCGAGCAGGAACGCGCGGAGGTACTCGACCACCTGGATGCGGGCCAGCCACGGCTTCGGCATCTGGACCTTGACGATGCGCCCGGAGACGACCCGACTGCCGTTGACGGGCCGGATGGCACCCCCGGCCGCCACCATGCGGATCGGGTCGTCGGCGAATGGCTGCGTCACCCGGAGCAGGGCGTCGGGCTCGAGGATGGAGTCGGCGTCGATCATGGCGACGAGTGGTTCGGTGGCCGCGTTGAGGGCCACGTTGATCGCCTCGGACCGGCCGGAGTTCTCCTTGCGCACCACGAGCAGCCGGGTCCGACCGTCACGGGGCACGTGCACGTCGATGATCCGCGCCCGGATCGGGACGTCCTGCGGGATCTCGCGCGGGATGGGGACCAGGTCGAAGGCCGCGCGCAGTCGCTCGAAGGTCGCGTCGGAGCTGCCGTCGTCGACGACGACCACCTCGTGCCGGGGATAGCGCAGTGAGAGCAGCGCCTGCACCGAGGTCACGATGCCCATCTCCTCGTTGTGGGCCGGCACGAGGAGTGAGACCCCCGGGGTCAGCGCACCACCGAAGGTCTCGACCACGGCCTCGCGACGGCGGTGCTGGGCCCGGAAGTCGATGCTGGCCAGGACGATCAGCAGGAGGTAGGAGAGGTTGATGACCGCGAAGTAGACAAGGATCGGCACCGAGCTGAAGTCCATCACCCAGACCACCGCGGCCCGGAGGCCGTCGACGGAGCCCTCCCAGCTCACGCCGCGCTCCCCTTCAGGCGGGCCAGGGCCAGTGCCGTCTCGACAGACGCGTTGGTCGGCGCCGACTCGAGCACGGCACGCCCGGCCGGGCCCAGGGCAAGGAGCGAGGTGGCCGCCATCTCGGCCAACCGCGGATCCGGGTCGCCCAGCAGCTCGCCCAGACCGTCGACGGCAGAGGGTTCGCCGAGCTCACCCAAGGCCGCGGCGCAAGCCCGACGCAGTGATCGTGGCCGGTCCGCTGCGGTCTGGCGCAGGAGCCCCGCCACGTCCTCGGCCCGGCCCATCCGTCCGAGGGCGACCGCCGCCGCCTCACGCACGGTGTGGTCGTCGTCGCTCGCCAGGGCGACGCGCAGCGCGTCCAGGGACCGCGAGAAGCTGCCCTCCCCGCTGAGGTATGCCGCGACCGTGCGAGTGGTCGGGCTGCTCGCCGACAGGGCGTTCACCAGCGATCCGGAGATGCCGACCCCCATTCCTTCGAGGGCGTCAGCAGCGGGCCCGGCCGGGACCACGCGCTCGGCCCCGACGGCCACGAGCAGGGCGGCCGACGCCGTCGGCTCGCCGAGCCGGCCCAGGGCCCTGGTCGCGGCGACGCGGACCTCTGGCGCGGGGTCGCCGAGCGCCTGGACGAGCAGCGGCAGCGCCGTGCCCACATGGCACAGGCCGAGGATGTGCGCCGCCCGTGCCCGACGCAGGGTGCTGCGGTCGCGCAGGTCGTGGGGTGCGCGGTCCACGGCGCCATGGACGAGGAGCACCGACGCCAGCTCCTCTGCCGGGACCCCGCGCACCTTGCCCAGGAGCTCGAGGACGACGTCATCCACTGCCTCGCGGGCGGGACCGTCCACCTCCATGAGGGCGTCACGATGGCTCCCGTCATCGTCCTCACCGGAGGCGACAGCGAGCAGGTGCGCACGATGGGGTGCGACGAGCTCAGCGGTGCGTCGCTCGCGGACGGTGCGCGACACCTTGGTGAGCACGATGAGCAGCACCAGGGCAAGACAGGCCAGCAGGACCAGAGCTGAGGAGGCCCACAGCAGGTCGTGCCGGGTCACCGGACGCGCGCCAGGATCCCGTTGACCCGGTGCAACAGCTCTCGTGGACTGAATGGCTTGATGACGTAGTCGTCGGCGCCGACGGCGAAGCCGGTGTCGACGTCGCTGTCTCGCGACTTCGCGCTGAGCAACAGGACCGGGACGGTGGCGGCACCGCTGTCCCGGATCTTGCGCAGGACGTCGATGCCCGAGAGGCCGGGCATCATCACGTCGAGGATGACGAGCGCCGGCGCCTCGGCCTGGAACGCCTCCCAGGCGCTCAGTCCGTCGGGAACAGCCTGCACGGCATAACCGGCTTGGGTGAGTTTGAACTCGACGAGATCGCGAATATCCGGGTCGTCGTCAGCGACGAGCACTCGGATTGCCTCTGCCGCGGTCACTGCCATTCCCTTCGGTCGTCGTGCAGTTGGTGGTGCGCGTACCCATGCTAGGCCGTGAGACACGCAACTGGGGTCCGACACCACCTGGTGGCGGACCCCAGCCCGTTGTCGTGCCGTTTGTCGTGCCGGCTGTCGTGCCGGTTGTCAGGCCGGCTGTCGTGCCGACAAGTCCGGTCGGAGTCAGTCCTTGTCGCCGTCATCCAGGCGGATGGACGAGTTCTGCTGGACCTGGATGAGGAACTCCATGTTGCTCTTGGTCTTCTTGAGCCGGTCGATCAGGAGCTCGATCCCCTGCTGCTGGTCGAGCGCGGCCAAGACCCTCCGGAGCTTCCACATGATCTTGAGCTCGTCGCCCGACAGGAGGATCTCCTCCTTGCGGGTGCCTGAGTTGTTGATGTCGACCGCAGGGAAGATCCTGCGGTTGGCCAGACCACGGTCGAGCTTGAGCTCCATGTTCCCGGTGCCCTTGAACTCCTCGAAGATGACCTCGTCCATGCGGGACCCGGTCTCGACGAGGGCGGTCGCGAGGATCGTCAGCGAACCGCCGTTCTCGATGTTGCGCGCGGCCCCGAAGAACTTCTTCGGCGGGTAGAGCGCCGCGGAGTCGACACCACCGGACAGGATGCGCCCGCTAGCCGGGGCGGAGAGGTTGTAGGCGCGACCCAGCTTGGTGATCGAGTCGAGCAGCACGACCACGTCGTGGCCCATCTCGACGAGACGCTTGGCCCGCTCGATCGCGAGCTCGGCGACCGTCGTGTGGTCCTCGGCGGGTCGGTCGAAGGTCGAGGAGATGACCTCACCCTTGACCGCGCGCTGCATGTCGGTGACTTCCTCGGGACGCTCGTCCACGAGCACGACCATCAGGTGGCACTCGGGGTTGTTCGTCGTGATGGCGTTCGCGATGGCCTGCATGACCATCGTCTTGCCGGCCTTGGCCGGGGCGACGATGAGGCCGCGCTGGCCCTTGCCGATCGGCGCGACGAGGTCGATCACGCGGGTGGTGAGGATGCCCGGCTCGGTCTCGAGGCGCAGGCGCTGCTGGGGGTACAGCGGCGTGAGCTTGCCGAACTCGACCCGCTTGCGGGCATCGTCGGGGGTCATCCCGTTGACGGTGTCGAGGCGCACCAGCGCGTTGAACTTCTGCCGCTGGTTCTGCTGGGAGTCCTCGCGCTGGGCCTTCACGGCACCGGTGACCGCGTCACCCTTGCGCATGCCGTTCTTCTTGACCATGCCGAGCGGGACGTAGACGTCGCCGGGGCCCGGCAGGTAGCCGGAGGTGCGGACGAAGGCGTAGTTGTCGAGCACGTCGAGGATGCCCGCGACGGGCACGAGGACGTCGTCCTCCTCGACCATCGGCTCGTTCTCGTAGTCGCTGCCGTAGTCGCCGCGCTGCCCGCGCTTGTCACGGTTGCGGTTCCGGTTGCGGTTGCGGCGACGTCCGCCGCGGCCGTCGCCGTCGTCGTCGTAGCCCTGCTGGTCCTGCTGGCCCTGCTGACCCTGCTGACCCTGGTTGCGCTGGCCGCCCTGCTGGCCCTGACCGGCCGCCCCGCCCTGTTGGCGGCCACCCCGGTCGTCGCGGTCGTCGCGGTTGTCCCGGTTGTCCCGGTCGCCCTGGAAACGGTCGTCGCGGTTCTGTCGGTCGGCCTGCTGACGCTCGCGTCGGTCACCCTGGAAACGGTCGTCGCGGTTGTCGCGGGCCTGTGCTGCGTCCCGGTTCTGGTCCCGGTTCTGGTCCCGGTCCTGGTCGCGGTTCTGGTCACGGTTCTGGTCGCGGCCCACCTGGTCGCGGTCCGGTCCACGGTCCTGCTGGTCGCGGTCCGGTCCACGGTCCTGCTGGTCGCCGTCGCGCGCGCCTTCGCGGTTCTGGCGCTGAGCCTGCAGGCGCGCTGCCCGGTCGGCCCGGTTGCGGTTCGGGCGCTCGCCCTGTGGGCGCTCGTCCCGGTCGCCCTGCTCGCCCTGCTCGGCGCGGTCGCCCTGCTCGGCACGGTCGGCGCGGTCGCCCTGCTCGGCACGGTCGGCGCGGTCGGCGCGGTCGCCGCGCTCGGCACGGTCGCCGCGCGCGGTGCGGGACTGCGGGCCCGACTCCTGCCCTGACTGCTGCTCACTGCCGGCCTGCTGGTCGGTGGCGGGCGCCTCGGCCCGGGCCGGACGCTCCTGCTGCGGGGCGGTCCGGCGTGCCGGCGCTCCTGCTCCGGACTGGCGGTCCTTGATGGCGGTGACGAGGTCACCCTTGCGCATCTTGGCGGTGCCGGTGATGCCCATGCTGGCGGCCAGGCCCTGGAGCTCGGCAACCTTCATGGTGCTCAGTGCGCCGGAGCGGCGCGGCTTCTCGTCCTGCGAACCCGCAGAGTCGAGAGTGGTGGTGTCTGTCACGAAGGATCCTTCCCCCTCGTTCGCGGTCCGGTGTTCAGATCCCGGACCGGTGCTTGGGTCAGAAGTGCTGACCGATGGAGCCACATGCAGCACAGGGAGGCGTGGCAGCACGAAGGCCGCCGACATGTGGTGGGTGCAGTTCGCTGCTGGATGCGCAAGAGGAGGCATCGGCTGCGAGTGCGCACCCAATGTAACACCGTTGGCGCTTGCGTCAGTCCCGACTGCCCAGAATGTCCCCTCCGTGTCGCAGGCGCCTGACCTGCGCACCTGTCTCCGGGATGCCCGGGTCGAGGACCTGCCACGAGTCGCCAGCCTCCCCGGCGATGGCGGACACCCGGTCGTCGGTGGTGAGGACGAGCACCGAGGGTCCGGCCCCCGAGATCACGGCTGCGTGGCCGCGGTCGCGCAGCTCGTCGACGACGGCCATGGACGCCGGGAAGGAGTCCCTGCGCGCCTCCTGGTGCAGCCACTCCCGGGTCGCCGCCAGCAGGTATGCCGGCTGGCTGGTCAACGCCTGGACGAGCAGGGCCGCGCGGGCCGAGTTCAGGGCGGCGTCACCGTGCCGGATGTGGGTCGGCAGGACCGACCGTGCCTTCGCGGTGGACAGCTGGGCCGCGGGGACGAGCACCAGCGCACGCACGTCGCGATGGGGCTGGAGGCGAAGGGTCTGGGTGCCGCCCTCGGGCGAGTCGGCCCAGGACAGCGTGAGACCTCCGTACACCGACGCCGACGAGTTGTCCGGATGCCCTTCGAGGCGGGCCGCGAGGTCGTTGGTGAAGGTGAGGTCGGGCGGATCGGTGACCCCGCGGCATACGTCGTGAAGTGCTTGTGCCGCAACGATTCCGGTCACGATCGCCGTGGCGGAGGACCCCAGTCCGCGCCCGTGCGGCACCTCGTTGCGGCACTGCAGGTGCAGTCCGGCGGCAGGCTGGGTGCCGAGCTCCTCCCACGCCCGCAGCATGGCGCAGACGACCAGGTGGCTGGCATCGCGGGGGACCTCGTCGGCGCCCTCGCCCTCGACGTCGACCCGCACGCCTGGCTCGTCGGTCACGGTCGCGACGCAGGTGTCCCAGAGTCCGAGGGCCAGCCCGACCGAGTCGAAGCCCGGCCCCAGGTTCGCGCTGCTGGCCGGCACCCGCACCTGCACGGAGCTGCCGGCGAGGAGCTCGCCCATCAGTCCTGCAGCCCCAGGGCCTGCGCGGCCGTGAAGGCGTCCACCGGCACCCGCGTCGGGGTGACGTCGGAGCCGTCGGCGTTCCTGAGCGCCCACTGCGGGTCCTTCAACCCGTGCCCGGTGACCGTGCAGACGATGGTGGCACCGGCGGGGACGTGTCCGGCCTCGGCAGCCTGCAGGAGGCCGGCGACCGACGCCGCCGAGCCGGGCTCGACGAAGATGCCCTCGCGCGCCGAGAGGATCCGGTGCGCGCTGAGGATCTGCTCGTCGGTGACGGACTCGATGCGGCCGCCGGACTCGTCGCGGGCGGCCTCGGCCTGCTTCCACGACGCGGGGTTGCCGATGCGGATCGCCGTGGCGATCGTGTCGGGGTCGTCGACGGGATGTCCCAGGACGATGGGTGCGGCGCCGGCCGCCTGGAAGCCCCACATCTGCGGGAGCCTCGTCGCCGGGCCGGGCTGCTCGCTGCCGCGGTGGTACTCGCGGTAGCCCTTCCAGTAGGCGGTGATGTTGCCCGCGTTGCCCACCGGGAGGCAGTGGATGTCGGGGGCGTCGCCGAGCGCGTCAACGACCTCGAAGGAGGCGGTCTTCTGGCCCTCGATCCGCGCGGGGTTGACCGAGTTGACCAGCTCGACGGGATAGGACTCGGCCAGCTTGCGAGCCAGCGTGAGGCAGTCGTCGAAGTTGCCGTCCACCTGGAGCAGGGTCGCGCCGTGCGCGATCGCCTGGCTGAGCTTGCCCATGGCGATCTTGCCGTCGGGGACGAGCACCGCGCAGGCCATGCCCGCCTTGGTGGCATAGGCCGCCGCGCTGGCGCTGGTGTTGCCGGTCGACGCGCAGATCACGGCCTTGGCGCCGTGCTTTGCGGCCAGCGAGATCGCCGCCGTCATCCCCCGGTCCTTGAAGGACCCCGTCGGGTTCAGTCCCTCGTACTTCACGAAGACCTGTGCCCCGGTGAGCTCGGACAGGTGCTCCGCGGGGATCAGCGGCGTGCCGCCCTCCTGGAGCGTCACCACAGGTGCGCCCTGGAGCATCGGCAACCGATCGGCATACTCGCGGATCACCCCGCGCCACAGCCCGGCCATCACTCCCCCTCGACCCGCATGACCGACACGACCTCGCGGACGGTGTCGAGCCCGGCGAGGGCCTCGACGGTCGCCGCGAGGGCGGCGTCTGGGGCGATGTGCGTCACGACGATGAGGTTGGCGCGGGTCTCGGCGGCGTCGCCGTCGGGGCTGTCCGGGTCGGCGGCGATGAGGTGCTGGCGGACCGTCTCGATCGACACGCCGTGCTCGGCGAACGCCGTCGCGACCTGGGCGAGGACGCCCGGGCGGTCTGCCACGTCGAGGCTGATGTGGTACCTCGTGAGGGCCTGACCCATGTCGAGCACGGGCAGGTCGGCATAGGCCGACTCGCCGGGGCCACGACCGCCGCCGACGCGGTGCCGGGCCACGGCCACCACGTCACCGAGCACGGCGCTGGCGGTGGGGTCACCTCCGGCACCCTTGCCGTAGAACATCAGCTGGCCGGCCGCATCGGCCTCCACGAAGACCGCGTTGAAGGCATCGCGCACACCGCCGAGGGGGTGCGACCGAGGGATCATGGCCGGGTGGACCCGGACGCTGACGCCGGGCGCGAGCCTGCCGTCGGCGCCGACGACCTCGGTGCGCTCGCAGATCGCGAGAAGCTTGACGACACAGTCCATCTCGCGTGCGGCCTGGATGTCCGCAGCGGACACCTCGGTGATCCCCTCGCGGTAGACCTGGTCGCTGGAGACGCGCGTGTGGAAGGCGAGCGAGGCGAGGATGGCGGCCTTGGCGGCGGCGTCGAAGCCCTCGACGTCGGCTGTCGGGTCGGCCTCGGCATAGCCGAGCGCCTGCGCCTGCTCGACGGCCTCGGCAAACCCCATGCCCGTTGAGTCCATCTTGTCGAGGACGTAGTTGGTGGTGCCGTTGACGATGCCGAGCACCTTGCGCACGTCGTCGCCGGCGAGCGACTCGCGGATCGGCCGCAGGATCGGGATGGCCCCGGCGACCGCGGCCTCGTAGTAGAGGTCGACGCCGTGCTCTGCCGCGGCGGCGTACAGGGCGGGACCCGCCTCGGCCAGCAGCGCCTTGTTGGCGGACACCACGGAGGCGCCGTTCTTCATGGCCAGCTCGATGAGGGTCCTGGCCGGCTCGATGCCCCCGATCACCTCGATGACGATGTCGGCGGAGGTGATGATCGACTCGGCGTCGGTCGTGAAGAGGGCGGGATCGACGGGCAGGTCGGAGCGGTCCTTGCCGGCCCGGCGCACCGCGATGCCGATCAGCTCGAGGGGCCGACCCACACGGGCCGCGAGGTCGTCGGAGTGCTGCGTGAGCATCCGGGCCACGGACGAGCCGACGACACCGCACCCGAGCAGTGCCACCCTCAGCGGCCGCTCGGCCGTTGCCTGCTCGCTCTCACTCACGCTGACTTCCCTCACTGCGTGCTCCTCGCGCCCTGGTGGGCCTGCTGCTGGATCCAGGCCATCGTGCCCGGATCCCGGCCATCGTGCCGGTGTCCACGGTGTGGACGCTCATTGTTCCGTCATCCGGACGAACTGTCGCTGCCGCGTCCATCCGCGCCAATCCTTCGTCAGCCAACGTCCAGCGCCAGCAGATCCTCCACGGTCTCGCGGCGGACGAGGACCCGGGCCCGACCGTCGCGGACGGCGACCACCGGGGGTCGCGGGGTGTGGTTGTACTGGCTGGCCATGGAGCGGCAGTAGGCGCCCGTGCCGGGGACGGCGATCAGGTCGCCCGCGGTGATGTCGTCAGGCAGGTACTCGTCCATGACGACGATGTCGCCGCTCTCGCAGTGCTTGCCGACCACGCGGGCAAGCCGTGGCGCGGCGTCCGAGCGGCGGCTGGCCAGCGTGCAGGAGTAGTCGGCGTCATAGAGGGCGGTCCGGATGTTGTCGCTCATCCCGCCGTCGACCGAGACGTACGTGCGGGCCATCCCCCCGCCGAGATCGACGTCCTTGACCGTGCCGACCTCGTAGAGCGTGAAGGTGCTCGGGCCCACGATGGCGCGTCCCGGTTCGATCGAGATCCTCGGCGTGGGGGTGTCAGGACTCCCGTCGCCGACCGCCTTGAGCTCGCGCCGGACGAGGTCGGCCATCTGTTCACCCAGCTCGCGGGGTGACAGCGGGGTGTGTTCGGTGGTGTACGCGATCCCGTAGCCGCCACCGAGGTCCAGCTCGGGCAGGTGGAGGCCGTGCTCTCTCGCTACCTCGGCATGCAACCCGATCAGGCGCCGGGCCGAGACCTCGAAGCCTGCGGTGTCGAAGATCTGGCTGCCGATGTGGGAATGCAGTCCCAGGAGCTCGAGCCGGTCGCCGTGCGCGAGGATGCGGCTGACCGCCTCGGCAGCCTTGCCCCCCGCCAGGGAGAAGCCGAACTTCTGGTCCTCGTGGGCGGTGGCGATGAACTCGTGGGTGTGCGCCTCGACCCCGACCGTGACGCGCACCATGACGGGGGCCCGGACGCCGAGCTCGCCGGCGACGTCGGCGACGCGGTCGATCTCCTCGAACGAGTCGACGACGATCCGTCCCACGCCGTAGTCCAGTGCTTGGCGGATCTCGGCCACCGACTTGTTGTTGCCGTGCAACCCGATCCGCTCCGCAGGGAAGCCCGCCCGCTGCGCCACCGCCAGCTCACCACCCGAGCAGACGTCGAGGCACAGGCCCTCGTCGGCCACCCACCGTGCCACCTCGGTACACAGGAACGCCTTGCCGGCATAGAACACGTCGACCCCGCCGAGCTCCGCGAACGGCTCGGCGAACTCGTCGCGGAAGGCCCGCGCCCGGGCGCGGAAGTCCTCCTCGTCGACGACGTATGCCGCGGTGCCGAACTCGCGCGCGATGCTCACCACGTCGAGCCCACCGACGGTCAGCCGGCCCTGCGCATCACGACCGATCGTCTGTGGCCAGAGCTGCGGCAGCAGCTCCATGACGTCGGTGGGCCACGGCAGCCAGTGCGGCGGTCCGCCGTATCCCTCGGCGTGGAGGGCTCCAGCCTCGTGAGCGCGCATGGGCTACATCCTGTCGGGTGCGGAGACCCCCAGGAGGTCCAGTCCGTTGGCCAAGACCTGGCGGGTGGCGTCGTTGAGCCACAGCCGGGTGCGGTGGACGTCGGTGAGCTCCTCGTCGGCGGTCATCGGCCGCACGCGGCACGTGTCGTACCACTTGTGGAAGTGCCCCGCGAGGTCCTCGAGGTAGCGGGCGACCCGGTGCGGCTCACGCAGGTGGGCTGCGTGGGCCACGACCCGCGGGAAGTCGCCGAGGATCGCCAGCAGCGACGCCTCGGTCGGGTCGGTCAGCAGGGACGGGTCGAACCCGTCCTGCCGCAGCACCCCGTCCTCGTTGGCGAGCCGCGCCACGTTGGAGGTCCTGGCGTGGGCGTACTGCACGTAGAACACGGGGTTGTCGTTGGTCTGCTTGCGCAGCTCCTCCCCCTCGAGCGACAGCGGGCTGTCGGCGGGGTAGCGGGCGAGGGAGTAGCGGATCGAGTCGGTCCCGATCCAGTTGATCAGGTCGCGCAGCTCGATGATGTTGCCGGCCCGCTTGGACAGCTTGGCGCCGCCGAGGTTGACCAGCTGGCCGATCTGGACCTCGATGTTGTGCTCTTTGTCGTCGCCCGCGCAGGCCGCGATCGCCTTGAGCCGATTGATGTAGCCGTGGTGGTCGGCGCCCAGCAGGTAGATCTTCTCGTCGAAGCCGCGGTCCTTCTTGCTCAGGTAGTAGGCGGCATCCGCGGCGAAGTACGTGGGCTCCCCGTTGGCGCGCACGAGCACGCGGTCCTTGTCGTCGCCGAAGTCCGTGGTGCGCAGCCAGATGGCACCGTCCTTGTCGAAGACGTGCCCTTGTTCGCGCAGGCGATCCACGGCCCGCTCCACCGCACCCGAAGCGTGCAGCTCGGCCTCGGAGAACCACACGTCGAACGTGACGCCGAAGTCGGTGAGGGTGTCCTGGATGTCCTTGAGCTGGGCCCGGTAGGCCACGGCCCGGGTCACGGCCAACGCCTCGTCCTCGGGCAGCTCGAGCAGGTCCGGCTGGGCTGCGAGCACCTGCGCCGCGAGGTCGTCGACATAGGCGCCGGGATAACCACCCTCAGGGGTCGGCTCCCCCTTGGCCCGCGCCAGCACCGACCCGGCGAACTTGTCCATCTGCGCCCCGGCGTCGTTGATGTAGTACTCGGCCTTGACGTCGGCCCCGGAGGCCAGCAGCAGCCGGTGCATCGAGTCACCGAGGGCGGCCCAGCGGGTGTGACCGAGGTGCAGCGGCCCCGTGGGGTTCGCCGAGATGTACTCGAGGTTGATGACGTGGCCCGCCTCGGAGTCGTTGCGGCCGTAGGCCTGACCGGCCTCGACGATGGACCGGGCGAGCTCGCCGGCCGATGACGCGTCGAGCGTGATGTTGAGGAAACCGGGGCCGGCGATGTCGACGGCCTTCACGCCGGCCACCTGGCCGAGGCGCTCGGCGAGCGGGGTGGCCACGTCTCGCGGCGGCATACCCGCGCCCTTGGCGAGCTGGAGCGCGATGTTGGTGGACCAGTCCCCGTGGTCGCGGTTGCGGGGTCGCTCCACGCGAACCTCCGCCGGCACGTCCACGCGGAGGTCGCCGGCGGCGACGGCTTCGACCAGGGCGGCGCGGATGGCTGCGGAGAGCTCTTCGGGAGTCACCCGCGCAAGTCTAGGGCGCGGGCTGGTGTGCCCTGCCCTCGGCCATGAAGCCGCCGACGAGCTTCATGAGGTAGTCCGGGTCGAACGGTTTGGACACGAACGCGTCGAGCCCCGACCCCTCGGCCTGCACCCGGTCGTGCTGCTGGACGGAAGCCGTCACCATGATGACCGGGACGTTGGCCAGGCGGGGGTCCGCGCGGATCTGGGAGATCGCCCACCAGCCGTCGCGAGGACTCATCTGGGCATCGAGGGTGATGACTCCGGGTACGTCCGTGCGCGCGCGCAGCTCGTCMACCAGCTGCGCACCGTCAGCCGCCTCGCGGACGTCGTAGCCCTCGAGCTCGAGGTTGACCCGTATGAGGCGCCTGATCTGCTCTGTGTCGTCGCAGACGTACACCAGTCCCCCTGGTTCCATGGGGCCCACCCTAGGCTGCTAACCTCGGCTCGCGCCTCCCTCGCGGGGCGCACGTGTCCGCCCCCGTAGCTCAGGGGATAGAGCACCGCCCTCCGGAGGCGGTGGCGCAGGTTCGAATCCTGCCGGGGGCACACAGGTCGAGAGGCCCGGAACGAATGTCCAGCCCATCGCTGGACGTCAGTTCCGGGCCTCTCGTCATGGGCCCGCGCGTCAGACCAGGTGTGCCGCGAGCCTGGCCAGCAGCCCGGCCCGTCTCGCTGCGTTGTAGTAGTCACGCTTGGTCATCTCCACGTACTTCCAGCCGTCGTCCTCGAGCAGCAGCCGTCGCGAGATGTCGTCATCTCCACGGCGGAACGACTCGAAGTGGTCGCTGCCCTGGTACTCGGCCAGGACGCGCCGCTCACGCCAGACGAAATCGGCCCGGCACAGAAAGCCACCACCGGGGTGGGTGATCACGGCGTTGAGCTCCGGCTCCGGCAGGCCGGCCCGATGGAAGACCAGTCGACAACGGGACTCCATGGGTGAGTCAGAGCCGACCCGGACCAGTCCGAGGGCTGCCCTGAGCGCGACGGCGCCCCTCGGCCGTACCCGCCGCAGGAGCGCATCGCGCAGCGGCGTCACGTCTGCGAGCCGCCGCGCCACGGCGTCGCCAACCACCACCAGGTCATCCAGCTCGAGGGTCTCGCCCACGTCGCACCACGTGTCCTCGAGCGAGGTGAGGAGCAGGCCGTGGTTCCTGGTGGTCGCCCGGGACTCCAATCCGCGCCTTCCGACGCAGCCGCGCCGGCGGACCCGCGCCACCGAGGTCGCCCGCATGGCGTCGATCGGACCGTCCTCCAGCTCACGCGGCAGAGGGAGCCCCCACAACCGGGCAGCCGTGAGGTGGGAGAAGGCAACATCGGAGGGGAGCGCGACTCGGGTCGCGACGACCCGGTCCCGGAAGGTCTCGGGCGTCGCCAGGGAGCGGACTCCGTGCGTGGGTCGACTCACGTCCGGCCCTCCGAGGCGACTCGCCCCGAGGCCCGCCGCCCTGGCCTGGGCCACCGTGAAGGCTCCACCCCGCAGGGCCACGGGGATGGGGATGCGCGGCATGCGTTCAGGGTGCGGTATGCCGCGTGCCTTCGTGCCTCGTCATCCACAGATACCTCGCGAGAGGCCACAAATCGACGGCCGACCGGCTCAGGAGAGTGAGTTCCTGACCACTCGACCGGGCAGGTGGAGGTCAGCGCTGGGAGGCGTCGGTGACCTCGCCGACCAGCTCCTCGATGACGTCCTCGAGGAAGACCACACCGATGTCACGGCCCTCGGGGTCGACCACCCGCGCGAGGTGCGCGCCGGTGCGCTGCATCGTGCGGAGCACCTCCTCGACCTCGTCGGCGGCCTGCACCGTCGCGAGCTTGCGGACCCGCTTCACCGGGACGGCGATGTCGCGTTCGGTGTCGTCGGCGTAGAGCACGTCCTTGAGGTGGAGGTAGCCGGTGAGCTCTCCGGCCCGGTTCAGCAGGGGGTAGCGCGAGAAGCCCCGCTTGGCGACGAGTCGCTCGACGTCGTCAGGGGTTGCCGTCAACGGCAGCGTCACCAGGTCCTCCAGCGCCACGGCGACGTCCACCGCGTCCTTGTCGCTGAACTCCAGGGCAGCGCCGACCAGGCCGTGCTGGCCCTCCTCGATCAGCCCCTCGTGCCTGCTCTCGGCCAGGATGTGCTCGACCTCCTCGACCGTGAACGCCGACGTGATCTCGTCCTTGGGCTCAACGCCGAACAGTCGCACCAGCGACTTCGCGATGGCCTCCATGACCCAGATGATCGGACGCAGCGCCTTGGTGACGAACAGCAGGACGGGCACGAGGATCAGTGCCGAGCGCTCGGGTCCGGCCAGCGCGAGGTTCTTGGGGATCATCTCGCCGACCACGACGTGCAGGTAGACGACGACCAGCAGGGCCAGGGCGAGGGCCACGCCGTCGGTGACCCCGTCGGGCAGGGACAGGTGGTGGACGACGGGTTCGAGGGCATGGTGGAGGGCAGACTCGGAGATGGCGCCCAGGAGCACCGAGCACACCGTGATGCCGAGCTGGGCACAGGCCAGGAGCGATCCCATCTGCTCGAGGGCGTCGAGGCAGACCTGGGCCCGGCGCGACCCCGAGGCGGCGAGGGGTTCGAGGGTGGAGCGTCGAGCCGACATCGCGGCGAACTCCGCACCCACGAAGAAGGCGTTCAGCAGGAGCAGCAGGATGGTGACCCAGACGGCGCCGGTGCTCACGACTCCACCTGGCTGTCGCCGACCGGACGTGCTTCGCCGCGAGAGCCAGCGTCGGCACTGCCCTCGACCTCGCCGTCGGCACCACCCTCGGTGGTCGCCAGCGGGACGAACCGCAGCCGGTCGGCCCGCATGCCGTCCATGGCGAGGACCGTGATCTCCCAGCCGGGGATCCGCACGGTGTCACCGACCACGGGGATCCGGCCGAGCTCGGCCATGACGAAGCCACCGGTCGTCTCATAGGCAGGTCCGTCCGGGACCACCGCTCCCAGGCGTTCGCGCACCTCGTCTGGTCGCCACAGCCCGGGCACCGTCCACGACCCGTCGGTGAACTCGCGGCCGGTCGTGCGGAAGACGTCGTGCTCGTCGGACACCTCGCCGACGATCTCCTCGACGACGTCCTCCAACGTGACGATGCCGGCCGTCCCGCCGTACTCGTCGACGACGATGGCCAGCTGGAGTCCGTGCTCGCGCAGCATCAGCAGCAGCGGGTCGAGCCGGATCGTCTCCGGCACGAGCAGCGGCGGCACCATCAGCGCCGACACGGGCACGTCGTCACGCCGTTCGTGCGGCACGGCGATGGCGCGCTTGACGTGCACGACGCCGTCGATGTCGTCCCAGTCCTCGCCGGTGACGGGGAAACGCGAGTGGCCCGTGCGCCGGGCCAGCCGCACCACGTCCTCGGCGGTGGCGGTGCGCTCGATCGACGAGGCCCTGGCCCTCGGGCTCATCACGTCGGCGGCGGTCTGCTCACCGAAGTCCAGCGACTTGGTGACCAGCCGCGCGGTGCCCGGGTCGAGCGTCCCCGCCTGGGCGGAGCGTCGCACCAGCGACGCGAGCTCCTGTGGTGTGCGGGCACCGGACAGCTCCTCGCGAGGTGTGATGCCCAGCGCGCGCAGGAACAGGTTGGCCGAGCCGTTGAGCACGAAGATCAGGGGGCGGGCCACCAGCGCGAACCCCCGCACCGGCATCGCCACGATCTTGGCCGTGGCCAGTGGCGCGGAGATGCCGAGGAACTGCGGGAGGAGCTCACCGAACACCATCGAGAACAGCGTCGCGATCAGCAGCGCCAGTCCGGCGGCCACCGAGTCGAGCGTCGAACCGCTCAGCCCCAACGCTTTCAGCGGCGTCTCGAGCAGCGCACCGAGCGAGGGTGTCGCGAGGAACCCGAGGACCAGCGTGGTCAGCGTGATGCCGACCTGGGCCGCTGAGAGCTGGGTCGAGAGCCGTCGCAGCGACCCGAGGACCACCTCGGCTCGCGCGTCCCCCGCGTCCACCGCCTTCTGCACCGTCGGCCGGTCGAGGGCGACCAGGGAGAACTCCGTGGCCACGAAGATGGCTGTGCCGATCGTCAAACCCACGCCGGTCAGGACCAGCAACCATTCGGTCATAGTGCGGACATCCTAAGGTCCGGGCCGCGTCCCAGCCGACTCGCCGGCGACGGCGGGGTATGCCGCGGGGCCGGCCCCGCGGCATACCTCACGCGGGGGCGCGGGGCCCGGCAACGCGTCGACCCGACAACCCGGTTGACCCTCCCCCCACGTCAGTTGGCAGGATGAGCGCATGCCACTCAACCCGGGGGAACGATGACCACGACCACAGCGAGCAGGCCTAGCGACGGCACCCGCATCGAGGTGCGCGACCTGACCAAGCGGTTCGGCACCTTCACCGCCGTCGACAACCTGTCCTTCAGCGTCGAGCCCGGCCGGATCACCGGCTTCCTCGGGCCCAACGGCGCGGGCAAGACCACCACGCTGCGCATGCTGCTCGGCCTCGTGAAGCCGTCGAGCGGCGCGGCGACGATCGGCGGCCTCGCCTACCACGACATCACCCAGCCGATGGCGGTCGTCGGCTCGGCGCTGGAGGCCACCAACTTCCACCCGGGCCGCACCGGACGCGACCACCTGCGGGTGCTGGCTGACACCGCCGGGGTGGGGGCCCAGAGGGTCGACGAGATGCTCGAGCTCGTCGGCATCCCGGCAGCGGCGCGGAAGCGCGCCGGCGGCTACTCCATGGGCATGCGCCAGCGGCTCGGCCTCGCGGCCGCGATGCTCGGCGACCCCCAGGTGCTGATCCTCGACGAACCCGCCAACGGCCTCGACCCCGAGGGCATCCGCTGGCTGCGCGGGTTCCTGCGCCACCTGTCCGCCCAGGGCAAGACGGTGCTCATCTCCAGCCACATGCTGCAGGAGGTCGAGCAGACGGTCGACGACGTGGTCATCATCAACAACGGCAAGCTGGTCAAGCAGGGCGCGATGGCGGACCTGCACGGCGAGGCCCACGCGATCGTGCGCACCACCGACCTCGACGCGCTCGCGGGAGCCCTGCGCGTCGCCGACGTGACCAGCGAGGTCAAGGACGGCGCCCTGCTCGCCGAGACCCACGACCTGCGCCTCATCGGCGACGTGGCGCTGCGAGCCGGGCTCCCCGTCTACGAGCTCCGCCAGGCCACGACCGACCTCGAGGCGCTGTTCTTCGAGCTGACCGAAGGCACCAACCGCAACCTCGGCGACGGCGCGTCGATCGGACAGGGCGCCGCGACCGAGCGAGATGCCATCACCGGAGAGGAAGGGGCGAACGGATGACCGCCGCGATCCGCGCAGAGTTCCGCAAGTTCTTCACGACCCGGATGTGGTGGGGCCTGGCCATCGCCATGTTCCTCGCCGGAGCCGGCCTCGCCGTGCTGTTCGGATTCCTGTTCACCCAGGCTCCCGACCCCAGCGTCCCGGCCGGTCAGGGCCCGCCCACGGGCACGCCCGAGCAGATCGCCAACAGCGTCTACACCAGCGGCCTGAGCATCGGCTACCTGCTCACCCTGACGATCGGCGTCCTCCAGATCGGCAGCGAGTACCGCCACAAGACCATCACCAGCACGTTCCTGGGCACGCCCAAGCGGGCCAGGGTGATGGGCGCCAAGGTCATCGCGCTGCTCGGCATCGGCGCCATCTACGGCCTCATCTCGTTGGCCGGGTCGATCATCGCCGGCGCCATCGTGCTCAATGCCCGGGGATTCGCGCCGTTCCCGACCGGTGGGGTCTTCCGGACGCTGGCCCTGAGCCTGCTGGTCCTCGGGCTGTGGGCGCTGATCGGACTCGGGGCGGGAATCCTCATCCCCAACCAGGTCGCCGCCCTGCTGATCTCGATCGGTGTCGCGTGGATCGTCGAGCCGCTGGCCGGCTTCGGGCTCAGCTTCTGGGACTGGGGTCGCGACCACATCGTCCAGTACCTGCCGTCCGCAGCCACGCAGGCCATGGTCAACGGCGTGACCCAGGGTGGGGAGAACGCCGTGAAGCCGCTCGCGTGGTGGGCCGGTGCCCTCGTGCTGGCCGCCTACGCCGCGGTGCTGGCCGGGTTCGGCTCCTGGCGCACGGTGCGCAGCGACATCAGCTAGACCACGCAGGTATGCCGCGGGGCCGGTTCCCACCACGGGAGCCGGCCCCGCGGCATACCCGCCGCTGGTCGACGGGCGGTCGTTCGGGCGCGTGGTGACGAGCCCATCGGAAAGTCTTGCCCGCCTCCGCACGGCACGGCGGGCGGGGCTAGGCTGGGAACACCCATTGCCCGTCATTGTCGACGCTACGAAAGAGGCGTATCCGCCGTGCCCGACCAGTCCCCGACCAACGACCCCATGTCGGCCTTCGGGCCGAACGAGTGGCTCGTGGACGAGCTGTATGAGCAGTACAAGAACGACAAGAACTCCGTCGACAAGGTGTGGTGGTCCCTGTTCGAGGACTACCAGCCCGGTGCGGGCTACCAGCCGGGCGACGACACCGCGAACGGATCCGGGCCCAACGGGTCCCCGGCGTCGGCTCCGGCAGCTCCCGCCGCCCAGGCGCCCACCGCGCCCGCCGCGCCCGCTGCCCAGGCT
>NZ_JBFUEI010000005.1:0-241048 GCF_056404275.1 Pedococcus sp. P2_D9
GCCCAGGAGGCCCCCGCCGCCCAGGAAGCCCCGGCTCCCGCCGCGGCCCCGGCCGCCCCCGCCCCCGCCGCCGCACCGGCGCCGGCGCCGGCACCTGCTGCCTCGGGATCCGACGACACTGATGCCTCGGCCTACGTCACTCCGTTGGTGCGCAAGCTCGCATCGGAGAACAACGTCGACCTCGGCTCTCTCAAGGGCACCGGCGTCGGCGGACGGATCCGCAAGCAGGACGTCCTCGACGCGGCCAAGGCCGCCGAAGAGGCCGCTGCCGCGCCCGCCCCTGCTGCAGCCTCCACCCCGGCGCCGGCCGCAGCAGCCACGTCCGCACCGGCTGCATCCAGTGGGGCCGCCTCGGTCTCGCCCAAGCGGGGCACGACCGAGAAGATGTCGCGGCTGCGGCAGACCATCGCCAAGCGGATGGTCGAGTCGCTGCAGGTGTCGGCCCAGCTGACCACCGTGGTCGAGGTCGACGTCACCAAGATCGCCCGACTCCGGACCAAGGCCAAGACCGAGTTCGAGCAGCGTGAGGGCACCAAGCTCAGCTTCCTGCCGTTCTTCGCGCTCGCGGCCGTCGAGGCCCTCAAGGCCCACCCGGCGGTCAACTCCAGCGTCGAGGGCACCGAGGTCACCTACCACGGCACCGAGAACCTGGGCGTCGCGGTCGACACCGAGCGCGGCCTGCTCGTGCCGGTCATCAAGGACGCCGGTGACCTCAACATCGCCGGGCTGGCCCGCAAGATCGCCGACCTCGCGGAGCGCACCCGCACCAACAAGATCGGCCCGGACGAGCTCGGCGGCGGCACCTTCACGCTGACCAACACCGGCAGTCGCGGAGCGCTCTTCGACACCCCGATCATCAACCAGCCCAACGTCGCCATCCTCGGCACGGGTGCGGTCGTCAAGCGCCCGGTCGTCGTGTCCGACGGTGACGGCGGCGAGACGATCTCGATCCGCTCGATGGTCTACCTCGCGCTGTCGTACGACCACCGCGTCGTCGATGGTGCCGATGCCGCCCGCTTCCTCACGACGATGAAGTCGCGTCTCGAGGACGGCAACTTCGAGTCCGACCTCGGTCTGTAGCGGAGTCGGTCGAGCAGGTTCAGCAGATGCCGCAGCGTGTTGCCATCACCGGTGCCTCCGGACTGATCGGCAGCGCGCTGTCGGCGTTCCTGCGGGGGCGCGGCGACGAGGTCGTCCACCTGGTGCGGCGGGCTCCCTCCGCGCCGGACGAGGTCCAGTGGGACCCGGCCAACCGTCGCCTCGACCCGTCTGCCCTGCGCGGCGTGACGGCCGTGGTCCACCTCGCGGGCGCGGGTGTCGGGGACAGGCGGTGGACCCCCGCCTACCAGCAGGAGATCCTGGCCTCCCGCGTGGATGGCACCACCACCATCGCCACCACCCTCGCGACCCTGGCCGCGCAGGGTCAGCGAGTCCGCCTGGTCAGCGGCGCGGCCGTGGGCTTCTACGGCGACCGCGGGGACGAGGTCCTGACCGAGGAGTCCGCTCCCGGCGAAGGCTTTCTCAGCGAGGTGGTCCGGGCGTGGGAGGCGGCAGCGGAGCCGGCCCGTGCGGCCGGTCTGTCGGTGGCCACGACCCGCACCGGCCTGGTGTTCGCGCCAGATGGCGGTGCACTCTCGCGCATGCTGCCGCTGGCCAGGCTCGGCATCAACGGCCCCCTGGGCAACGGGCGTCAGTGGTGGCCGTGGATCTCGTTGCGCGACACCGTGGGCGGCCTGGCCCACCTCGTCGACCGCTCCGAGATCGAGGGGCCGGTCAACCTCGTCGGACCACACCCTGACCACCAGCTCGACATCGCGAGGGAGCTGGGCCGCCAGATCCACCGGCCCGCCCTGCTGCCGGCCCCGGCCTTCGGGATCAAGCTGGTGCTCGGCGGCTTCTCCGACGAGGTGCTCACCAGCAAGCGCGCCGTTCCCGCGAGGCTCACCGAGTCCGGCTTCGTCCACCAGGACCCGACGGTCGAGTCCGCCTTACGTTGGGTGTTGTCCCAACGGCCCTAGAGGGTGTCGCCCGTGATGCTGTCCACCAGCCACCGTCCGGACGTCCACCTCAGCTGGTAGCGCAGCTCCTCGCCCGCGACCGCCGGGCGTGTCTGGGCCCGACCCGCGGTGTCGACGACCCGGTATGCCGCCGTCCCCACCACCGCGTCGACCGCAGCCGTGGTCGCGGTGTGCCTCACGGTGCGGGCCGACGTCACTGTCAGCGCCACGCCCTCCCAGGACTGGCCCGAGGTGTCGAGGTCCCGCAGCAGCGCGGTGTCCTGGGCCATGGCGGCGGAGCCGGGGACGTCCAGGCGGGCGAGTGCCGCGGCCGACCTCGACATCGTCACCTCGGCCCGCAACCCGGCCAGTGCGGACATCAGTCCGCGTGGATCGGTCTGCGGGGCGGTCGGGTCCGCCGCGAGGTCCCGCCGAGCGCGGGAGACGCCGCCCCCTCCCGCCTGCGTCGGCGCACCCGTCGGGCCAGGAGCGGAGACGGGCAGCAGCCCGTCGCGCGAGGCGCTCGAGGGGGCGGCCGCGTCCCGCGACCGGTGGACCCAGTCGGGCGTGGCGAGGCGGCCGCCGGCCATCAGTCCGCCGCAGCCGAGTCCGACAGCCAGCACCAGCAGGGTGCAGAGCGCAGGAGCCCGACTCGGCTCACGAGAGCGCCGCTCCGCGCCATCGACCGGAGTTGCCGCCCCGGACTGCCGCAGGCGCTGGGTCAGCAGTGACGTCTCGTCGCTGCCCACCACGAGTCGGAGCGGCTCGCACGGGGCCGAGTCGTAGTAGGTCAGGGCCAGCTCAGCAGCGGTGGGGCGGGCGTGTGGGTCGCTGTGCAGTGCACGCAACGTGATCTCGGACCACGCGGGCGGCAGACCGGGCGCAAGCTCCTCGAGGGGTCGACGCAGGGCCACCGGTGCCGGCGGCGAGCCGGTGACACACCACCAGGCGAGCGCACCCACGGCATACACGTCGGAGGCGGCGGTGACCACGCCGCGATCGAGGACCTCGGGCGCGACGAAGCCCTCGGTGCCCCAGAGCTCCCCGGGCAGCTCGCCCACCAACGAGGCGACCCCGAGGTCGGCCAGCAGCGGTCGCCCCGTGCGTTCGACCAGGACGTTGGCCGGGGTGACGTCGCCGTGGACGACGCCCAGCCCGTGCAGGCCCGCCAGGGCCCGGGCGACCGGAGCGAGCATCGTCACCGACTCCCCCACGCTCAGGTGGCCGCGCGCCCGGACGAGGCCCTCCAGGGAACCACCGCGCACCCGGTCGAGCACCAACGCGACCGCGGCAGGCTCACCCGGCAACCCGACCGCCTCGTGGAACGCGACCAGCCCTTCGACGTCGACCCTGGCCAGCACGGCCAGCTCGCGGGCCAGCGAGTCGGCCTGGTCGGACTGGCCGACCGGCACCACCTTGACGGCCACAGCCGCCCCGTCACTGTCCCGCGTCGCGGCCCACACGGTGCCGGATCCCCCGCGCCCCAAGAGCTCGCCCAGTAGGTAGCCGGGCACGTCTGGCCGCGTCGCAGCGCTCTCGGTACTCATCGCGCCACTATGCCCAGTCCAGCGACACCAGCCTGCGAGTTGTCCACAGGCCCCTCCTAGAGTCGGGGCATGCCTGCAGACCAGCCGACCATCCTCGCCACCTCGGGTGGCTACCGCATGGCCCAGCGCAGCCGTTTCGAGTTCGACGCCCTGGTGCACCACGCGGTCGCGCTCTCCGGCGCCGAGGGCACCCCCGAGGTCACCGTGCTCGGCACGGCTAGCGGGGACCAGCGGAGCTTCGCCGCCGAGGTCGACGAGGCGGGACGGGCGGCCGGGTTCGCCGTCACGAACCTGCACCTGTTCCCCATGCCGAACCTCGACGACGTGGAGGGCCACCTCCTGTCCCAGGACGTCGTCTGGGTCAACGGCGGGTCGGTCGCCAACCTCCTCGCGGTCTGGCGGGTGCACGAGCTGGACGCTGTCTTCCGACGGGTCTGGGAGGCGGGAGTGGTCCTCGCCGGCGTCTCCGCCGGCTCGATCTGCTGGTATGCCGGGGGCACGACCGACTCGTTCGGCCCCGAGCTCCGCGCGGTGACCGACGGCCTGGGCTTCCTGCCGTACGGCAACGGCGTGCACTACGACTCCGAGGAACGCCGGCGCCCCCTCGTGCACCGCCTCGTGGCTGACGGCACGCTGCCGACGACGCACTGCACGGACGACGGGGTCGGGCTGGTCTACCACCGCACCGAGCTCGTCGAGGCCGTCACCGAGCGGGACGGAAAGGCTGCGTTCATCGTCAGTCGCGACGCTGGTAGCGCCGCGGGTGCCGTCGAGGAGCGTCTGGAAACCCGCCGTCTCCCTCGGGCGTAGGCTGACCCGCATGCGTTTCGAGCACGTGGGCTTCGCCCCCGACTTCGTCGACTACGAGGCTGCCTGGGCCCACCAGCGTGAGGTGCACGCCGCGGTCGTCGAGGGTGCGGAGGACACGGTGCTACTGCTTGAGCACGCCGCGGTCTACACCGCGGGCAAGCGCACCGAGGCACACCAACGGCCCTTCGACGGCACCCCTGTCATCGACGTCGACCGGGGCGGGCTGATCACCTGGCACGGGCCCGGTCAGCTGGTCGGCTATCCGATCGTCCGGTTGCACGGTGTCCCGATCGACGTCGTGGCCCACGTGCGCCGCCTCGAGGAGGTCATGATCCGCACCTGCCGCGACTTCGGCGTGGACGTGACGCGGGTGGAGGGTCGCAGTGGCGTCTGGGCCCTGGCCGACGACGCCCCTGGTGGTCGTCCGGACCGCAAGCTCGGCGCGATCGGCGTGCGGGTGAGCCGACAGGTCACCATGCACGGCTTCGCCCTCAACTGCGACGCGGACCTTGCCTGGGCCGACAACATCGTCGCCTGCGGGATCGACGACGCCGGGGTGAGCTCGATCAGCCGCGAAGCCGGGCGCGTGGTCACCGTCCAGGACGTCCTCCCGTATGCCGAGAAGCACCTCTTCGACGTCCTCGCCTCGGGCGCGTGAGGGCCGCCGACCGGCACCCGACCACCGCGGACACGTCGGTCGCCCCCGAGGGCTCCACGCCCGCCGCCCTGTCACGACGCCTGGTGCAGCTGGTGCTCTCGTGCGTGGTCCTGGGCGCGGGAGTGGCCTGTCTCCTCGACGCGGCCCTCGGCTCGGACGGCTACTCGACCCTGATCTCGGGCCTCACGAAGGCCTCCGGGCTGCCATTCGTCGTCGTCAACGTCGGGGCGGGGATCCTGCTCATCGGGGTGGCCTGGAGCCGGGGCACCCGACCGGGAGTGGGCACGGTCGTGCAGATGGTCGTCGTCGGGGCCACCGTCAACGTGCTGCTCCCTGTCCTACCGACCCCGACGACGCTGGGACCCCGGTTCGTGGAGCTGGCGGCGGCGTTCGCCCTGCTGTCGCTGGGGGTGGCCGGCTACCTCGCGTCGCACACCGGTGCCGGCCCGGCGGAGGCGGCTGCGATCTCGTTCGACCCGCCACTGCCCTTCAAGTGGAGCTACACCGTGCTGCAGGCGGTCAGCGCGGTGGGCGGCTGGTCCCTGGGAGCAGCCGTCGGGCCGGGCACCCTGCTGGTCTCGATCCTGGTCGGGCCGACCGTGGACCTGCTCACCCGGGCGCTGTTCCACAGTCGCAAGGTCTCGGCCTGACCCGCCACCCCTCCCGGAGGTGAGGCGCGGGAATAGTCCTCCGAGGGCAGGCGTACCCTTGAGGGACGCCCGGTGACCTCCGGGCGCACCCGTGCCCCACGGCATACCGGACGACCCGACCGGGTCGCTGCACAGGGCACGTGCACCACCGAGAGGGCAAGGGAGTCTTCGTGACCATCGCACCCGAGGGCCGCCGACTGCTGCGCGTCGAGGCGCGCAACGCCGAGACGCCGATCGAGCGCAAGCCCGAGTGGATCCGCACGACCGCGAAGATGGGCCCGGAGTACACCAAGCTCCACTCGATGGTGAAGACCGAGGGTCTGCACACGGTCTGCCAGGAAGCCGGGTGCCCCAACATCTTCGAGTGCTGGGAGGACCGCGAGGCGACCTTCCTCATCGGCGGTGACGTCTGCACCCGCCGCTGCGACTTCTGCGACATCGCCACCGGCCGGCCCGAGTCACTCGACCGCGACGAGCCCCGGCGGGTCGCGGAGTCGGTGGCCCAGATGAGACTGCGCTACTCGACCGTGACCGGCGTCGCGCGCGACGACCAGCCCGACGGCGCCGCCTGGCTCTACGCCGAGACGATCCGCCAGATCCACGCCAAGAACCCCAACACCGGTGTGGAGATCCTGCCCCCCGACTTCGGCGCCAAGCCCGAGCTCGTGGGCCAGCTGTTCGACGCGCGTCCCGAGGTCTTCGCCCACAACCTCGAGACCGTGCCGCGCATCTTCAAGCAGATCCGGCCCGCCTTCACGTACGAGAAGTCGCTCAAGGTGCTGTCCATGGCCCGCGACGCCGAGCTCGTCACCAAGTCCAACCTCATCCTCGGCATGGGTGAGCAGGACCACGAGGTGGAGCAGGCGATCGCCGACCTGCACGACGCGGGCTGCGACATCCTCACCATCACGCAGTACCTGCGCCCCTCCAAGCTGCACCACCCGATCGACCGGTGGGTCAAGCCCGAGGAGTTCGTGCACTGGAGCGACGTCGCCCAGGAGATGGGCTTCAAGGGCGTCATGGCCGGCCCCCTGGTGCGCTCCTCCTACCGCGCCGGACGCCTCTGGGCGACGGCCATGAAGAAGTGGGGTCGCGAGATCCCCGAGCACCTCCAGCACCTCGCCGAGGCCGCCGGTGACCCCGCCCGCCAGGAGGCCTCTTCCCTCCTCGCCGCACGCCAGCCGGGCGTGTTGGGCGCCCCCGCCTGACACCCGTATCCTGACCCTCATGGCCCGCAAGGAAAAGCAGCAGTCGGACACGCCCAAGAAGCCGGGCCGGTTCGCCCAGGTCCGCCAGGTCTTCACGGCATCGCGCAAGGCCGACCCCACGATCCCGTGGTGGATGCTGCTCGCGTTCCTGGCCGTCCTCGCCGTCGGCGCGGGCATCGGCGTGCTCGTCGGTCACTGGAAGTACGCCCTCGTGCTCTCCTTCCCGCTGGCTCTGCTCGCGGCCACCCTCGTGTTGTCCCGGATGGCCGAGCGCGCGGCTTACCGCTCCCTCGAGGGCCAGCCCGGAGCCGCTGGGGCCGCGCTGGGCTCGCTGCGGCGTGGCTGGTACTTCGACCAGCAGCCGGTCGCCGTCGACGGTGCACGTGGCACTCGACCCGAGGACGTCGCGGGTGCGGCGTTCGTCTACCGGGCTCTGGGTCGCCCCGGCATCGTGCTCATCGGCGAGGGCCCCGATGCCCGTCGCACCAAGCTGCTCACGCAGGAGCGCAAGAAGGTCGAGCGCGTCGCGCCCGGTGTTCCCGTGACCGCGATCGTCGTCGGTGACGGCGCCGACGAGGTGTCGATCCGCAAGCTCACCGGCAAGCTCACCCGGATGAAGCCCGTCCTCACCAAGGAGGAGGTGTCGGCCGTCAACAAGCGCCTCAAGTCCCTCGGTGGCCTGCGCCCGCCGATCCCCGCCGGCATGGACCCGATGCGGGCGCGCGTCGACCGCAAGGCCATGCGCGGCCGGTAGTCTCCACCGACCCTGGTTCTAGCCCGAGGCGCGCTCGACCAGCGACGTGTCGAGGACCCGCTGCTCGGGGGTGGACACCCCCCCAGCGCTGATCTGCGCAAGCAACATCGTCGCCATCTCACGGCCGAGCTGCTCCATCGGCTGGTGCACCGTCGTGAGCGGGGGGTTCGCGACCGCTGCCAGGGGGCCGTCGTCGAAGCCCACCATGGCCACGTCCTGGGGCACCCTACGACCGGCCTCGCGCAGGACCCGCAGGGCGCCCAGCGCCATGAGGTCGCTGGCCGCGAACACCGCGTCGATGTCAGGACGCCGCTCGAGCAGTGCGGTCATGGCCGCGGCACCACTGACCTCGCTGAAGTCGCCGACCTCGACCAGCGACTCGTCGACCTCCCGGCCTGCCTCAGTTAGGGCCTGGCGGTAACCGTCGAGGCGGTCGCGACCGGCGATCATGTCCTGCGGTCCCGCGATGAGGGCGACCACCCTGCGACCGCTCGACACGAGGTGGGTCACCGCGTCTCGCGCGCCGCCGGTGTTGTCCACGTCGACGTAGCTCATCTCCCCGGGCTGTCCCGGGCGGCCACAGAAGACGATGGGCAGGCCCCGCCCCTGGAGCCGGCCCGGGAGGGTGTCCGCGTCGTGGGCCGAGAGCATCAGCACCCCGTCGACGTGCTGGGGCGTGAGGTAGGTGTCGAGGCGGTCGACCTGCTCGCGGGTCTGCACGAGGGCGAGCACGAGCTGTCGCGACGCCTCCCCCACCACGGTGGTGATGCCGCGGACGACGCCGGCGAAGAACGGCTCCCCGAAGATCCGCTCCTCCGGCTCGCTGATGACCAGGGCGATGGCGCCGGTCCGGCGGGTCACGAGGGCGCGCGCCGCCATGTTGGGCACGTAGCCGAGCTCGTCGACCGCCCGCATCACCCGGACGCGGGTGCGCTCGGACACCTGAGGCGACCCGTTCACCACCCGCGAGACGGTGCCGCGTCCCACCCCTGCGCGGGCCGCCACCTCCTCGAGGGTCGGCTGGCCGGTGCCGCTGCTCACGAGCTGTGCCTCATGGGGTCAGTATTGCGTGCGGTCACGGGCGAGGAACGCGGCATACCAACGTCCGCTGTCCTTGACGGTCCGCTCCTGGGTCTCGAAGTCCACGTGCACGATGCCGAAGCGCTTGGCGTAGCCCTCGGCCCACTCGAAGTTGTCCATCAGCGACCAGGCGAAGTAGCCCCTCAGGGGGACGCCCGCCCCCACGGCGTGCGCGGCCGCCTCGAGGTGGGCTGCGAGGAAGTCGATCCGGCGCGGGTCGTGGACGGTGCCGTCGGGGGCCACCTCGTCGTCGAAGGCGGCACCGTTCTCGGTCATCACGAGCGGGAGGTCGCCGTAGTCGCGGGTCACCCTCGTGAGGATGTCGAAGAGCCCGTCGGCGTCCACTTCCCAGCCCATCGCGGTGGTGGGCAACCCGCGGTCGGTGAAGTCGACGACGCCCGACCCGGGGAATGCTCCAGGCGCCACGACGTGCCGGGTGTAGTAGTTCACCCCGAGGAAGTCGAGCGGGGCACTGATGGTCTCCAGGTCCCCCTCGGCGACGAACGCGAGGTCGCTGACGTGGGCCACGTCCTCGACCACGTCCTTGGGGTAGGAGCCCCGCAGCACCGGGTCGAGGAACCAGCGGTTGGACAGGCCGTCGATCCGGCGCACCGCGTCGTCCACGCCGTGCCCGTCGTGGGCACCGGCGACCGGGTAGAGGTTGAGGGTGATCCCGACCTGCGCGTCAGGCACCCGCTCGCGGAGCGCCTGCACCGCCAGCCCGTGCCCGAGCATCAGGTGGTGCGCGGCGGCCAGGGCGTCGGCGCCGTCGGCCCGACCGGGCGCGTGCCGCCCGCTGCCGTAGCCGAGGAAGGCAGAGCACCACGGCTCGTTGAGCGTGATGAAGTGCTTGACCCGGTCGCCGAGGGCGTCGGCGACGTGCGCGGCATACTCCGCGAAGCGGTATGCCGTGTCGCGGGCCGGCCAGCCCCCCAGGTCCTCGAGTGGTTGTGGCAGGTCCCAGTGGTAGAGCGTGGCCCACGGCGTGATGCCCCGCTCCAGCAGGCTGTCGACGAGGCGGCTGTAGAAGTCGACCCCGGCCTGGTTCACCGGACCCGATCCGTGCGGCTGCACCCGTGGCCACGCGATCGAGAAGCGGTACGCGTCGACGCCCAGACCGGCCATGAGGTCCGCGTCCTGGGCGTAGCGGTGGTAGTGCTCGACCGCCACGTCGCCGTTGTCACCGCCGACCACTCGCCCGGGCGTGGCCGCGAAGGTGTCCCAGATCGACGGTCCCCTGCCGCCCTCGGACGTCGCCCCCTCGATCTGGTAGCTCGAGGTGGCGACGCCCCAGGCGAAGTCGTCGGGGAAGTCGCCGCGCGACAGTGGGCTGTGGTGGATCGGCATGGTCATCCCTTGACTCCGCCCTGCATGATGCCGCCGATGATCTGGCGGCCGAACACGATGAACACGATGACGAGCGGCAGGGTCCCCAGCAGGGTCCCGGCCATGACCAGCGCCTGGTCGGTGTAGTAGCCACCCGACAGCCGGGACAGCGCGACCTGCACCGTCGGGTGCTCGGCGTCGAGCGTCAGGTAGGGCCAGAGGAAGTCGTTCCAGCGCTCCATGAAGGTCAGCAACCCGAGCACCGCTGCGGCGGGGCGCAGGATCGGGAAGACGACGGAGAAGAAGATCCGGAACGTCGACGCCCCGTCGACCCTGGCCGCCTCGATGAGCTCGTTGGGGATCGCCTGCGCGGCGTACTGGCGCATCATGAAGACCCCGAACCCGCTCACCAGGAAGGGCAGCAGTGCCGACGGCAGGGTGCCTGCCAGCCCTAGCTTGCCCATCAACATGTACAGCGGGACCAGCCCCAGCTGGACCGGGACCATCATGGTCCCGATCACGATGAGCAGCAACGCATTTCGTCCGCGGAAGCGGAGCTTGGCGAAGGCGAAGCCAGCGAGCGCGGACAGCACCACGACCGAGATGGTGGCCACTCCCGCGACCAGCACGGAGTTGACCATCGCCTGGCCGAACATCACGTCCTGGTTGGCGAAGACGCGGGAGACGTTGGTGCCGAGCTGGTCGCCTGGCGTGAGCGGCGGTGGCACCGAGGTGATGTCGCTGTTCGGCCGGGAGGCCATGACGACCATGTAGTAGAGGGGCCCGGCGGACAGCAGGACGGAGATCGCCAGGCACAGGTAGACGAGCTTGCTCGCCGGAGTGGCGCCGGTGCTCTGGGCCGCCAGCCGGGCCAGCGACCGACTTCTGCGGGCGCTGGGCGCCTCGACCTCGGGGACGGCGGGGGGCACCGCGGCGGGGAGCTGGATCTGGGTCATCGTCGCCTCACTCCGCCGACCGGATGCGCCGCAGCAGCAGCACGTTGACGGCTGAGAACACCGCGATGAAGAGGAAGAGCACCCAGGCGATGGTCGCGGCATACCCGAACCGCTGGCCCGTGAAGGCCTGCTGGATGAGGTACATCGCGGCCGTCTGGAACTGGCCGGTGGTGCCGCCCCCGATCGAGTTCGCTCCGGGGTTGAACAGCAGTGGCTCGGTGAACAGCTGGGTGCCACCGATCGTGGCGACCACCGAGACGAAGATGAGGGTGGGGCGCAGCATCGGGACCGTGATCGACCAGAACGTCCGCCAGCCGTTCGCCCCGTCGATCCGGGCGGCCTCGTAGATCTCGGTGGGCACCGACTGCAGCGCAGCCAGCAGGATCAGGGCGTTGTAGCCGGTCCAGCGCCAGTCGACCATGGTCGAGATGGCGAGCCACGACGACCACCGGTGGTCCTGCCACGCGATCGGGTCGACGCCCACGTGGCCGAGGATCCAGTTGAACAGCCCGAAGTCCCGGCTGAACATCATCGTGAAGATGATCCCGACCGCGGCCACCGAGGTGACGTTCGGGAGCAGGATGCCCATCCGCCACCAGGTCGCCCCCCGCAGCCGCGAGTTGAGCATCTGGGCCAGGACCATGGCGAGGACGAGCTGGGGGACGGTGGCCACCACGAACATCCCGAAGGTGTTGAGCATGGCGTTCCAGAAGTCCTTGTCCTGCATCAGCTCGCTGTAGTTGCCGAGTCCGAGCCAGCCCTGGTCTCCCGCGAGGAGGCTCCAGTCGTGGGTCGAGACCCAGGCCGTGTAGAGCAGCGGGAAGAGGCCGAAGATCCCGAACAGGATGAAGAACGGCGAGACCATCGCGTAGGGCGACWGGCGGGTGTCGGCTCGCCGGAGCCGCTGCCGCCAGCCGGTCGTCGGCGGGGCTGCGCCGACGACCTTCTCGGGCGTGGTGGTGGTCACGGCTCTCCTTCCTGGGTGCGGTCGTGCTGGGGTGCGGTCGTGCTGGGTGTGGTCGTGCAGGGTGGTGGCGGTCGGGTGCCGGCTCGCGAGAGCGCCGACACCCGACCGCAGCTGGGTGTGCCGCGGGGTCGCGGCTACTTGGCTGCCTTCTGCGCGGCCGCGACGGCCTCCGTCCAGCCGGCTGCCGCGGTGCGCTGACCGCCCTCGACGGCGCGCAGGGTGTTCTCCACGGCATCACGGACAGGCTGGTTCTTGGCGCCGAGGTAGACCGGCTTCAGGTTGGCGGCGCCGGCCACGAACAGCTCTCCCACTGGCGCGTTGTTGAAGTAGTCGTTCTTGGCGTCCTTGAGGGCTGCCTCGGTGTAGAGCTTGGGATTGGAGGGCAGGTTTCCGGCCGCCTTGAACGCCGCCAGCTGGCTCTCGCCGGTCGTGAGGAACTTGGCAAGCTCGACTGCCTCCTTCTGGTGCTTGCTCTGCGTCGGGACGCCGAGCCAGGAACCACCCCAGTTGCCGCCACCGCCGGGGATCGTGGTGATGTCCCATTTCCCGGTGTTCTCGGCGCCCGCTTGGTCCTTGATGTAGCCGGTCATCCACGCGGGGCAGGCGAGGGTCGCGAACGAACCGTTCTTGAACCCGGCGTTCCACTCCGGCGAGAACGCCTTGAGCTTGGCCGACAGGCCAGTGTCGACCATCTTGAGGGACTCGTCCCAGGCCGACTTCACGGCCGGGTTGCTGTCGACGACGAGCTTGTCGCTGCGGTCGAAGTAGGTGTGGTCACCCGACTGCATGAGGATCGAGTTGTAGGTGTTGGTCGCGCTGTCGACGAAGTGGGACTTCGGGTCCTTGATCCCGGCCTGGTACTTCTGGCCGGTGGCGATGTACTCGTCCCAGGTGGGCCAGAGCTTGCCGACCTCGACGCGGTCGGTGGGCAGCCCGGCCTTCTCGAACAGGTCCTTGCGGTAGCACATGGCCAAACCACCGACGTCGGTGCCAAGGCCGATGGTCGTCGCACCGTCCGCGGTCGTGGCGTTCGAGTACTTCCACGGCAACCAGTTGTCCTTCAGCTCGTTGCTGCCGTACTTCTGCAGGTTCACGAACTTGTCGGCGCTCTGGAGGAAGTTGACGACCTGGCCCTCCTCGATCGCCACGACGTCCCCGGCACCCGAGCCGGCCGCGATGCGCTGGATGAGCTGGGTGTTGTACTTGCCGAGGTCGCCCTCGGCGGTCTCGACGACCGTGATGTTCGCGTGGTCCTTCATGTACTGCTTGTAGAGGTCCGTGTAGCCGAACTTGCCGAACGTGCTCACCCGCAGCGTGATCTTCTCGCCGCTGGATGAGGAAGAGCCGCCGTCGTCGCCACCGCAGGCGGCGGTGAGGGCGGCCGTAGCGATCATTGCGGCTGCGGTAACCAGCCAGCGAGAGCGTGAGTGCACCGTTGCACCTTTCGTCGGGCCCCCTTATGGGAGCGCTCCCGGCCAGCGTGGGACCGCAGGCGCCGCCCGGTCAAGACCTGCGTGGGAGCGTTCTCATTTCGTAATCATTCCGTGACCTTAGCGCACCAGCCGCCGCCGCTGCCGCAACGGCCGCCGCGAAGCGCGTCACGGAGCCGGGCGCGAGGCGCAGGAACAGGTCGGGTTCGATCAGCTCGAGCTCCATCAGCGTCGGCTGACCATCCACGTCGATGAGGTCGACGCGCGCGTAGACCAGCTCGTCCGGGGCCAGGGCCATCGCCCGGGCCGCGACGTCGAGCTCCGCCGGGCTCGGCTCGTGCACCTCCTCGGAGCCACCGTGCAGCGCCTGCACGCGGTAGTCGCCCGCCTTGGGCACCTTGCGCACGGCATGGGAGAACTCGCCGCCGAAGAAGAACAGTGACGTCTCCCCCAGCTCGACGCTCGGGGCGAACGGCTGGACGATCGTGTCGCCGGCGGCGACCAGCGCCCCCAGGTGTGCGCCCGCCTCGGCCGAGCCGGCCGGCGCCTTGAGGGCGCCCCTTGCGCCGCCGTCGACCGCCGGCTTGATCACGACGTCGGCCCAGCCGGTGGCGAGCATCCGGTCGACCGGGTGGGCGGCCCCCTTCGCGAGGGGGAGGCTGGGCAGCACGGGTATGCCGGCCTCGCCCAGCTCCGAGAGGTAGCCCTTGTGCGAGTTCCAGCGAATGATGTTGGGGCTGTTGATGATTCGCGAGACCGAGTCAACCCGGTCGGCCCACTCGAGGAACGCGTCGAGGCGGTCGAAGTAGTCCCACGTCGAACGGATCACCACGAGGTCGAAGGATGCCCAGTCAGCCTCGTCGTGCCACACGACCACCTCGGCGGCAACACCCAGGGCGTGCAACGCCTCAGCGATCTGCGGTGGCTCCGGGTCGACGTAGGACGGGTCGGACCAGGTGCACAGGGCGATGCGGTGGCTCGTCACGGAAGGGATTGTCTCAGGCGTGATGAGGGCCCGAAGGATCACCCTGCACTGGGACTTGCCCTCGCGGCATACGCGATATAACGTGAGTCTCAACAACGCGATATAGCGCGAGATGACCCCTCAACGAAAGGACATCCCATGAGCGAGGAATGGTCGATCGACACCGCCAGGGTGCTCGACATCGGCGGCGACGGCGAGCGGGTCCGTCGGCTCAGCGTCGCGATCGTCGGCGGCAGGGTCGACGTCGTGACCCACGCCGACTCCCCCACGGCGCGGGTCGAGATCGCCAAGGTCGAGGGCATGCCGGTGAAGGTCACCTGGGACGGCACGAAGCTCAAGATCACCCACGGCGTGGACTCCACCCGGATCCTGGAGCGGGTGCGTCAGGCCTTCGACGGCCTCGAGCGCAACCGGGTCGCGATCAGCATCTCGATCCCCGAGGACGCCGAGACCTCCGTGAGCACGGTCAGCGCCAGCGGGCTGCTCGCCGGCATGCGGGCGGGCGCCAGGGCCAACACCGTCTCCGGCTCGATCACGATCGACGACATCGTCGGCCCCGTCGACGTCAACACCGTGAGCGGCGAGGTCGAGTGCGGCAACGTGCGCGGCCCGCTCAAGGTGCACTCCGTGTCCGGTGCAGTGACCGCCCAGCACAGCGACGTGCCCGAGGTCAGCATCAGCACGGTCAGCGGCGACGTGGCCCTCGACCTGGTCAACGGCGCTGCCACGATCAAGTCCAACTCGGTCTCCGGGGACGTGACCGTCCGTGCGCCGCACGGTGGCTACGACGTCACGGCCAACACCGCATCGGGCCAGGTCGTCATCGACGGCCACACCATCCACAAGCACTCACGCCAACCCGGCAACCGGCTCACCGACGGCGACGGCAGCCTGCGCCTCAGGGCCAACGCCGTCTCCGGCAACGTCGTGGTCCTCAAGGCGAGCCCGGCAGCGCCCTCGGACGAGGCGTCCGCATGAGCCCCGTCTTCGCGCACGGCCAGCTCCGCCTGTACCTGCTGGCCCTGCTCAACGAGGGTCCCCGGCACGGGTACGAGGTGATCCAGGACCTCGAGCACCGTTTCAACGGGCTGTACTCCCCCAGTGCCGGCACCGTCTACCCGCGGCTGGCCAAGCTCGAGGAGGAGGGCCTTGTGCAGCGGTCCGACGAGGGGCGCAAGGCGATCTACCGGATCACCGAGGCCGGCCGTGAGGAGGTCCGGGCACGCCAGGACGACCTGTCCAGCCTCGAGTCCGATCTCGACCTGTCGGTGCGCGAGCTCGCCGAGCAGGTGCGCTCGCGCGTCCGTGGCCAGACCAAGGACCTGCGCGCCGAGCTCAGGGCCGCGGCGCAGGAGGCCCGCCGCACGGCGACACCGGTCGGTGGCCCGGAGCCGTGGCAAGGCTGGAAGGGCAGCGACCCCAAGGCGATCCGCGATCTCGAGGAGGCCGTTGCCGAGCTGCGGTCCGAGGCGCGAGGCGCGTGGAAACGGCACGGGCTCACGAGCGACCAGAGCCGCGAGATCATCGACATCCTCGCCGAGGCGACGGGGCGGATCCGCGACGTCATCAGCCGGCGCTGACCGACCGCCCGGCTGAGCCTGCCAGTCGGTCAGCTGCGCACGAGGAGGGTGCCAGCCGCCTTGTCGTGCAGGCCGCGACCGTCCTTGTCCCAGAACATCGCGGGCAGGAACATGCACAGCAGCACAGTGCGCACCAGCACCTGGGTGGGCCTGGGCGTGCGACCGTCGAGGGACATCACGCGCAGGCCGACGATGCGGTGGCCGAGGGTGTAGCCGGTCGTGCTGAGCAGGAGGAGGTTCTCCAGGGCGAAGATCGCCAGCAGGATGAGGGTGTCGGTCCCCGAGGCCACTCCCCTGAACGGCAGCGGCACGTGGAACAGCGCCGCCGCGATCAGCTGGCAGGCGGTCCAGTCGATGACGACGCCCACCAGGCGGCGCCCGAACCGGCCCATCGAACCGGCGCCTTCGCGCGGCATACCCAGACGCTCACCGGGGTATGCCGCGGGCGCGCCTGAGCGCGAACCCGGCCCCTGGAGCCACGAACCGATGTCCTTGCGGTCGACCACGCGGAAAGCCTATGTCCGCGTAACACCGGCGAAACATTCGGGTCATGGGCGAGAAATCCCCACCCGTTAGGGTCGACGCCGACACCAGTTGAGCCATGGGCGGATTCGCCCGCCCCACCACAGGAGGTTGGTTTGTTCAGCAATGCTGACGAGGTCCTGAAGTTCATCAAGGACGAGGACGTCATTTTCGTCGACGTGCGGTTCTGTGACCTGCCCGGCGTGATGCAGCACTTCAACGTGCCCGCCAAGAGCCTCGACGCGGAGTTCTTCAAGGAAGGGCAGATGTTCGACGGATCCTCGATCCGCGGCTTCCAGGCCATCCACGAGTCCGACATGAAGCTCATCCCGGACCCCACGAGCGCGTACCTCGACCCGTTCCGCAAGGAAAAGACGCTCATCCTCAACTTCTCCATCGTCGACCCGTTCACCGGCGAGGAGTACTCCCGCGACCCGCGCAACATCGCGGCCAAGGCCGAGGCCTACCTCAAGTCGACAGGGATCGCCGACACCGCGTACTTCGGCGCCGAGGCCGAGTTCTACGTCTTCGACGACGTGCGCTTCGAGACCAAGCAGAACGCCAGCTACTACTACATCAACTCCGTCGAGGCCGCCTGGAACACCGGGCGCGAGGAGGAGGGCGGCAACAAGGGCTACAAGACCCGCTACAAGGGTGGCTACTTCCCCGTCCCGCCGACCGACCACTTCGCCGACATGCGCGACGAGATGACCCTGGCCCTCGAAGCCGCCGGCCTCTCGGTCGAGCGCGCCCACCACGAGGTCGGCACCGCCGGTCAGCAGGAGATCAACTACCGCTTCAACACGCTGAAGCAGGCCGCGGACGACGTGCTGAAGTTCAAGTACATCGTCAAGAACGTCGCGTGGGACGGCGGCAAGACGGTCACCTTCATGCCGAAGCCGATCTTCGGCGACAACGGCTCGGGCATGCACTCGCACCAGTCGCTCTGGAAGGACGGCGAGCCGCTCTTCTACGACGAGCGCGGCTACGGCGGCCTGTCCGACCTGGCCCGCTGGTACATCGGTGGACTCCTCAAGCACGCTCCGGCGCTGCTGGCGTTCACCAACCCGACGGTGAACTCCTACCACCGCCTGGTGCCCGGCTACGAGGCGCCCGTGAACCTGGTCTACTCGGCCCGTAACCGCTCAGCCTGCATCCGCATCCCGATCACCGGCGACAACCCGAAGGCCAAGCGCGTCGAGTTCCGCGTGCCGGACCCGTCGGCCAACCCCTACCTCGCGTTCTCCGCGATGTTGATGGCCGGCCTGGACGGCATCAAGAACCGCATCGAGCCCCCGGAGCCGGTGGACAAGGACCTCTACGAGCTGCCGCCCGAGGAGCACGACGCCATCGCGCAGGTGCCCGGTTCGCTCCCCGAGGTGCTCGCCGCCCTCGAGGCCGACCACGAGTTCCTGCTCGAGGGTGACGTCTTCACCAAGGACCTCATCGAGACCTGGATCGAGTGGAAGCGCAAGAACGAGGTCGACCCGATCCGCTTCCGCCCGCACCCGCACGAGTTCGAGATGTACTTCGACATCTAGGCCACTCAGGGGTGCTGACCTGCGGAAACGTCAGTCGGCCACCTCCTTTGTCCTTGACTTGTCCTCACGGGCTGCCAGCGCGACCGCAACGGCAGCCCGTGAGGACTCGTCGCTGTCGGGCCACAGGTGCCCGTACGTGTTGAGGGTGGTCATCGCTGAAGCATGCCTCAGTCGCGCCTGGACGATCTTGACGTCGAGCCCTGCCGAGATGAGCAGGCTCGCGAAGTAGTGCCGCAGGTCGTGGAAGCGGAAGCCCTCTGGCAGACCCTTCACACTCCCCCGCACGTCGCGCATCGCGCGCTCGATCGCCCACGGGGTCGAGGCCCGCATGATCTCCGACGTGACCAGGACGTCCGCGCCAGTCCGGGCGACCTCGGCCGAGAGCATCAGGGCCAGCTCGGAGGGAATCGGGATCGGCGTGCGTGACGTGTCGGACTTCAACGGCTTGGCTGGGTACTGGATCTCGGGCGCCACGATGCCGCGCATGAAGTCGACGTCGGACACCCTCAGCGCGGCCGCCTCGGCCACCCGGAGGCCGGCGAACGCCCCTAGGAGCACCGCGGGCCGCAGACCCTCGGGGAAAGCCGCGTGCAGAGCCCAGACCTGCGCCGTGGTGGCCACGTAGGGCCGCTGCTCCCCCGACTTGGGCGCCGTCTTCCTCGAGCAGGGAGACCTCGGGATGATGCCGTCGTGCACTGCGTCGCCCATCACCTGGGCGAAGCGCCGGTAGGTCGCGTAGATGTAGCTCGGCTCGTAGCCCTGCGCGGCCAGCCCTGCAGTCCACGCCTTCACGGCGGAGGGCCGCACCGAACCGAGCGGCTGAGGCCCGAAAGCCTCGCGGATCAGTCGTAGGTGGACCTTTGCCTGTCGCACGGTGCTCGGCGCCCGAGAGCCGTAGCCGGCCAGCCAGGTGTCACACCACTGGTCGACGGTCTGGCGCGAGGTGCGCGGGTCGACATGGGTCCCGGTGACGAGTGCTGAGGACTGTTCGTCGATCCACCGCTGCGCGTCCACCTTGCGGTCGAAACGGCGCGCGTGCTGCTTGCCCGCGTGGTCGTAGTAGCGAGCCTGCCACCGCCCGCTCGGCTGCTTCCTAATGCTTGCCATCGGTCGACCGCCTTCCAGCGTTGTGCTTCGCCATCTCGTGAACGGCCCCGTACGCATCCCGTCGTGCCGAGAAATCGAGCCAGAGGCGATCGTCGTCAGCGAGCAGGTCCTCGATGGCGGCAGCTGTGTGGGGGTGCTCCCGCGTATGAGCCACCAGCTTCAACTGCGCCTGCGACTCGGCAGTCCGGGCTGCCCGCCACTCCTCGAGCAAGGCCAGTGCCTCATGGTCGGCAACCAATTCGGGCGGCAGGAGCAGTTCCTCCGCAGAGATCTCGAACACCTGAGAGAAGGCCACCAGTTCGTCAACGGTGATGCGGCGTGGTGGGTCCTCATTCTCGATCTTGGAGATCGCGCTCTGTGTCAGGGGACAGCCGAGCGCGCTCATCCTGGCGGCCAGCGCAACCTGCTTCCACCCGCGCTTTTCCCGCTCGTATGTGATGCGTCGGGCCAGCGCCCGCTCGCTGCCCACCGACCCCGCTACTCGCCTTGGCACGTTGGTATCCCGTCCTCTCATTATCCATTGCGGAATGCACGTTACTCGTCTTTGGCTTGCCACGTCAAGCGCTTACCCCTCAACATCAAACGTAGGAGGCGCTGGAATCCGCGCCGGCACAAGGAGAAGCGAAGTCATGACCGAAGCGATGGGCAGTCGACAGGCGCCAACCCACCTCACGACGGAGGAGCTGGCGCAGCGGTACAGGACCTCAGCTGAGACATGCCGCTACTGGAGGCACGTCGGCAAGGGCCCGAAGTCATTCAAGGTCGGCAGACGAGTGCTGTACGCACTCGAGGACGTCGAGGCATGGGAGCGCGCGGCCCGCACCTCGGGCGCTGTCGCATGAGCGGCGGATTCGCTCTCGAGGCCATCCCCGGCCAACCGGGGGTGATCGCATGCACCTCTCCGGCGTCCTGCTCATTGACCTGACCCCAGCCGCGGACGAGTTCGGCTACATCGAGGGCCGTGCCGCCGCACGCCTTGTGCCTGTCATCCCAGAAGGCGTGGCAGTGGAATTGCACATCGGCGGCAAGTCCCCGCTCGGCGGCCTGCTCGGTCCACTCATCGAGGAACTTCGCCCTGCGGGCTCGCTCACGGTCGTCGGCACCAACCCCGCCGGCATCGCTGCGGTGTACCGGGCGCTGGAGATCGCCTTTGCCAGAACGGGGGCAGCGTGAGCGAGCTGACACCCTGGCCCGGATTCGTCTACCCCGACGACTGGCGGGAGGCCGCAAACGACACCTGCACCGAGCGCGACGGGCTCAAGCTAGGGCAGTGGACCGCCGACGCGAAAGACGACCACGGCGCCCGGCACGCCGACTACGCCCACCCGTGGTGCATGCGCTGCGAACTCGCCTCGTTGATGGAGCGGGACGGGACGTCCCTTGACGCCCTTGACGATCAGGTCGGCGGCGCCTACGTCGACGAGGCTGCGCGTCGCGTCGACTCCCGAGCCCTGCGCTACCTGCGCCTGCACGGCCGACAGCCCCGCCCCGAGCCCATGCGAGTCGTCTGCGAGCCGTTCGACGCAGGCACCCTGACCGAGATCCTGGCACGGCCCAGTGAGCCCCCCATGCGCGCCGATGGCCTCATCCCGTCCGACGCGAGCGCCCTGCTCGTGGCCCAGCGCAAGACCGGAAAGACGACCGCAGAGCTCAACTACGCCCGCTCCCTCTTGACCGGGGAGCCGCTGCTCGGAACCTTCGACGTGCGCCCCCTGGATGGTCGCGTGGCACTGCTCAACTACGAGGTCTCAGCTGCGCAGATCGGCCGTTGGGCGCACGAGCACAGCGTGCCCGCCGATCGCCTCGTGCTGGTCAACCTCCGAGGCCGCCGCAACCCCCTGACCGACGTCGAGGACCGCGCCAAACTGGCCTCCTACCTCCGCAGTCACGACACTGAGGCAGTCATCGTCGACCCTTTCGGACGCGCCTTCACCGGCGCCTCCCAGAACGACTCCGGCGAGGTCGGCGCGTGGCTGGTCGACCTGGACAGGTTCGTCCGCTCCGAGGTGGGCGCCACCGACCTCATGCTGTCCGCGCACGCCGGCTGGAACGGCGAACGCACGCGAGGTGCGTCCGCCCTCGAGGACTGGGCCGACGTCGTCATAACCATGACCCGCGGCGAGGACGAGGACGGACACCGCTACCTGCGCGCCATGGGCAGGGACGTCGACCTCGAAGAGGACCGCCTCATCTTCGACCCGGCGACCCGCACGCTGACCCTCTCCGGGCAGGGCTCCCGCAAGGCCGGACGCGACTCGCGCAAGGCCGCAGAGCTCGCGGTGCTCGTAGTCCGAGCGGCACGCCAGCAGCCCGGACTGAGCTACGCAGCGACCGAGGCCGCGATCCGAGAGATGGACGACAACCCCGGCTTCCGCAACGGCGAGGTGTCCAAGGCTGCGCGGTTCGCCCAGGAACAGGGTCAGCTGACGATCGGCACCGGAACCCGAGGCGCGGCAGCGCTGTTCGCCAACGACATCCCCACCTCTCCCACCTCTCCCGACCTCTCCCATGGGAAGGCTCCCCACCTCTCCCACCTCTCCTTTAGGGGAGAGGTGGAGGTGGGAGGTGCCGCACAGCACGCAGCTCTCCCACTTGATGACGAGCGCACGACCACCACCACCGCCACAGACACGAAAGCGAGCTGACCACATGGCCAGAGTCCCGAATTCACGCCTCACCCTCAGCGGTGAGATCAAAGACCACCGCGCCCAACTTCGAGACAGGGGCACCAACTTCTCAGGCACCGGACTCCACTTCCCGGCGCCGGGCACCGTGCAGGTGGAAGGCAACCTGTGGGTCACCGGCGACTTCACCGCTGACGGCAAGATCAGCAACGACGCGCTCGTGAGCCCCGTCGCCCCTGGCGTCGTCAGCAATGAGGTCACCAACTTCGGCATCACCACCAGCAGCGCCACCAAGATGTCGGGGACGATCAGCGTCCCGGCCGGCTTCACCAGCGCCGCGATCAGCGTCATCGCTAGGACGTTCGCGCTCGACAACGACACCGTGAACCCGACCGACTACCTCTACTCGAGGGTCACCCTGGGCGGTGTCTCCTCCAGCGAGGTGCCGTTGGCCTGCACCTTCAACGGAGGCAGCGGCACCAGCGTGTCCCCGCTGAGCGTCGTGCTGACCTCGCTCGGTTCGTCCATCGCCTACTCCGTGAGCGCGCACAGCGCGTTCGCCAACTGGGGCACCGATGCCCTCAACCGCGTGTCGCTCAGCGGCAGCGTCCTGTGGTTCCGATGAGCAAGGAGAGCACCATGCCCGACAACCCGATCCCCCGCCCGCCCGCAGGCCTCGAGGGCGACGCACCCGTGGTCCAAGGCTCGCCATGGCTCTTCCCCGAGGAGCCTCCGGCCGATGACGAACCCGAGACTGCATCATGACGAACCGCAGGCTCATCGACATGGTGCTCACCAGCGACCGCCGCCGAGGCCCGCGCACCGGGCAAGTGATCAGCGTCAGTGACGGCATCGCCCTCGTCAACGTCGCGGGCGGTGAGGTGCCCGCGTTCGTGACCGACCAAACTGGGGCAGTAGTGGTCGGCAATCTCGTCACGATCACCCCGCTCGGGGAGACCTACGAGCTGACCTCGATCCGCTCAGGTGGCACCCCGGCAGGACTCGTCCTAGGACCGAACCTGCTGCCCAACCCCGGTTTCGAGTACGGCCCAGCCGGTGCACCGCCCGACCACTGGACGCAGTACGTCACCAGACCCGCCGCCCTCACGTGGGACAACACCGCGGGCCAGGCGCTCGCGGGCTCGGCGCGCGCCCTCGTCACGATGACACCCGACGTCGCCCCGGTCGACCACACCACGGCCAGCAGGCCCGTCATGGTCGACGACGGCATCGACTACCAAGGCAGCGTCTGGCTCAAGGCCGCAGGCAGCGCCACCACATGGGCATGCGTGCTGAAGGTGCTCACCGCACCCACCGCGGCCACGTGCGAGCCCAGTGACCCTTCCGCCACCACGCACACCCTCGCCACCGTCACCAGCCCAGGCGCCGCATATCAGCTCGCACTGGGTCCGGTCACGGTCCCCGCTGGCCACGGATACGCCCGCCTGCTCTTGCAGACCACGGCAGCCACGGGCGCAGCCATGACCGTGTCGTGGGACGAGGCCGCGCTCCAGCAGAAGGTGACGCCATGACTCCCGTCCCGCCCCCGCCGGCTAACCACCAACGCACAGGCGAGCAGTGGCCACGACACCGCTACCGCGCACGCAAGAGACGACACGCCAAGGCTCCCTCCAAACCCAGCAGGACATCCCCGAAAGGAACACCATGACCAACTACGACTCAGACACCCGCGCAGCCCTCGCACAGGCCGGCGCCACCGCACTGACCAGCGGCCACTACCAGAGCGGCCCGGTCGACCCCGACGCCACGAGGCGCCTGCAGGTCGACCAGCTGGCCGTCTTCGCTCCCGCAGCGCACGCCGCAAGCGCCCTCGTCGGCTCCCACGGCATGCCCGCCGTCCCGCTGAACCGGGACACCCTCCAGCCGACCGCAGCCCCACTGGCGACCCTGTCCGATGTCGTCGAGCACTACCGCACCAACTACGCAGACGGCGTCGGCATCCTGGCAGGCGCCGACCCGACCCGCACCGTCTTCGCCGTCAAGGGACCACTGGCAAAGGTGCGCCAGTGGCTCGAGCAGATCGGCACCGAGGAGCACCACCGCACCGGGGACACCGGCCGGACCACCAGCGAATGGCGCGAATGGCGCCCCGTGCCGACCTTCACCCAGGTCGCGTGGACACCACCCGCACCGCCCAAGGCAGCCTCCACCGTGGCGTTCGGCGCCGCCGTGAACACCGACCCCCTTGCGCTGCGCGGCGACCACCGCGACCGCAAGGCCGTGGCAGAGCGCACCGCATGGCTGTGCTGGTCCGTCCCGGCCACCTGGGCAGTACCGCCCGCCCTCGACGCCATGGGCGAGCTCGTCCGCGGCCAAGGACTCCAGCGGCTCAAGGTCCGCTCCCACAAACTCACCGATGGTGTCGAGGTCGTGGCCGAAGGGGTCATCCCCTGGCACGTCCGCAGCGCTGACGGCTGGTCCCTCATCGCCCCGGGCATGCCCCGAGACACGGACATGCCCATCCCGGCCTGGCTGCTCGAGGCCACCGGCGCCAAGTGGGAGGCCACCCGATGAGCACCACCGACACCCAGACCGAGGACCGGATCGTCGCAGCCCTCGTCACCGTCGCGAACCGCAACACCGACATCATCGAGCGGGCAGCGTTCTGGATCAGCGGATGGGGCGACCACGGCCAGGACGTCGACGAGGCGGCACGCATCGCCCGGGAACACGGCTTCGACGAGTGCCGCCTCACCGCCATGAAGTCCCTCGCCCGCTCCCGTGACATCGAGCTGGCCGACGTGCTGCGCGCTGCCCTGCGAGGAGACCTGCGGGACATCGTGCGCAAGCCACCAGCCCCGGGATACCCCGGGCAGGGATGAGCGCACGCACGCGCTCAGTGGCCCTCGGAAAAACCGAGCGGGGTCGGGCCGTTTCTTTCCGAGGGAATCCGGCTGCGACCCGCGAGTCCATCTTCTCTCTCTGTAGGACCTGAAACGATTGGAGTAATTGAATGAGCACCGACAAGCCAGCCCCGCCGAAGGGCTCGGGCGTCGAGGGTCGTCGCCTGTGGCGGGCGGTCCTGAACGAGTACGAACTCGAGGAGCACGAACTGTCCCTGCTGCGTCAGGCGGTGCGGGTTGCGGACCTGTGCACCGCCTTGCAGGACCGGGTGGACGCTGAGGGCATCATGGTCGCGGGCAGGGCGCACCCTGCGCTGGTCGAGCTGCGTGCCCAGCGCATCCTGCTGGCTCGTCTGATCGTGGCTCTGCGGGTGCCGATGGGTGAGCGGGAGGGTGAGCAGTCTCAGCGCACGCAGCGCCGCGGCACTCGGGGCGTGTACGGCATCCGTGGTGCGGTCTCGTGAAGCGTCGAGCGAGGCCGCGGAGGATCGACCTGCTACCGGATGGCCTGGCGCGGTTCGATGAGGCCGACTGGCCCGGCGAAGTCTTCGAGGGCGCTCCAGGCACACCGCGGCAGTGGGCGCGCCTGCGGTGGAACCGCGCACGGTCGCGGTGGATCAGGGGAGTCGCGTCATGAGACGCCGTGAGAGGGCCAACCCCGATGCGGACGCACCCCCGGCACGACTCGTCCACTACAGCCCCGCCGACTGGCCCGACCCTGCCTGCCATCCGGAGTGCGCCTACTGGGAGGCGCGGGAGCAGTGGTCAGCCAAACACCCTGACGTCGACGACCTCTTCGACGTGGGCGGCCCGGACACCCCATTTCACCCGGAGCTGATCTAGGCGTGGGTGCCGCGCCCGCCCCGTCACCTTGCACTAGGACCGCTGTCGGACGCCTGCACGGCCTTGCCGTGGGTAGCATCGGCCATATCGCGGCCCGCCCCGCCCCCTCACCGGTGCGCCGCGACAGCCGCCCCGCCTGCACCCCCCTGACAGACGGGGCGGTGCCATTCTGAGGCGCGTTCCTATGTCCAGCAGCGCCCGCCGCGGGTAGCATTCCGTCTTGGCGCCTGCCCGGACCCGCATCGCCACTCTCGATGGCGAACGTCCGGGTCCAGCAGCGCGGCTTGGGGACGAAGGTCATCCGGGCGACGTCCAACGCCACAGGGGAAGTCTGGCGACGTCGACCGTAGAGACAGCCCCCCGTTCCGAGGGCGACGGGGGGCTGTCTTGATGTCGAGAGACTGTCAGGAGGCGGCCTCGAGCACGTCCGCGCCGAGCACGATCTCCTCGAGCGTCCAGACCAGGGTGACCCGCTGGTTGTCGGACCGTAGGTCGAGGCGCGTCTTCCGGCCCGACTGGGATCTGAGGTCGAACAGGTGCACCACGACCTCGGGGTAGTCGCACTCCTGATGGCCCACGACGGTCCACAGGGTCCGGCCCTTGCCGATACTGATGACGTCGCCGACGCGCACGGCGTGCATTGCGTCGGTCATCGCTGCACCGCGGTGGGGTAGTTGGCGAACCCCAGCGCTGCCATCTGCTCGTCGGTCGCCTCGAGCCCCTGGTGCTGGAGCGCCTCGACCACCTGCGCCCGCGTGGGGCGGACAAACGGCTGCTCGCCCATGGCGAACCCCATCTGGTAGGCGGCGTCGCAGTCCTCCTCGATCGTCGTAGCGCTTCCCTCGGAGATCCATCCCGTCAGTCGGTAGAGCGGGATGGTGACGGCCTTGTCGATGGCTTTGCCCACATTCCAGCGCGTTGCTCCCCAGATGTCGTAGGCGGTTTCGCTCACGCGGTGCGCGGCGATCCTCTGTGATGCTGTGCTCATGATCGTTCTCCACTTCGGTTGGTGATCGGTCTAGGCCCCGGTTGGTGTTGCTTCACCGGCTGGGGCCGTTCTAACCCGCGGCACTGAGGGCCGTGGGCGTTTTGGGGTGATCTTTACCCTTTGTCTCAGCCTGCAGGCGAGGGGCAGACGGTGGTCCCACCGCAGTACCGCGGGGCGTTGCCCGGGTCGCCCGGAGGTGGCCGCGGGATGGTCCGCGCTGGTGTCGTGGTGACCGGCTCCGGCGTCGTCTCCGCGGGTGCCGGGTCGGGTGCGACGTTCTGGACCGCTGGCGCCCGTCGCGCCGTCGTGGTGGCCGGTTTCGGTGCTGGTGGCTTGGCCGTCGTCGTGGTGCTCGGCGTGGCCGTCGTCGTGGTCGCGCTGGGCGTGGCCGTCTCGGTGGCGACCACCTGACGCAGCTGCACCGGGTGGTGCTGCGGTGCGCCCTGGCTCAGCGCGACTGCGAAAGCGCCGCCGATGACGCCGGCCGCGACCAGCGACAGGGCGCCGACTGTGATGGACCTGCTCATGTTGTTCTCCCCTTGTCCTTGGATTGTCCTTACGAGGTTCACAAACGCCCAACGGTGTCCAACACCTCAGATGGGCATTCGTGCAGGTCAGGGGCCCTTTGCCACGTCAGCCAACGTTTGCCAACTGTGCGGGGAGAGTTCGAGATGTACTTCGATATCTGAGCGAGCGAGAAACGGCGGCTGATCGTTACGGCTCGAAGCGGTAGCCCAGTCCGGGTTCGGTGATCAGGTGGCGCGGCGCGGAAGGGTTCTCCTCGAGCTTGCGCCGCAGCGTTGCCATGTAGACGCGCAGGTAGTTGGTCTCGTCGCCGTAGGAGGGCCCCCACACCTCCTGCAACAGCTGACGGCCGGGGATGAGCTTGCCCGGGTCGCGCACCAGGGCTTCGAGCAGGTGCCACTCGGTCGGCGTGAGGCGCACGTCCTGTCCTGATCGCGTCACGCGTTTGGCCCGTCGGTCGATGACCAGGGCGCCAGCCAGAAGGGTGGGCGCGTCCTCGGCCGGAGCCGCTCGTCGCAGACTCGCGCGCAACCGGGCCAGGAGCTCGTCCATGCCGAACGGCTTGGTGACGTAGTCGTCCGCGCCCGCGTCCAGTGCGTCGACCTTGTCCCCTTGGCCGTCCCGCGCGGAGAGCACGATGATCGGCACGTCGGTCCAGCCACGCAGGCCGCTGACCACGTCGACCCCGTCGATGTCAGGCAGCCCGAGATCGAGGATGACGATGTCGGGCACCTCGGCTGCGGCGGCGTTCAGGGCCGAGGTTCCGTCGGCCACGGCGCGCACGTCGTAGTGGCGGGCGCGCAGGTTGATCGCCAACGCCCGGCGAAGCTGGGGGTCGTCCTCGACGATGAGCACGGTGGTCACGGCGTGGCCGCCGCCGGCAGCAGGAGGGTCATGGTGAGGCCGCCGCCGGGAGTCGCAGATGGCCTGACGGTTCCGCTCATCGCCTCGGTGAAGCCGCGGACAATCGCCAGACCGAGCCCGACCCCGCCAGGAGTGTTGTCGCCGAGGCGCTGGAAGGGAACGAACATCTCGTCCCAGCTCGTCGGGTCGGCGCCGGGTCCCTGGTCGCTCACGCGGATCTCGACGACTGCGGGGTCGGGGGCCGGCAGGGCGGCGACGGTCACCTGGCCCCCTTCGGGGGTGTACCGGAGGGCGTTGTCGACGAGGTTCGCCAGGACGCGCTCGAGCAGGCCACCGTCGGCCATGACGGGTGGCAGTCCCTCCGCGATGTCGAGGACGACGCAGTGGGTGTCGTGGCCGATCAGTGCTCGGGAGGCAACCTCCTCGACGTCCACGGGATGAGCGTGCACGGACAACGCGCCAGCCTGGAGGCGGCTCATCGCCAGCAGGTTGTCGACGAGGGCGGCGAGCCTGTCTGCGCCGTCCTCGATGGTGGCCAGCAGCTCGTCCTGCTCGCCCGGCTCCCAGGCCACATCGGGCTGCCGCAGCCCGGACGCAGCGGTCTTGATGCCCGCCAGCGGCGTGCGCAGGTCATGCCCCACGGCTGTCAGCAGCGCGGATCGGACCCGGTCGGTCTGCGCGAGCTGTTCGGCTCGACTGGCCTCCTCGGCCAGGCGCGCGGTCTCCCACGCGCGGCCGGCAGTCCCGGCCAGGGCTTGCAGCAGGACTCGGTCCTCGGCGAACACGGGGCGGCCGTACCCGAGCAGGCTCAACGAGTCGGACGCCGGGATCGACAGCACCGGCGACCCGTGGGGGGTGGGACCAACCGATGCCACCGGCCGCTGGACGTCGGTGTGCGGGGCGAGGACCACAGTGCTCATGCTGTACAGCTGGCGCACCTGGTCGAGCACCCGCTCCACGCTGACGCCCTGCATCTCGGCGGAGCTCAGGTTCGCGACCATGTGGGTCTGGAGCCGGTTTCGCTCCGCCTTCGCGCGGTTCCGTGCACCGACCTCGACGGTGACGCTGACGATCGCGGCGGCCAGGACGAACACCACGAGGTCGGCCAGGGCTGCGGGTTCGCCGACCGTGAACGTGTGGAATGGCGGGGTGAGGAACCAGTTCGCGAGGAGGAAGCCGCCGACCGCGGCGAGCAGTCCCGGCAGCATCCCGCCGACGACGGCGATCACCACGACCGCCAACAGGTAGATCAGCAGCACGCTCTCACCGGTCCCGGAGCCGCGCAGCCCCACCATGACCCATGTGAGCAGTGGCAGCCCGACGAGGCACAGGCCGAGGCCGATGAGCAGCCGCCGTCGTGACAGGCCGATGACCCTCGACGGTGGCACGGTTGCAGGAAGGAGGGGGACGATGAGCTCTGCGTCCCGCGCGGCCCGCTGCATGTCCTCAGCGTGACACACGTGCGTCGCGGGACAGGGACAGGTCCTCCACTTCGACCGGGGGGTCGGCGGAGAGCTGCCAGGGCACTGAGGTGACCATGACCCCGGGCTCGAACAGGAGGCGAGCCTTCAACCGCAGTGCGCTCTGGTTGTGCAGCAGCTGTTCCCACCACCGACCGACCACGTACTCCGGGATGAACACCGACACGACGTCGCGGGGATGGTCGCGCAAGAGCTCGCGGACGTGCTCGACCACGGGGCGGGTCATGTCGCGGAACGGCGAGTCCAGGACGGTCAGCTCGACCGGGATGTCGCGCTCGATCCACTGCGCAGTCAGTCGTTCCGTGTCGGCAGCGCTGGTGCGCACCGTGACTGCCCGCAGGCTCGCCGGCCTGGTCGCGCGGGCGAACGCCAGCGCGCGCAGCGTGGGTGCGTGCAGCCTCGACACGAGCACCAGGGTGTGGATGTGGGCAGGGAGGACCACCCCGCCGGCAGCCGGGCGAAGCGCTCGGGCCACCGTCCGGTAGTGCCTGCGGATGAGCGTCATGAGCGCGATGAGCAAGGGCATGGCGACCACGACCAGCCAGGCACCGTGGGTGAACTTGGTGACCAGGACGATGACCAGCACCAACCCGGTCACCGCAGCGCCCACAGCATTGATCGCCAGCTTGCGCCTGGTACGTGCCCGGTCCCGTGGCGCTGCTGGTCCGACCAACAGCTGCTGCCAGTGCCGAACCATCCCGGCCTGGCTGAGGGTGAAGGAGACGAACACCCCGATGATGTAAAGCTGGATCAGGCGAGTGGTGTTCGCATCGAAGGCCCACAACAGACCGACCGCCAAAAGCGCCAGGATGACGATTCCGTTGGAGAACACGAGCCGGTCCCCGCGACGAGCGAACTGTCGCGGCAGGTAGCCGTCCTCCCCCAACAGCGAGGCGAGGATCGGGAAACCGTTGAACGCGGTGTTGGCAGCCAGGACGAGGATGGCTGCCGTGAACGCCTGGACCGCGTAGAAGCCGATGCTGCCCCCACCGAAGACGGCACCAGCGATCTGGGCGATCACCGTCTTCTGGATGTACCCGTCAGGAGCACCGGTGAGCATGGTGGGGTCATGAGCGACGTGGACCTTCGCGATCAGCGCCATCGCGGTCAGGCCGACGAACATCACGATGGTCAGGACCCCCATGATCGCCAGGGTGTCGGCGGCGTTGCGGCTCTTGGGTCGTTTGAAGTTGGGCACCCCGTTGCTCACGGCCTCGACGCCGGTCAACGCGGTACAGCCCGAGGCAAAGGCTCGGAGCGCGAGGGCAAGCACGAGCAACCCTGAGACGTGGCTTTCGGCGTGTATGCCGAGTGGTGCGGACTCAGCGACCGGTGGCGCCCCGATCGCGGTCCGGTACATCCCGAGGGCGAGCATGACGAGGACGCAGGCGACGAACCCGTAGGTGGGGACGGCGAACGCGGCTCCGGACTCCTTGATCCCGCGCAGGTTGACCAGGGCGAGCAGGGCCACCAGCACCACGGACAGCGTGAGGGCGTGGGGCGCGAGCGCCGGGACCGCGGAGACGATGTTGGCCACTCCTGCCGCCACCGACACCGCGACGGTGAGCACGTAGTCGACGAGCAGGGCGCTGGCCGCCACGAGGGCCGCGCTTCGCCCCAGGTTGGCCCGGCTGACGGCATACGCCCCGCCACCGTTCGGGTAGGCGTGACACGTCTGCCGGTAGGAAAGGACGACCACGACGAGCAGCAGCACGACTCCGGCGGCCACGAGCGGGGTGAGGTGAAGCAGGGTCAGCCCACCCATGCTCAGAACCAGGAGGATCTCCTCGGTGGCGTACGCGTTGGACGACAGCGGGTCGCTGCAGAACACGGGCAGAGCCAGCTTCTTCGGCAGCAGGGTCTCCCCCATCTGGGAGCTCAGCAGTGGTCGGCCCACCAGGAGGCGCTTGGGCATGCGCAGCAGTTCGGTCACGACCCGACTGAAACACCGGTGCGACCGCGCGGCCCCGGCTCTTGACGCATCCTTAGCGCGCGCGACGGCAATCTTGACGGCCTCTTGGCCCAGCACCCCGTGCCCTCAGGGAGGGCACGCGGCGAGGGCCAGCCTCAGCGCATAAGGTGCGCAGTGCGATCCACGAGAGAGGTACCCATGGCAGGCTCCCACCGGCATACCAACACGAGCGCTCACCCGCCGACACCGGTGTGGATGCGGGTCGCGCTGGGCGCCGCCGTCCTGGTCATCGCCGTCGTGACGGCAGCCGGCATGTGGGTCCTGCGTCCCACTGGCGAGGGCCGTCCGGCCTTGCGCGACAGCGCCGTCGCCGGCGTCGAGTACCTCCACGGCACCGTCACCTCGATCGCCCCCCTGGACTGTGACCAGTTCGGGGCACCCGACACCGCGATCACCAAGGATCCAGCGACCGCGAAGTGTGGACGGGCCAAGGTCGAGATCCGCACCGGCCCGGAGAAGGGATCCGAGGTCACCGTCGACCTGCCCCCCGATGCGAGACGTGCGGGGACTGGCATCGGCCTCGTGGTGCTCAAGGTCCCCGGCGAAGGAGAGGGGTCTCCCTACACCTTCTATGACATCGAGCGCGGCGCTCCCCTGACGTGGCTGGCGGTCGCTTTCGGCCTCACCGTCATCGCCGTCGCCCGGTGGCGCGGCCTGCGGTCGTTGGTCGGCCTCGCCGTCGCCGGCGCGGTGGTCGTCAAGTACCTCATGCCTGCGCTGCTCGATGGGCGCAGCCCTGTGGCGGTCGGCCTCTTCTCCTCCGCAGCGATCATGATCGTGGTGCTGTACCTGGCTCACGGCGTCTCGGCCCGCACGACGACCGCACTCCTGGGGACGTTCGCCGGCCTGGGGATCACCGCTGGCGTCGGCACGCTGGCAGTGGCGCAGGCGCACCTGAACGGCGTGAGCAGTGAGGACAACGCCGCCCTGCAACAGGTGGCCCAGCAGATCGACCTGCGCAACCTGCTGACCTGCGGCATCATCCTCGCCGGTCTGGGCATCCTCAACGACGTGACGATCACGCAGAGCTCCGCCGTCTGGGAGCTGTACGACGCTGCCCCGACCATGCCGCCGCTGCGGCTGTACCAACAGGCCATGCGCATCGGGCGCGACCACATCGCCTCCACCGTGTACACGGTCGTGTTCGCCTACGCCGGCGCCGCTCTGCCGGTCCTGCTGCTCATCAGCCTGGTCAACCAGCCCGTCGCGCGGATCCTGACCAGCTCCGACATCAGCGAGGAGATCGTGCGCACGATGGCCGGCGGCATCGGCCTGGTCCTTGCTGTCCCGGTCACCACCGCACTCGCCACCCTCGTCGTGCGCTCCCTCCAAGCCGGCGCGACTGCGGCCACCACCCCGCACGCGGACGTGGTTCCGGGGCGATCCGCAGGCTGACGAAGTTCACGAGGAGGCGGCCGTAGACTCGCGGCATGTCGGGTGGCAGCCGCTCCAGCGCAGGCCGACAGGCCCGCGCTGCCAGCCATGCCGGCTCACACCGCACACCACGCAGGTACCCACCCCGTATCGAGCGGTTGGCCGCGACCGTGACGATGCTGGCGCTGGGGACGGCTCTCGGCCTTGCTGGCCTCGCGACCATGGGGATCGGCCCGTTCAGCGGGCCGGCAGGCCAGCATGAGCAACCGGCAGCCGCCAACGGGCCCCAGGACACCCCCTCGCCCGGAACGTCGGCGAGTGGAGCAGGCTCCGCGGTCCCTGACCCGGCCGCCTCCCCCACCCCCTCCACCACCACAGCCGCCCCGCGGACCCTCCCTGTCGGCGCACGGACGCGCAGCACCATTGCAGGACACACCAGACAGGTGGTGGTGGTTCGTGGAGCGACCGCGACGTCGAGTGCGGCCACTGTCGAGTTCTACGAGCGCACGGCAGCGGACTGGATGCTCGTGGCCGCTTGGCGGGGACACGTCGGCAAACGGGGCTGGGCCACCAGCCACGTCGAAGGCGACCTCAAGACTCCGGTCGGCACCTTCACCCTCAGCGCGGCAGGCGGGCGCAAGGCCAATCCCGGATCCCAGCTGCCCTACCACCGGTCGGCAGCGTTCGAGCCTCCTCCCAAGCAGCCGGGCTTCGGGGACTCGACGGCGGACGCGTTCGACTACGTCATCGCCGTCGACTACAACCGCGTTCCCGGCCGGTCGCCCCTCGACCAGTCACGACCTCTTGGCGACCGACGCGGCGGTGGCATCTGGCTACATGTGGACCACGACGGTCCCACGCACGGTTGCGTCTCCCTCCCCGCTGAGGGTGTGCGCTACCTCCTGCTGCACCTCGCTCCCGAGTCACATCCCGTCGTGGTCATGGGGCATGCGGCCCAGCTCAAGCTCTGAGGTTCAGGGGCGCCTCGTTGGTGCCTCGCGCGCCATATCGGGTCGGGGTCACTGCCCCGTCGCCTCCCGGATGAGACGGACGGGACCGAGGAGGCCGTGATCGTGCACGTCGGTTGTCTGCATCTGTGGTTCCCCACCTGAGATCTGCCAGATGATGTCGGGCACCTTCTCGTAGTAACCCCGGGCGAGCAGCCGGTTGTTCAGTGAACTCGACACCCGGACGGTCAGCGTGTTGGCACCCGCGCGCAGGTCGTCGGTGACGTCGACGACGGGACAGGACGTGTCGAAGCCTTTTGCCTCGGCATCGTTGATCCGCACGGAGCCGAGGGCGCCGGCGGTGGAGCCGAGGTGGAGGAGGTGGCGGCGCCCCTCCAGCGGCTCATGGTCGAGCTGCAGCGTGGTGGTGTACTCACCCACGCCGGACACCTCGGGTCCGACCTCGGGCAGGTCCTTCCAGGGCCGCAGTGCTCCTGTCCCGGCTTCGAGGCGCGAGACTGCCGTCAGAGGCCGGACCTCGCGGGTCTGGTAGCCGAGCCCGCGGTCCTCGGTGATGACCTTGAGCTCCCCCGCGTCCCAGCTCTCGACAGCGATCGTCCACTCGGCCGGCTCGACAACCGTCTCGAACGAGGTCGCATCGACGTCGACGTCGGTGGTGTCGGGGGCGGTGGTGTCAGGGGCGGTGGTGTCCCCGCGGTCCAGAGTGAGCAGCACGGTCTCACCCGGTGCGAGCGCCACCCGCAGGATGGTTCGATCGCCCTCCCCCACGCTCGGGTACGGCCGGATCGCCCCCGTCCACCCGTCGATCCGGTGCGCACGTCCCTGACCCGGAAGTGCTACCTCGACCTCGACGGGCGCTCCCGTATCGTAGAGGAAGTGGTACAGGTACAAGTGCAGCAGCTCACCGTCCTCGCGCAGGTGGGACAGCACGCTGCGGTTCTCGTTGGTGAACTCGGCGCGTCCCGCGACGCCAAGGTCTCGCAGTGCCTCGACGGTCTCTGCGGGATCGTCGATCGCCACGACGGTGGGTTGGGCGAGGAGCTCGGCCATGGTGCGGGCCAGCTCATCGTCGCGTCCGTCGAGTCCGGGTGTCTGTGCGGCGGCACGCTCATGGGTCCTGTGAAGGTCCTTGATGAGCAGCTTCAGCTCGCGCGCGCCGTTCACGACGAGCACCTTCAGCCCCTGGCGAGCCCACTCGAGGAGCTTGGCGGCGACGTCCGGGTCGAACTCGCTCTGGTACACGATCAGCGCTTGGTAGCCGGGACCATTCGGCTGGACGAGCCCGTCGGCAAGGGTGACGTCATCGCGCAGCAGGAGGGAGCCGTCGAAGAACTCGTAGGTCCAGCCGGCGTCCTGCATGCCGAGGTCCTGCCACCAGTGGTTCTGTCGGTTGCGCATCCAGAGGCGGCCATAGGCCTCCTCGTCGTGGGTGCGGGTGCCGTCCGCGCCGAGGAACCCGATGCCGGACATGTTGTCGGTGAAGTGGTCGGTGCGCAGGATGCCGACATCGACGCGGGGGTTTCCCTGCCGCAGGACGCACTGGTAGCGGCCCAGCGCGTCATTCCACAGCGGGTAGAACTCCGACCCCGGCTGCCTGGTGTCGAACCGCTCGGAGAACATGGACCACATGCCCTCGTGTCCGGGCCACTCGGTCACACCTTCGGCGCCGGCGGTGCTGGCCCAGCCGTGCAGGACGGTCTTGGTGATGCCGGCGGCCAGCTGGGTGGCGATGATCTGGTCGTAGAACCGGTGGTCGAGGATGTGGTTGCGGGTGGTGGCGCCGGTCTCCGACGAGTACTGCTTGCCGAACAGGTGAGCCGGACCGGCCATCAGCCGGTAGGCATCGATCTGGGAAGCGAACTCCAGTGACTCCGTCTCGATGCCGTCGACCTCCGGGCCCGGTCGGGTGAGCTCGAACGGCAGGCCATAGCTGATCTCCGCGCGGAGCGTCATGCCGTTGTCGTGGAGGAACGCCGCGAACGGGCGGAGCATGTTCTCGATGTAGAGGTCGGTGAGGGTGCGGACGTAGTCGAAGCGGACCTTCTCGACCGTGACTTGGTGCTCCTCGGTGGCCTCGTTGTGGTAGGTCGTCGCCGCCGCCATCATGAACACCGTCCGGGTGAGGAAAGGCAGCCAGGGCTGGATGTCGTAGCCGCGGCGTGTCCGAAACTCGTCGGCCACCGTGCGGCCCCAGAACACGCCACCGGCTCCGGTCGTGAACAGCTCGAGGGAGTCCATGTACATCTGGGCGCGCGGGTTGCGGGCGATCTGCTCTCGGAGCTCGGGAGTGAGCACCACGGCGTCCCAGTAGCGGATCACCTCCTGCGCGCCATCAGGGTCGAGGTAGTTGACGGTGTAGTTGACCAAGGCCGCAGGAGACGCTGTCTGCCCGGTCCCGTGCGTCCAGTAGGTGAAGATCCGCCAGGAGCCGAGGTCCGGGGCAGTCCACGCCAGCGCCTCGTCCTGGACGAGACCCGTCAGGTCCACCACGGAGTCGACGTCCAGGACAGCGCCAATCTCCGTCTCCTCCACCACGCGGGCGGCCAGGACCGAGACGAAATGCTGCTTGCGGATCTCACCGCGGTGCCCGGGGAGCACCTGCTGTACCACTTCAGCATCGAGGTCGATGCGGGGCAGGGCGCCCCGTCGCGAAGCCCCGCCCTGGAGCTCCTCGATGACGACGTCCAGCTCCTTGGCCGCTGCGGGGTGGTCGGCGTCGATGGTCGGGAGGTTCGCGTTCGACCAGTTCGTCCCCGACGTGAAGCTGACCGACATACCCCGCTTGGTGGTCTCCTCGACGACGATCTGCGAGTCGTGCACCCACTCCTCGGCCCCCCACCCGTAGCGGGTGTGGTCGATGTCGCCCTCGTCCATGGCGAGGAACTCCATCCCGCCGAAACCCAGTCGATGGGCGGTGTCGATCTCGTGTCGCAGGGTCTCGTCGGTGTGCAGTCCCTCGGCGAGCCACCAGCGCAGCTCGGGCCGGTACTCGATCGCAGGGTCCTTGATGAGCCGGCTGAGGTCGTCCAGGGTCATGCTGCAGTCCTTTGCTCGCGGTGGAAGTCCCGGGATCGGTGGGCTCGGTGCAGGGGCCGGCTCTAGCCGGTGAACTCGTGGTCCCCAGCACTCACGGTCTGCTCCGTGCCGTCGGGCAGGCGCACCGTCGCCTCGACGCCCTCGGGGACCGTCACCCGGACGGACAGCCGTCGGTCGTCATCCAAGGCCCAGTCAGTGGCGATGGTGCCGTGCCTCGTGTCGAGAGCACCCCTGGCCCAGGTCAGCCCTCCGCCTGGCTGTGGGGCGATGAGGACGCGGTCGTACCCGGGCGAGAGGGGCGCGATGCCGGCGATGGTCCGGTGCATCCAGTCGGCCACGGCACCCAGGGCGTAGTGGTTGAAGCTCGTCATCTCGCCGGGGTTGATGGTGCCGTCCGGGAGCATGGAGTCCCACCGTTCCCAGACCGTCGTGGCACCCATGGTGACCGGGTACAGCCAGGACGGGCACTCTCGCTCGAGGAGCAGGTTGTAGGCGTCGTCGAGGTGCCCCGTGTTGGTCAGTGCGTCCGTTACGAAGGGCGTCCCGGCAAACCCGGTCGAGATGCGGAAACCATTCTGCCGCACCAGTTCTGCGAGTCTGTCGCCCGCACCCTGGCGGTCGGCCCCGTCGAGCAGACCGAACTCGATGGCCAGGGCATAGACCGTGGCACAGTCGCTCACGATGCGGCCGCCCTCGGTGACGTAGTGCTTCAGGAAGGCGCTGCGCACTCGGTCCGCAAGGTCCGAGAAGTATCCGGCGTCGTCGCTCTCACCCACGAGCTCGGCTGTCGCGGACACCTGGCGCAGGGTGCGGTAGTAGCAAGCGGTCGCGACGACGCCGTTGTCGGCCTTGGCCTTGAACGGCTCGTCCGGGGGTGCCTGCGGGTCCAGCCAGTCGCCGAACTGGAACCCGGTGTCCCACAGGCCGGTGTCAGACAGCATGCCCTCCACCCGGCGGGCGTGCGCCGTCATGGCCGGGTACTGGCGGCCGAGCGCCTCCCGGTCTCCGTACGCCTGGTAGAGCGCCCAAGGCACCCAGACGGCCGCGTCGCTCCAGACAGCGGTGCTGTTCGGAGTGGGGAACTCGGCCGGGATCTCCATGTACTTCAGGACATCTGGCACCACGAACGGCACCATGCCATCGGCGTGGCTCTGCTCGAGGTCGACGTCGACCAGCCAGCTGGAGAGGAAACCAGACACGTCATAGAGGTATGCCGCCGTGGGGGCGAAGGCGGCGATGTCACCGGTCCAGCCCAGGCGCTCGTCGCGTTGCGGGCAGTCGGTGGGGACGTCGAGGAAGTTGCCCTTCAGGCCCCAGACCACGTTGCGGTGCAGCTGGTTGAGCATCTCGTCGGAGCTCTCGAACGTCCCCGTTCGCGCGAGGTCGGAGTGGACCACGACGGCCTCGAGCGAGCCCTCAGTGAGCTCACCCGGCCAACCGGTCACCTCGGCATACCGGAAGCCGTGGAAGGTCTTGGTGGGCTCGAAGGTGTCCACTCCCCCGCTGAGGACGAACCGGTCCGTGGCCAACGCGCTGCGCAGCGGCCGGGTGCCCAGCTCGTCGTGCTCGAGGACCTCGGCATGACGGATGGTGACCTCGGTGCCGGCCTCGCCCTGCACGGAGAAGCGGAGCCAGCCGACCAGGTTCTGCCCGAAGTCGACCAACGTCGCGCCCGCCGGTGAGGTCCACACCTTCACCAGTGCCACGACTTCCTGACGACGGACGGGAGGCCCGAGGTAGGGCTCGAGTCGCGCGGTGTCATGGCTGACCGCGTGCACTCCGGACCAACCGTCGAGGGCCGCCTCGGGCAGCGTCCAGTCGGACGACTCCAGCCGGGCGTCGATGGTCTGGCCGTCGTAGAGGTCGTTGGCGAGCGTGGCGGAGGGACCTGCCTGCCAGGTGGCGTCCGTGCCCACGACCTGGTGGTGTCCGTCCTCGAAGTCGAGGTGCAGCTCCGCCAGGGCCGCCAGCTCCGAGCCGTACAACGCCCGGCGACCGTCCCACCCGAGACGGCCGCGGAACCAGCCGTTGCCGAGCGCGAGCCCCAACACCGAGGTGTCCGAGACCAGCGACGTGACCTCGTAGCTGCGGTAGCGCAGCCGCCACTCGTAGCTGGTCCATCCCGGCGTGAGCACCTCGTCGGACACTGGCGCGCCGTTGAGGGTCGGTTCAACGATCCCGTGCGCCGTGACGAAGAGTGTCGCGCGGACCACGGCGCCATGGCCCTGGTCGAGCGCAAACTCCTTGCGCAGCACGGGGGCGCCGGCGAAGTCCTCGTCGGGGGCGATCAGGGCTGCGGACCAGTCGTGGGTCATGTCTGCCTTTCAGGAGAACGGTGAGAGCGTCACGGGATCGGGGAAGGAAGGGTCGGGTTGGCGGGCCCTGCGCCCACCTGGCGAAGGGCGTCAGCCCTTGACGGCGCCGGACGTCATGCTGGCGACGATCTTGCGGTTGAAGAAGATGAAGAGGACCAGCGGCGGCAGCGTCACGAGCACGATGTCCATGAAGAGCAGGTTGTACTGCGTGCTGAACTGGCTGAGGAAGTTGTACAGCGTGAGCTGCACCGTGGCGTTCTCGTCACCAGGCAGGAAGTACAGCGGGTTGACGAAGTCGCTGTAGATGAAGACCGAGCTCGTGAGGATCACCGTGATCGTGACTGGCCGCAGGAGCGGGAAGATCACCCGGAAGAAGAGGGACAGCCCGGTGCACCCGTCGATCATGGCCGCCTCGTCCAGCTCTCGCGGGATGGCGGCGACGAACGCGCGGAAGAGCAGGACGCAGAACGCCATCTGGAAGGCGACCTCGACGAGGATCAGTCCGGGCAGAGTCTTGAAGAGGTGCAGCTGCTGGAGCACCCAGATCGTCGGCACGACGGCCGGGGGGATGATCAGCCCGGAGATCACCAGCACGTTGGCGAGGTTTGCCACCCGCCCGGGCCGGCGCTGGATGACATAGCCGACCATCGAGCAGAGCACCACCAGGATGGCCACCGAGACGACGGTGAGGATGGTGCTGTTCTTGAAGGCCGTGAGCAGCATCCCGTCCCTGGCGGCGAATGCCTCCTTGATGTTGTCGACGACAGCCCAGTCGGTGGGCAGCGAGAACTTCAGGTCGGCGGACTCGAACTCGTCCTTGGACGCGGTGAGGAACATGAAGACGAACGGGACGACGAAGACGACCAGGGCGACCACCACGGCCAGTACCTCGAGTGAGACACGCCTCAGGGCTCGTGTCCTCATGACTCCACCTCCTTCGAGTTGAAGTACCGGAACAGCGGAAAGATGATCAGGGACACCAGGACGAACAGGACGACGTTGCCCGCCGTCGCCAGGCCGTAGAAGCCGGCCTGGTACTGCTTGTAGATCACCGAGGCGATCACGTCACTGCTGAACCCGGGCCCGCCCCCGGTCATCGTCCAGATGAGGTCGAACGACCTGAGACCCCCGATGAGGGAGAGCAGGATCACGGTGAACGTGGCCGGGCGGGCGAGCGGGAGGGTGATGTTCCTGAACTTGGTCCAGGCACTGCCGCCGTCGACGTCGACGGCCTCGTAGTAGTCCTTGGGAATGGCGAGGATGCCCGCGATGTAGATCAGCGTCGCGAGTCCGACGCCCTTCCACACGTCGACGAGAGCCACCGAGATCAGGGCGAGGCTGGGGTCACCGAGCCAGTCGGGAGAGGTGATGCCGACCTTGCTCAGGACGGTGGCAACGAGGCCGAAGTCCGGCTGCAGCAGCACGCTGAAGGTGATGCCGACGGCCACCGTGCTCACGAGGACGGGGAAGAACACCACCGACCGAAGGAGGCCACGAGAGCGGATCGGCCCGGTCAGCAGGACTGCGAAGAGCATCCCGAGCACCACCTTGAGGCCACTGGTGAGGACCGCATAGATCAGCGTGTTCTTCATGCCGCTGACCAGCGACTGCTCTGAGAAGAACTGCTTGAAGTTGTCGAGACCGATGAACTCTGAGTCGAACAGGGTCCAGCGAGTGAGGGAGTAGTAGAAGGCGATCACGGTCGGCACCAGGAAGATCAGGCCGTAGATGACCGCTGCGGGCGCGTAGAACCAGTACGAGTAGGTCCGAGCGCGGAGGTTGCGGGCGCCACCGGACCGGGCCTGCTTCCGGGTGGGCCGACCGGCCCCCGCGTCACCGCGGGGACCGGTCGTCCGAGTCTGGCTCGGGGTGGCGCTGGTTACCATCCCGGCAGTCCCAGCTGCTTCGCCTGCTTGGTCACGTCGGCGTCGTACTGCGCGGCACCGTCCTTGCCCGAGGTCTGACCAGTCTCCACGGCGACGGTGATCTGCTCGAGCGACGGGCCCTTGACCGGCGACAGGAACTCGAGGGCCGGGGTCGTCGCCTTGGCGTCGATGTAGGCCTGGAGGTCCTGGGCGACCGGCGGGGCATCGGCGGGCACCTTCGAACCGGTCACCATGTAGGGGCCAGTCGGCGGGGCCGCGGAGGAGTACACCTCGGAGCCGGCGGGCGAGGCCACGAAGGCGATGAACTTCTTGGCCGCGTCGATGTTCTTGCTGTTCTTGGGGATGTACTGACCGTTACCGGGCCAGATGGTGGCGCCGTTCTTGCTGGCGTCGTCACCCGGGATCCCGAAGAAGCCGATCTTGGCGGCGTCCTCCTTCGACAGCGTGCCGACTGGGAACGTGAGCAGCGGGTACTGGCCGGCCTTGCCACTGGCCAGCAGCTTCATGCCCTGGTCGAAGGTGGTGGAGCCGGCACTCTTGTTGAGCCAGCCCCTGGCCTTCGCCTCTGCGGTCTTCTCGAAGCCCTTCACCGCCGTCGGATCCGTCGCGTACTTGACCTTGTTCGCGGTGTAGTCGGCAGCGAAGCTGGGGTTGGCCGAAGCGACGTTGTGGAAGTCGCCGAGAACGAACAGCTGGGACGTCCAGGTGTCCTTGAAGCTGCCCACCACCGCGGTGATCCCCGCTGCCTTGATCTTGTCGCTGTTCGACTCGAACTCCGACCACGTCTTGGGGACCGACAGCCCGAGCTTGGAGTAGACGTCCTTGTTGTAGAGGATGCCGCCGCCCATCACGGTGCCCACGGGAGCGCCGTAGACCTTGCCGTTCTGCGTGACCGTGGGCAGGAACGCGGGGTCGGTGTCCTTGAGCGCCGCGTCGCCGGTCAGGTCGACCAGGTTCTTCTCCGGGCTCAGCGCCTGCAGGAGCGACCCGGAGTTGTACCAGAACACGTCTGCCATGTCGCCGGTCGACAGCTTCGTCTTGACCAGGTTGTCGCCGTCGGCGCCACCCGGCCGGGACTCCAGCTTGACGGTGATGGTCGGGTTCGCCTTCTCGAAAGCCGCCGCGAGCGCCTTCGCAGGCTTCACCGTCGTCTCGGCGTTGTCGGTCAGCAGCGTGATCGTCGTCTTGCCGGACGAGCTGGCATCACCACCACCACAGGCAGCAAGCGACACGACGGCAGTTGCAGCAACGACGGTTGCCGCGAACTTTGAACGGGAAATCTTCATGGGTACCTCCACAGCATTGGGGCGCGTATCCGCGTTGGTCTCACGTCCTGTTTTGAATCGCTTCATTTCCTGACGTGGCTCCAAGGTAAGGGTGCCACTTGAACCTGTCAACCATTCATTCGCGATTTATTCCGGCCTCACAGGCCCTTGACATCAAGCCATGCGGCCCTAGGCGCCCTCTCCTGCGAGCAGTCCACAGTTCGGCGTTGACGTGCGCCGGTCCATGCTGTTTACTCCACTCAACTGAAGCGCTTCATTTACACTCATGAACGGACGGTCACGGATGAACACCTTCGCCGACATCGCAGACCGGCTCGCCGAGCAGGCGATCGAGCTGCCCTCCTGGGCGTTCGGCAACTCGGGCACGCGCTTCAAGGTCTTCACCACCCCGGGCACGCCGCGCACGGTCGAGGAGAAGCTCGCGGACGCGGCCCAGGTGCACCGGCTGACGGGGCTCGCGCCGTCGGTGGCCCTCCACATCCCGTGGGACAAGGTGGACGACTACGACAAGCTCGGCCGCTTCGCCGAGGACCTGGGTTTGCGCCTGGGCACGATCAACTCCAACTCGTTCCAGGACGACGACTACAAGTTCGGCAGCCTCACCAACGTGGACGAGCGCATCCGCGCCAAGGCCATCGCCCACCACGTCGAGTGCATCGACATCATGGACGTCACCGGGAGCCGGGACCTGAAGATCTGGCTCGCCGACGGCACCAACTACCCCGGTCAGGGCGACCTGCGCGACCGTCAGGACCGCCTGGCCGACAGCCTCCAGCAGGTCTACGCCCGCCTCGGCGAGCACCAGCGGCTGGTCCTCGAGTACAAGTTCTTCGAGCCCGCCTTCTACGCCACCGACGTCCCCGACTGGGGCACCTCGCTGGTCCACTGCCTGGCCCTGGGCGACAAGGCGAGCGTGTGCCTCGACACCGGCCACCACGCCCCCGGCACCAACATCGAGTTCATCGTCGCCCAGCTGCTGCGGCTGGGTCGGCTGGGCTCCTTCGACTTCAACTCGCGCTTCTACGCCGACGACGACCTCATCGTCGGGGCGGCCGACCCGTTCCAGCTGTTCCGCATCCTCTACGAGGTGATCCGCGGCGGCGGCTACGGCGAGGACAGCGACGTGGCCTTCATGCTCGACCAGTGCCACAACGTCGAGGACAAGATCCCCGGCCAGATCCGGTCGGTGCTCAACGTCCAGGAGATGACGGCCCGGGCCCTGCTCGTCGACCGTGAGGCGCTGCGCGAAGCCGAGCGCGCGGGTGACGTGCTGGGCGCCAACGGCGTCCTCATGGACGGCTTCTACACCGACGTGCGCGCCGACCTCGCGGACTGGCGCGCCGGCCGCGGGCTGCCCGCCGACCCCCTGAAGGCGTACGCCGCCAGCGGCTACCAGGCCCGCATCGCCTCTGACCGAGTCGGCGGCACCCAGGCCGGTTGGGGCGCCTGAGCAGCCCACCGCACCGCGCCCCAGCCCCCACCCCGAGTCCCCCATCTCGCGAACCCCTGCACCGTCATACCCCCGAACGAGAAAGAACTCCCCGATGACCAACCCCGCCGTCTCCGACCTGATCGCCCGCTCCAACCGCCTGGGCGCCGACCCGAGGAACACCAACTACGCGGGTGGCAACACCTCCGCCAAGGGCGCCGAGACCGACCCGGTGACCGGCGAGCAGGTCGAGCTGCTCTGGGTCAAAGGCTCCGGTGGCGACCTCGGCACGCTCAAGGAGTCCGGCCTGGCCGTGCTGCGGCTCGACCGCATGCGCTCCCTCGCCGACGTCTACCCCGGTGTCGACCGCGAGGACGAGATGGTCGCCGCCTTCGACTACTGCCTGCACGGCAAGGGCGGCGCGGCGCCGTCTATCGACACGGCGATGCACGGTCTGGTCGATGCGGCTCACGTGGACCACCTCCACCCCGACAGTGGCATCGCCATCGCGACGGCCAAGGACGGGGAGCAGCTCACCAAGGAGATCTTCGGCGACAAGGTGGTGTGGGTGCCCTGGCGCCGTCCCGGCTTCCAGCTCGGCCTCGACATCGCCGCCATCAAGAAGGCGAACCCTCAGGCGGTCGGCACGATCCTCGGTGGCCACGGCGTGACCGCATGGGGCGACACGAGCGAGGAGGCCGAAGCCAACTCGCTGTGGATCATCCAGACCGCGCAGGCCTACCTCGACGAGCACGGCAAGGCCGAGCCCTTCGGCCCCCAGGTGCCCGGGTATGCCGCCCTCCCGGAGTCCGAGCGACGCGCCAAGGCCGCTGCACTCGCCCCGCACCTGCGCGCGGTCGCCTCGCAGGACAAGGCGATGGTCGGCCACTTCAGCGACACCGACGTCGTCCTCGAGTTCCTGGCCAGCGAGAAGCTCGCTCCCCTGGCCGAGCTGGGCACCTCCTGCCCCGACCACTTCCTGCGCACCAAGGTCAAGCCGCTCGTCGTCGACCTCCCCGCCGACGCCACCGTCGAGGAGACGGTGGCACGCCTCGGCGAGCTGCACACGGCATACCGCGAGGACTACCAGGCCTACTACGACCGCAACGCCACCCCCGACTCCCCCGCGATCCGCGGCGCCGACCCAGCGATCGTCCTCGTGCCCGGGGTGGGGATGTTCTCCTACGGCAAGGACAAGCAGACCGCCCGCGTCGCCGGCGAGTTCTACACCAACGCCATCAACGTGATGCGCGGAGCCGAGTCGGTCTCGACCTACTCCCCCATCGACGAGTCCGAGAAGTTCCGCATCGAGTACTGGGCCCTCGAGGAGGCCAAGCTCGCTCGAATGCCCGAGCCCCGCTCGCACGCCGGCCGCATCGCCCTCGTCACTGGCGCCGCCTCGGGCATCGGCAAGGCCATCGCCACACGCCTTGCGGCCGAGGGCGCGTGCGTCGTGATCGCGGACCTCGACCTGGCCAAGGCGCAGGCCGCCGCCGCCGAGCTCGGCGGCACCGATGTCGCAGTGGGCGTCCAGGCGAACGTCACCGAGGCCGCCGCCGTCCAAGCCGCCGTCGACGCCACGCTGCTCGCCTTCGGCGGGATCGACCTGCTGGTCAACAACGCCGGCCTGTCGATCTCCAAGCCCTTGCTGGAGACCACCGAGGCCGACTGGGACCTGCAGCACGACGTCATGGCCAAGGGCAGCTTCCTGGCCTCCAAGTCCGCCGCCGCCGCGATGATCGCCCAGAAGCTCGGCGGCGACATCCTCTACATCTCCTCCAAGAACTCGGTCTTCGCAGGCCCCAACAACATCGCCTACTCCGCGGTCAAGGCCGACCAGGCCCACCAGGTCCGGCTGCTCGCCGCAGAGCTCGGCGAGCACGGCATCAAGGTCAACGGCATCAACCCCGACGGGGTGGTCCGCGGCAGCGGCATCTTCGCCGGTGGCTGGGGCGCCAAGCGCGCCGAGGTCTACGGGGTCCCGGAGGAGGAGCTCGGCGCCTACTACGCCAAGCGCACCCTGCTCGGCCGCGAGGTCCTTCCGGAGCACGTCGCCAATGCCGCCGCCGTGCTGACTTCCGACGAGCTCAGCCACACCACCGGCCTGCACATCCCCGTCGACTCCGGCGTCGCCAACGCCTTCCTGCGCTAGACCATGGCAGGCAGGGTGTTCGGCGCCGTCGACATCGGAGCCTCCGGCGGCCGGGTCATGGCCGGCGTCGTCGACCCGGCCAGCGGCCGGACCCAACTGCACACCCTGCATCGCTTTGCCAACGGAGCGGCGATGCAGGGTGGTCACCTGCGGTGGAACCTCACCGGGCTCTTCGACGAGGTCCTCACCGGGCTGACCGAGCTGGCTGCCCAGTTCCCCGACGTCGAGTCCATCGGCATCGACACGTGGGCCGTCGACTACGGACTGCTCGACTCCGACGGTCGGCTGCTCGCCGAGCCGATCTCCTACCGCGACGGCCGGACCGATGCCGTGATCGCGCGCGTCCACGACCGGATCAGCCAGGACCACCTGTATGCCGTGAACGGGCTCCAGTTCCTCCCGTTCAACACTGTCTACCAGCTGGAGGCGGAGAGGCAATCCCCGTTGTGGGACAGGGCCGCCCACGTGGTCCTCCTGCCGGACCTGCTGGCCCACTGGCTCACCGGACAGCTCCGCACCGAAGCCACCAACGCCTCCACCACCGGGCTGCTCGACGTCTCCACCGGGGATTGGTCGACCGAAGTGCTGAGCCTGCTGGACCTCCCCGAACACCTCCTTCCCGACCTCGACCAGCCGGGCGACATCCGCGGTCGACTGCTCCCGACGGTGACCCGGGCGACCGGTCTGGGCCCGGGTGTCGTGGTCACCACTGTCGGGTCGCACGACACAGCCTCGGCCGTCGTCGCGGTGCCAGCCACCGACCGTCGGTTCGGTTACGTCTCCAGCGGCACCTGGTCCCTCGCCGGACTCGAGCTCGACAAGCCGGTCCTCACCCGGGAGAGCCAGCAGGCGAACTTCACGAACGAGGGTGGGGTCGACGGGCGAGTGAGGTACCTGCGCAACGTCGGCGGACTGTGGCTTCTCCAGGAGTCCCTGCGGACCTGGGCCGACGAGGGCACCACCCACGCCCTCGACTCGCTCCTCACCGAAGCAGAGACGTTGCCCGGCGGTGGCCCGACCATCGACGTCGACGACCCCGAGTTCATCCCCCCGGGGCGCATGCCGCAGCGGATCGCTGCCGCCGTGTCCCGCGAGGGCCGCACGCTCCCTGCCGGGCCGGCTGCCACGGTGCGGTGCATCCTCGACTCGCTCGCCACGGCATACGCCCGCACTCTCGGCCAGGCCACCGAGCTGGCCCACGACATCGACGTAATCCACATCGTCGGCGGTGGTTCCCAGAACGCGCTCCTGTGCCAGCTCACCGCCGATCTGTCCGGCAAGCCTGTCACGAGCGGACCAGTCGAGGCCACGGCCTTGGGCAACATACTGGTCCAGGCCAGAGCCCACGGTGCCGCGCCGGCCAGCCTCGAGGAGATCAGGGCGAACCTGCACGCGACCCAGGAGGTTCGCGACTTCGTGCCCTCCTGACCCGTCGCGCGAGCCCAACCGCAACAATGAGCAGTCATCCCGTCGTCGGCACCAATGGATAGGACCAGGCACATGGCTTCGGTGAGCATCAAGGACGTCGCCGCCGTGGCGGGGGTCTCGGTCGGCACCGTGTCCAACGTGCTCAACCGTCCCGACGCCGTCCGTCCGACCACGCGGGCCAAGGTCGAAGCAGCGATCGCCCAGCTCGGCTTCGTGCCCAATGCCTCGGCTCGACAGCTCGCCGCGGGGCGAAGTCGCACGCTCGCCTACCTCGTCCTCGACGCGTCCAACCCGTTCTTCACCGACGTCACCCGGGGAATCGAGGAGGTCGCGAAGACGGAGCACCTGTCGCTGTTCATGTGCAACAGCGACCTCGACGCGGACCGCGAGGACCAGTACCTCGAGCAGCTCACCGAGCYGCGGGTGCGCGGCGTGCTGATCACGGCGATCGACTACGCCAACCCTCGGTTGGCCCGGCTGCGGGAGCAGGGGGTCCCGGTCGTCCTGGTCGACCGGGCGCCGCAGGGCCCCCACGACTGGTGCACGGTGGGGGTCGACGACGTGAGCGGTGGCGAGCTCGCCCTCAACCACCTCATCGAGGCGGGGCACCACAGCTTCGCCTTCATCGGGGGGCCCCTCGAGATCCCCCAGGTCAAGGACCGTCAGATCGGGGCCCGCAGGGCCATGGAGACCGCCGGCCTGCGCCCCGACGACCTCGTCTGGATCCAGACCGACGCGCTCACGATCGCCGAGGGCCGGCGGGCCGGAGAGCGGCTGCTCGGCCTGCCGCGGCGCAGTCGCCCGACGGGGGTGTTCTGCGCCAACGACCTGCTTGCCCTGGGCCTCCTGCAGCACCTGGTGCAGCTCGGTGTGCGGGTGCCCGACGACGTGGCCATCGTGGGGTACGACGACATCGAGTACGCGGCTGCGGCCGCCGTGCCGCTCACCACCGTGGCCCAACCGCGACAGCTCCTCGGTCGCACGGCCGCCCGGCTGCTCGTGGACGAGGCCGAGCAGGGCGACGAGCACGAGCACCAGCACGTGGTCTTCCAGCCCGAGCTCGTGGCCCGCGCCTCCACTGCTGCCGCCCGCAGGAGCGCCTGATGAAGATCGCGCTGTTCGTCACGTGCCTCGGAGACGTTCTCTTCCCGGACGTGGGTCGCGCCACGGTCACGGTGCTCGAGAGGCTCGGTCACGAGGTCGTCTTCCCCCAGGCCCAGACCTGCTGCGGCCAGATGCACACCAACACCGGCTACCAGCGTGACGCGGTGGGGCTGGTCCGCCACCACGTCGATGTCTTCGAGCAGGCCGTCGCGGACGGCTGCGAAGCTGTCGTGGCGCCTTCCGGGTCGTGCGCCGGCTCGGTGCGCCACCAGCACGCCGCGATCGCGCGCCGCGCCGGTGACGAGCCGTTGGCCGTGCGAGCGGAGGCGGTCGCGGCGAAGACCTTCGAGCTGTCCCAGCTGCTCGTCGACGTGCTCGGCGTGACCGATGTGGGGGCCTCCTACCCGCACCGCGTGACCTACCACCCCACCTGCCACTCCCTGCGCCTGCTGGGAGTCGGCGAAGCCCCGTTGCACCTGCTGCGCGCGGTGCGCGGCATCGACCTGGTCGAGCTGCCCGCAGCCGACGTGTGCTGTGGCTTCGGGGGCACCTTCTCGGTCAAGAACGCCGAGACCTCCACCGCCATGCTCGCCGACAAGATGTCCTCCGTCCTCACGACCAAGGCCGAGGTCGTCACCGCCGGTGACTCCTCCTGCCTCATGCACATCGGTGGCGGCCTCTCCCGCCTGAAGACAGGGGTGCGACCCGTGCACCTCGCCGAGATCCTGGCGAGCACCGCATGAGCACCTTCCTCGGCATGCCGGGTGGCCGGGTGCGCGGCCCCGCCGCCGACACCGCCGTGGGCCACCTGACCGGCGACCGGTCGTTTCCCGCCGAGGCCCGAGACGCGCTGGCCAACACTCAGCTGAGGCGCAACCTCGCCCACGCCACCTCCACCATCCGGGCCAAGCGGGCCAGCGTGGTGGCCGAGGTGCCGGACTGGGAGGCCCTGCGCGACGCCGGCTCCGCGATCAAGGCCGACACGATGGCCCGGTTGCCCGAGCTGCTCGAACAGCTCGAGGCCAACGTCATCGCAAGGGGCGGCACCGTCCACTGGGCGCGCGACGCCGCCGAGGCCAACCGCATCGTGACCGACCTCGTCCGTGCCACGGGAGCCCACGAGGTCGTCAAGGTCAAGTCGATGGCCACCCAGGAGATCGGGCTCAACGAGGCCCTCGAGGCCGCAGGCATCACCGCCCACGAGACCGACCTGGCCGAGCTGATCGTCCAGCTCGGCCACGACAAGCCGTCGCACATCCTCGTCCCGGCGATCCACCGCGGGCGGGCCGAGATCCGCGAGATCTTCGCCCGCGAGATGCCCGGCGTGGACCCGGGCCTGACCGACGAGCCGGCGGTGCTCGCGGCCGCGGCCCGGACCCACCTGCGTGAGGTGTTCCTGCGAGCCAGGGTCGCGGTCTCCGGTGCGAACTTCGGGGTCGCCGAGACGGGCACGCTCACTGTGGTCGAGTCCGAGGGCAACGGACGAATGTGCCTGACGCTGCCCGAAACCCTGATCAGCGTGATGGGCATCGAGAAGGTCGTCCCGACGTGGCGCGACCTCGAGGTCTTCCTCCAGCTCCTGCCCCGCTCCTCCACGGGCGAGCGGATGAACCCCTACACGTCGACCTGGACCGGGGTCACCCCCGGCGACGGACCCCAGGAGTTCCACCTGGTCCTGCTCGACAACGGCCGCACCCGCGCGCTCGCCGACGAGCTCGGCCGCACCGCCCTGCACTGCATCCGTTGCTCGGCCTGCCTCAACGTGTGCCCGGTCTACGAACGCACCGGCGGCCACGCCTACGGCTCGGTCTACCCCGGCCCGATCGGCGCCATCCTGACGCCGCTGCTGACCGGCCTGACCGGCGGAGACGACCCCAACGACTCGCTGCCGTACGCCTCCTCGCTCTGTGGGGCGTGCTACGACGTGTGCCCGGTGAAGATCAACATCCCCGACATGCTCGTCCAGCTGCGCGCCGAGCACACCGAGGCCCATGCCGACACCCACCGACTCCCCAGCCCCGAAGCCGCCGCGATGAAGGCAGCTGCCTGGGTCATGGCCGACGAAGGGCGTTTCGCGAAGGCGGGACGCGCCGCGGCGCTGGCACGACACGGCATACGAAAAGGAAAGACCCTCATCCCCCTCCCTCCGCCGCTGAGCGGGTGGACCGCCTCGCGCGACGCCCCCAGCCCGCCCGCCGAGTCCTTCCGCGACTGGTGGACCCGCACCCGTGGGAGCTCGTCGTGACCGCCCGCGAGGAGGTGCTGGCCCGCATCCGCGGCGCCCTCGGCGAGGACCCGTCAGCACCGCCGGTGACTCGCACCTACCGCACGCAGGGCGCGTATGCCGCGGGCGCACCCGAGCTCGTCCTCCAGCTCGTCGACCGGCTCGAGGACTACAAGGCCACCGTCGTCCGCGTCGGCGCGGACGACGACGACTCCATCGGACAGGCGGTCGCGAACGCGCTGGCCTCCCTCGAGATCGGACAGGCCGTCGCTCCTGCCGGCACGCCGCGCGAGTGGACTTCCTGGCTGGCCGACGTCGTCGTGGACGACGGATCCCTGGACGCCAGAGCGCTCGACCGCATCCCCGCGGTCATCACCGGGTCCGTGGTCGCGATCTCCGAGACCGGCACCATCGTCCTCGACGCCGGGCCCCTCTGCGGGCGCCGCGCCATCACCCTGGTCCCCGATACCCACGTCTGCGTCGTCCGGACGGCCGACATCGTGCAGACGGTTCCCGAGGGACTGGGCCGGGTGGACCCGAGGGCCCCACTCACCTTCATCAGTGGACCCTCGGCGACGAGCGACATCGAGCTGGACCGCGTCGAAGGTGTCCACGGGCCCCGCACCCTGGTCGTCGTCCTGGCCGGCTGATCCCGCCACCGGGCCCACACCGGGCCTACACCGGGGGCTCACACGCCGGTGACCCTCAGGGTGGGACCATCGCCGAAAGGGCCGAATCAACCATGATGCCTCCTCCCGATGGGTGGGCAAATGGCTCAAACTGACTATGGTCTGGAGGGCTCACCGCGAGGAATCTTGGTGCGGGGAAGAGAGGTGCCTACGCAACAGGGGGCCAGGGGGCGTAGGCACCTCTCACCACGTCTCGGGATCGCGCCTCAGGGTCGTGTGGCCCGAGATTTCCTGCGCCTCGAGCAGCGCGTGGGGTTCGAGCGGAAGCGCTCGGCACCTGACGCGGCCCACGCCGTCAAGTCGGTCGAGGCCCGAGGGCTCGTCCTCCCGGAGGGGCACAAACCGCTCGATCAGTCGCTGCCACATGTCCGGTCCGTCCTTTCGTCGATGGCCGAGCTGGCTCGGTGACAGGAACAACGAGGACGAGGGTGCCGAGGTCACGGTGCGTCGTCGTCACCGCTCGACCAGGTAGGGGTCGGCCCACGCGCTGATGATCCGGGCCGCCCGCTTGGCCTGGTTCCTGCCGGTGAGCAGGTGGTCGGCGCCTTCGAGTGACACGAAGCTGCGTGGGTGCCGAGCGGTCCGGAAGATCTCGCTCGCGTTCGCGATGCCCACGGTGTTGTCGGTCGGGGAGTGCATCACCAGGAGTGCCCGGCGCAGGGTCCCGATCTGCTCGCGCAGGTCCACCGCCCGGACGTCCTCGATGAAGTGCCGGCGCAGGACGAGCGCCTTGCCACCGATCAGGAACGGAGCCTCCCCGTCGGCCAGGATCCGCTCCACGAGGGCGTCGTAGTTGTGCTCCACGTGCCCTGGTTCGTACGGCGCTCCGATGCTCGCCACCGCCCGCACGGACTCGAGGTGGTGGGCCGCCGCGATCACCGCCGCGCCCCCGAAGGAGTGCCCCACCAGGAGCCGCACCTGGCGACCGGACTCGTTCATGAACCGCACCGCCTGGGCGGTGTCCGCGACCTTGTGCGAGAACGACCCGTCGCCCCAGTCACCCTCGGAGTCGCCGAGCCCGAGGTTGTCGAACCGCAGCATCCCGATGCCCTCGAGGGCCAGCTGCTTGCAGATCCGGCTGGCCGCGGGGCTGTTCTTGCCCAAGGTGAAGCCGTGGGAAAAGACGCCCCAACCCCGGACCGGCCCATCGGGCTGGTCGATGGCGCCGGCAAGGCGCGGTCCGCTGGTACTGGGGAACCACACCGACTCGGGCACGGTGCCCATGCTCTCAAACTGCCGAGGGACCGCGCCGTGCTGCTCGGGGCGTGAGAACTTCGACGGGCCCAGAAGGGCACGGGGACGAGAGGGTCAGAGTCCCGGCACCAACCGGTACGGCGAGCCGCCGGCCACGGTGCACTGACCGGGACCTCAGGAGGTCAGGGGGCTGATCCGTCCCTCGTACGCCGTGCGGATGTGGCTGACGGGCGCCGCGGCAGCACCGACGCGACGGGGCAGCGCAGGAGCCGAGTCGTTCGAGGTGCCCACACCGTCACGTCGGTCCAGCGACGAGACGTCCTCGTCCATGAGGGGGACGAACCGTTCGAGCAGCCGTTGCCACATATCCATCGACCCTTCACCGTTCAGGACGAGCACTCGTCCGGGCGATCCTTCTGACGCGCAGCATGAACGATGCCGCAGGCAAGGCGTTGGCGGCGCGCCGGTGCGGGCGGTCTCGTTCGTTGGTCACCGAGCGATGTCCGAACGGACGATCGGCCACTCCCGACCAAATCGGGACGAGTCCGGCTGGTCCGGGCCACGGAGTCGTACGAACCTCCCCCGCGGCCCGGAGCCGGCCCGCGGGTTGGCGGATCAGCCGGCCCAACCCTGGGCGGTGGACTGCGCCCCGACCAGCTCGACGGCCACCTCGAACCAGACGGTGGATCCGGCCGAGGTCCGGTGGGCTCCGAAGGCGTCGGCGATGGCGCGCACGAGCGACAGGCCCCGGCCGCGGACTGCCATGGGCTCCGCGCCGGTCAACAGCGGCTCGCCCCTGTTGCCACTGTCGGCGACGGTCACGGCCAGGATCCCGGTGTCGAGGTCCATGGTGAGGTGTGACTCGGTCCCGGCATGCAGGACGGCGTTGGTGATGAGCTCGGAGATCCCGGTGACGACGGTGTGCTGGTCCCCGTCGCCGACGTTCCAGTCGGTCAGCTGCTCGCGCGCCCAGTCACGAGCGGCACGCACGGACTCCGGCATGGGTGGGACGACGATCGCGGCCCGCCGGTGCCCCGCCGGTGAGCGCCCGACGGCAAGCACTGCGCAGTCATCCTCCTGGCCGGAGGTCTGCAGCATCGAGTCCATGACGTGCTGCGCCACACTGCGCGGGCTGCCGGGCGGCATGTCGGACAACACCTCCAGCAGCCGGGCCTCGCCCTCGTCGAAGGCCTCACCGCGCCGCTCGAGAAGGCCGTCCGTGAAGCAGACCAGCATGTCGCCGACCCCGAGGGTGAGGTGGTGTGCCGGCCGGACCCCTTCGATCCCCAGCGGCGGACCGACGGGCACCGTCAACAGCATCGCCCGCGACTGACCCTCCTCGCGGGAGGCATGGCCGAAGAGCAGTGCCGGGAGCGGGTGGCCCGCGCTGGCCAGCACGACGTCGCCCGTCTCGGGGTCGACCGTGCCGTAGAGCATCGTCACGAACAGCTCGCCACCGAAGGCCATCCCCGGTCTGGCCCGGGGCGAGCCGAGCGGCATCGACGCCGGCCACAGGGCGTCCAGGTCCCAGACGACACGGTCGAGGGCGTTCATGACCGAGGCCGGCTCGCTGTTGGTCAGGGCCGCGCCCCGCACGGCGGCGCGCACCTGGCCCATGACCGTGGCTGCCATGACGCCCCGCCCGACGACGTCTCCGATGACCACGGCCAGCCGGCCATCCGGGAGGAAGAACGAGTCGTAGAAGTCTCCGCCGGCCACCGTCCCCTCCGACACCGGCTCGTAGCGTGCGGCGATGCTGATCGCGTCGGACTGCGGCAGGTTGGGGGGCAGCAGCGTGCGTTGGAGGAGCTCTGCCGTGGTGCGCTCGGCGTCATAGACGACGGCCCGACCCAGGGCATCCCCCACGAGCTCACGGAAAGGCGCGAGCACCGCCATGACGTCGTGCGGCACGGGAGCGGCCTCGCGCTGGATGACGAGCGCCGAGTCCCTTCCGCCCGCCTTGGTCGGCACGGCCACGATCTCGCCGTTGTCGGACAGGTAGGGCTCGCCGCGCGCGATCGCCTGGGCGATGGTCGCCGACATGTCCTCCCCGAGCTCGGACCAGATGAGCGGCAAGCGCTCCTCGTCGGGCGAGAGCTGCTCGATCCGGTGGCGTCGCGCCATCCGCCACGAGGCCGGCCCCGGCGACGGCAGGCAGATCGAGACGGACAGCCCGTCGAAGGCCACCATCGCCTGGCGCAGGACCACCTTGCACACGTCGTCCACGGTGACTGCGACAGCGAGCTGGGCGGCGAGCTTCGCGACGGCGCGCGCCCGCCCGATGGCACTGGTGGTCTCGACGATGACGTGCAGGACCGCCAGCACGCTCCCGTCCTCGGCCAGGACCGGCGACCCGCTCCGCAGGAAGTAGCCGACGTCGGTCCCGTCGTCCGGCCCCTCCTGGGACCCGTCTCGGGACCCACCCTGGGACCCGGTGCCGTGGCCGGCAACCGACCCTCGCCCGCGGTCCAGCCGCAGCTCGCTGCCCTCGTCGAGGAACGACTCGCCCTCGGCAAAGGTGCGCTCCAGCAGCGGACCCACCCTGGGGTCGTCCCAGATCTCCGCGACCACCGTGCGCGCAGACTGTCCGAACGCCGACGGGTGCTTGCTGCCCAAGAGGTCGCGGAAGGCGTCGTTGTAGAGCATGGTGAGGTCGGCTCCACACAGCAGCGCCACCGGCAGCGGACACTCCAGGGCGATCTCCCAGGCGGCCTCGAGCTGTGGTGGCCACAGCGACCGAGCCCCGAGAGGCGTGGCGGCCCAGTCGCTGTGGGCAGCAAGACGACGCGCCTCCCGCGTTCGGCCCTCACCCACGCATTCCGCCTCTGTCCGACCTGGATCGCTCTATCCGAAAGGGTAGGGCCCCCACCGGTGCTGAGACACGGTCATTTCAGACTGAATCGGGAGTTCCTCGTCACGGCGTCCACCTGGTCGATGAGGAAAGCCCACTCCCAGGCCACCTGCCGCCACGCGTCATAGCGCCCACTCTTGCCCCCGTGGCCCGCGACCATCTCGGTGCGCAGCAGCACGGGGCGCTGGGCTGGGTCACTCGTCGTGGCTTCCCTCAGGCGGGCAACCCACTTCGCCGGTTCTGTGAAGAACACCCGCGTGTCGTTGAGCGACGTGGTGGCGAGGACCGCCGGGTATGCCGCGTGCTGCACGTTCTCGTACGGCGAGTAGGACTTCATGTAGCCGTAGACCTCGGGGTCGGCCAGCGGGTTGCCCCACTCCTCCCACTCCACCACCGTCAGCGGCAGCGAGGGGTCGAGGATCGTGGTGAGGGCGTCGACGAAAGGGACGGCGGCGTGCACGGCACGGAAGCGAGCGGGCGCAAGGTTCACCGCTGCACCGATGAGCAGGCCACCAGCCGAACCGCCTTCTGCCACCAGTCGATCCGGTGCCACCCAGCCGCTCTCGACGAGGTGCTCAGCACAGCTGACGAAGTCGGTGAAGGTGTTCTTCTTGGTCGCGAGCTTTCCTTCGTCGTACCACGCCCGTCCGAGCTCGCCACCCCCGCGAACGTGCGCGATGGCATAGACGAAGCCGCGTTCGAGCAGCGACAGCCGGGCCACCGAGAAGTAGGGGTCGGACGAGATCTCGTACGAGCCGTAGGCCGTGAGCAGCCCCGGGTGGGCTCCGTCGGGTCGGGTGCCGGCGGGGTAGACCAGCGACAGCGGCACCTTGGTGCCGTCCGCCGCGGTCGCCCACTCGCGCCGCTGCTCGTACTGCGTCGGGTCGTAGTCGCCGAGTACTGGCTGTCGCTTGAGCAGCTCGAACTCTCGGCTGACGACGTCGTAGTCGTAGACCGTCTTGGGCGTCACCATCGACTCGAAGACGACCTGCAGCCTCGTCGAGGCGCTCTCGGGGTTGTCGCCGAGCCCGACCGAGTAGACCGGCTCGTCGAACTGCAGGTCGTGGTGCCCGGCGAAGCCCGACGCCTGAGCCGGGTCGCGGTCGAGGACCCGCAGGGCGGTCAGCCCGTCCCTGCGCAGCGACAGCACTGCCACGTCGTCGAAGGCGTCGATGCCCTGGAACCGCTCGCCGCGCTCGGCCCGCATCAGGGTCTGCCACTGGTCGGCCGAGGTGGCATCGAGCGGGGCCCAGGCCAGGTCGGAGTCGATCGAGTCCGCGTTGTGCACGATCAGCAGGCGGTCTCCTGCGGGCTCCACGTCGTACTCGACACCCTCGCACCGGGGCGCGACGACGCGGAACTCGCCCGTCGGGTCGGCTGCGTCGAGGATCCGGACCTCCGACGTCGTCTTCGAACCCAGGCCGATCATCAGCCAGCGGTCGTCCCGGGAGGACCCGACGCCCATCCAGAAGCGTTCGTCCTCCTCATGGTGGACGAGGACGTCAGCGGCCGTGGGAGTACCGACCTCGTGTCGCCAGACCTGGTGGGGGCGCCAGGTCTCGTCGACCCGCGTGTAGAAGAGGTGCTGGCCGTCGAGCGAGAACACACACCCGTAACCCACCTCGTCGACCGCAGTGTCGATGACGTCGCCCGTGCGAAGGTCCTTGACCCGCAAGGCGAACCGCTCGTCGCCCTCGGTGTCCACGGCATACGCGAGGCGCTGGTGGTCCGGGCTCACCGTGAGCGCCCCGAGTGCGAAGAAGTCGTGCCCCGCCGCCTCGGCGTTCGCGTCGAGCAGGATCTGTTCGCCCTCGACCTCGGAGCCGGGCTCGGGCATCGGTCGCGGCGCGCCCTCGACCCTCGGGGCGCGGCACTCGACGGTGTACTGCGAGCCCTCGAAGCTGCGGGAGTAGTACCACCAGGGGCCGCTCGCGACCGGGACCGAGAGGTCGGTCTCCTGGGTGCGGGAGCGGATCTCCTCGAAGATCGCGTCGCGCAGTGGCTGCAGGTCGGCGGTCACCGCCTCGGCGTAGGCGTTCTCCGCCTCGAGGTGCGCGCGCACCGCCGGGTCCTCCTTGTCACGCAGCCACTCGTAGGGGTCGACGACGACGTCACCGTGGTGTTCCCGCGTGCTCTCGCGCTGCTCCGCCCGAGGGGGGGCCGGGGCGGGTCCCGTCGGCACAGGCGTCCCACTCACCATGGGCGCGGTGGTTGGTGGGGTTGCCTCAGGCGTGGTCACGCTCGCACCCTACGTGGTGGCCTCAGCCGGCCAGGCAGCGCGGGCCGAGGATCACCTTGAGGTCGCCGAAGAGCGCCTCCGTGGCGTTGACCCGGTAGGAGTCCTCGAGCTTCATCAGGACCGAGCGACCGGGTTGGCTCAGTCGGACGTGGACCTCGGTGGAGCCGGGGTGCGACGACAGCACCGACTTCAGCTCCTCGACCTTGGTCTGGGTCGCCCGGTTGGTGTCGATGGTGACCACGACTGGGCCCCGCGGCCCCTCTGAGATGTCGGGCAGCGTCAGGTCGGACGCGAAGATGGTCGGGGTGTCGTCGCGCCGGTTCACCCGGCCCTTGACGACGACGACGGCGTCGTGGGTGAGCGCATGCTGGACCGTGAGGTAGGCGCTCGGGAAGAAGAGGCACTCGATCGCGCCCTCGAGGTCCTCGACCGTGACGATCGCCCAGAGGTCGCCCTTCTTGGTGCGCTTGACCTGCAGGCCGGTGATCAGCCCGGCGATCGTGACGTTGGCTCCCTCGGGCTTGCCGTCCTCCCCCATCAGGCTCGCGATGGAGGTGTCGGCATGGGAGCTGAGCACGTGCTCGATGCCGAACAGCGGGTGGTCGGACACGTAGAGACCCAGCATCTCGCGCTCGAACTGCAGGAGGGTCTTCTTGTCCCACTCGACGCTGGGAATGGTGGGTAGCACGGAGAAGTCGACGGACTCCCCTGCTGCATCGTCGCCGAAGGACCCGAACAGCGAGTCCTGGCCGATCGCCTCCTGGCGCTTGATGTCGACGAAGTTGTCCACGAAGTCCTCGTGCACGCGGTAGAGCCCTTGGCGTGACTCCTGCAGCCCGTCGAAGGCGCCGGCCTTGATCAGCGACTCGATGGTGCGCTTGTTGCAGACCACGGCCGGGCACTTGGACAGGAAGTCCTTGAACGAGGTGAAGGCGCCCTTCTCCTCGCGCGCGGCCACGATCGCCTCGACGACGTTGTGGCCGACGTTGCGGATCGCCTGCATGCCGAAGCGGATGTCGGTGCCGACCGCGGCAAAGCGAGCCACCGAGTCGTTGACGTCCGGGGGCAGCACCTTGATGCCCATCCGGCGGCACTCACCGAGGTAAAGGGCGGACTTGTCCTTGTCGTCGCCCACGCTGGTCAGCAGGGCAGCCATGTACTCGGCCGGGTAGTTGGCCTTGAGGTACCCGGTCCAGTAGGACACCAGGCCGTAGGCGGCGGTGTGCGCCTTGTTGAACGCGTAGTCCGAGAACGGCACGAGGACGCCCCACAGTGCCGCGATCGAGGCCTCGTTGAACCCCTTGGCCTTCATGCCCTGGGAGAACGGGACGTACTCCGCGTCGAGGACTTCCTTCTTCTTCTTGCCCATCGCGCGACGCAGCAGGTCGGCGTTGCCGAGGGTGTAGCCGGCCAGCTTCTGGGCGATCTCCATGACCTGCTCCTGGTAGATCACCAGGCCGTAGGTGGTGCCGAGGATCGGGAGGAGGGCGTCGACCATCTCCTGCTGGAGCTTGCCCGCCAGCTGGGGGTCGAGCGGCGTCAGCTCCTGCTTGCCGTTCTTGCGCAGGGCGAAGTTGGTGTGGGCGTTGACCCCCATCGGACCGGGTCGGTAGAGCGCGAGGGCCGCGGAGATGTCCTCGAAGTTGTCTGGCTGCATCAGCTTGAGCAGCGTGCGCATGCCGCCGCCGTCGAGCTGGAAGACCCCGAGGGTGTCGCCGCGCGCCAGCAGGTCGAACGTGGCCTTGTCGGTCATGTCCTTGGACAGCGCGTCGAGGTCGATCTCCTCGCCACGGTTGGCCACCACGTTGTCGATGGCGTCGTCGAGGATGGTGAGGTTGCGCAGGCCGAGGAAGTCCATCTTGACCAGCCCGAGCGCCTCACAGCTCGGGTAGTCGAACTGGGTGATGACCTGGCCGTCTTGCAGCCGCCGCATGATCGGGATGACGTCGATGAGCGGCTCGCTCGACATGATCACGCCGGCGGCGTGCACCCCCCACTGCCGCTTGAGCCCCTCAAGGCCGAGCGCGGTGTCGACGATCTCCTTGAAGTGCGGCTCGGTCTCGACGAGCGTGCGGAAGTCGCCGCCCTCGTTGTAGCGCTTGTGCTCCTTGTTGTAGATCTCGGCCAGTGGCACGCCCTTGCCCATGACGTCGGGCGGCATCGCCTTGGTGAGCTGCTCCCCCACGACGAACGGGTGGCCCATCACCCGGGCGGCGTCCTTGACGGCCTGCTTGGCCTTGATGGTGCCGTAGGTGACGATCTGGGCGACGCGGTCGGCGCCGTACTTGTCCGTCACGTACTTGATGACCTCACCGCGTCGGCGCTCGTCGAAGTCGACGTCGAAGTCAGGCAGCGAGGGTCGCTCGGGGTTGAGGAACCGCTCGAAGATCAGGCCGTGCGGGATCGGGTCGAGGTCGGTGATCTTCATGGCGTACGCGCACATCGACCCCGCACCCGAGCCACGACCGGGACCGACCCGGATGCCGTTCTCCTTGGCCCAGTTGATGAAGTCGGCGACGACGAGGAAGTAGCCGGCATAGCCCTTGGAGACGATGACGTCGGTCTCGAAAGCGGCCTGCTTGGTGGCGTAGTCGGGGACCCCGCCCGGGAACCGCTCGACCAGCCCTCGCTGGACCTCCTTGATGAACCACGACTCCTCGTTCTCCCCTGGGGGGCAAGGGAAACGGGGCATGTAGCGGCCCTCGTCCTCGGTGAACGAGATGTCGCACATCTCTGCGATGAGCAGGGTGTTGTCGCACGCCTCGGGCAGCTCGCGCCAGGTGTGGCGCATCTCGGCCGGGCTCTTGAGGTAGAAGTCGTCGGCGTCGAACTTGAACCGGTTGGGGTCCATCAGGGTCGAGCCGGACTGGACGCAGAGCAGGGCGGAGTGCGCCTTGGCGTCCTCGCGCGTCGTGTAGTGCAGGTCGTTGGTCGCGACCAGGGGCAGACCGAGCTCGCGGGCCAGGCGCAACAGGTCCTTCTGCACCCGCCGCTCGATGTCGAGGCCGTGGTCCATCAGCTCGGCGAAGTAGTAGTCCTTGCCGAAGATGTCGCGGAAGTCAGACGCCGCCTGCAGCGCCTCGCGGTACTGGCCGAGGCGAAGGCGGGTCTGCACCTCGCCCGACGGACACCCGGTCGTCGCGATGAGCCCCTGGCCGTACTGGCCCAGCAGCTCGCGGTCGATGCGCGGCCACTTGGCGTAGACCTGGTCGAGGCTGGCCTGGGAGTCGAGCCGGAAGAGGTTGTGCAGGCCGTTGTTGTTGCGGGCCAGCAGCGTCATGTGGGTGTAGGCACCCGACCCGGAGACGTCGTCGCCGCCCTGGTGGTCCTCGCCCCACTTGACCCTCGTCTTGTCGGTGCGGTGGGTGCCCGGCGTGACGTAGGCCTCCACCCCGATGATCGGCTTGACGCCCGTTCCCTGGGCCTTCTTCCAGAACTCGTAGGCCCCGAAGACGTACCCGTGGTCCGTCGTGGCCAGGGCCGGCATCCCCATCTCCGCGGCCTTGGTGAACAGGTCACCGATCCGCGCCGCGCCATCGAGCATGGAGTACTCGGTGTGCACGTGGAGGTGGACGAACGAGTCGTTGCCGCTCGAGGTGGTGGAAGAGGCGCGGGAGCCGGGCTGGGAGGACATCGAGACGATCCTAAGCCTCCCCACCGACTGCCCCTCGGCGTGTCGGGACCCCGTGTCGCGGCGGGTTCCCGACGCCTCCCCCACCACGCTCAGGTATGCCGCCGAGCCGGCCCCGCGGCATACGTCAGCGCCCGCAGGGGCGGCTCAGAGACGCTCGAGCGCCTGGGCCAGGTCAGGCGGGTAGGGGCTCTCGTAGGTGACGTACTTGCCGGTTCCGGGGTGGTCGAAGCCGAGCCCCACGGCGTGCAGCCACTGCCGCTCGAGACCGAGGCGGGACGCCAGGGTGGGATCGGCGCCGTAGGTGAGGTCGCCCGCGCAGGGGTGGTGCAGCGCGGAGAAATGCACCCTGATCTGGTGGGTGCGGCCGGTCTCGAGGTGGATGTCGAGGAGCGAGGCGGCCCGGAATGCCTCGATCACCTCGTWGTGGGTGACGCTGGGCTTGCCCTTCTCCATCACCGCGAACTTGTAGTCGTGGTTCGGGTGTCGGCCGATCGGTGCGTCGATCGTGCCGACGACCGGGTCGGGCAGGCCCTGGACGAGGGCGTGGTACTTCTTGTCGACGCTGCGGCTGCGGAAGGCCTGCTTGAGGACGCTGTAGGCGTACTCGGACTTGGCCACCACCATCAGCCCGCTCGTGCCGACATCGAGGCGCGAGACGATCCCCTGCCGCTCGCTCGCCCCGCTGGTGGCGATGCGGTAGCCGGCCGCCGCCAGGCCGCCGACGACCGTCGGGCCGGTCCAGCCCACGCTCGGGTGGGCCGCCACCCCCACGGGCTTGTCGACCACGACCAGGTCGTCGTCATCGTGGATGATGCTCATCCCGGGTACCGGCTCGGCGATCACCTTGAGCGTCGGGCTCTGCTCGCTGGCCGGCAGGGTCACCTCGAGCAGGTCGCCCGCGCTGACGCGGTCGGACTTCCCGGCCTGCTTGTGGTTGACCTGGACGTCACCCGCGGAGGCGAGGTCGGCGGCCTTGGTGCGCGAGACCCCGAACAGCCGGGCCAGGGCAGCGTCGACACGCTCCCCCTCGAGCCCGTCCGGGACGAAAAGGGTTCTGGCGTCAGTCATCTGCGGCCTCATGTCGTCCGTGGTGGGGGCGTTTGCCGTCGACACCGATACCGCGCAGGGCCAGCAGCCCGATGGCTGCGGCGGCGCCGACGATGGCGATGTCGGCGATGTTGCCGATGAACAGGCCGAAGTAGTCGATGAAGTCCACGACGTGTCCGCGTCCGGGACCGGGCTCGCGAACCATCCGGTCGGTGAGGTTGCCGAGGGACCCGCCCAGCAGCAGCCCCAGCGCCCAGGCCCAGCCGCGGCTCCCGATCCGGCGGGCCGTGCGGATGATGACGACCAGCACGGCGAACGCGATCAGGGTGAGCACCCAGGTGGCGCCGTTCCCGATGGAGAACGCGGCGCCGGCGTTGCGGATCAGGTTGAGCCGGATGAACTCCCCGACGACGTTGACGGGTGCGCCCGGGTCGAGGTGGTCCAGGGCCCACGCCTTCGTCGCCTGGTCGGCGAGGTAGGCCGTGAGGGCCGCTGCGGCCATCAGGCCGAAGAGGCGTCGGCGCTCTGGTGCGGGTCTGGTGGTGGAGGGGGACTCGTCGGCCGCGATCAGCGGCGCTCCTGCTTCGTCTTGCATGTCACGCATAGGGTCGCACGAGGAGCGGCCTGAAGGCGAAGTTTGCCGATCGGGTTGCCGCAGGACTCGCAGATTCCGTAGCTGCCGTTGTCGAGCCGCTCGATGGCGTGGAGGTTCTGGTCGAGCATCTCGCGGGCGTTGTTGGCCAGCGAGATCTCCTGCTCGCGCTCGAAGGTCTTGGCTCCTGCATCAGCCTGGTCGTCCCCGGCGCCGTCGCCGGCGTCCCGCATCAGCCCGACCAGATCGGCCTCGGCGACGGTGATCTCCTGGCGCAGGTGCGCGACGTCGGCCTCGATCGCGGTGCGGATCTCGCGCAGCTCCTTCGCCGTCCACGGAGACTCGTCGTCACGGACCCGCAGGGACCGGGGGGCGGTCCTGGTGGCGGCGCTGGTCTTCTTGACCGGTGCCGCGCTCGTCTTCTTGGCGGGTGCGGCCTTCTTTGCGGGTGCGGCCTTCTTGACAGGTGCCGCGCTCGTCTTCTTGGCGGGTGCGGCCTTCTTGGCGGGCGCGGCCTTCTTCGCGGGCGCGGCCTTCTTCGCGGGCGCGGCCTTCTTCGCGGGCGCGGCCTTCTTCGCGGGCGCGGCCTTCTTCGCGGGCGCGGCCTTCTTCGCGGGCGCGGCCTTCTTCGCGGGCGCGGCCTTCTTGGCCGGCGCGGCCTTCTTCGCGGGCGCGGCCTTCTTGGCGGGCGCGGCCTTCTTGGCCGGCGCGGCCTTCTTCGCGGGGGCGGTCTTGGTCGCGCTGGAAGCCTTGCTCGCTGATGCGGACTTCGTTGCAGCTCTCGCCTTTTGAACCATGGTGTGCCAGGCCCCTCGGTCGCATGGCGCTCCCAGTCGAGCGCGCACAGGTGCGGTGAGGATAAGCGCTTGGCGCTGCGTACTCAACGGCAAAACGCGGTCGGAGCCAAAACCGTTGGACCGCGGGGCTCCCAGAACGCGAGAGAGCGCCCACCGCGATGCGGTGGGCGCTCTTGTCGTGCACTGCTGCCTGTAGCCGGAGGTAGGCCTCCTACCGGTTGTCGGAGCCGTCCTCGTCCTGCGTCTGGCCCTCGTCGTCGCCGGCCTCGGCAGGCTCCACACCGATCTGCTCGAGGTCGGCGAGCTGCTCCTCGATGTAGTTCTTGAGCCGTGCGCGGTAGTCGCGCTCGAAGGTCCGCAGCTCGTCGATCTTCTTCTCGAGCATGCTGCGCTCGCGACCGAGCTCCTCGAGGATCTGCGCCTTCTTCTGCTGCGCCTCGTGGACCATGCCGGTCGAGCGCTCACGGGCCTCCGTGATCAACTGCTCGTGCTTGGTCGTCGCCTCGCCGACGAGCTCGTCGTGCCGGGACTGCGCCGTGGCCAGGAGCTCGTCGTGGCGGGACTGACCCACGGACAGCAGCTCGTCGTGCTTGTTCTGGCCGACCGTGATCAGCTCGTCGTGCTTGCTCTGGCCGTCGCCGATGAGCTCGTCGTGCCGTGCCTGTGCCTCCGAGATCAAGCGGTCCCTGGTGGACTCGCCCTGGCCGACGTGCTCGTCGTGCAGTCGCTGAGCCATCTCGAGCAGGGCGGCAGCGCTGGCGCCACCACCGACCCCGGCACCCACGGCCGCGGCGTGGCCCTGTTCCGCAGCAACGATGGGCGCCGCCTGGGCTGCCTGCGTCGCCTGCGCCGCCTCGACCCGGGCGGCCTCGAGGGCCTTGGTCTGCTCGTCGTTGGCGCGCTGGAGCTCCTCGGCCTGGCGCTGGGCCTCCTCGGCCTGGCGCTGGGCCTCCTCGACCTGCTGCTGGGCCTCGGCAGCCCGCTGCTCAGCCTCGGCGGCCCGCTGCTCCGCTTCCTTGGCGCGGGCCTCGACGGCCTGCGCGCGCTCCTGGGCACCCTTCTCGGTGTCCGAGATGCGACCCTGGGCGGCCTGCTCGGCCTCCTCGGCGCGGGCCTGCGCCGTCTTCTCGGCCTCCTCGGCGCGGGCCATGGCTGCAGCCACCCGCTCCTGGGCTGCCTTCTCTGCCTCGTCGGCCTTGGCCGTGATGGCCGCCAGGCGCTCCTCGGCCTCGCGGGTGGCCTTCGCCTCCGCCTCCTGGGCGGCCTTGGCATCCGCTGCCTTGGCAGCGGCGGCGTTGGGGTCGGCCTTGGCGACGACCGGCATACCCTTGGTCTGCCGGCACTCGTTCAGCTGGTCACGGAGGTCATCCCCCTCCTTGACGATGCGACGCATCTCGGCGACCACCTCGTCGAGGAAGTCGTCCACCTCGCGTTCGTCGTAGCCACGCCGAAACTGCGTCGGCGTGAAGTTCTTGTTGAGGACGTCCTCAGGCGTGAGCGTCATGTAGTCACCTCGGTTGGCTGGCATGAGCAGTGCAGGTAAAGCATCCCAGAGAATGGGTCACGCGCCAGCCTAGAGGATGCGGCGCGGACCAGGATGTGGCTCGTCGGAAAGTGGGCGACTACAACAGGCTCAACGCCAGGCTGGTCAGCAGCATCAGGACCAGGAACGCCAGGTCGAGGCGCAGGGTGCCCAGCGTCAGCGGGGGGATGATCTTGCGCAGCGCCTTCAGGGGCGGGTCGGTGATCGTGTACACGAGCTCCGCCACGACGAGGATCGCGCCGCGGGGACGCCAGTCGCGTGCGAAGGCCTGCACCCAGTCCAGGACCAGCCGTCCCAGCAGGATGATGAAGAAGAGGAAGACGACGAAGCGAAGGGTGCTCGCGACGATGTTCTGACCCAGCAGCATGGGCTCACCCTGCCATGGGAGGTTTGGTGTTGGCTGTGTGGGTCAGCTCTGGTTGAACAGGCCGCGGGCCGCCGTGGGGGCCGCGGGGCCCTCCTCCGCCGAGACCTCGACGTGTGACGGCGACAGCAGGAACACCTTGGAGGTGACCCGCTCGATCTGCCCGTGGAGTCCGAAGACCAGTCCGGCCGCGAAGTCGACCAGGCGCTTGGCGTCGGAGTCGTCCATGTCGGACAGGTTCATGATGACCGGCGTGCCGTCGCGGAAGCTCTCGCCGATGTTCTTGGCCTCGTTGTAGGTGCGCGGGTGGATCGTGGTGATGCGGTTCAGCGCACCCACCTCGACGTCGCGGACGACCCGGGCGACGGGGGTGCGCTGCGGCAGCGGGGTGACGGCGGCCGAACGCTCCGCCGGGGCCTCCTGGTGGCCGGGCTCGTCGTAGTCGTACTCGTCGTAACCGTCGTAGCGCTCGTCATCCTCGGCGAGCCCGAGGTACACCATCGTCTTGCGCAGCGCCCCAGCCATGTGCGAGCTCCCTTTGGGTTCAGTGCCTACTGTCCGTTCACGACCACGCCTTGCCCGCGTCATCGCCGTCTTCGCAACAGAAGTTACCGGTGTGACTGCCGAGAACCGAGGATTGCGCTCCCGACACGCAGGTGTGTCGCTCCGTGCGCCACCGCAGCCTCGAGGTCTCCACTCATCCCCGCGGAGATCCAGGTCGCCTGCGGATGCGCCTGTTGTATGCCGTGTGCCACCGCGCGCAGGCGGGCGAACGCGTGCGCGGGGTCGGCCCCGAGCGGCGCGACCGCCATCACGCCACGCAGGTCGAGGTGGTCGCAGCCGGCCACCTGGTCGGCCAGCGCCTCGGCAGCCTGCGGCTCGACCCCTCCCCTGTCGGGTGGGTCGTCGAGGGAGACCTGGACCAGGACGGCGGGACGGACACCACGGGCGGCTGCCGCGCGATCGAGGGCGGCGACGAGCTTGGGGCGGTCGACCGACTGCACCACGTCGGCATAGGACACGACCGACGCTGCCTTGTTGGTCTGCAGCTGACCGATGAAGTGGACCTCCACGTCGTGCCGCCGGGCCAGCTGGGACACCTTGGCCGAGGCCTCCTGGTCGCGGTTCTCCCCGATCGCCGTGACGCCCAGCTCCACGAGGAGCTCGATGTCGCTGGCGGGGAAGAACTTGGTCACGGCGACCAGCGCGACGTCCGACGGGTCCCGTCCGGTCCGGGCGCACGCCGCATCGATGCGCTCGCGTACCCGGGCGAGGTTGTCGGCGAGCTCGGCGCGACGCGCCTCGCCGCTGCTCACGGCACCCCGGCCACGACGACCCCCGCGAAGCGACCGGTGCGCCCGTCGCGGCGGTAGGAGAACAGCCGTGCGTCCTCACGGGCACACCCCGGGACCCACTGCACCCCGACGTCATTGGCCACCAGCTGGGCGACCACCCCTGCGGCGACATCGATGGCGGGCGTGCCTGACCACGACCGTGCGGACGACTCGGGTGCGACCTCCGCGGCCGCGGCGCGCATCCCCGCGGGGACCTCGTAACACCGGCCGCAGACCGACGGCCCGACCACGGCGCTGATGTCACGGGCACCGAGGTCGCGCATCTGCCGCACCGCGGACTCGACGATGCGGGACATCATCCCCGGCCGACCGGCATGCACGGCGCCCACGACGCCGGCGACCGGGTCGGCCAGCAGCACCGGGGTGCAGTCGGCCACGAGCACCGCGATGGCCAACCCCGGGGTGGCGGTGACGACACCGTCCGCCGGAGGCGGTCCCTCCGAGCCCCACTCCCGGTCGACGACGATGACGTCGTTCCCGTGGCACTGTTGCATGAACAACAGGCGATCACGTTGCACCCCAAAGGATTTCGCGACCCGAGCACGGTTCTCCTCGACAGCCTCGACCTCGTCCCCAACGTGGCCGCCCAGATTGAGCGAGTCGAAGTCGCCGCCGCTGACGCCACCCTCGCGGTCGGTGAAGGCCCATTGCACGGGACCGGAGTGCGCGCGCCAGTAGAACACCGCCCCAACCTACGACAGAGGCGCCGGAGTCGTCCGGCGCCCCTGTCGGCGTGGTCTCAGCGTGTCGTCACTTCAGGAAGTCGGGCACGTCCAGGTCGTCGCCCTCGTCGAAGGTGACGGTCCGCGGCGGGCGGCCAGCGGGCTCGCGCTGCGCCGCGGGCTCGACCGGCGTTGCCTGCGACGTCTGCACGGGGGCGTCGCGCGACACGGGGGCTGCGACGGGCTCGAACCTGGGCGTCTCGGCGACCGGGGCAGCGGCCTGCGGGACGGGCGCAGGGGTCGCCGGCTGCTGGGCCGGGCGCGACGAACCCTGGATCTGTCCGATCGCGCGGTCGTTCTCGCGCTTGAGGGGGGCGCCGCCGTCAAAGCCTGCGGCGATCACGGTGACCCGCACCTCGTCGCCGAGGGCGTCGTCGATGACCGCGCCGAAGATGATGTTGGCCTCGGGGTGGGCCGCTTCCTGCACCAGTCGCGCTGCCTCGTTGATCTCGAAGAGACCGAGGTCGCTGCCACCCTGGATGGACAGGAGCACACCGTGGGCGCCGTCGATGCTGGCCTCGAGCAGCGGGCTGGAGATGGCGAGCTCAGCGGCCTGGACGGCCCGGTCGTCGCCGCGCGAGGAGCCGATGCCCATGAGGGCCGAACCGGCACCCTGCATGACGGACTTGACGTCGGCGAAGTCGAGGTTGATCAGTCCGGGTGTCGTGATGAGGTCGGTGATGCCCTGGACGCCGGACAGCAGCACCTGGTCGGCCGAGCGGAACGCGTCGAGCATGCTGACCGTGCGGTCGCTGATCGACAGCAGCCGGTCGTTGGGGATGACGATGAGGGTGTCGACCTCTTCGCGCAGGTTGGCGATGCCGGTCTCCGCCTGGTTGGCGCGACGACGTCCCTCGAAGGTGAACGGACGCGTCACCACACCGATCGTCAGGGCGCCGAGCCCCCTGGCGATCTTGGCGACCACCGGTGCACCACCGGTGCCGGTGCCACCACCCTCACCTGCCGTGACGAAGACCATGTCGGCGCCCTTGAGCACCTCCTCGATCTCCTCGGCGTGGTCCTCGGCGGCCTTCTTGCCGACCTCGGGGTCCGCGCCGGCACCGAGGCCGCGGGTGAGCTCACGACCGACATCGAGCTTGACGTCCGCGTCGCTCATCAGCAGCGCCTGCGCATCAGTGTTGATGGCGATGAATTCGACGCCCTTGAGGCCGACCTCGATCATGCGGTTGATGGCGTTGACGCCACCTCCGCCGATGCCGACGACCTTGATGACGGCCAGGTAGTTCTGTGGTGCTGCCACGGCGGTGGGCCTTCCTGAATGCGGTGCTTGGTGATGGTCGTCGCTGGGTGCAGACGAGTCCGTGGTGGTGCCCGTCGACCGATCGCCTGTCCCTCGACGTCAAGTTGAGGGTTACCCTCATCCGCGTCCAGATGCCTACGTTTCGGTGTCGCCGACGCTATGCGTCACATGGGTCGCAGGCAACCTGATCGACCGCGTGTCGCAGCACAGATTCACCCGATTCAGCAGATTTCCGCAGGGTCGTCGGACGGTCTGTCACACCCGTCACTTCAGCCCCACAGGCCACAGTCTGTCACGAGCTGCGGGTGTCCCCTCAGCGGGTGACAGGCGTGCTGGGAGCGCTGACATCGATCAGGGCCGGCCGCGACCTGAGCAGCGCGGTCATGATCGCCACCTTGCGCTCCGGCTCGTCGACTCCGCCCCAGACCACGGAGGTCCGGCCGATCCTCAGCGTGACGAGGTTCGCGCTGCTGACGGTGATGTTGGTGACCCGCTTCTGCGTCGCCGCGGGGAGGGCCTTCAGGACGCTGACCGCAGCGGCGAGGGCATCCCGGGACAGGGCGGCTGTCGTCGCGGCGTTGACGGTCGGGACGCCCCGCGGAGGGGTGCTGACCTGGGCATAGGCCATCCCTGTCTCATCTACAACCTGTAGTTGACCTTGAGGGTTCTTGACGACGAGGAACGGTTGCCGCGGGCTCGCGTGGATGACCAGCGTGCTGGGCCAGGACCGCTCGATCGAGACGTCCGCCACGGTGGCCCGCTCGGCCACCCGGGCGGCCACGGCGGCACTGTCGACCCGCGCCAAGGGCTCCCCCAGCGGCACCCTGGCCATGGCCCTGATGGCTGCGACCTCCGCGTCGGGGACCCCGACCACCTCGACGGTGCGGACGGCGAGGACCGGGCTGAACCCGACCACCCACCCGAGGAGCACCACGACCGCGAGGCCGGCGGCGGCATACCCGAGCAGCCGGAGGGGGCGCTGGCGCACCTCGTGGGCCCGGCGCTGGAACCGCGCACGGGACGACGCGAGGCCCGTGCGACCCACGCGACCGCTGGACCCGGGATGGCGGCTCATGCCTGGCCGAGGGCGCGCAGGATCTCGGGCCCGATCATCGTCACGTCCCCGGCACCCACCGTGATGACGAGGTCCCCCTGGCGGGCCAGACCGGCCACGTGCTCGGCCACGGCCGACCAGGACGGGATGACGATGACGTCCGCGTCCGGACGCAGCTCACGCAACGCGTCGGCGACGAGCTGGGACGAGACGCCCGGCATGGGGTCCTCCCGCGCGGCATAGATCTCCATGAGGACGACCACGTCAGCGGGCAGCAGCGCCGCCGCGAACTCGCGGGCGAAGTCACGCGTACGCGAGTAGAGGTGGGGCTGGAAGACGACGACGAGCCGCCCCTCGCCGGCCAGGTCCGCGCCCGTCCCCACGACGGCCGCGACCTTGCCGGGGTTGTGGGCGTAGTCGTCCACCACCGAGACACCGGCCGCCGAGCCCTTGGGCTCGAACCGGCGCCGGGTGCCGGTGAAGCCGAACAGCCCGTCCAGCACGCGGGTGGGGTCCTGGCCGAGGCCGTCGACGGCCACGGTGTAGGCGGCAGCGGCGTTGAGCAGGTTGTGGCGACCGGGGATGTTGATCCGCAGGTTCCGCGCGACGCCGTCGGGTCCGGTGACGGTGACCCGACCCATCAGCCCGCGGAACACCTCGTCGCGCAGGACGACGTCGGCCTCGCTCGACCATCCGTAGGTGAGCACCCGCCTGCCTGCCGCTCGCGCTGCCAGCGCCAGCTCGCGGGACCCCTGGTCGTCCTGGCAGGCGACGAGCAGTCCACCCTCGAGGATCGACGCCGCGAACGCGGTGTAGGCCTCCTGCACGCGCTCGAAGGTTCCGTAGAAGTCGAGGTGGTCCGGCTGCACGTTGGTGACGACCGCCACCTCGGGTCGATAGACGAGGAACGAACCGTCGCTCTCGTCGGCCTCCGCGACGAACACCTCGCCGGTGCCCCAGTGCGCGTTGGTGCCGTGCTTGGCGAGCTCACCGCCGGCCGCGAAGGACGGGTCGACGCCACAGTGCTGGAGCGCGACCGTCAGCATCGAGGTCGTCGTGGTCTTGCCGTTGGCCCCCGCGACGGCCACGCGCCGCGAGTCGGCCATGGTGCTCGCGAGGGCCTGTGAGCGGTGCAGCACGCGCAGGCCCGCCGCGCGGGCGGCCGCCAGCTCGATGTTGGACTCGCGGATCGCCGAGGAGATGACCACGGTGTCCTTGCCCTCGACGTATGCCGCGTCGTGGCCGACGTGCACCTCGGCGCCTTCCGCGGCGAGGGCGGCGAGCACCGGGGACTGCTTGGCGTCGGAGCCGCTGACCGCGCACCCCCGGGCCAGCATCACGCGTGCCACGCCGGACATGCCAGCGCCACCGATGGCGATGAAGTGGATCGAGCCGAGGTCGCCCAGAGGAGGCACGGGCTCAGTGAAGTCGAAGCGTTCGTTGGAGCCGTTCATCGTTGCCGCGCAAGGGAATCCGTGAAGGCAGCAACCACAAGGTCAGCCAGGAGCTCGTCGGCGCCGCGCTCCCCCGTTGCTGCCGAGGCAGCGGCCATGGCGTCGATCCGGTCGCGGTCCGACACCAGGGGCACCAGGGTGCTGTCGACCCAGGCGGGTGTGAAGGCAGCGTCCTCGACCAGTAGGCCACCACCGGCGGCGACCACGTCGGCGGCGTTGAACCGCTGTTCGCCGTTGCCGATGGGCAGCGGGACGTAGACGGCCGGCAGCCCCACGGCGGTCAGCTCACAGACGGTGTTGGCGCCCGCGCGGGCGACCACCAGGTCGGCCGCTGCATAGGCGAGGTCCATCCGGTCGGCATAGGGGGCGACGACGTAGGGCGCGCCCGTTCCGCTGTTGTCGGCGACGAACTCCTTGCCGGCACCGGTGAGGTGCAGCACCTGCACGCCCGCCGCCCGCAGGGTCGCCGACCGCGCCTCGAACGTCGTGTTCAGCCGCTGCGCCCCGAGCGAGCCACCGGTGACGAGCACCGTCGGCCAGTGTGGTTCCAACCCGAAGTGGGCCAGAGCCTCCGGGCGCACCGCGGCGCGGTCGAGCTGGGCGATCTCGCGACGCAGGGGCATGCCGATCGCGGTCGCGTGGGCGAGCTTCGTGCTCGCGAAGGTCGTGGCCACGAAAGGGGTCATCCGGGCGCCGACGCGGTTGGCCAGACCGGCGCGGGCGTTCTGCTCGTGCACGACGATCGGGACGTGTCGGCGACGGGCTGCGAGGTAGGCGGGGGTCGAGACGTAGCCACCGAAGCCGACGACCACCTGGGCACCGGACTGCTCGATGGCCCGTTCGGCGGCCGCGACCGCCGCGCGCAGGTTGCCGGGGAGGCGGAGCAGGTCAGCGGAAGGCCTGCGGGGCAGCGGCACCTTGGGGACGGTCATCAACGGGTACCCGCGGTCGGGTACCAGCCGCGCCTCGAGGCCCGTCTCCGTGCCCAGAGCGGTGATGACGACCTCGGGGTCACGTCGGCGCAGGCAGTCGGCGAGGGCCAGGAGGGGCGAGACGTGACCAGCCGTCCCGCCACCGGCCAGCAGGACCGACCTGGGGGTGGACTCAGGGGACATCAGCGCCGACCCCGACGCCCGGGCAGGACCGCGAGCGAGCGGCGGACCACGGACGGTTTGGCCGACAGTGCCTCGGAACAGCCCGGTTCCTTGCGGGCAAAGGACAGCAGCATCCCGAGGGCGAACATGGTGGTCATCAGTGACGACCCGCCGTAGGAGACGAGCGGGAGCGGCACCCCGATCACCGGGAGCAGCCCGATCACTGCACCGATGTTGATGATGGCCTGGACCACGATCCATGCCATCACGCCAGCGGTCGCGACGCGCACGAAGGTGTCGTCGGTGCGCAGGACGATCCGGTAGCAGACCAGCGCCAGGGCGCAGAACAGCCCGAGCAGCACCAGGGTGCCCGGCAGCCCGAGCTCCTCACCGAGGATGGCGAAGATGAAGTCGTTGTGGGCCTCGGGCAGCCACTGCCACTTCTCGCGACTGGCGCCGAGGCCGACCCCCCACCAGCCACCGTCGGCGAGGGCGTAGCGGCCGTGCAGTGGCTGGCGGTAGGCACCGTACTCGTTGGTGTCCTTGCCGAGCCAGACGTCGAACCGGGCCAACCGGTTCGGGCTTGTGACGACCATCGTCACGGCGAGGGCCGCGAAGAGGGAGCAGCCGTAGACGAACATCCGGCGCGGCACCCCCGCGGCGAACAACAGTCCCGCGACGATGCCGCCCATCACCATGACCGTACCGAGGTCGTGACCGAGCAGGACCAGGCCGATCGTCCCCGCCGCGACCGGGACGAGGAACGGGATGAGGACGTGCCGCATCTGGCCGAGCAGCCTGCGCTTGGCGGTGAGGACGGTGGCCCCCACGAGGATCAGCCCGATCTTGGCGAACTCCGACGGCTGCAGGGTGACCGGACCCAGGGCCAGCCAGTTGCGGTTGCCGTTGACGGAAACCCCCAGCGGCGTGAAGACGAGGAGCTGGAGCAGCAGCGAGCCGACCAGGATCGGCACCGCCAACGCCTTCCACGCCCGTGGTGGGATCCGCACGGCGACGATCATGGCGATCGCCCCCATGGCCGCGAACTGCAGCTGTTTGCGGAAGAAGACGTAGGGGGTGGCGTTGTCGGTCTGGACCAGCGACTTCACCGAGGAGGCGGACAGGACCATGATGAGGCCGATGACCACCAGCACCACGGTCACGCTGAGCAGGACGTAGTAGCTCGTGACCGGCGAGTCGAGTCGCTGCAGCCAGCCTCCGACCCGGCCCGGCTCCCCCTGGGTCGAGGACGCGCGGTTCGAGGAGGCGTGCGACGCGGTCCGCGCCCCGGGGGGCGAGGTCGTGGCACTGCTCACGACTAGTCTCCTGCGGACCCGGCGTGGCGTGCGACCGCCGCAGCGAAGGCATCGCCTCGGGCACCGTAGTTGGGGAACATGTCCATCGAGGCCGCTGCCGGGGCGAGCAGCACGACGTCGCCGGGCTGGGCGAGCTCGGCCGCGCGCGCGACGACGGTCTCCATGACTCCAGTGTCCGTGCTCGACACCTCGACGACGGGGACATCCGGCGCGTGTCGGGCCAACGCCTCGGCCAGCCGGGCGCGGTCCGCGCCGATGAGGACGACGCCGCGCAGCCGCTCGGCCGCCTCGCGGACGAGGTCGTCGACGTCGGCGCCCTTGAGCAGGCCGCCGGCGATCCAGACGACGTGCTCGAAGGCGTGCAACGACGCAGACGCCGCGTGGGGGTTCGTCGCCTTGGAGTCGTCGACGTAACGGACCCCGTCGACCTCGCCGCAGTCGGCGATGCGGTGCGGGTCGGGGGTGAAGGCCCTCAGCCCGTCGCGGACGGCCAGCGGGGCCACGCCGTAGGCCCGGGCCAGGGCCGCCGCCGCCAGGGCGTTGGCCAGGTTGTGCGGGGCCAGGGTCGCCGCGCTGCCGCGGACGTCGTCGAGGGTGGCCAGCTCTGCGGCCGAGGTCTTGCGCTGCTCGACGAAGGCCCGGTCGGCGAGGATGTCGTCGACGACGCCGACCATCGACAGCCCCGGCGTGCCGAGGGTGAAGCCGATCGCGCGACAGCCCTCCTGCACCTCGGCGTCCTCGACGAGCCGCTCGGTGACGGGGTCCTGCACGTTGTAGACGCAGGCGACCTTGGTCCGCGCGTAGACCTTGCCCTTGGCGCGCTGGTACTCCTCCATCGATCCGTGCCAGTCGACGTGGTCCGGGGCGACGTTGAGGCACACCGAGGCGTAGGGGGCGATCGAGTCCGACCAGTGCAGCTGGAAGCTGGAAAGCTCCACCGCGATCACGTCGTAGGGCTCGGGGTGCAGCACCGCCTCGAGGATCGGCGTGCCGACGTTGCCGGCAGCCGTGGCGCGGAGCCCGGCCGCCCTGAGCATCGACGCGAGCATGGTGACCGTGGTCGTCTTGCCGTTGGTGCCGGTGATGGTCAGCCAGGGTGCCGGGCCGACCTCCGCACGCATCCGCCAGGCGAGCTCCACCTCGCCCCAGACAGGTATGCCGGCCTGCGCAGCTGCCAGGAGCAGCGGCTGGTCCGGGCGCCACCCTGGTGAGGTGACGACGAGGTCGGGAAGCGGGCCGTCCGGCAGGTCCGCGACGTGGTCCGGACCGAGGCGCACGTCCACCCCGAGGATGTCGAGGATGCGCGCGCGCTCACCCAACGCCGTGGTGGCGGCGGGGTCGCCACCGTCCACGGCCACCACCCGCGCGCCGCGCTCGTGCAGCGCGTCGGCAGCGGCGAAGCCGCTGACACCGAGACCGGCGACGAGCACGGACAACCCGCCCCAGTCGGCCGAGGCACTCGTCAGGCCGTCGAGCCGGCCGCCGACGGCGCCGTTGCTGCCACTGCCGGGACCCGAGATCGGTCCGGTGCTCACGCCGCGCCCACGACCCACTCTGCGTAGAACAGGCCGAGGCCGAGAGCGACGAACAGCCCGGCGATGATCCAGAACCTGATGACGATGGTGACCTCGTTCCACCCGAGCAGCTCGAAGTGGTGCTGCAACGGCGCCATGCGGAAGACGCGTTTGCCGGTCAGCTTGAACGAGCCGACCTGGATGATGACCGAGAGCGTGATCGCGACGAACAGGCCGCCGAGGATGACGACGAGCAGCTCGGTGCGGGTGGTGATCGCCAGTCCGGCGAGCAGTCCGCCGAGCGCGAGGGATCCGGTGTCGCCCATGAAGATCTTGGCCGGCGACGCGTTCCACCACAGGAACCCGAAACACGCCCCCATGGCCGCGGCGGCCACGACCGCAAGGTCTCGTGAGTCGCGCACCTCGTAGCACTTGAGACCGGGGGTGTTCTGGCAGTTCTGGTTGCCCTGCCAGATGCCGATGAGCACGTAGGCCGCGAACACCATCACCGAGGCTCCGGTCGCGAGGCCGTCGAGCCCGTCGGTGAGGTTTACGCCGTTGGACGTGCCCGCGATCATGATGTTGGCCCAGATGATGAACAGGATCAGCCCGAGCAGCGTGCCGGCGAACGCGAGGTCGAACCCGGTGTCCCGCACGAACGAGATGTGCGTCGAGCCCGGGGTGCGGTTCTTGCTGTTAGGAAACTGAAGCACCAGCACGGCGAACACGACGGCGACCAGGGTCTGGCCGATGAGCTTCTCGCGCGACCGGAGCCCGAGGCTGCGCTGCTTGGAGATCTTGATGTAGTCGTCGAGGAACCCGACGAGCCCCAGTCCTGCCATGAGGAACAGGACGAGCACTCCGCTCCAGGTCAGCGGGGTGCCCGTGAGCAGGTGCGCGAGGCCGTATGCCGCGAGGCTGGACCCGATGATGACCGCGCCACCCATGGTGGGCGTCCCGCGCTTGGTGTGGTGCGAGGTCGGGCCGTCGTCGCGGATGAACTGGCCGTAGCCGCGGCGGACGAGGAACTTGATGAACATCGGGGTGCCGAAGAGCGCGCCCACGAGGGAGATGACGGCCGCGAGCAGCACCGCCTTCACGTCGTGCCCTCCTCGCTGTTGGCTGCGCCGCTGCCGGCCAGTCTGTCTCCGAGCCACCGTAGTCCGGCATCACGGCTGGACTTGAACAACACGACGTCACCAGGCCGAAGTTCTTCGGCCAGCAGATCGTAGGCGGCGTCGGCATCCGGCACCCACACGGCCTCGTCGCCCCAGGACCCCTCGTGCTGCGCCCCGGTCGCCATCGGGCGGGCGGTGTCACCCACCACGACGAGCCGGGAGATGTTGAGCCGCACCGCGAGTCGCCCGATGGCGTCGTGCTCCGTGGTCGAGTCCTCGCCGAGCTCGAGCATCGACCCGAGAACCGCCCACGTGCGGCGTGCCGGCGTGGTGTCGTCGTGGCCGCGGCCGCCACCCATCGCCACCAGTGCCTTGAGGGCCGCTCGCATCGAGTCGGGGTTGGCGTTGTAGGCGTCGTTGACGACGGTCACGCCGTCGGGACGCTCGGTGACCTCCATCCGCCAGCGTGACGCCGGCACCGCTGTGGCCAGGGCTGCCACGATGTCGGCGAGGGCCATCCCGCACTCGAGCGCTGTCGCGACGACGGCCAGGGCGTTGCCGACGTGGTGCTCGCCGTGCAGCGGGAGGGTGACCCGGGCGCTGCCCTCCGGCGCGGCCACGGCGAAGGACGGTCGACCCCGCTGGTCGAGGGTGATCTCGGTCGCGCGGACGTCGGCCTCGGGTCCCGTGCCGACGAGCTGCACGCGGGCGGTGGTCTTCGATGCCATGGCGCGCACGACCGGGTCGTCCGCGTTCAGCACGGCGAGCCCACCGGGGGGCAGGGCCTGGACGAGCTCGGCCTTGGCGACGGCGATCGCCTCGCGAGAGCCGAACTCCCCCACGTGGGCGGTGCCTACGTTGAGCTCGATCCCGATGCTGGGCGGGGCGATTCGCGTGAGGTAGTCGATGTGACCAACCCCCCGGGCACCCATCTCGACCACGAGGAACCGGGTCTGCGGCGTCACCCGGAAGACCGTGAGGGGCACGCCGACCTCGGAGTTCAGGGAACCCACGGGCGCCACGGTCGGCGCCACGCCCGACAGGACGCTGGCGAGCAGGTCCTTGGTCGAGGTCTTGCCGGAGGAGCCCGTGATGCCGATGACCGTCAGGTCGGGATGCCTGTCGACGACCGCACGGGCCAGCGAGGCCAAGCCGGCCTGGATGTCCTCGACGACGACGCACGGGAGGTCGTCGACCGGCCTGGTCGTCATCGCCGCGACGGCCCCGAGTCCCGCGGCCGAGGAGACGAACTGGTGGCCGTCCATCTGCTCACCGATGCGGGCGACGTAGAGGCCGCCCGCTCCGGCCTCGCGAGAGTCGGTGACGACCGGTCCGTCGATGACCAGCGCGGCTGCCGCGGTGTCGTCCAGACCCTCAAGCCGGCCGCCCGTGATCTCGGCAATCTCCTTGAGCGACAACGGAATCATCGGCTGCCACCACCCTGTGTCCGACGGGCCGCGGTCAGCGCATCCAGGGCCTGACGTGCCTCGTCGCGGTCGTCGAACGGGTACACGGTGCCGGCGATCTCCTGTCCCGTCTCGTGACCCTTGCCGACGACGGCGACCACACTCCCCGGTCCGGCGTCGTGGGCCGCACGGACGGCCTCGGCGATGGCCGCTGCCCGCCCGTCGACGTCGAGGAGCAGGGCGTTCGTCCCCGCCTCTCGCGCGCCTTCGAGCACGGCGGCGCGGATGGCCTCGGGAGGTTCGGACCGGGGGTTGTCGTCGGTGACGACGACGACGTCGGCTCCCAGCGCTGCCGCGCGTCCCATGGCGGCGCGCTTGCCCCGGTCTCGGTCCCCACCGGCGCCCAGCACGACCACGAGGGCACCGGTCGTCGCGGGACGCAGCGCCTTGAGCGCTGCGGCGACCGCGTCGGGGGTGTGTGCGTAGTCGACCACCACGAGCGGCAGGCCGAGGTCGGCGGGGGTGGCGAGGTCGACGTCCACCCGCTCCATCCGGCCGGGGACGTGCGGGTCGACCAGGAGCGCCCGCTCGGCCTCCTGCGGTTCGATCCCCCCAGCCACCAGGGCGAGTGCCGCCATCGCCGTGTTGACGCGGTTGAAGTCGCCGGGCAGGGCAGATCGCAGGTGAAGCGTCGTCACCCCATCGGACAGCGTGAACGAGGAGGGGTCTTGCTCGTCCGACACGACCCGCCAATCCGCGTCGACGTCAGCCAGGGAGGTCAGCGTCGTGACGGGCACCGTGGCCAGGGTGCTCAGCTCGCGACCCCACTCGTCGTCGACGCACACGATCCCGCGCCGGGAGCGCTGCGGGGTGAAGAGCCCTGCCTTGGCCAGGAAGTAGTCACGCATCGTGGCGTGGAAGTCGAGGTGGTCCTGCGAGAGGTTGGTGAAGAGCGCGACGTCGTAGACCACCCCGTCCACCCGGTGCTGGCTCAGGGCGTGGCTCGACACCTCCATCACGCAGGAGTCGATGGCCCGCTCGGACATCACCGCCAGCAGTGCGTGCAGCACGGTGGCCTCCGGTGTCGTGCGGACGCTCTTGACCCGCTCGTCGCCGATGCGCGTCTCGACGGTGCCGATCAGGCCGGTGGTGTGGCCGAGCGCCGTGAGGGCCGAGTTGACGAGGTAGGCCGTGGTGGTCTTGCCGTTGGTCCCCGTCACGCCGTACATCTGCAGCGGGAGGTTGCCGGTGGCGTAGACGAGGGAGGCCGCGAGTCCGACGATGCTGCGTGGCTGCTCGACGACGACGCGGGGCAGGTCCGGCACGCCCTCGGCGTCGAGGACGTCGAGCCCTGCCTCGTCCGTGAGGACGGCGACCGCACCCGCCTCCCGCGCCCCCGCGGCATACCTCGCACCGTGGGCGTTGGCACCTGGAAGGGCGGCGTAGAGGTCGCCGGGCACGACGTCCTGGGAGGACAGGCTCACCCCTGTGACCTCGCGGTCCTCACCGAGCAGCGTGCCCCCGACGAGGGAGGCCACGGCGGAGAGCGGGGTCGCGTGCGGGGACGACGGACGGGGGGATGGCACGGACAGCGAGCCTACCCTCAGCGGGAGGAGCTGGATGCGCCCGACCTGCGGTCGCGGATGACGCTCAGGTCGCTGGCGGCCGGGACCTTGCTGGGGCGGATCTTGGCCACCGGCGACGACGTCCCCGTGGGCGGGATCTGCAGCTCCTGCAGCGCATAGGTCATGACGTCGTGGAACACCGGGCCGGCGACCACACCACCGAAGTAGCCCTTGATCGGCCGTTGCAGGGTCACCGCGACGACGATCTCCGGGTCGTCTGCCGGTGCGAAGCCGATGAAGCTCGCCGTCTTGCCCGAGTAGTGGCCGACGCGGGCGTCGTACCGGTCGGCGGTGCCGGTCTTGCCGGCCACCCGGTAGCCGGCGATCTTGGCCTCCGGCGCCGTGCCCTCCTTGGTGACGACGCCTTCGAGCATGTCGCGCACCTGCTTGGCAGTCCCGGGTGAGACGACCTTGACCGGTGCCGACTTGGCGGCCGGGGTGAACCCGCCCTTGCCGTCGCCGGTGGCGGCCACGATCCGCGGCGGGATGCGCACGCCGTCGTTGGCGATGGTCTGGAAGACGCCGGCGGCCTGGAGCGCGTTCACCGACAGGCCCTGGCCGAACAGCACGGTGTAGCGCTGCGACCCGCTCCAGTCCTTGACGTTGGTCAGCAGGCCGGGACCCTCACCCGGGAAGCCCATCCCCGATGTCTGGCCGAGACCGAACTTCCTGAAGTAGTCGTACATCGTCGGCGCCTTGACCTTCTCGCCGGCCAGGATGGTGCCGATGTTGCTGGACTGCGCGAGCACCCCGGCGAAGGTGAGGTACTCGGTCGGGTGGTCGTGGCTGTCCTTGAACTCCGTGCCCGCGCGGTGGATCCGGTTGGGGACCTCGACCACGTCCGACGGGGTCACGACACTCTCCTCGAGAGCGGCTGCAGCGGTGATCACCTTGCCGGTGGACCCGGGCTCGTAGACATCGTTGAACGCCTTGTTGGTCCAGTTCTCGCTCGACTGGCCGGGCTGGTTGGGGTCGAAGGTCGGATACGACGCGACGGCCAGCAGCTCCCCCGTCTTGACGTTCTCCACGACGACCGTGCCCGACAGCGCCTGGGTCTCGATGACCTTCTGGGCGACGGCGTTCTGGGCGAACCACTGCAGGTCGGAGTCGATGGTGAGCTGGACCCCTCGGCCCGGCACGGGGTTGATCGTCTCCTGCCGCGCGTTGGGGATCGGCCGACCATCCTGGGACTGCTCGAAGATGGTCTTGCCCGACTTGCCCCTGAGGGTCTTGTCCATGAGAACCTCGAGGCCGGCACCGGCCGTGCCGTCGGACTGGACGAAGCCGACCAGGGCCGAGGCGGCCGTGGCGGTGGGATAGACACGGTCGGAGGTGGCCTCGGAGTAGATGCCGTTGATCCCCAGCTCGGAGATCTTGCGCCAGTTGAGCGGGGTGACGTTCTTCTGCAGCACCCGGTACTTGGCGTTGCCCGTGAGCTCTCCCGTCAGGGTCTCGACGGAGATGCCCAGCAGCGGCGAGAGGTCCTGGGCGGCACCGGCCACCCCGACCTTGCTGCGCACGCCGTCCACCGTCTTGACGTACTGCGGCACCGCGGTCTGGTCGACGGTCACCGTGCGGCGCTCGATGCTCGAGGCGAGGATCGTGCCGTTGCGGTCCGTGATCGAGCCGCGCATGGCCGGCAGCGCAATGGTCGCCGTGCGCGAGGACTGCGCGTTCTTGGACACCGCCGAGGCGTCAAAACCCTGCAACCGCAACAGCTGCGCGCCGAAGATGCTGAAGATGAAGAGCACCGCGATCGTCATGGTGCGCATCCGCCGGCGCGGGCTGGAGGCGCCGAGGCTGACCCGGCGACGGGCTGGCGGGCGCGGCGGTGCCGGAGGGCGCTGCGCCGGGCGAGAGCTCGGCTTCGCCGCCCTGGCGGGGCGCGCGGGCGCTGCCGGCTTGGCGGCCTTGCGAGGTCCTGGCTGGCTTCGCGCGGTCTCTGTGCGCGGCTGACCTGCCTTGGGGTTCGGCGCGCCGGTGCGGGGGCCGCGAGGACGCGAGGACGCAGTGGGGCGCGGGGCTCCGGGGCGGCTGCCTCGGGTCTGCGTCACTGGGTACCTCTCGTCCTGTCCTGGGGTCGTCTGGTGGTGCTGGTTGAGTCGTGGTGCTGGTCGAGTCGTGGTGTCAGCGGCCGGGGGTGGGCGTGGTGGCCGGCTTCTTCGCCGGGGCCTTGGTCTTCGTCGTGCTCGTCGTGGTGGTGGTCCTGGCGTTGACGCTGGTCACCGTGGTCACGACCGAGCCGTCGGGCTTGGTGACCACCACGGTCGTCGTCGTCACATCCCCCTTCTTCGTGACGGTCGTCGCCGGACTGCTGCTCCTGGCCGGACCGGACTTCGCCGACGGCGCCTGTGGAGCTGTCACCACGGTAAAGCCGCCGTCCTTCGCCGCCGGCTTCGCCACGCCGAGGACCTTGCCGTCCGAGAGGCGGAGGAACGCGGCAGAGTCGGCCGGGACCATGCCGAGCCGGGTGGCCCGGGCTGCGAGGTTGGCCGGGCTGCGCTGGGCATCGATGGCCTGCGTCAGGGCGTCCTGGGTGTCGGCGAGCTCACCCGAGGTCGACTGGAGGTTGTGCAGGGTGAACGACCCCTCGGCCATGGCGGTGTTGAGCATGAGCAGGCCGAACAGCCCCGCGCAGAGCAGGGTCATGCACAGCGCGGCAAAGAAGCCGTTGCCCGGGTGCCCGACGGCCGCGGGAACCACCCTCAGGGGCTGCGGGGGCGCGACCCTCCTGGCGGGTGCCCGAGATGCGACCCTCGCGGTCGCAGTCTGCTGGCTCATCGGTTGTTTCCCTTCGTGGTGGCGACAGTGGGTCGGGTGCGCTCGGCGGCGCGCAGGCGCACCGAGGCGGATCGGGGGTTGGCGGCCTGCTCAGCGGGGCTGGCCTCCTCGGCGCCGCGGGTGAGCAGGCGCAGGTATGCCGCGTGCTCGGGCAGCTCGACCGGCAGGCCCTGGGGGCTGCTCCCCTTGGCACCGGCCGAGAGCTCGCGCTTGGTGATGCGGTCCTCGAGCGAGTGGTAGGACAGGACTGCGATGCGGCCACCGACGGCCAGGGCGTCGATCGCCCGCGGGAGGGCGTCGGCCCACACCGAGAGCTCGGCGTTGACCTCGATGCGCAGGGCCTGGAAGGTGCGCTTGCCCGGGTGGCCGCCGCTCTTCTGGGAGGCCGCCGGGACGACCTTCTTCAGCAGCTCGACGAGCCGACCCGATGTGGTGAACGGTGCCTGCTCACGTTCGCGGACGATGGCGCCGACGATCTTGCGGGCGAACCGCTCCTCACCGAACTCGCGCAGCACCGTCTCGAGCGCTGCCGGGTCGTAGGTGTTGAGCACCTCGGCGGCGGTCAGGCCTGTGGACTGGTCCATGCGCATGTCCAGCGGGGCGTCCTGGCTGTAGGAGAAGCCGCGGTCGGTCTCGTCGAGCTGGAGCGAGGAGACGCCCAGGTCGTAGAGGGAGGCGTCCACGTGGTCGACCCCGGCCTCGGCGAGGGCCCGCGGCACCTCGTCGTAGACGGCGTGGACGAAGGTGACCTGCGCGGCATACGGAGTAAGGCGTTCGGCGGCCAGCGCGAGCGCCTCCTGGTCGCGGTCGATGCCCACGACGTGCGCGTTCGGACAGCGCTCGAGGATCGCCTGTGCGTGCCCGCCCATCCCGAGGGTGCCGTCGAGGTACACCGCTCCGGGCTCCGTGAGGGCCGGGGCGAGCAGTTCGACGATGCGGTCGCGGAGCACAGGAATGTGCCGGTCTGCGGCCATTCCTCGTGCGTTCATCGACATCTCCTGCGGGACGGTGCTGGTGGTGCGGTGGGATCGTGCTGGGTGCTGCGGTGTTGGTGCTGGTGCTGGTGCTGGTGGTGGTTGCTGTGGTGGTGCGGAGGCCCTGCGGTCAGGTCCCCATCCGCTTCAAGGGATGCGGCCCGGGGCGGGGGAAGTCGTCCCGGGATGCGAAGCGGCTGGAGACCTGGCTGCAGGGGCCGACGGTCAGCGAGCTCGGGGATCAGAGGAGTCCGGGGATGACCTCCTCGGACTGGTCGGAGAAGCCCTGTTCGGTGCTCTCGAGGTAGGTGTTCCAGCTGTCGGTGTCCCAGACCTCGACCCGGGAACCCGCACCGATGACGGTGCACTCGCGGGTCAGGCCGGCGTAGGCCCGCAGGTTGGCGGGGATCGTGACGCGACCCTGCTTGTCGGGCACCTCGTCCGAGGCGCCGGACAGGAAGACGCGGGTGAAGTCACGGACGGCCTTGCTCGTGGTCGGCGCGGCCTGCATCTGCTGGGTGACCTTGAGGAACTCGTCCATCGGGAAGACGTAGAGGCACCGCTCCTGGCCCCGGGTCACCACCAGGCCGTCGGACATCCGCTCGCGGAACTTCGCGGGGAGGAAGAGGCGGCCCTTGTCGTCGAGTCGGGGGCTGTGCGTACCGAGAAACATCGCGCCCACCTCCCCTGCCGACCCGTCCGAGGACCCCACGGCCCTCTGGTTTCCCCCACTTTACTCCACGATCGGCCACCACTACCTCACTTTCCCCACAATTTGCGAGGCAATCACGATATTTCTGCAGGTCAGGTCGGTGGTGGAAAGTGGTGCGGATCTGACAGCACATCGGCGAATTGGCCCTCCCGGGCACCCCCGTGCACCCCCGACCACCCGGACCACGGGGCAGCGTGAGCTCGGGGACACCGATCCGGCGGCTGCGCGGCGCCGAACGACCCCCTGCAGCCGCCACGAGAGGTCACGAGACGGCATACCCCCTTCTTTGGTGGTGCGATGTGGGGGAAGATCGATCGACCACCCGGAGGGGCGCAACGTGGCGGCCATGGGGACGACGGAAGGACAGCCGGTGCAAGGCAGGCACGAGGACCAGGCAAGGCCAACACCCGTGGGCACGACCAAGCCCGACACGTTGCTCTCGCTCCCCGCGGGGTCCCCCGCGTCACTGGGGCAGGTCACCGAGGTCGCCGGACGTCTCGCCCGCGCCATCAACACGGTGATCGAGGGCAAGCCGGACGTCGTGCACACCGCCATCACCGTCCTGCTCGCCGAGGGACACCTGCTCCTCGAGGACGTCCCCGGCGTCGGCAAGACGATGCTCGCCAAGACGCTCGCGCGGTCGATCGACTGCTCCGTCCGACGGGTGCAGTTCACCCCCGACCTGCTGCCGAGCGACATCACTGGCGTGAGTGTGTTCAACCAGGACGTGCGCGACTTCGAGTTCCGTCCGGGCGCGATCTTCGCGAACGTCGTCGTGGGCGACGAGATCAACCGCGCCTCGCCCAAGACGCAGTCGGCCCTGCTGGAGTCGATGGAAGAGGGACAGGTCACGGTCGACGGCCAGACCTACGACCTCCCCAAGCCGTTCATCGTGATGGCCACCCAGAACCCCATCGAGATGGAGGGGACCTATCCACTGCCCGAGGCCCAGCGTGACCGCTTCATGGCGCGCATCTCCCTCGGCTACCCCTCGGCGCGCGCCGAGGTGGCGATGCTCGACAGCCACGGACAGGTGTCTCCGCTGGAGACGCTCAGCCCGGTCACCGACGCCGCCACCGTCTCGGCCATGGTCCGGGCGGTCCGCTCGGTCTTCACCAGCGACGCCATCAAGCAGTACGTCGTCGACCTGTCAGCGGCCACCCGGTCCAGCTCGGCGCTGCGGCTGGGCGCCTCCCCGCGGGCCAGCCTGCACATGCTGCGCGCTGCCCGCGCCCACGCGGCACTGGAGGGCCGCGACCACGTGCTGCCCGACGACGTGCAGGCCATCGTGCTCCCGGTCCTCGCCCACCGCATCATCCCCACCGGCGAGACGCAGCTGGCCCGGCGCAGCACCGGTGAGGTGTTGCAGGACCTCATGCGCCGAGTGCCCGTCCCCGCTGCCGGTCGCTGAGGCGCGCCGTGCGTCGGGTTCGCGACCTGCTCACCACCCGCGGGCGAGCGTTCGTCGCCGCGGGAGTCACGTTGGTGCTGTGCGGAACTGGGCTCGGTTTCACCGACCTCACCCGCATCGGGGTGCTGCTCGTGGCGTTGCCCCTCCTGAGTGGGCTGCTCATGCGGCGCCACGACCTGCGGTTCGCCTTGGAGCGCACCGCCGTGCCGGGTCGGATCCAGGTCGACGAGCAGTCCCTGGTCACGCTCGGCATCGAGAACGCCGGGGGCGCCGCCAGTCCCCTGCTGATGGCCGAGGAGCAGCTGGACTACGCCCTCGGTGACCGGCCGCGGTTCGTCGTGCCGAGGCTGCGCCGTGGCGACCGCCAGGAGGTGCACTACTCGGTGCGATCGCACGTCCGGGGCCGCCACCGCCTCGGACCCCTCGGCGTCCGCCTGCGCGATCCCTTCGGCCTGAGCACCAGGGTTGCCGCGATCTCCGGATCCAGCGACATCCTCGTCCTGCCCAAGATCGTCCCGCTCGGAGGCGGCCAGCCCCCGGGCAGCGGAGTGGGCGCCGAGGGCGCGATCCCGCACATGGTCGCCCTCCACGGCGAGGACGACGTCTCCATCCGTTCCTACCGAGATGGCGACGACCTGCGCCGCATCCACTGGCCGGCGACGGCCAAGACGGGCGAGCTGATGGTCCGTCAGGAGGACCGCCCCGCGCGCCGGCGTGCAGCGATCGTGCTCGACTCCCGCGCCCGTGGCCACCACGGCTCGGGCACCTCGGGCTCGTTCGAGTGGGCCGTGACCGCGTGCGCCTCCGTGGCCGCCCACCTCCTCGACCAGGGGTATGCCGTGCACCTCATCAGCGACGAGACCGCCGAGGACAGCCGAGCGGCCACCGCGATGGAGGTCGACCCGCTCCTGGACGTGCTGGCCATGGCCGAGACCGGGTCGGACGACCAGTTCGCCGACGTGTTGCAGGCCGCCCACCCGGTGACGGCGCCCGGCGGACTCATCCTCGCCGTGGTGACCGACCTCGACGAGGAGCTGGCCCGCCGTGTTGCCTCACTGCGCCAGCCCGGCGGTACGGCCCTGGCCATCGTGCTGGACCCGGACGGGTTCACCACGACGCGGCGCAGCCGGGCAGGGACCGCCGACGAGCTCACCTGTGTACCAGTGCTGCGCGGCGCGGGGTGGGCCGTGGCTGTCGTGGGCGCCGGCGACGACCTCCCCTCCGTGTGGGGCGTCCTGTCCGGCACGACGAGCCGGGTGGGTGTGGCATGAGCCGCGGTCGCATTGCGGACTCCGTGATCGCCGGAGCCGCCTCCGCCGTGGTCGCCTGGCCGCTCACCACCTTGTTCACGCCCAACACGTGGATCCGCCCGATGCTGGCCATGGGCTTCGCGGTGGTCGTCATCGGGATCGTCTTCCGGATGGTCACCAGCTCCTGGGTCGCCATCGCCGCCGCCCAGCTCGCCGGGGTCGTCCTCGCCGCGGCCTGGGTCTTCGGCCGCGGCCACCTCTGGCACGGGCTGCCCACCCCTGACATGGTGCTGGCCTTCAACAACCTCCTCGTCGATGCTCGCGAGACGATCCAGAACTATGCCGCACCCGCCCCCACCAACCGCGGAATCACCTTGGCCATCGGCCTCGCGATCGGCGTCGTGGCCATGGTCGTCGACCACCTGGCCGTGATGCGTCGCTCCCCCGCACTGGCCGGTCTTCCGCTGCTCACCGCCTACCTGATCTCCGCCTCCAACTCGGGCGACTCCCTGCACCCGATGTTCTTCGTCGCGGCCGGTGGGCTGTGGCTGCTCATGCTCGGACGCCAGGGCATCGCCTCGCTGCGACGGTGGAGCACCACCGTGCCGATGAGCACCACGGGCACGCGCAACTCCGACGACCGCGACGGCGCCTACGGGTATGCCGCGGTGGGCCGGACCCTGGCCGTCGCGGGGCTGGCGGCAGCCATCGTCGTTCCCGTGGTCATCCCCCACTTCCCGACGCGTTACCTCATCGACGGCCTGGGCCGGTCCAGCGGGGCCACCGGTTTCAGCGACGGTCAGATCGGCCTCAAGTCGACCCTCGACCTCACCAAGAGCCTCACCAGCCCGTCCAAGGCACCGGTTCTGAGCTACACCACCAACGCCGCGATCCTGACGCCGCTGCGCGTCGGGGTGCTCGACACCTACATCGCCGACAACTGGCGACCTGACCCCGACGACGTCGACTACGGCCGTCGCACCACCCTCGATCCGCCACCCGACCTGGCCCCCGAGGTCCCGCGGGAGACCTACCGCGTGTCCGTCGAGAACTCCCGGATCGAGGCGCCCCAGATCGCCGCGCCGACGCCGCTGGTGTCCGCCGACCTCGGCCGCGCGACCTGGGGCCTGGACCGCAACACCTCGGTCGCCACGGTCACCCGGGCCGTGCGGTCCTACAGCTTCTCCTACCTCGCACTGAACCCGACGCAGGAGTCGCTGGCCCAGAGCCGGCAAGGGGCCAGCGGCAGCTTCCTGCGGGACGACCTGCAGGTCGACCCGGCCTCGCAGGAGATCGTCAGCCAGCTCGTCAGCGACATCGTCCCGCAGAACGCCTCACGCATCGAGGCCGCGCGCGCAATCCAGAAGTACCTCCGAGCGGACGGGGGCTTCAGCTACTCCCTCAAGCTGCCGACCACGGTCAAGGACGCGTCCGGCCAGGAGGTGCGGCCCGATGCCATCACCCTCTTCCTGAAGTCGAAGGTCGGCTACTGCGTGCAGTTCGCCACGGCCATGGTCATGATGGCCCGCGAAGCCGGGATCCCGGCCCGCATGGCGATCGGGTTCCTGCCGGGCACCGCCGACCGCGGCACCTACACGGTGCGCTCGTCCGACGCGCACGCCTGGCCCGAGCTCTTCTTCGACCGCATCGGCTGGCTTCGGTTCGAACCGACCCCCTCGGGCACGCAGAACACCGTCGCCCCGTCCTACTCGCTCGCCCCCACGACCCCCGGCAGCGGCAACGCCGCCACCAACACCGCCACGGGTGGTGCGACGGGGAGCCCCACCCGCCCCGGCGACCGCAACGACCCGGGTGCCACGGACCCGGCCAACACCAACGGCAGCGGCTCCGACTTCGGCGGCTGGTTCGGATCGCGCACCCGGACCACCGCGCTGTGGATCGTGCTCGGACTGCTCGGCGGGGTCCTCGGGTCGCTCGCCGTGCCACTCGCCGCCCGTGGTCGGCTGCGCCGCCGGCTGCGGCACGCGCCCGACGAGTCGACCCGCGTCGAGATCGAGTGGCAGGCCATGATCGAACGGATCGGCGACCTCGGCGTGATCCCTCCACGGGGCAGCACCCCGCGTCAGGCCGGTCGCTTCTACCAGCGCGAGGCCTACCTCGAGGGGGAGCAGACGGAGGCACTCAACCGGGTGGTCACCGGCGTGGAACGCTCGCGCTACGCCCCTCCCGGGGCGACCATCTCCGACATCCGTGCCGACACCCACACCGTGGTCAAGGCAGTCTCCGGTGTGCGCAGACGCAAGGACCGGCTCCGCGCTGCCTGGTGGCCCACCGACGGCCTGATCGAGTGGCGCGAGCGCCGTGCCGCCGTAGGACGCCTCCTACGCCGACCCGTGGATCGCATCCAGGACTGGCGCGCCGAACGTCGGGGCTAGGCGAACGTCTGGGCTGGGCGAGCGTCCCGGCCAGGGCGAACGAGAGGACTGACGAGGTCAGGACTCACCCGGCGATCTTGCGGCGATAGGTGAGCATGGCGAACGTGAAGGCGACCACGAGGATGGCGACGCACCAGGCGAGGGCGACCCACAGGTCGGTGCCCACCTGCTGCTGGGCGAACAGGTCCCGGATGGCGTTGACGATGGAGGTCACGGGCTGGTGCTCGGCGAAGGCGCGCACGGGGCCGGGCATGGTGTCGGTGGGCACGAACGCCGAGCTGATGAACGGCAGGAAGATGAGCGGGTAGGAGAACGCACTCGCCCCGTCCGCGGAGGTCGCCGAGAGGCCGGGGATGACGGCGATCCAGGTCAGCGCCAGGGTGAAGAGCACCAGGATCCCGGCGACCCCGAGCCACGCCAGCACACCCGCCCCCGAGCGGAAGCCCATCAGGAGTGCGACGAGCACGACCACCACCACCGAGACCAGGTTGGCGACCAGCGAGGTCAGCACGTGCGCCCACAGCACGGACGACCTCGCGATCGGCATGGACTGGAACCGTTCGAAGATGCCGCCGGACATGTCGAGGAAGAGCCGGAACGCGGTGTAGGCGATCCCCGAGGCGATGGTGATGAGCAGGATGCCAGGCAGCAGGTAGTTGACGTACGAGTCAGACCCTGACGCGATCGCGCCACCGAACACGTAGACGAACAGCAGCATGAAGGCGATCGGCATGACCGTGGTGGTGATGATCGTGTCCAGGCTGCGCGTGATGTGGCGCAGGGACCGGCCCAGCAGGACGGTCGTGTCGCCGAAGAAGTGCGTGGTCATCGGTGCTCCTCAGTGGTTCGTGCCGACGAGGGCGAAGAAGACGTCCTCGAGGGTGGGTTGCTTCTCGACGTACTCGACCGTGGCCGGCGGCAGCAGCTGCTTGAGCTCGGCGAGGGTGCCGTTCACGATGATCCGGCCCTCGTGGAGGATCGCGAGCCGGTCGGCGAGCTGTTCGGCCTCGTCGAGGTACTGCGTCGTGAGCAGCACCGTCGTGCCGTGCGCGGCGAGCTCCTTGACGGCCTGCCAGACCTCGATGCGCGCCTGGGGGTCGAGCCCGGTCGTCGGCTCGTCCAGGAAGACGACCGGCGGACTCCCGATGAGGCTCATGGCGAGGTCGAGACGGCGGCGCATGCCGCCCGAGTACGTCGACACCCTCCGACTCGCCGCGTCGGTCAGTGCGAACCGTTCGAGCAGCCTGGCTGCGACCACGCCGGGGTCCTCGAGGTGCCGCAGCCGTGCGACGAGGACGAGGTTCTCCCGTCCGGTGAGGATCTCGTCGACGGCGGCGAACTGTCCGGTCAGGCTGATGGACTCACGCACCCGGGCCGGGTGGGTGCCCACGTCCTCGCCGTCGATGACAGCCGTCCCCGCGTCGGCCTTGAGCAGCGTGGCGAGGATGCGCACGACCGTGGTCTTGCCCGCCCCGTTCGCCCCGAGCAGGGCGAAGATGGTTCCCGTCTCCACCTCGAAGTCGACACCTCGGAGCACCTCCAGGTCCTTGTACGACTTCTCGAGGCCCCGCACCTGGATGGCAGCGTCGGTCGTCATCGGTCCTCACCTCCCTTGGCGTCACCTTCCTGGGCGTCGTCGATCGCCTTGGTGAGGCGGGCGCGCTCCTTGTCGATCCACCGGGTGCCGGTGTAGGCCTGCGCGAACGCCTCGGCGAAGTCGACGGGGTCCTCGCCCACGATGGCCCGCACAGGGGTTCCGTCGGCAGCGGCCCGGTCCCAGAGGTCCGCGAGGTCTCCCAGCATCGTGACGGCGATGGTGCCGTCCGTGATGCCCCCGTAGTACATGAGGTACCGCTGCACGGCCTTGGCCGCAGCGCCGTACGGTTCCGGCAACGCGTCGATGCGGGCCTTGTACGCCCGGTACTGCTTCTTCTGCTCCCACGAGCCGGTGACGGTCTCGATCCACTTGGCTGCCATGCCTACTTATCTCCTTCGTCCGGGCTCTGGGCGTTCTCACTGCGGAGCTGGTTGAGACGTTCGGTGAGGAAGCTCCAGGTCCTCCAGAACTCTTCGAGGTGCTCGCGCCCCTGCGCGTTGAGCGAGTACACCTTGCGCGGCGGGCCCTTCTCGGACGGGACCTTCTCCACGTCGACCAGGCCGCGCTGCTCGATCCTGACCAGCAGCGCGTAGACGGTGCCCTCGGCGATGTCGGAGAAGCCCTGGTCGCGCAGCCAGGCGGTGATCTCGTAGCCGTACGCCCGCCGAGCGAGAAGGATGGCCAGGACGATCCCCTCCAGCGTCCCCTTGAGCATCTCGGTCTCCTGCTTGCCCATGGAACCTCCCTTCGCTACTCAGTGTTAATGACTACCGGTAGATAGTAACACTGAGTAGCGGCGTCAGCGCAAGCCCCGACGACAGGCGGGAACGACGAACGCCCCCCGAGTCTCGGAGGGCGTTCGTGTGGAGAGGTATGCCGGCCAGCGCCGGACCGCGCGTCAGTCCAGGTAGTCGCGCAGCACTTGGGACCGGCTCGGGTGGCGCAGCTTGCTCATCGTCTTGGACTCGATCTGACGGATCCGCTCACGGGTCACGCCGTAGACCTTGCCGATCTCGTCGAGCGTCTTCGGCTGGCCGTCGGTGAGCCCGAAGCGCATCGAGACGACACCGGCCTCCCGCTCGGACAGGGTGTCGAGCACCGAGTGGAGCTGCTCCTGCAGCAGCGTGAAGCTGACCGCGTCGGCCGGGACGACGGCCTCGGAGTCCTCGATGAGGTCACCGAACTCGCTGTCACCGTCCTCACCGAGGGGGGTGTGCAGGGAGATGGGCTCGCGACCGTACTTCTGGACCTCGACGACCTTCTCCGGGGTCATGTCGAGCTCCTTGGCGAGCTCCTCCGGGGTGGGCTCGCGCCCGAGGTCCTGGAGCATCTGGCGCTGCACGCGGGCCAGCTTGTTGATGACCTCGACCATGTGGACCGGGATGCGGATGGTGCGGGCCTGGTCAGCCATGGCGCGGGTGATCGCCTGGCGGATCCACCACGTCGCGTAGGTCGAGAACTTGTAGCCCTTGGTGTAGTCGAACTTCTCCACCGCACGGATCAGGCCGAGGTTGCCTTCCTGGATCAGGTCCAGGAAGAGCATGCCGCGACCGGTATAGCGCTTGGCGAGCGACACCACGAGGCGCAGGTTGGCCTCGAGCAGGTGGTTCTTGGCCTTCTTGCCGTCCTGGGCGATCCACCACAGCTCACGCTTGAGCTTCATCTCGATCTTGTCGCCCGAGTTGAGCCGCTCCTCGGCGAACAGCCCGGCCTCGATGCGCTTGGCGAGCTCGACCTCCTGCTCGGCGTTGAGCAGGGCGACCTTGCCGATCTGCTTGAGGTAGTCCTTGACCGGGTCGGCGGTGGCACCGGCGGTGACGACCTGCTGGACAGGAGCGTCGTCCTCGTCGTCATCGCGCAGGACGAAGCCGGAACCCTCGTCCTCGTCGTCCTTCTTCTCGTCCTCGGTGTCGTCCTCGACGACGACGTCCTCGAGCTCGGACTCGACCACGTCGGTGGGCTCTGCCGGCACCGCCTCGTCGTCGCCGTTGCCGGCCGCGTCAGCCGCCGTGGCAGTAGCGTCCGTGGCCTCGGTCTTGGCTGCCGACTTCGTGGTCGCGGCCTTCTTCGTGGCCGGGGCTGCCTCGCCCGCGGCTGCGGCGGCGGCCTTCTTCGTCGTGGTCGCCTTCGCCGGCGCCGTCTTGCTGGTCGCAGCCTTCGCGGTCGCAGTCTTGACGGGGGTGTCCTTCGCCGACTCGGCCTTCGGCGACGCAGCCTTGGCCGTCGACTTGGCGGCAGGTGCGGCAGTCTTGACTGCCGTCTTGGCGGCCGCCTTCTTGGCCGGCGCGGTCGTCGTCTTCTTGCGGGTGCTCGTCGCAGCCACCGCGCGTGAGGCGGTGGCCGAGTCGAGGGTCACGTGGATGCCCTGCTCGTCCAGGGAACGCAGCACAGCCTTCATCCGCGTGGGTGCGATCTCGGCCCCCTCCAGGGCATCACGCAACTGACCACTGTCGACCGAGCCGTTGGTGCGGCCCTGCTTGAGCAGCTTCTGCAGTGCGGGGTGGGAGAACTCGGGGGGAAGAGACGGTGCGGGGCTCGCAGCCTTCTTGGACACAGGCGACACGGACTACCTTTCGTCGCGGACTCGCGGCACGGCGCACGTCATCACAGCCATGCTTGAGGATGTCTGTGACAACAACAGCGGGAGTGGAAGTATTGCCGAGATCGGCTGGGCTGGACCCTGACGAGATCTCGTTGATGACATTGTAAAACGAGTTGCCCGCAGATCACGCATCGGCACACTGCCGACACGGCGCGATGTCCCGCTGGACAGCCATGGAGAGCCGTGCCGGACCGGTGCAGACCGGTCGCCTCAGGCGTCGGCCTTGACGGCCAGGACGGGGCACGACGCGTCGAGCAGGATGCGCTGGGCGTTCGAGCCCAGGATGAGCTTGCCGACGGGGGTGCGACGACGCAGGCCGATGACGATGAACTCCGCGTGCTCCTCCTCGGCCACTGCGATCAGGTCCTCGGCCGGCTCGTTGCCCCGGACGAGCTGACGCACCTCGTGCTCCAGCCCCTCCTCGTCCAGCTCGCCCTGGATGCGGGAGAGGTCGGCATCGAAACGGTTCGCCTCCTCACTGTCGAAGTCTCGGCCACCGCGCTGGGAGTTGATGACGATCAGCTTGGACTTGCGTAGCAGCGCCTCGTCCGCGGCCCGGCGCAGAGCCGCCCGCCCTTCCTTCGTCGGCACATATCCCACAACGATGGCCACAGGGACCTCCTACGTTCAGTTGACCGAGTAGCGGTGCGACCGGGTGGTGGACCCGGGGCACACCAGGCGACGGCAGCCGCTGGGCCCGACCGTACCGGAAATCCCCCCGTCAGGCAGGGCCTGCGAGAACCCGGGCCACGATCTGCCCGACCTGCTCGATCTCGATGAGGAACCCGTCGTGGCCGTAGTCGGAGTGCACGGTGTGCAGCTGGGCCGCCGGGACGGCGTCGGCGATCTCTCGGGACAGCCGCGGCGGGTAGAGCCGGTCCGAGTCGACGGCGACCACCGCCACCTGAGCGGAGATCCTGGCGAGCGCCGCGGCGACTCCCCCACGGCCTCGTCCGACGTCGTGGGAGTTCATCGCCTCGGTGAGGACGACGTAGGAGTTGGCATCGAATCGTCCGGCCAGCTTGCCGGCGTGGTGGTCGAGGTAGGACTCGACGGCATAGCGGCCGTGACCGCCCAACGGGTCCTCCGCCTCCTGCGGCTCGCGACCGAAGCGCTCGTGCAGCTCGAGCTCGCTGCGATAGGTGACGTGCGCGATCCGCCGCGCGATCCCGAGCCCGGTCTCGGGACCGGGGCCGCGCTCGTAGTAGTCGCCGCCGTGGAAGTCGCCGTCCGCGCGGATCGCCAACAGCTGCGCCTGACACCAGCCGATCTGCTCCGCCGTGGCGTATGCCGTGCTGGCCAGCACGATGGCCATCGCGACCCGTTCGGGGTGGGTCACCGCCCACTCGAGGACCCGCATCCCGCCCATCGAGCCACCCAGGATGGCGTGCCAGCGGTCGATGCCGAGGACGTCGGCGAGCAGGGCCTCGGTCTGCACCTGGTCACGCACGGTGACGAAGGGGAAGCGGCTCCCCCACGGGGCACCGTCGATGGCCGGCGAGGACGGGCCGGTGCTCCCCTGGCAGCCGCCCAGGACGTTGGCGGCAACGACGAAGTAGCGGTCGGTGTCGAGCGGCCGACCGGGGCCGATCAGCCCGTCCCACCAGCCCGGCGTCGGATGACCAGGACCGGTCGGTCCCTCGACATGGCTGTCACCGGTGAGGGCGTGCTCGACGAGGATGGCGTTGTCACCCGCGGCGCTGAGCTCACCCCAGGTCTCGTAGGCCACCCGCACCCCGGGAAGGACGCCACCGCGCTCGAGCTCGACCGCGCCGAGGTCGACGAACTGGCGTCGACCGACCGGGTCACCGTCGCGCCAGGCACCTGACGTCGCTCGTGGTGGGGAGGTCGTGGTCATCGAAACTGCTCCTGTGGCGCTCGCGCTTGCCGCCCAGGTCAGGGTCGGCCGGGTCTTCACCCGGGGCACCCCACCGCGAGGAGGGTTGCCGCCCAGCAAGCCGGGGCTTGGTGCTGGGACTCATGACCTGGCGACCATCATACGAGGAGGCCGTCGGCGTGTCCGCGGCGTCCGCACGATGGACGCGTCGTCCCCGCCGAGCTGCGCGCGAGCACTTGGGTCAGCCCGACCGCAGCTCGGCCGCGCGCTGCGCGCCGTGGCTGCCGGGACGCACGCCGAGGTCGAGCATGCGCTCGAGCAGCTGCGCCAGCCGGTAGTCGGGGCGCGCCCGGAGCGCCCGGTCCACGCAGGTCCGGGCCAACGCGCCGTCGCCCTGCCACCAGGCACAGTTGGCGAGCACGGTGAGCGCCGGAGCCGCGTGGTCGTCGGGGACCGACCTGACCAGGGACTGCAACCTCGCCAGGAGACGGCGACCGGCCCCGGCCGACGGCCCTGCCCCCGGGCTGCGGTGCCAGGTGGGAGCCGGCAGCGTGCAGCGCAAGGCGTCGACGAGGTCCGGCGACAGGGAGTCCAGGGGCAGGGCACCAGGGCACAGCCAGGCCACGAGTCCGTCGCGCAGCGCGAGGTCCTCCAGGCTGCGCACGAGCAGGCAGACCTCGGCGGGCCCGAGCTCTGCGACCTCGGGCGCGCCACCGGTCACGTCGCACACCACCGACCAGCGCGACAGCGCCTCGAGCCGACGGGCAGCATCGAGGCGTCCCGACTCGGGCTCCGAGCCGCTACCCAGCTCTGCTGCCACCGCCTCGGCGAGGACTGGGTCCGCGGCGACGAGGTCCGCGATCGCGGACCTACCCGGGAGGGGCGCGATCTCGAGCCCGACGTACTCGGCCACGGCGGGGGTGTCGGCCGCCTCCGGGACCGGCGCGCCCTCGGCCGGACAGCATCCGTCGGCGCAGTCGATGGCGAACCAGCGCCCGTCGCGGACGACGAGTCGGTCCAGGACCTCGAGGTCGGCCTCGGTCGCCAGGCGACGCACGGCGTCCAGACCGGGCCGGCTCGAACCCGCCGCCGTCTCGTAGCCGACGAGCATGACCGCCTCGGGCCGGTCCTGCAGCAGCGGAGCCACGAGGACGCGGCCGACCTGCTCCGCGTCCTGGGGTGGTGGCAGGTCGATCCGCTCGATCAACCCGACGCTGCGACCGTGGAGGGCGACCAGCACGATCGAGTCCTGGGGGTGGTAGCCGAGCTGGTAGGGCAGCACGGCGACGACATCGGCCGGGCCGCGCAGTCTGATCTGGCTCATGGGCCAACGCTGGCCTCCCGGGGGCCTTCGGGTCAGGGGCCGGAGCCAGCCCTGTGGACAGGCGCACCCACGCCGACGGGGTGGGGCTGCTCCGCGCCGCCACGGCGCAGCAATGGCGTCCTCACGGCCCGCCACGCCCTCGACACACCCCGACCGAGCGGATGAGGACGTGCTGGAGTCAGCGGACGACGTCGCCCTCGACGGTCTCGTGCGCCCTCGCCGGCGTGGTGCGCTCCCAGGCCAGGAACGACTCGGTCTCGTTGACGACGGTCGCCGCGATCCACGACACCACCACCGCGTCGTCGGCGAGGCCGAAGACGGACAGCGCCAGCTCGGGGATCAGGTCGATGGGCGACACGACGTAGGCCACCGCGCCGAGAACCATCAGGAGCCGACCGCGGGTGGTCCCGGCATACTCGCCGCGAAAGGTGGCCCGGAACAGCCGGGGCAGGCTCATCAGGCGTTCACCCAGCGCGGGCGATCCCGGACGGGTCGCGGTGCGGACTGCGGTGGCGATGGTGCGCAGGGCACCGAAGCGGGTCATGGCCATGGTCAGACTCCCGTTGTTCGAAGGCGCAGGCTCCGGGCACCACGATGGCCCGGACACGGTTCAAACGACCTGGGTGCCCCGGTGATTCCCGGCGCTCCCCCAGCCTGCGTCCAACCGGCGCAGCACGCCACTCAGAAGCCAGTGGCCCTGGGCGGGAACTCGTGACGCGCGTGGTCGGCGATCTTCTTGAGCAGGTAGCTGTCGAGGCCCGCGCCGACGACACCGCCGATGACGGGCACGCCCTTGCCGAACCGGCTCAGCGTCTTCTTCCCAGCGGTCGACAGCAGCCGGAAGCCGACCGCCTTGTTGACCACCATCAACGCAGGCCCGGGCAGCCGCTGGGCCGCGAGGTTGGCGAGTCGGCCGGTCGAGGCCACACCTGCCTTCTTGAGCAGGTCGTCCGCGTCGGCTCCCACGAGGGTGAGCAGCACCGCCGACCGGATCTCGGGTCGCTTGATGTCGTAGCCGCGCAGGGACGCGATCGCGGCCACCATCCGGGTCGCCACGACGTAGAACTCGACGACGTTGGCGGGGAGCGCCACGGGCAGCGTGACGAACCCACCGAGTCCGGTGACGAAACCACCGGCGGCCGCGAGCCTGAGGTGACCTCGGACCACGGCGTCGACGGCCTCCTCGGCTCCTGGCTTCTCGGCCCGCCGGACGTCGGCGACCTTCTGCGCCGAGTCGAACGGACCCTTGCCGTCGATGCCGACGTCGAGCAGGCTCTCGATCAGGCCGGTCACGGCTCCGGAGAACATCCCCGAGTCCTCGCGGGGGGCCCTCGCCTGTTCGAGCGCCGAGGTCGGCTTCGCCTGCGCCTCGTCCTTGCCCATTCCGAGAAAGCCCACGTCAGCACCCCTCCGGGTTTGGTTTCGGTCGGTCGCCGCCATCCTGCCATGTGGCCCCGTGACCAGCGGGATTAGCCTTGGGACATGGTCGACACCGCTGACTCCCCCTCCGCCACCTTCACCCAGTACGCCCATCCCGAAAGGCTCGTCAGCACGCAGTGGCTGGCCGACCAGATCGAGGCCGGCGCCGTCGGCGGGCCCGACGGCATCGTCGTCCTGGAGTCCGACGAGGACGTGCTGCTCTACGACACGGGCCACATCCCGGGCTCGCTCAAGCTGGACTGGCACCAGGACCTCAACGACCCGGTGGTGCGCGACTACGTCGATGCCGAGCAGTTCGCTGCGGTCATGTCGGCCCGCGGTGTCGGCCGGGACACCACGGTCGTGATCTACGGCGACAAGAACAACTGGTGGGCCGCCTACGCGCTGTGGGTGATGAGCCTGTTCGGACACGAGGACGTGCGGCTGCTCGACGGCGGCCGTGCCAAGTGGGTGGCCGAGGGTCGCGAGCTGACCCGCGAGGTCCCCGCCGTGGGCAGCCTCGCCGGCGACGCGGCATACCCAGTGGTGGAGCGCGACGACGCGCCGATCCGCGCGTTCAAGGAGGACGTGCTCGCCCACCTCGGTGGGCCGCTGGTCGACGTGCGCTCCCCCGGCGAGTTCAGCGGCGAGCTGCTGCACATGCCGGACTACCCGCAGGAGGGCGCCATGCGCGGAGGACACATCCCCGGCGCCAAGTCGGTGCCGTGGGCGCGAGCGGCCAACGAGGACGGCACCTTCAAGTCGCGCGAGGACCTCGAGGCGATCTACCTCCAGGAACAGGGACTGTCGCCCAGCGATGCCACGATCGCCTACTGCCGCATCGGCGAGCGGTCGTCGCACACGTGGTTCGTCCTCACCCACCTGCTGGGTTTCGACGCCGTCCGCAACTACGACGGCTCGTGGACCGAGTGGGGCAACTCCGTCCGAGTGCCGGTCGAACAGGGTGCGTCGCAGTGACCAGTGCCGTGAGTGGCACAGCGTCCACCCAGCCGGCGCCCTTGCCTGCCGCGATGCAGGAGATCGCCGACGACTTCGCGGAGCTGCTTGCGCCGCAACGCCTCGAACTCCTGCTGGAGTTCAGTGAGGGACTGCCCGACCTCCCCGAGAGGTATGCCGGTCGGCTGGGTGAGATGGAGCAGGTCCACGAGTGCCAGTCCCCGATCTTCCTGGCGGTCGAGGTCGCCGAAGAGCCGCTCGACCAGCCCGGCGAGCGCGCGGTGCACCTGTTCTTCTCGGCGCCGGCCGAGGCACCGACCACGCGCGGGTTCGCGGGGATCCTCAGCGAAGGGCTCGACGGCCTGACCGCTGCCGAGGTGCTGGCGGTGCCGGAGGACGCGCCCTACCGGTTCTCCCTCGGCGAGGCGGTCTCCCCGCTGCGGCTGCGGGGCATGGTCGGGATGCTGAGCCGGATCAAGCGCCAGGTCGCCCTCAAGACCCACGCCTGACCCACCCCCACGCGTGGCCCCACCTTTATCGGGTGACCCGATAAAGGTGGGCTTCACCCCGGAACCGTTCCGCGGGGAAGCGGACCTTTGTCGGGTGAAGCAGCCGGGACCGACGGGATCGTCGGTCCCGGGTGCGAGGATGTGCCCGCCATGCCTGCTGCCCACGTCGCCTTCGTCGCCACAGCGGACGGTCGCGCCGCCATCGTGGGTGACCACGTCCAGCTGGTGGGCCGGGCAGACCAGCTCGTCACCCGGGCCTGCGAGCTGGAGGCGGCTGGGGACGTGCGGTGGGTCTGGTGGTCAGCCGGCGGCGATGCCTCAGCCCTCGTCGCGGCCGGGGTGCCGGTGAACCGCTGCTGGGACGTGGCCGAAGCCCACCGCCTGCTCGCGGGCGGGTGGGAGGCGACGCCCCAGGTGGCCTGGGCCGCGGCATACCGACTCGATCGTGCGGGCCTGCCGGCAGCGGCGCGCGGTGACCTCTTCGACTTCCACAGCACTGGACCCTCGTCGTCGGCGCCGGCCCGCGCACCGGGCACGGACGTCGGCGCGAGCTTGTCGGTGGTGCGGCCGGACGGCTACCTCGACCCCGACGCGGGCGCGGCCACGTGGGCGCCCGACGACGACGTGGTGGTGGCCTGGGGGCGCGCGGCCCTCGCTTGCGCAGGCGCTCAGGCGGCGGCCCTGGCGGAGGTGGGCCCACGATCGGTGGCGGCCGCCCACTCCGAGTCCGCGGCAGCGTTCCTGTGTGTCGAGCTCGCCCGCGACGGGCTGCCAGTCGACCGGGCGACCGCCGAGAGGATGATCGCGGAGGCCGCCGGCGCCCGCCCCGAGAGCGAGGCGGACGCGCGACGGATCCGCGCCGAACGCGACCTGCAGGTGCTGTCGCACACGCCTGGTCGCGAGTCCACGGATCTGCGAAACCCCTTGCAGGTCAAGGAGCTGCTCGCCTCCGTCGGGGTAGTCGTCCCCAACACGCGCAAGTGGGTCCTCGAGCCGTTCCGCGAGACCCACGCGGTCGTCGGAGCCCTCCTGGCGTGGCGCAAGGCCGAACGCATCGCGACCACCTACGGCTACCCCTGGCTCGACGCCCACGTGGGCCCGGACGACAGGCTCCGTGGCGGGTGGACCGCCTGCGACGGAGCCGCTGGACGGATGACCGCGCAGAACGGCCTCCACAACCTCCCGACCTCGCTGCGCCCAGCCGTGGCCGCCCATCCCGGTTACGTGTTCGTCCGCGCCGACCTCGGACAGATCGAACCGCGCGTCCTGGCCGCGGTCTCCGGCGACGAGGCCTTTGCGGCAGCGACCCGCGCCGACGACCTGTACGCGCCTGTGGCAGCCGCCCTCGGGGTCGAGCGTCCGGTGGCCAAGATCGCGGTGCTCGCCGCGATGTACGGCCAGCGCAGCGGCGCCGCCGGCGAGGCCCTCAAGGACCTCGAGCGCACCTACCCGGTCGCCATGGGCTACCTCGATGCCGCGTATGCCGCGGGGTTGCGACGCGAGCCGCTGCGCACCTTCGGTGGTCGGCTGATCCGGCTCGACGCGGTCCTGGCCGACGTGCCCGCCGAGGGCACCGCGGCCTACGACGCCGCGCGTGGACGGTTCGCCCGCAACGCCGTGATCCAGGGCAGCGCGGCCGAGCTGTTCAAGGCCTGGGCCGCCACCGTCAGGGTCACGACACGCGACCTCGGCGCCCAGATCGTGCTGTGCCTGCACGACGAGCTGCTCGTCCACGTCCCCGAGGAGAACGCCGCCGAGACCCGCGCCAGGCTCGAGCGCGCCCTGACCGACAGCGCCCGACGCTGGACGGGGTCGACGCAGGTGCGGTTCGTCGCCGACGCCTCGGTCATCCGGCGCTGGTCCGAGGCCAAGGACTGAGCCAGGGAGTACCGGCCCTTACTCCCTGACCTGCGGTGATGCGTGGTTAGGTGGTGCCATGGACCACCAGGACGTCAAGCAGGCCGCCTCCAGGGCCTCCGACCACCCCGCCCTCGAGGCCGCCGCACGCGTGGGTTACGCCACGAGTGGGCTGCTGCACCTGCTGATCGGCTGGATCACCCTCCAGGTGGCCTTCGGTGGCAACGGCGGCAAGAACGCAGACCAGAGCGGGGCGCTCGCGTCCCTCGCCGGCAACGGGGCAGGCAAGGCGGCGCTGTGGGTGGGGGTGGTCGGCTTCCTCGGCCTGGCCGTCTGGCAGCTCGCCGATGCCGTCGTGGGGCATCCCGGCGGCGACAAGGACGCGTGGGGTGGACGCGCCAAGGCCGCGGGCAAGGCGGTCGTCTACCTCGCTCTCGCCTGGTCGGCCTTCCAGTTCGCCCGCGGCAGGACCAGCGACAGCCGGAGCCAGAGCGTGGACTTCACCGCCAAGCTGCTCGACAAGCCCGGTGGACGCGCGCTCGTGGTCGCGATCGGGCTCGCGATCATCGCCGTCGGCGTCTACCACGTCCACAAGGGGTGGACGAAGAAGTTCCTCCAGGACCTCCAGGACCACCCCGGCACGTGGGCGACGCGCGCCGGGCGGATCGGCTACATCGCCAAGGGCGTTGCCCTCGTCATCGTCGGGTTCCTCTTCGCCGCTGCGGGCGTGCACAAGCAGGCGAAGGAGGCCACCGGCCTCGACGGCGCGCTCAAGTCGCTGCGCGACGAACCCTTCGGTCCTGCCCTGCTCGTCGTGATGGCGGTCGGGTTCGCGGCGTTCGGGCTCTACAGCTTCTCGCGCGCCAAGCACGCGAGGGTCTGAGCGGATCTACCGGTCAGCTCGGGTTGCCCTCGCCGGAGGCCTCGTCATCGGCGACGTCCCGCAGGAACTGCTCGAACTCGGCGCCGATCTCGTCCGCTGACGGCAGCTCGCTCACATCCGTGGCCAGCAGGCTCGGCTTCTGGCGACCCTCGCTGAAGGTGTCGTACTGGCGCTCCAGGGCGGCGATCACCTGCGACACCTCGTCGGACCCCTCGATCTCGCGGGCGATCTCGGCCCGGTTGAGGCCGGCCTGCGCGATGAGGTCGTCGATGGGCAGGTTGAGCCCGGTCGCGGCGGTGATCGCGTTGAGCGCGGTCACCGCGCCGTCGGCGAACTCTGCCTGGGCGAGGTAGTGCGGGACGTGCACCGCGAACCCGAGGGCGTCGTGGCCCGACTCCCCCAGCCTGAGCTCGAGCAGGGAGGACAGGCTCGCCGGCACCTCGACGCGACCGAACGGGTTGTCCTGCAAGGGAATCAGCCGCGGGTCGGTCGCGTGGGACGTGAGGCCGATGGGGCGGGTGTGCGGGACCGCCATCGGGATGCCGTGGGCGCTGACGACGAGGTTGACGCCGAGCAGCACCACGAGCTGTCGGACCGCCTCGGTCATCCGCTCCCACTGGAAGTCCGGCTCGGGTCCGGTCAGCAGGAGGAAGGGCGTGCCGTCCCGGTCGACGAGGCGGTGCAGCGCCAGGCACGGGTCGTCGTAGCTCATCCAGCGGTTGGAGTCGAAGACCATGGCGGGCCGACGACTGCGGTAGTCGACCATCTGGTCGGTGTCGAAGGACGCGACGACGGTGGACTCGCCGGAGCCGAGGAGGTGCTCGGTGAGGATCCGCTGCGTGTGGCCCGCGTCCATGAAGCCGCCGAGCGCGACGACCATGACCGACGCACGCAGCTCCTGCGGGTCGGTGTCGGTCTCGAAGTGGTAGAGCTCGGATGGGTTCAACACGGCTACTCCAGCGGTCGGTCCCAGGTGTCGCCTGGGCTCGTGGGGATGGTGGTTCTCGCCCGGGATGCTGGCGGGCGTCCCGGTCCACAGTGCCAACGCTCCAGCATGGCAGGGGATTCCGCGCCCCGCCTCCACCACCGGCGCGAGCTGCGTCATCGCCTCGATGTGACGCCCGTCACACTTGCCGAGTTTGTGGAATGGGTCGCCCGAGCCTAGAGTTTGATGAAACGAAACAGTTTCGTTCTATCCACGACGCGAGGAACCCCGTGACCCCCACCAGCACCGCCACCACGACCAGGGGAACTGCGGAGGCGCCCGAGCAGGCGCGCTCCCGCCCCCGGGTCGAGGGCGACCGCGAACGGGAGATCCTCGAGGCCGCGCTCGTGACCCTGGCCGACGTGGGGTACGACCGCCTCAACTTCGACGCGGTGGCCAGTGCGGCCAAGGCCTCGAAGGCCACGCTCTACCGCCGCTGGCCGTCGAAGGTCGACCTCGTGATCGACGCGCTCCAGCTGATGATCGGCGTCGAGGCCGACCGCTACCCCGACACCGGCTCCCTGCGTGGCGACCTCATCGCCCAGGCCTGTGCCAAGGGCGGCCTCGGTGAGGACCTCCCCCTGCAGGTCTTCGCCGCACTGCTCGGGTCCCTGCACCGCGACCCCGAGCTGCGCGACGCCATCATGACCCGCCTGATGGCTCCCAAGATGGCGGTCACCCTCAAGACGTTCCGCGCCGCTCAGCAGCGCGGGGAGATCGGCAAGGACGCCGATCTGGAACTGCTGGCGCGACTGCTGCCGGCGATCACCATCCACGAGGCCATGCTGTCGGGCTCCCACCCGTCGCAGGAGCGCCTCATCGCCTTGGTGGACAGCGTCGTCCTCCCCGCCTGCGCCGCGACGTTGCAGCGCGACTGACCCACCACGCCTCACCACACCACCAGCCACGCACCACCCACACACCAAGGAACATCCATGTCTTCGACTGCTGTCGTCGAGTCCGTCTCGACTCCGGAACCCGACGCCGCGCCCAGCGGCAAGGGCCGGCACCTCGGCATCGCCCTGACCGTCATCACGGCCGCGCAGCTCATGGTCGTGCTCGACGGCACGATCGTGAACATCGCGATGCCGCACATCATGGCCGACCTCGGCTTCACCCAGGAGAACCTCTCGTGGGTCGTCACGGCCTACACGCTCGCCTTCGGTGGGCTGCTGCTCCTCGGGGGGCGCCTCGGTGACCTGTTCGGCCGCCGCAAGGTCTTCATGACCGGTGTGCTCGTCTTCGCCGGGGCCTCGCTCCTCGGCGGCCTCGCCCAGACCGAGGGCATGCTGCTCGGCGCCCGCGCGCTGCAGGGCATCGGTGCCGCGCTGGCCTCCCCCACCGCCCTCGCCCTGATCACCACGACGTTCCCGGCCGGGCCGGCCCGCAACCGCGCCATGGGCGTGTATGCCGCGATGTCCGGCGCCGGTGCGGCCGTGGGCCTCATCCTCGGTGGCGCGCTCACCGAGATCGACTGGCGCTGGACGATGTTCATCAACGTGCCGATCGGCCTCCTCGTGGCCTTCATGGCGCCGCGCTTCCTCTCCGAGTCGGAGCCCGGCAAGGGCCGGATCGACGTCCCCGGGGCGATCCTGGGCACCGGTGGGCTCGTGTCCCTGGTCTATGGCCTCACCAACGCCGCCAGCGACTCCTGGACCTCGGCGACCACCCTCACCACGCTCATCGCCGGTGTCGCGATGCTCGTCGCGTTCGTCGTCGTGGAGATGCGTTCCTCCCACGCGCTCATGCCGATCCGCATCCTGGCCGACCGCACCCGCGGCACGTCCTTCGCCGTGATGCTGATCGTCGGTGCCGCGATGTTCGCGATGTTCTACTTCCTCGGCCTCTACATCCAGCAGGTGCTGGGCTACTCGCCGCTGAAGTCCGGTTTCGCGTTCCTGCCGTTCTCGTTCGGCATCGTCGTGGCGGCGCAGATCGCCTCCACCCTGATGACCCGCGTGGACCCCCGATGGATCGCCGGAGTGGGCACCCTGCTCGCCGCGACGGGCATGTTCGGCTTCGCCCAGCTCGACGTCGACAGCTCCTACGCCACGGGCCTCCTGCCCTGGATCACCGTCCTCGCGGTCGGCATGGGCCTCACCTTCGTGCCGATGACGCTCACGGCCACCGCCGGCGTGGCGTCCGAGGACTCCGGTGTCGCCTCGGCGGTGCTGAACACCATGCAGCAGGTCGGTGGGGCCCTGGGCCTGGCGACCCTCAGCACGGTCTTCGCGAACGGCGCCAAGGACAAGGGCGCCGAGCTCGGTGCCGCGCTCCAGACCAAGGCCGCGTCTGGCGCTCTGTCCCCGGAGCAGCTCCAGGCCGCACAGCACCAGATCGCGCTGCAGGCGCAGACGTTCGGCTCCAGCCACGCCTACCTGGTAGCCGGCGTGATGATCATCATCGGCTCGCTGATCACCTTCGGCTTCCTGAACGTCAAGCACGAGTCGCTGTCGTCCGAGGGACACGAGAACGTGCACCTCGCCTGACCTGCTCATCGCGCCGACGAGGGCCCCGACCACCTGTGGTCGGGGCCCTCGTCGGTTGTGCAGCAGGAGTGCCCGAGTCACTCCAGGGCGGCGATGGCCGCGCGGATCCGCTTCTCCGACACCGGGTATGCCGTGCCGAGCCCGTTTGCGAACAGGCTCACCCTCAGCTCCTCGACCATCCACCCCACGTCCCGGACCGGGGCCGAACGGCGCTCGACGGGCGGCAGGGAGTCGAGCAGGTCGGCATACGCGATCTCGACCCGGTCCACGACCTCCTGATTGGCCGCGTCGCGCGCCAGCGCGGCAGGCGAGGACGGGGCCTTCTCCAGCCGTTGCAGCATCGCCCGCAGGTAGCGCCGCAGGTGGGGCAGGCGCGCGAGCCCGGTATCGGCGATGAAGCCGCCGTAGACGAGGCTGTCGAGCTGGGCTCGGACATCGGCGACGAGGGCCGACGCGGCTGGAGCGGTGAGGCCGTCGAGGCGCACCCGCACCTCCCTCGCCGCGGAGAGGACCGGCTCCACCTCCGCGACCACCGTCAGGACGCGCGTCGCGATGTGGGTGCGGACCGCTGCGAGCACCGCGTCGAAGGTGGCGGCGTCGCGGACTCCATCGGCGCCCGCCCCGTGGCCATCTCGCTCGAGGACGATCGCGTCAACGACGCAGGCCAGGGCGTCGTCGAGCAGGGCCGGCACGGAGCCGTGCGGGTTGTCGCCCAGAGCCAGCTTCTGCGCGTTGGTGAGGGTGGCCAGCACTCGCTTCCAGGGCGCCGTCGTGTTGAGCAGCAACAGCCGCCGGACACCCAGCGCAGTGGCCGCGCCCGCCTCTCTCGCGCCGGGCATCACGACGATGTCGACGCGGTCGCCGCGGTCCACCAGAGCAGGGAAGCCGTGAACGGTCTGGCCACCGGACGTCGACTCGAAGGTCGCAGGCAGGTCACCGAAGTCCCACTGCCGCAATCCTTTCCGCTCGATGGCTGCGGCCGCACTCGACATCCGCCGCTGCACCTGGCCGGCCAGCTGCTCCTGGAGGGCGTCCAGGTCCTTGCCGCTGCCCAGCACGCGTCCAGTGCCGTCCTCGACGGCGAACGTGATGCGCAGGTGGTCGGGGACTCGGTCTGCCGCGAACTGTTCGGGCGGCACCTGGATCCCGGTGCGTGCGCGGAGCACCCGAGCGAGCTCGTCAGCCAGCCGTCGGTCGCCGCCGGGCTGGGCCTGCGCGAGAGCAGCAGCCGCGTGGTCGGGCGCCGGGACGAAGTGCACCCGGGTGGCCTTCGGCAGTGACCGCAGCAGCGCCGTCGCCAGCTCCTCCCGCAGCCCGGGCACCTGCCAGTCGAAGCCCGCGTCGGACACCTGGTTGAGCACCTGGACAGGAATGTGCACCGTCACGCCGTCCGCCGCCGCACCCGGTTCGAACTGGTAGGTGACCGGCAGCTCGATGCCCCCTTGGGTCCACGTCCTCGGGTAGTCGAGGGCGGACACCCCCTCCGCGCTCTCGCGGGTGAGGAGCTCTTCGGTGAAGGTCAGCAGCTGCGGCGTCGTGCGGCGGGCGTCCTTCCACCAGCGGTCGAAATGGCGTTGGGAGACCACCTCGGCGGGTACCCGTGCGTCGTAGAACGCCACGAGGTCCTCCTCGTCGACGACGATGTCGCGGCGCCTGGCTCGTTCCTCGAGCTCGGAGAGTCGTTGCAGCAGAGCTTGGTTCGCGGTGAAGAACGCGTGGTGCGTGTCCCAGTCCCCCTCGACCAGCGCATGCCGGATGAACAGGTCCCGCGACTCCTCGGGGTTGATCCGCGCATACTGCACGGTGCGGGCGGCCACGAGGGGGACGCCGTAGAGCGTGACCCTCTCGGTCGCCACCACAGCGCCCTGCTTGCGAGACCAACGCGGCTCGGAGTAGGTGCGCTTGACGAGGTGGTGGGCCAGCCGCTCGGCCCAGATCGGGTCGATCCTGGCGTTGCTGCGCGCCCACAGCCGGGTCGTCTCGACGAGCTCGGCCGACATCACCCAGGTCGGCTGACGGCGGAAGAGCGTCGAGCCGGGCGAGATGCCGAACCGTGCCCCGCGAGCCCCCAGGTAGTCACGCTTGGCCTCGTCGCGCAGCCCGATGTGGGACAGCAGTCCGGCCAGCAGCGCCTGGTGGATGAGGTCGGCGTTGGGCGGCTCCCCCGGGGCTGCGGTCGCCGCCTTCGTGTCGATGCCGACGTCCTGGCACGCCTTGCGCAGCTGGCTGTGCAGGTCCTGCCATTCCCGCACCCGCAGGTAGTGGAGGTACTCCGTGCGGCACATGCGCCGAAAAGCACTGTGCGACAACGCCTTCTGCTGTTCCTTGAGATAGGCCCACAGGTTCAGCAACGACATGAAGTCAGAGTGCTCGTCGCGGAACCTCGCATGCGACTGGTCGGCCTGGGTCTGCTTGTCGGCAGGTCGCTCGCGCGGGTCCTGCATGGAGAGCGCGGCGACGATGACCAGCACCTCGCGGGTGCAGCCCAGCGCGCCCGCCTCGATCAGCATGCGTCCCAGCCGCGGGTCCACGGGCAGCCGCGCCAACGACGTCCCGTATGCCGTGAGCCTCCTTCCGCGGCCACGCCCCTTCCGGGGCGGGCCCGTGGAGGGCGACGCCGCGGCATACCCGTCTGGGCCGTCCTGCCCGATGTCGAAGGCCTGCAGCTCCTCCAGCAGTCGGATGCCGTCGGCGACCTGGCGGGCGTCCGGGGCGTCCACGAAGGGGAAGGCCGCGATGTCGCCGAGGCCCAGCGAGGTCATCTGGAGGATGACGGACGCGAGGCTGGTGCGCTGGATCTCGGGCTCGGTGAACTCCGGTCGCGCCTCGTAGTCCTCCTCGGAGTACAGCCGGATGCAGATGCCGTCGGCGAGGCGCCCACAGCGGCCGGCGCGCTGGTTCGCACTCGCCTGCGAGATCCCCTCGATCGGCAGCCGCTGCACCTTGGTGCGCTGGGAGTACCGCGAGATTCGCGCGGTGCCGGCATCGACGACGTAGCGGATGCCGGGCACAGTGAGCGAGGTCTCGGCGACGTTGGTGGCCAACACGATCCGGCGTCCGGCGGCTCGTCCGAAGACCTTGTGCTGCTCTGCCGCGGAGAGGCGCGCGTAGAGCGGGAGCACCTCGGTCTGCGGCAGCTTCAGGCTCTCCAGCGCGTCCGCCGTGTCCCGGATCTCGCGCTCCCCGGACAGGAACACGAGGATGTCGTGACCGGTGCCGTCCGCGGCCCGCTCGGTCCACAGCTCCTCGACGGCCTCACACACGCCGGTGACCTGGTCGCGCTCTTCGGCATCGGGCCGCTCAGGGTCGACGAGCGGGCGGTAGCGGACCTCCACCGGGTAGGTGCGACCGGACACCTCGATGATCGGCGCCGGCTCACCACGGGCCGAGCAGAAGTGCTCCGCGAACCGCTGGGGGTCGATCGTCGCCGACGTGATGATGACCTTGAGGTCAGGGCGTCGCGGCAGCAGCTGCTTGAGGTAGCCGAGGATGAAGTCGATGTTGAGCGACCGCTCGTGCGCCTCGTCGATGATGATCGTGTCGTACTTGCGCAGCAACCGGTCTCTTTGCATCTCGTTGAGGAGGATGCCGTCGGTCATCACCTTGACGAGGGTGGAGTCGCTGCTCTGGTCGGTGAAACGCACCTGGTAGCCGATCGCGCCACCGAGCTCCACCTCGAGCTCCTCGGCGATCCGCTCGGCGACCGAGCGGGCCGCGATGCGTCGCGGCTGGGTGTGCCCGATCAGTCCGGCCTGCCCGCGCCCCACCTCGAGGCAGATCTTGGGCAGCTGGGTGGTCTTGCCCGAGCCCGTCTCGCCCGCGACGATGACGACCTGGTGGTCGCGGATCGCGGCGGCGATGTCGTCCTTGCGCGTGACGACCGGCAGGTCCGGCGGGTACTTGAGCTCCGGCACGGGCGGCGGGACGCGCACGGGCCGAGGTGGGCCCGCCTGACGTGGCCGCCGAGACCGGGACCGCTGCTCGGAGGACACGGGCGAAATCATACGGGTGAGCCCCAGCCACCCCTGGGTCTGCTCAGCGCACCAGTGTCGTCAGGTTGCGCGGGTTCGGCAGCTGGTCGGGAGCCAGGATCGCCCCGCCACCTGCGACGGTCACCAGCACGAGGACGACGGCAAGGACCGTCACGACCGCGACGAGGAGAAGCGGTGCGACCTGGTGTGGAAGGTGGACCGTGTGGACGTGCAGGTGGAGCGTCACGGGCCCCGGGTGCGAAGCCATGCCCCAGTATCCCCCCGCGGCCGACTGCTGACACCTGCATTCGACGTGTTCGGTCGGACGCAGGTGTCAGCAGTCGCCTCAGACGCCCTTGGCCGCGATGAAGCCCTGCTCCAGGTCGGCAAGGATGTCGTCGATGTGCTCGATGCCCACGGCGAGGCGCACCAGCCCGGGCGTGACCCCGGCCTTCAGACGGTCGCCGTCCGGGCCCTGGGAGTGGGTCGTGGAGGCTGGGTGGATCGCGAGCGAGCGCACGTCACCGATGTTGGCGACGTGACTGTGCAGCACGAGGGACTCGACGAACCGACGCCCCGCTTCGACGCCGCCGACGATCTCGAACGCCAGCACCGCCCCAGCACCCCGGGGCGTGTACTTCGTTGCCTTCGCGTACGACTCGTGGTCCGGCAGGGAGGCCCACACGACCTGCTCGACCTGCTCGTGCTGCTGGAGGAACGCCGCCACCTTGTGCGTGTTCTCCAGGTGCCGCTCGATGCGCAGGCTCAGTGTCTCGATGCCCTGGGCGATGAGGAAGGCGTTGAACGGTGCGATCGCGGGACCAAGGTCGCGCAGCAGCTGGACGCGCGCCTTGAGGATGAACGCGAGGTTGGCGCCGAAGGCACTCCCCACGCCGAGGTCCCGCGCGAACACCAGCCCGTGGTAGCTCTCCTCCGGGGTGTTGTAGTTGGGGAACTTGTCGGGGTCGGCCCCGAAGTCGAACGTGCCCCCGTCGACGATCACCCCCGCGATCGACGTGCCGTGACCACCGAGGTACTTGGTGGCCGAGTGCACGACGATGTCGGCTCCCCACTCCAGTGGGCGGATGAGGTAGGGCGTCGCGATCGTGTTGTCCACGACGAGCGGCACTCCGGCCTCGTGGGCGACGGCCGCGACGCCCTCGATGTCGAGCACCTCCGACTTCGGGTTGGAGATCGTCTCGCCGAAGAACAGCTTGGTGTTGGGTCGGACGGCGGCCCGCCAGGACTCCAGGTCGTTGGGGTCCTCGACGAAGCCCACCTCGATCCCGAACTTGGGGAGGGTGTGCTTGAGCAGGTTGAAGGTGCCGCCGTACAGGCTCGGGCTCGCCACGACGTGGTCCCCCGCCTCCGCGATGTTGAGGATGGCCAGGGTCTCGGCAGCCTGGCCCGAGGCGACCAGCAGCGCCCCGACCCCGCCCTCGAGCGACGCGACTCGCTGCTCGACAGCGTCCTGGGTCGGGTTCATGATGCGGGTGTAGATGTTGCCGAACTCCTTGAGGGCAAACAGGTTTGCCGCGTGTTCGGTGTCCTTGAAGACGTACGACGTCGTCTGGTAGATCGGCAGGGCGCGAGCGCCGGTGGCGGCGTCCGGCTCCTGTCCGACGTGGACCTGCCGGGTCTCGAACGACCAGTTGGTGGAGCTCATCTCGGTGTCCTTCACTCTCGGATGCCGCGTGGCACGGATCGGGGGACCGTCACCGGCGGAGCGGGTGGTCGAGGTGCCTGTGAAGGGAGGTTCGAGCTCCCGAGGTCCTGTGATCACTGATGCCACCGCCGGAACGGTGCGGGACACGTGGTGGGTCTCCCGCGCTTGCGGACGGCGACTGCGCCGCCCGCCAGGTCTTCACCCGGGGCACCCCACCGCGGAGGAGGGTTGCCGGCCAGCGAGCCGGGGCTTGTCGCTGGCACTCATGACCTGGGCCGAGGCTACGCCGGGGAGGTGAGCGGGCGGCATACCCATCTCTCATGGCGGACGCACGAACGGCGGGTCAGCGAGCGCCGGGACGTGGGTCGGGATCGGGGGTGGTGCCGCGCGCATCGGTGGCGTCGCGGGTCCGCATCGCCAGGTCCCCCTCGTGTCGGGCGTACAGGTCGCGCCCGGTGCCGACGGCCCCCAGACCCGCCGTGGTCGCCTCGGCCGCGAGGCCGGTCACGAACATCGTGCGCGACCGGGCGGGGTCACGGGTCACCAGGGCGAGGTCGTCGAGCCACTTGTTGCGCACGAGGACGCGTGCACGTCCCGCGACCTGCTCGGCCACCCAGTGCGCTGTCGCGGTCGGCGAGCCCGGCGACCGGGTCGCGCGGAACGTGCGGGCGTCGGGCTGGTACTCGGCTCGACCGGCGCGGCGAAGCTCCTCGGCCGTCGCGAGCCGGAGCCGTTGAGCCGTGCCGAAGCGCAGCGAGCGTCGCGCCGTCCTCGTCGGGCCCGCGAGGGCCGCGGGGTTCGTCGCCAGGGCGCCTCGCTTGAGCACGCCGGACGCGGCGCCGGTGACCGACATGGCGGCGCCCACGCCGATGTGGCCCCAGTCCCCGTCGCCGTAGCCGACCTTGACCACCGCGTCTGCCGTCAGCTGGAGTCCGTCGCACGCCCCGGCGGCGACCCCCAGCGCCTTGGACGGCGGCGTGGGAGCCATCGCCACGGCCCCTGCCGCGCTCCCGAGCACGCCGGCCCCGCGACTGAGCCCCGTCAGCGAGTCGTACATCCGTGAGTCGTCGAGGCCGTCCTGGACGAGCTGGTGCAGAACCGTGGCGCACCGGCGGTCCGCCTCGGCGAACCGATGCCAGGCTGCGGCATGGCGGCGTTCGGCGACCTGGACGAGCTCGAGCTGCTCCAGCTCCTTGCGGTGCAGGTCCGCGGCGACCGCACGCTGCGTCGGGTCGGCGCTCTCCTGCGCCATCACCCGCCGGTTGCCGAGGGTGACCGCGAGCTGCCAGGCCTCCGCGTGCGTCGTCACCGCCCAGGAGGCGTCGTGCTGCGCCTCCGCCAGGGCTGCGGCAAGAGGCCGCAGGGCCACCGCCGACACCGCGTAGCGACGCCCCACCGAGACCAGGAGCGAGGCCGCGGTGCGGGACCGAGCGGCGAAGGCGGCGCCGCCCGGCCCCTCCCAGGTCGTCCTGCTCGGGTCGCCGAGGCTTCGCACCGTGCTCGCCAGGGCCAGCAGCAGCTCGCCCTGCCCGGCCAGCCGGTCGGCGAGTGCGCGCACCGTGCCGGGATCACCCGGCAGCGGCCTCAGGATCGTCATCCCGGGCCACCGTCGAAGGCGGCGGCGCTCGTGCTCTCGACGTCGGCGTACAGCCGCCCGGCCAGCGCCGTCGCGGCCGCGAGGTCCTCGAGCGCGCGGCCGAGCACGTGACGTTGGTGCTCGAAGTCACCCAGCACCGACGCGAGGGCTCCGGCGCTGTCGCCGGGGCCCAGCGACCAGGTCTGCTCCGAGCTGCGCACCGCCTGCCACAGGAGGTCGTCGGCCACCTCCCGGAGGGAAGCGCCCAGCGCCACGATGGTGTCGGAGTTCACCTCGATCCGGGTCATGGGTCCGAGGGTAGGTCGGTCGTGGGACGCCTCCCGGAGTTGTCCACAGCCGCCTGTGCGCCGGATCGTCGGCGCCCGACAGGTCCCACCCAGCCGACCCGCCTGCTCGACCCCTCCACCCGAGATGTGCCGGTTCGTGTTGTGATGGACCCATGAGCATTGTTGGTGAGTACGTCGCCAGCCCCACCGGCTGGGTCCGAACGCAGGTCGAGCAGATCGAGGCCGCCGGGACGACCCGAGCGGTCGCCATCCAGGGTCGACGGGTCGTGATGCTGACCATGATCGGCCTCTCCGGCAAGGTGCGAAAGGTCCCGTTGATGCGCGTCGAGCACGACGGTGTGTATGCCGCGGTGGCGAGCAAGGGTGGCGCGCCGGAGCACCCCAAGTGGTACGCCAACATCCGCAAGAACCCGGTCCTCGACCTCCAGGACGACGACCGCACGTGGACGGTCCGGGCCCGGGAGCTCGAGGGCGCCGAGCGCGAGGAGTGGTGGCCGCGGTGCGTCGAGGCGTTCCCGCCCTACGCCGACTACCAGGTCAAGACCGACCGGCTGATCCCCGTGTTCGTCCTCGAGCCAGTCGACGAGCCAGTCGAAGAGCCAGTCGACGAGCCGGTGGACACAGCCACGGACTAGCGGTCGACGAAGGCCACCGACCAGCTCTCAGCTGGGACGGGTGCGCCGCAACCAGAGCAGGCCGAGCACCGGCAGCACCAGTGGCACGAAGCCGTAGCCGGACCCGAAGTGCGACCACACCGTCTTGTCGGGGAAGGCGTCCGTGGCCAGGTAGGACGCCAGACCCACGATGAGCACGCCTGCCAGCTCGACGCTGATCGCCACCAGCGCGACGCGGCGCGACGTGAGGTCGCCGCGCGCCAGCGCGACCGTCGCGACGACGTAGATGACCGCTGCGAGCGCCGACAGGACATAGGCCAGCGGCGCCCTCGAGAAGTACTCGGAGATCTGCAGCACCGAACGGCCGGTGGCCGCGAGAGCGAGCAGGCCGTAGACCGCGACGAGGACCACACCGGGTCCCGATCGGGTCGAGGGGGCGGACGGGGTCTCAGCCACGGAGGTTCCAGATCTGTTGGAGTCGGGCGGTCATGACCGCGACGCCGAACGCCCCGACGGCGACGACCCCCATCGCCCAGCGGGTCTTCTCCTTCAGCGCGAGGAACAGTGCCGCCGGCGGCACGAAGGGAAGCGTGATCGCATAGGCCGCGAACGTCGCCTGTTCGGCGCCGCCACCGGGTACCCGCCCGAGATGGACGAGGCAGACCACCAGCTGCACCAGGAGGCCCAGCTCGGTCACCCCGGCCACGAGCAGGAGGCGGTCGTCGACGAGGCGGCTGCGCGCGGCATACCAGGCGGCGACGGCCATCAGGCACACCGCCGCCACGAGCACGACGACGGTCAGCGGGAGGAGCACGGCGGGAAGCCTACGCGAGCGCCCCGTCGTGGTCCTTCGCCGGTCGGGGACCGTCAGCCGCCGGTCTTGACGCCCTTGCCGGACAACCGCGGGTTCGGCGCCTCTCTGTCGCCCGTCGTGGCCGGGTCACTCGGGGCGGACGCCGAGGTGCCGGCCTTGGCCGACTTGCCCTGGGCGGGCGGCGCCACGGACTTCGTCGAGTTGGGGGTGAGGTTGGGGGCATGCGTCGCGGGCGAGTGCGGAACCGGCGTCTTGGTGCTCGGCGCCTTGGTGGTCGACGGCTTCGACGGGTGCGTGGGCTTGGCCGAGGGGATGACGCGCGCCGTCGGTGCCGACGAACCCTTGGTGGGCTTGGCCGCGAGCACCCCTGCGCAGTACGCCTCCACCCGGTCCGCCCCACCGGCAGTGCCCGTCAGGTTGCGGAAGGCGACCGACCGGTCGCGAGCGGTGCCCTTGGCCTTGTCCGAGGCCCACGCCCTGCACAGGCCTGCGGCGGGGCTGCCCGCGGCATGGGGCCCCACGCCTGCATTCGGCGGGGTCGCCGGGTTGCTTCCGGGGTCCGGTGACGTGCCCTTGCCCGGGGCCTCGGGCGCCGGTGCCCCGACGGTGTCGTGCAGGACCTGCTGGACCGGGTCGGGCAGCACCCCGACGTAGGCGGCTGCCCCGAGACCGCCCAGCGACATCACCGACACGGACAGGGCCGTCGCGGTCAGGAGCGCGGCCCGCGACCGACCGGCTGCCGCCGCGGTCACGGCGCCCGCGGAGCCCAGGCCGATGGCGATGACCTTGACCCCCGGCGACCGGCGTGCCGAGGACGGGATCTTGCGGAAGGCACTCAACGCGATGTGTTCGTCTGCCAGTTCCGCCGGCGTGGGAGGGGCGGCCAACGACCACGCGAGCAGGTCGGCATCGGTGGCCAGCCGCTCCAGGGCCCGCGACTCGGCCCGTTCGATGTTCGCCTGGTCCACGCCGACGACGTCGGCCACCGCACTGGGCGGCAAGCCCGCCCCCAGGTGCAGCACGACGACTTCGCCCTGCCCGAGGGGCAGGGCGCGCAACGCGGTCAGGGTGTCGTTGATCCCGCGGTGCACCGGGTCGCCTCCTGCGTCGGACTCGATCAGCTCGTCGATGTCGAGCTCGCCATCGCCCTCGACCTGGAACCCCGGCAGCACGGTGACCGACCCCCAGGCCCGTCGGAGCGTGCTCTCCTCGGCGCGCTGGCGGGCACAGGCGAGCAACCACACGCGCCAGGCGAGCTCGTCCCCGACAAACCCGGGCAGACCGCGCACGACGGTGATCCAGCCCTCGCAGGCCTCGTCGTAGGGATCGTCGTGCCCGACGACCCGCAGGTAGCGGATCATGGCCGGGTTGGCATCACGCCAGAGCCGGGCGAAGGCATCCTCTTCGCCGGCTTGGGCAGCGCGCAGGGTGCGCGTGAATTCGGTCCCCAGCACGATCTCAGTATCGCGGTTCGGCCCGCGCCGTCCCCTCATCCGTTTGGCCCCAAAGTCAAGACTTGGTCAAGTCACCCGAGAGCAGTCCCGGCAGCCGCCGGCAGCCGCCGGCAGGCAGCGGGGCGGTGGTGCCGTGGCCAGGGCTTCGGTGAGCACCGAAGCCCTGGCACGGTATGCCGCCCGCCCGGGTCAGGGCGCGACTGCCAGCTCTTGGGCGGGCACCAGGACCGACTCGCGAGAAGCCGGCTCCTCACGGTGTCCGTGCCGCCCCCACCACCGCGCGAGTGGACCGGGTGCGTACCAGTTCGCCCTGCCCAGCAGTCGCATCGTGGCGGGCACCAGCAGGGCCCGAACGACGGTGGCGTCGAGCAGGACGGCCACGAGCATGCCCACCCCGATCATCTTGAGGAAGACGATCCCGCTCGTCGCGAAGCCACCGATGACGACGGCCAGCAGCAGGGCGGCGCTGGTGATGATGCGCCCGGAGCGCTGCACGCCGGCCGCGACCGCCCGGGTGTTGTCCCCGGTGCGGTCCCACTCCTCACGCACGCGGCTGAGCAGGAACACCTCGTAGTCCATCGAGAGGCCGAACAGGATCGCGAGCATCAGGATCGGCTGGGTCACGTCGAGGTAGCCGGGAGAGGTGAAGCCCAGCAGCCCCGACAGGTGACCTTCCTGGAAGATCCAGGTGACCACGCCGAAGGACGCGACGATGGACACGCCGTTCATCACGATGGCCTTGAGGGGCAGCACGACCGAACCGAAGGCGACGAACAGCAGGACGAGCATCACGGCCGCCACCATGAGCGCCATCCACGGCAGGTGGTCGCCGATCGAGTCGATCAGGTCCACGGCGTCGGCGGTCGGGCCGCCGACCAGCGCGGTGGTGCCAGTGGGCAGGTCGACGGCCCGGATGCCCTTGAGCACGTCCTGGCTGCTCGAGGTCTGGGAGTTCCCCTGCCAGGTCGCCTGCACCAGCGTCAGCTGCTGGCCGTCCACGGACCGGGTCGCCACGGCTTGCGCCTGGGTGACCCCGTCAACCGCCTTCAGGCTCGTGAGGTAAGCCGACCTGGCCACCTCATCCGCCCCGCGCACCATGATCGACGCGGTGGACGTCTCGCCACCGAACAGGTCCGCCTGCAGGTCCGCGGCCTGGCGGCTGGGCGAGCTGACCGGCAGGACACGCTCGTCGACGCTGCCCCACTGCGCCCCCAGGAACGGGCTGCCCAGCGCGAGCAGGCCGATGACGATGGCCACGAGGTAGGCGACGGGACGACGCATCACGCTGTGCGCGACCCTGGCCCAGGTGCCGTGCACCACCTCGTGGTCCGCGCCGTGCAACTCGTCCGGGGTGCGCGCGTCGGCGAGGTGGGCGCGCGAGCCGCGGCGCCACGGCATACGGCCGAACTCGATGCGGGACCCGAGCACTCCCAGCAGGGCGGGCAGCACCGTCAGGGCCGCCAGCATCGCGACCAGCACTGCGGCCATGCCGCCGTAGCCCATCGAGCGCAGGAAGTTCTGTGGGAAGAGCAGCAGCGACGCGAGCGAGGCGGCGACGATGAGGCCGGAGAACAGCACGGTGCGACCGGCGGTGGCCATCGTGCGTTCCACGGCCGCGCGGACGCTCTCGCGGGACGTGTCGGGTTGGTGCGCCAGCTCCTCGCGGAAGCGGCTCACGACGAAGAGTGCGTAGTCGATCGCCAGACCCATGCCGAGCAGGGTGATGACGTTGATCGAGAAGATCGAGACGTCGGTGACTCCCGTGATGAGGCGCACCACCGCGAACGCACCCATCACGGCGATCCCGCCGACCAGGGTGGGCATCAGGGCCGAGACGAGGCTGCCGAAGATCAGCAGGCTGAGCAGGAAGACGATCGGCAGCGAGATCGACTCGGCGCGCGCGATGTCCTTGGAGACCTGCTCGTTGACGTCGCCGAAGACCGCCCAGCGGCCACCCACACTCGTGCTCAGCCCGGGGGCGTCGAGGTCACCCTTGACGGCGTCCCAGTTGTCGCTCTTGGCGTCCTGGCTGGTGCCGGCGAGCGTGACGATGACGCGCGTGGCGTGTCCGTCGCTGCTGACCAGTCCCGGCGACCTGGTGTCGTAGTAGGTCACCGTCCCGGCCACATCGGTCCTGGGCAGTGCGGTCAGGGTGTCGGTGACCGCGCGCTGGAACGCCGGGTCCTCCACCCGCAGGGTCGGGCTGGAGTAGACGACCACGAGGTCGGTCTCCCGGCCGGGGAAGGTCGCCTGCTCGAGGACGAGCTCCTTCGCCGAGTCGGTGGCGGGGTCGTCGAACCCGCCGTTGGAGAGGTTGCCGAACACTCCTATCCCGTATGCCGCGGCGGCCAGGACCACCGCCATGCCCCCGAGCAGGACCAACCAGGACCTTCGTGCGACAAGCTGACCCCACCTGTGCATCCGAACCACTCCCTCGCAACCCTGCATCACTGATGTTTACAGCAGTAACAGTGATGGGTGTAAACTAAGTTGTCAAGGCTTCATGGTTAACTCTGCAGGACAAACCAGGGCACAGGGCATCCAGACCGTTCGCCGACGAGGAAGCAGGGCGAGATGACCGCGGTTCCGACGCGGCGAGAGCGTCAGCGGCAGGCGACGTTCGACGAGATCGTCGACGTGGCGCGACAGCTGCTCCGCGACGGCGAGGACGTCTCGGTGCGCGCCGTCGCCCAGGAGATGGGGCTGACTCCCCCGGCGCTTTACCGCTACGTCGACAGCCACGCCGAGCTGATGGTGCGCGTCGCCCGGTCGATCTTCGAGGACGTGGTGGCGGCCATGACGACCGCGAGGGACCAGCAGGAGCCGGACGACCCGGCCGCGCAGATCGTCGCGTCCGCCGCGGCCTTCCGGAAGTGGGCGCTGACCAACCGCAACGAGTTCCAGCTCGTCTTCGCCTCGGCGACCTCGGCCGCGATCGAGGAGGCCGCGGCGGCTCAGCCCGTGGTGATCACCTCCCTGGACGGATGCCTGCCCGAGGAGTCGGGCGTGAAGATGTTCGGGGCCTTCTTCAGCGAGATCTTCGGGCGGCTGTGGGTCAAGTACCACTTCCCCATCCCGGCCGACTCCGACCTCGACGCTGACCTGCTCGAGGTGCTGCGCAGCGAGATCAAGCCGGCCGAGGTGACCGACCCGCTGGGTGGACCGACCCCCGGCATGATCTGGATGTTCGAGCGGTCCTGGTCACGGCTCTACGGCACCGTGACCCTCGAGGTGTTCGGGCACGTGCACCCCGCGTTCATCTCCACGGGAGCGCTGTTCGGCGCGGCCATGCTCGACATCGGACGCGACCTCTGCATCGACGGCGAGTGGCCCCGGCTCCAGAAGGTCGCCCGCGCCCAGTACTGAGCTGCGCCTGATCGCGTCAGGTCAGGACGCCTGGCTCAGTGGCGGTGGCAGGGCTTCGACGCCGTCCGGCGACGCAAGGTAGAAGCCCAGGAGTCGGACCTTGTGGCGCGCGCAGGCCTCGATCGTCTCCTGGTGCCAGGCACGGTCGTTGTCGGTCGGCGTCACGCCACGACGGCGTCCGCGAGCGACCAGGATCGCCCCACCCGTCTCACCGACCATCGGAAGCAGCAGGTCGAGGAGGCTGCGCATGTCGGCGGTCGGCGCCTCGGGCGGCACATCGGACAGGACGACCGGCTGCACTCCCCGGTCCGCCTCGTCGCACACCAGCAGGGCCAGGGCGCCGTCTCGGCGTTCCTCGATGCCCAGGATCAGGTCGACCACGTCAGCCTGGATCGTGGTGTCAGTCAACGGAATCGTGCGCAGCTCGCGTGGAAGGTCTTCGTAGCTCATGTCCCGAATGCTGCCCGAACTCGCGACCTCCGCCCGAAGTTATCCCCAGCCCCAGCCCCGACCGCGGACGCGCGGATGGAGCTCGCGTCAGTGGCGAACCACTCGGCGCAGCAGCCGCAGGTCGTCGCGCAGCCGCGGGGGGATCGGCAGGTGGAGGGAGGTCAGCGCCTCCTCGTAGTCCGCCATCGCCGTCACGAGGCGCCCGCGCGCGATCGCGAGCACGTTGGGGTCCGACGGAGGACGTCGTTGCGCCGCGACCTCCGCCTGTGCCAAGGCCATCGCCGCGTGCAGCTCGGCGAGGAGCATGCGACCGGAGGACGACAGCCGCCCTTCGCGGAGCACTGGAAAAGCGGTCTTCGTCCCTGCCTGGATCATCACCGTGGTCATCCCCGTCGCGGACGGACTGGGCGCCACCCGGTCGGGCCACGCCACCATCGTCCCCTTCACAGTACGCCCCTTGGTTTCGCCGACTGACCCGCGGAAGGGGCGAGGGCGCACGTCAGCCTGCCCGTGGCGTACCGAAGGTCGGGGAGGTGGCGCCTCTTTCGGTCAGCTTCCCCTCGGACGAACGGAGGGGGTCGGGCTTGTTGCGTGACTTGCCGTGGCGGCCGGCTCCTAGCGTGCGGTCTCGTGAAGAACTCGCCTGTTGCCTCTGGTCGAAGCGCCACCGATGCGTATGCCGCGTGGTGCCGTTGCGGGGCAGCTGCTGCTGGCGAGGTCCACCCGTTGTGCACCGGTGCGGCGGCGGTCCACCACAGCGCACGGGTCGAGGTGCGGGCCGACCTGCTGCTCAGCCGGCTTCGGGCAATCCACCTCATGGGGACGATGGACAGCGAGCTCCGGCCGCTGTAGAGCGCGAGCTCACGCTCGGTCAGCCTCCGGTGACCGGGCCTCGTGGCGCGCCACTGGCCAGGATGGCCGACGTGAGCGCTGTGGCCGCCTCGGCGGGTGCCTGGCGGTTGGTCAGCAACATGAGGTCGAGGTGCGGCAGCTTGGGCAGCCCGCTGGAGGCCGGGAGCTCGACCAGGTCAGGCGGCATGAGCGTGCGCGCCATGACGGAGATGCCCAGGCCAGCTCGGACGGCGGCCAGCACCCCGTTGACGCCGCGGACCGTGCAGGTGATCCGGCTGCGGCGGCCGACGCGTTCGAGCGCCTGCACGCTGATGGCCCGGCTGAGGCTGGGCGCCTGGTAGACGACGAGCGGCACCGGCTGGTCGGGATCCACCCGGGTGCCGTCGACTCCGGCCCACACGAGCTGGTCGCGGCGGACGAGCTGTCCGCGCGCCAGGGTCGAGGTGCCCGCGTTGCGTTTGACGAAGGCGACGTCGAGGTGACCCGACTCGATGCGCCTGAGCAGCCCCTCGTTCTGCAGGACGGTCAGCTCGAGGTCGATCCGCGGATAGAGCTGGCGAAAGTCCCGCAGGATGCGCGGCAGGGGTGTCAGGGCGAGGTCGTCGGTCACCCCGAAGCGGAGCCGACCGGCAAGGTGGGAGCCGGTGAAGTAGCCGACGGCTCGTTCCTGTGCGGCCAGGATCTCGCGGGCGAAGCCGGCCATCGCCTCGCCGTCCGAGGTGAGCGCGACGCTGCGGGTGTCCCTGACGAACAGCGGGCGTCCGACCGCCTCCTCGAGCCTGCGCACGTGCTGGCTGACAGTGGGCTGACGGATCCCGAGGGCCTCCGCGGCCCGGGTGAAGCTCAGCGCCTGGGTCACGGCGAGGAAGGTGCGGAGCAGTTCCGGCTCGTACACGACCACTCCTTCGGGAGACGTGGCGATCATTGCGAATCGCAATGACACTTATATTACTCATTCTGTCTCAGAATGCAGCGAGGGGAACGTCGTCGCGCGCACACTGGAGGTGAACGCAACCAACCCACACGCGAAACCGTCCAGGACGACTCATGAGCTCCACCGCTGCCAACACAGTCCACCTCTCCGATCCCGCACTCCCCCAACATGTTTCACGCACCTTTCCCTCGCTCGCGAATCGCAACTTCAGGCTCTTGCTGTCCGGCCTGCTGATCTCCGGCACCGGCGGGTGGATCCAGCGAATCGCCCAGGACTGGCTGGTCCTGACGCTCACCGACAGCCCGACCGCAGTCGGGATCACGACCGCCTGCCAGTTCCTGCCGACCCTGGCGTTGGGCCTGCACGGCGGTCTGCTCGCGGACCGTTTCCCCAAGCGCGCCATCCTGCTGGCCACCCAGGTGTCGATGTCGCTGACCGCAGCCGTGCTGGCGCTGCTCACGCTGAGCGGGCACATCCGGGTCTGGCACGTCTTCCTCCTCGCGGCCGTCCTCGGAGTCGTCACAGCGGTCGACAACCCCGTGCGCCAGTCCTTCGTGCCGGAGGTCGTCGAGGGGCCGCAGCTGCGCAACGCGATCAGCCTGGTGTCCTGCACCTTCCAGATCGGCGCGATGGCAGGCCCCGTCATCGGTGGCCTCCTGATGAGCAGTGTGGGTGCGGGCTTTGCGTTCGCGGTCAACGCCCTCACGTTCGCGGCGCCGGTCACCGCGCTCCTGCTCATGCGCGGAGCAGGCCAGAGCCGTGCCGGGCTCGCCCACCCCGCTGGAGAGCCGGTCAAGGCCCCCTCCCCCGGGATCCGTGAGGGTCTGGAGTACGCCCTCCGTACGCCGACGGTCCTGTGGCCCGTCGTCATGGTCGGGGCGTTCGGCTTCTTCACCATCAGCCTGCCCGTCACGCTGGCCGCGTTCGCCAAGGACGAGTTCCACTCGGGCGCGAGCGGTCTCGGCCTGCTCAACGGGGTCGTCGCGGTCGGGGCCCTGGCCGGCGCCCTCACCACCRCACGGCGCAGCAAGCCGCTGCGCCTGCGGACAGTGGGGCTGGCCGCCTGGGCCCTGGCGATGGCCATGCTCCTCTCCGCGGCAGCGCCCGACCAGCTGTCCTTCACCCTCCTGCTCGTCCTCGTCGGCGCTGCAAACCTGGGCTTCCTCACGTCGGCCCAGTCGCTGGTCCAGCTCGCCACCGCCGACCACCTGCGCGGCCGGGTCGTCGGCCTCTACATGCTGGTGTTCATCGGCAGCGGGGCACTCGGCGGCCCCGTCGTCGGGTTGCTGGCCGAACACCTCGGTCCCCGCACCGGGCTGCTGATCTCCGGTGCGGTCCCGGCCGTGGTGACGATCCTCGTGTGCCGCCACCTGGCGCGCACCGCGTCGCTGCGGATCGGCCTCACCGCCTTCTCCGTCCGCGTCGTGCGACCCTCGGTGATGCCCCGCGGCTGAGGTGAGGCGCCCGCGTGGCGCGCACCCGGCATACCCGTCAGTGGGTGAATCGGGTCAGGGACCGCGTGGGGTGAATGGGCGTACCGCCCGACGAGGGACCTGGCCCGCGCTCCCTAGCGTCGAGGACATGAACAGCTCCCTTCCCCTGGTAGCGGGCACCATCGCCACGGTCGTCTTCGCGGCCAGCGCGCTGCCCATGCTGGGGAAGGCCGCCCGCAGCAAGGACCTCAGGTCCTACAGCCGCAGCAACCTCGTCCTGGCCAACGTCGGCAACCTCGTCTACTCGCTGTACGTCTTCCACCTGCCGCCGGGCCCGATCTGGATGCTGCACACCTTCTACATCGTCACCTCGGCCCTCATGCTCTTCTGGAGCCTGCGCTACCGAACGTCGGTGACGACCACGTCAGTGACACCCCCGGGGAGCGAGCAATGCGCACCGAACACATCGAGACCGTGATCATCGGGGCGGGGCAGGCCGGCCTCGCCACCGCCCACCACCTCCAACGGATGGGGCGCCCGTGCGTCGTCCTCGACTCGTCCGCGCGGGTGGGTGACGGCTGGCGCGAGCAGTGGGACAGCCTGCGGCTGTTCAGCCCTGCGTGGGCCGACGGCCTCCCGGGGATGGCCTTCCCCGCGCCGCGGTGGGCCTTCCCGACCAAGGACGAGTTCGCCGACTACCTCGAGGCGTATGCCGCGCGCTTCCGGCTGCCGGTGCGGCTCGGCACGCGCGTGGAGCGGGTGTCTCCGCTGCCCATCCCACCGGGCGGCTCCCGCGACGCGCAGGTCGGGTCGTCCGGCTACGTGGTCACGACCGCGGGAGGGCAGATCCACGCCGACCACGTCGTGGTGGCCACCGGTACCTTCGGGCGGACGCCCCACGTGCCGAGCTTCGCCGACCAGCTCGATCCGTCGATCCGGCAGCTGCACTCCAGCCAGTACCGCCGCGCGTCCCAGCTCCCCGAGGGTCAGGTGCTGGTCGTCGGCGCCGCTCACTCGGGGTGCGACATCGCCTTCGAGGTGGCGGCGACCCACGAGACCGTGCTGGCGGGACCGGACACGGGCCAGATCCCGGTGCCGTTCGGCTCGCCCCTGTTCAAGGTGGTCTTCCCGACGATGCTCTTCGTCTTCCGCAACGTGCTGACCCGGTCGAACCCGTTGGGCCGCAAGGCCAAGGAGCACTTCCGCCACGGAGGACCCCGCCTGCGGATCCAGCAGCGGGACCTTGCCGGGCGTGGGGTGGACTGGGTGACCGGTCGGCTGGTCGGCGCCAGGGAGGGCCTGCCCCTGCTCGACGACGGGCGCGTGGTCGACGCCCGAACCGTGGTGTGGTGCACGGGGTTCAGGCAGGCGTTCGACTGGGTCGAGCTGCCGGTCTTCGGCGAGGACGGGTGGCCGCGGGAGCTCCGCGGGGTGCCGGACGGGGTTACGGGGCTGTACTTCTGCGGCCTCCAGTTCCAGTACGCCGCCTCCTCGATGTTGATCTACGGCGCGGGGCGGGACGCCAAGCACGTCGCCACCCGGATTGCCGACCGCGCGGGCACCGTGAGCGCGCGGGACCGACGCCCCGCCCGCCCTGCGGGCCAGTCCGTGGCCTCCTGACCTGGGGCACCGTTCGCGCCGGAGGCTCAGGCAGGACGGCGCGCGTATTCTCCGAGGAGGAGGGTGCGATGGGCATCGACACAGGTGTCGTCGAGGGCCGCGAGGCCTATGCGCGCCGGGCCTGGGGCACGGCGTACGAACGGCTGCGCGCCTTCGACACCAGCCACCTCTCCCCCGCAGACCTGGGCCTCCTGGCCGTGGCCGCCTACATGGTGGGTGACCGCGACACCACCACCGCTGCCCTGGAGGGCTCGTTCCACCAGCACCTCGACGCAGGGGACTCTCTGGCCGCAGCCCGCGACGCGCACTGGCTCGGGTATGTGTTCAGCGCCAACGGCAACCCGTCGGTGGGCGGTGGCTGGGTGGCCCGGGGAGCCCGCCTGCTGGCCGACCAGCCCGACGACTGCGTGGAGCGGGGCTTCCTGCGCATCCACGACATGATTCCACTGGTCTACGCGGGTCGATTCGCCGAGGCGCTCGAGGTCGCGACCCAGCTACTGGAGATCGGGCAGCGTTGGGGTGACTCGGATCTCGTGACGTTCGGCCTGGCCAGCCGTGGTCGGTTGCTGCTCTATGCGGGACGCGTTCCCGAAGGTCTGACGCTGCTCGACGAGGCAATGCTGGGCCTCACCGGCGGGGAGGTATCGCCGATCCTCACCGGCGAGATCCTGTGCCTGATGATCGAGGCCTGCCAGGAGGTTGCCGACTACGGGAGGATCACCGAGTGGACGGGGGTGCTGTCGCGCTGGTGTGACGCGCAGCCGGACCTGGTGCCCTTCACCGGGCAGTGCGCGGTGCACCGAGCGCAGGTCCTGCGGGCAAGCGGGGACTTCCCGCTGGCGCTGACCGAGCTGGCCCGCGCGCGTGAGCGGTACGCCGCGAACGGGTCGCCGCCGGCGACCGGGCTGGCGCTGTACGAACAGGGAGAGATCCAGCGGGTCCAAGGTGAGTACGCGGCTGCCGAGGCTGCCTTCGCCCTGGCGCGCACCCATGGGCACGAGGCTCAACCGGGCCTGTCCCTGTTGTGGCTGGACCGTGGTCGCACTGCAGCAGCCGCGGCCTCGGTTCGACGCCTGTTGAACGAGGCATACGACCCCGTCACCCGCGCGCAGCTGTTGCCGTCGGCGGTCGAGGTGCTGCTCGCGGATGGCGACAAGGAGGCCGCCCGTGCGGCCGCCGAGGAGCTGCAGCAGACCGCTGACAACTTCGCGTGCGATGGCCTCTCCGCCCGTGCCGCGTACGCCGTGGGGCTCGTCGCGCTCGATGCGGGCGACGCCGCCGGGGCGCTGGCTCCGCTGCGCCGCGCCTGGAAGGTGTGGATCGACCGTGGGGGTCGGTTCGAGGCAGCACGGGCCAGGGTGAGGATCGGTCTGGCCTACCGCGCGCTGGGGGACGAGGACTCGGCACAGTCGGAGCTGACCGTGGCGCAGCGGACGTTCGTCGAGCTCGGGGCCAGGCCGTCCCAGCACGAGGTGGAGCGGCTGCTGGCCCGCGACCTGCCGGATGGGCTCACTGCTCGGGAGGTGGAGGTGCTGCGCCTGGTCGCGCGGGGGCAGAGCAACCCGCAGATCGCGTCGTCGCTGTTCCTCAGCCAGAAGACGGTGCAGCGCCACCTCAGCAACATCTTCACCAAGATCGGGGTCACGTCGCGCACGGCCGCAGGGGTGTATGCGTCGGAGCACGACCTCGCCTGAGGCCCAACGGACCTGAATCGGTGACGATCTGCCGTCTGCCGGCAACAGGTCCGGGAGTGCCGGGACTTGTTGCGTCCTGGTGGTCACGGGACCCCCGGGATCGGTTGTCGGTGACGATCTGCTGGCAACCAGTCGGGAGCGCCGGGACTTGTTGCGCCCTGGTGGTCACCGGACCCCTGAATTCGGGGACCGGTGACGATCTGCTGGCAATAAGTCGGGAGCGAGTCAGTTGGTGACGAGCCGGGCTTTGGCGGTCTTCACGGTCAAGGTCTCGGGGGTGCCCTGGATCGTCACGTCGCCGGGGATGACGATCCACTCACCGCCGTTGACCCGGTACTGACCTGCGTACGTGACGTCGGCTCGCACCCGGTAATTGCCGCTCTTGGCGTACTCATGGCGGATGTCGCCATCGGGGTAGGGGCCGCCGAGGGAGTTGGTGCGCTCGCTCGTACCGTCCCCGTAGTCGTAGCGAACCGACTTGAACCGTGGACGGATGTCGACTCGAAAGCCGGCCATCCGCGCCGGGTCGACGGCGTCCACCTCGTCCGGCTGGTAGCCCTTCGATGGCCAACGCAGCTCGAAGTAGGTCGGCAGCGTCACGAGGGTGACGTTGCCTTCGGGCTGGATGTTGACCGTTGCCAACGCAAAGTTGGTGTCATGGAACGCCGCCGTGATCTGGGCCATCGTGAGGCGAGGCCGCTCACCCGGAACCATCTCGGGCAGGCAGGTCACACCCAGTCTCTGCCATTGAGGAGCGGCGATGGGCTTGTCCTGGCCGTCGACCGGCGTGCCGTCCTTGTCGATCCGGGCTTCCCAGACGGCCAAAGGGGGTCCCTGCCCCTGGGCAGGGGTGTTCGCCTCGCAACGGGCGTCAGCGCCGCAGGCGTTGTCGGTGTCGTTGTCCGGCCGAGCGCCGCCACAAAGCCCCGTCGACGCGTACTTGAAGAACGGCCCCTTCAGCCCCGGCACGGATATTCGGGCGGCCTTCTGCTGCAGTTTGGCCATTTCAGAACGGTTCAACCCAAGGACCGAGGTTCCGGCTGAGGTATATCCACCATCGATTCCGCCGCCCTCACATGCGGGGCAGTCCGTGGCGTTGGCAGAGGGCACGCCGACACAGAGAAGGAAACCCGCCAACGCCGCCACCTTGGAACACCGCCTCATGCGCGATCGGCCCCGAAGAAACGCCAAACTCCGTCTCCCCAGACAAGGGCGATGGAGATCGGCTGGCGGACTTGCTTGTCCCTCGTCAACCTCGTGCCCGACTTGTCGACGATCCAAGCCCCGGTCTGGACCGAAGTCGCGCTGAAATACTGCTGATTCTTCGGCGCCCCCGACATGGGTGCAAGGTCGACAACGTGGATTGGGTCGGTGTCGTAGTGATCGACGCCGACCACGAGTTGTTCGACGAGCCTTTCGTTTCGCTGGCAGAAGACACACGAATCCACCGCGAGACCGGGCAGTACACCGATCTCGGGCTCGCGGAGAACCTTGTTGAGAGTCGTGTAGTAGTACTCCACGAACGCTTGGCCGCCCTCGACGGTTTGCGCTCGAGCAGCTGGTGGGTAGCCGTCGGCTGGACTGCTCGTCGTTGTCGGACTCAGGGGCGGAGAGCTTGTCGGCGAAACGCTCGACGTCGTCGAACGGCTGGCCGGAGGGTCGTCTCCCGCACCCGCGCACCCCACTAAGGCCAGCAAGGCGGCAAGGCCGCACACGGCATACGGACGCACAGAGCTCACGCTCGATCTCCCCTCAGTAGCCCCCCGCTACTCGATCGCACGCGAGTCTATGCAAACAGGCGCCAACGGGCGCAGAGCCATCCACAGCGCGGACATCCGGCGAGCCAAGCCCGCGGCAGCGCCGGCTCCAGAGGGCTCAGCCCTGGCTGGTCACCCCTCCAGCCAGCCGGCCGAGTGCGTCGTCCCAGTGCTGCAGGTCGGCACGGGGGTCACCGGCGATGCCGCGACCTTCGTGGAAGACCTCGACCCGCGTCGCGTCCCCCTCAGGTCGCAGCTGCACGTCGAGCATGCTCAACGGCCCGTCCTCATGAGGGTGCCAAGTGACCCGCACCTGCTCGACGGGATGGAAGCTGCGCACCACACCGTACGACCCGTCGGCCGCGTGCCACGGCTCGCCCTTGTTGCCGATCCGGGCGCCCTCGCCGAAGAGGGCTTCGGTGCCCGCGGCACTGATCAGGTGCTGCCAGACCTGCTCGACGGGTGCGGGGACCACAACCCCCGCGTGCACGCCTGCTTCCAGGTCGCCGGCGTCTGCGTCTGCGTCGTCCGGGACCGTTTCGACCACACTGCTCATGGAGAACCTCCGTCCGAGGGCCACTCCCCGGGTGGGCGTGACCCACGAGGTCCAGTCGACCAAGCCTTGGGCCCGCTGGCAACAGGAGCGGGCAAAATTCACTGGCGGCATCGGTGGGGACCAGCCTCGTGAAGCATGCGGTGAGGCGCGTGGTGAGGCGTGACGTGAGGTATGCCGCGTGGCGACCCGCTGCCACACCTCTCGTCGGGAGTCCCCGCGCCTAGTCCGTTCGGCTCGTGTGACGGCGGTCGAGGACATGGCGCCGCGGGGGTTGAGGACGATGGAAGCCGAGTTGTGGTGGGCGGATGTGCTGGGGGGATGCGCTGGGCGAAGGTGCCCGGCGAATGTGGGAAGGAACGGCGTGGAGCTCGACGAGGTGGAGCTGTGGCGGCTCGAGGTGTCGGCGCACTGCGGGTGCGGTGAGCCGCTGTCGCGCGGCATGCAGGCCGGCTTCGACCCGACGGCCAGGGAGCTGCTCTGCCTGCGGTGTCTGGACGACCTGCGGGCAGGACGACCGCGGACCCGTAGTGCATCCGCCGTGCCGAGCACGGACCTCAGCACCAGCGAGACTTCCACCAGCGAGACTTCCACCAGCGCCGGCAGGCCCACCAGCGCGGAGACTCCCACCAGCGTCGCGCCTCCGCCCGGTGCCGTGGCGGCGCCATCCCCCGTGGGTGACCACGAGACGGACTACGGCGTGGTCGGGTACAGCGTGACGCGACCACCGCGACGCAATGGTTCCAGCACCGCCACCAAGGTGTTGGTCGCGCTGCTCCTGGCTGCCCTGGCCGTCGTCGGGATCCCGCGCCTACTGCCGGGGAGCGCGGGAGCGGACGCCTTCGGCAAGGGCAGGGGCTCGTCGCTCGGTGACATCGCGATGGGGTCCCCGATCACGCCGGTCGCGCCGCCTGACTCAGACGGCGCGGCCCCACCCGTACCCTCCGACGCGGGCAAGTCCCGTCTGCGTCCGTCGCCCAGACAACGCTCCACGTCGACCGCCTACACGTTCCTCGCGACCACGACGTCGGGACGACCCGTCGGGTTCGACCCGTGCAGACCGATCCACCTCGTGGTGAACGGCGCCGAGTCCCCCCGGGGCGGCGACCAGCTGATCAGGGAGGCTGCCGCGCAGGTGAGCGCTGCGACCGGCCTGGTCATCACGGTCGACGGTCGCACCAGCGAGACGCCGACCATCCGTCGGCGCAGTGTCGATGTGCGGCTCTACGGGAACCGGTGGGCTCCGGTCCTCGTCGCCTGGACCCACGACAGCGCCAACTCCGAGCTGGCCGGCCGGGTCGTCGGCGTCGGGGGTCCGGTCATGGCGCCCTACCGCGACCGGGCCGACCAGCACTACGTGACCGGTGCCGTGCTGCTGGACGCCCCCGCGTTCGAACAGATCCTCGACGAGCCCGGCGGCCGGGTCGGCGCGCGCAGCATCGTCATGCACGAGCTCGGTCATCTCGTCGGCCTGGGGCACGTGACGGACCGTCGCCAGCTGATGTACGCGTCGATGGAAGGCCAGACCGGATTCGGAGCCGGCGACCTCGAAGGGCTGCGCCTGGTCGGCTCAGGCCCCTGCTTCTCCGGCTGAGGGTTCAGGCTTCTCCGGCCGAGGCTCTGACCTGTGGGAATGGCGTGTGCGAGTGCAGGGGGCCCGGCCTGCCAAGATGGCGCCATGAGATCTCCGTTCGACCCTTCCAACGCAGTCCGATACGCCGCACTCGCGCGGATGCTCGTCCGTCACGGCCGATCGGACCTGGTCAGCGGCGCGGGGTTCGACGAGTTCCTCGTCGAGGACGAGCGGCCGGCCGGCGACACGTCCGCCGCCGAGTCCCTTGCCGACGACCTCGAGGCCATGGGTCCGACGTACGTCAAGCTGGGCCAGCTGCTGTCGACGCGCGTCGACCTGCTGCCGCCGGCCTACACCGAGGCGCTGACCCGCTTGCAGGACAAGGTCGAGCCGTTCCCCTACGAGCAGGTCCAGCAGATCATCGAGGACGAGCTGGGTGTCTCGATCCGGCATGCGTTCGCCTCGTTCGACCAGGCTCCCCTGGCCGCTGCCTCCCTCGGTCAGGTGCACCGGGCGGTCCTGCCCAGCGGCAGGGAGGTCGTGGTCAAGGTGCAACGCCCAGGAGTGCGGGAGGTGGTGCGCGACGACATGGAGGCGCTCGGCAAGATCGCCGCCTTCGCCGACGACCACACCGACCTGGGACGTCGCTACGGCTTCGGTCAGCTGCTCACGCACTTCCGCCGCTCGCTCGCGGGTGAGCTGGACTACCAGCGGGAAGCGGCCAACCTGGTACGCCTGGGCGAGCTCACTGCGGACTACCCCCGGCTGGTGGTCCCTCAACCCGTGGCCGACTACACCAGCGGTCGGGTCCTGACGATGGACCTCGTGCCCGGTCGCAAGGTCACCGACATCGGCCCACTGGGCATGCTGGACATCGACGGTGAGCCGCTCGTGCGCGAGCTCTTCGCGGCATACCTGCGGATGATCCTCGTGGACGGCTTCCTGCACGCTGACCCGCACCCGGGCAACGTGCTGCTCACGCCGGACGGTCGGCTCGGCCTCATCGACCTCGGCATGGTCGCGAACGTCCCGCCGCGTGTCCAGGACAAGATCGTCAAGCTGCTGCTGGCGATTGGCGACGCCGACGGCGAAGACGTGGCAACGGTGCTCGCCTCCATGGGGGAACCGCTCGAGGGCTATGACGCGGGGCAGTTCCGCGACGAGGTGGCGGCGCTCGTGTCGCGTGCGGTGTCACTGGGCGACCAGGTGCAGGCGGGTGCCGTCCTGATGGAGCTGAGCCGGCTGTCGGGCGTCCACGGTCTGCGCCCACCACCGGAGATGACCATGGTGGCCAAGGCCCTGCTCAACCTCGACCAGGTGACCAAGCACCTCGACCCGAGCTTCGCACCCGCCGCGGCCATCCGCGAGAACGTCGCCGACATCATGGGTAGCGGCCTGAACGTCTCGGCGTCTGGGCTGATGGCTGCCGCCATCGATGCCAAGGAGTTCACGGCGAACTTTCCCAGCCGCGCCAACGCGATCATGGAGAACCTCGCCGAGGGCAAGTTCTCGCTGCGGGTGGACGCCCTCGACGAGGCCCGCTTCCTGCACGTCCTCCAGCGGCTCGCGAACCGCCTGACCATGGGCATCGTGATGGCGGCCCTCGTGGTCGGCGCGGCGCTTATGATGCAGGTGCCCACCGAGAACCGCATCCTCGGCTATCCCGCCATCGCCATGGTGTTCTTCCTGCTGGCCGCCCTGGGTGGCGCCGCGCTCGTCGTGTCGATCGTGCGCACGGACAGCCGAATCGCCAGGCAGGCGGCCACCGACCGCGACCCCAGGCCTTGAGGGGCGCTGCTCAGAACCACTGGTGCGGACGAGGGCGCGACTCGCGCCGCCCGGCCAGCAGGCCCCGGCCGAACCGGACGACGGTCCAGCACCACCAACGGTCGATGTCGCGGGTCGCGAGGTCCGCCCGCCACTCCCAGTAGTCGCACAGGTGCACGAGCTCGGCCTCGTTGAGCGAGAGGCACACGTCGACGAACGTGCCCTGGTGCCCGACGGTAGGGTCGACGAAGGGAGCCCCGTCGTACACCACCCAGGTGGTCCCCGCGTCGATCCGGTCACCATCACCCATGAGGTGATGGTGACCCCGATCGAGCGGTTGCGCCTCCGTCGATCGAGGGAGGCCGAATGGTGTAGCGAAGGGGATCTCAGGCGATGCGCTTCTGCGGCGCGGTCTCCTTCGTCTTGCCCGGGTCGCGCTCCACGATGTCACCGAGGACGTCGTCGATCTGCTTCATGACGGCCGGCTCGAGCTTCACACCGGCAGCCTTGACGTTCTCGTGCACCTGCTCCGGACGCGATGCCCCGACCAGCGCGGCCGCGACGTTGGGGTTCTGCAGCACCCAGGCCACCGCGAGCTGCGCCATCGACAGGCCGGCTTCGTCCGCGATCGGCTTGAGCCCCTGGACGCGGGTGAGGACGTCGTCGTTCATGAACCGCTTGATCATGTCGGCACCGCCCTTCTCGTCGGCGGCGCGCGAGCCCGCCGGCGGCTGCTGCCCCGGCTGGTACTTCCCGGTGAGCACGCCCTGGGCGATGGGGCTCCAGACGATCTGGCTGACGCCGAGCTCCTCGCACGTCGGCACGACCTCGCCCTCGATGACCCGCCACAGCATCGAGTACTGCGGCTGGCTCGAGATGAGCTGGAAGCCGAGCTCCTTCGACAGCGCGACGCCCTCGCGGATCTGGTCGGCCGTCCACTCGCTGACGCCGATGTAGAGCGCCTTGCCCTGGCGGACGACGTCGGCGAAGGCCTGCATCGTCTCCTCGAGCGGGGTCTCGGTGTCGTAGCGGTGCGCCTGGTACAGGTCGACGTAATCCGTCTGGAGGCGCTGCAGCGAGCCGTTGATCGACTCCATGATGTGCTTGCGCGACAGGCCGGTGTCGTTCTTCCCACCCGGGCCGGTCGGCCAGTAGACCTTCGTGAAGATCTCCAGGCTCTCGCGTCGCTCACCCTTCAGCGCCTCGCCGAGGACGGTCTCCGCCTTGGTGTTGGCGTAGACGTCCGCGGTGTCGAACGTGCTGATGCCCGCGTCGAGGGCGGCAGCCACGCATTGCGCTGCGACGTCGTTCTCGACCTGGGAGCCGTGGGTGAGCCAGTTTCCGTAGGTGATCTCGGAGATCTTGAGTCCGCTGTTGCCGAGGTATCGGTAGTCCATGCTTCAACCGTATGCCGCGGCGTGGCATCGTGCGCAATCGACCACCCCCTGCCCACGCCCCGCCCAGCCCCCTGCCCCGCCCCCTCCCCCGCCCGCAGGCAGGTATGCCGGGTGGTCACCACCCGGCGTACCCTCCTCGGCAGCCTGCGTGCCTGTTTCTGGATGTCTCAGTGCTGGGCGATGACGGTCCGCCAGCCGTAGTTGTAGGCGAACCCGGTCGGGAAGTTGTCGTCCGTCGCGCTGGAGTCGAACACGCAGAACTGCACCCACGCGGCGCCCTTGGCGAGCTCACCCGAGACGTAGCCGGTGCCGAACGGGTGGTCGACGAGCTTGACCGTGAACCGGTTGACGTGCCACTTCCCATCGCACTGGATCGTCTGACCGGCGGGGTTGTTGGCGTACTGGTAGTTCGTGTCGTACCAGGCGTCCGAGGTCATCCCCGAACCCTCAGCGGTTGGGTCGGGGCCGCCCTGCTTGATCGAGGCCCACAGGTGCGTTCCGGTCTCCCCACCAAAGCAGCGGAACTTGGCCTGGATGTAGGCGTTGCTCCCGTTGGCCACCACGTGGTCCCCCACCCAGGCGATCTCCGGGGGGGCCAGCTCCTCGGCGGAGGCGGAGCCGGCGGGCAGCGCCGTGACGGCGGCCAGCGCTGCACCAGCAGCGATGCGGGCAAGTCTCATCGGGTTCTCCTCATCCTCGTGGGAATCTCTCGCGCGGGCCGGATGTCGGCCGCAGCGCCCCTCGACGCTAGGTGGACGCATCCACGGCCGGATCCCGCCGAAGGGTGACGGAGCCCGTACGCCGGATGCGGTAGCAGCCCAGCGAGAGAGGTCGGGACCTAGGGCCCGGGTGTGGTGCGGTCGCGCACCGTACTTTCGGTATGCCGTCCACCCCGGCGGCCGGGCGACGTGCGCCTCTTCCACGCCTCACCGCGCACGCCACCCCCGAGTCCCGGCCCACCTCGAGTCCCCTGGAGAATTGCCACATGGTCTCCGTCCTGGCCCTGCCCGCGATGGTCCTTCCCACCCATGAACGCTGGTTCGTGGACTCGGCGCCCGCCGACTGGGGCTTCTTCCTGCGGCCCCTGCCGCTGGCGCTGACGGCCGCGGTGGTCGTGGTGACCGTGGTGTGGCGCAGGGTGGCGCTGCGTCTCGACCGCCCCGAGCTGCCCGTGCTGCGTGGTGTCGGACGGCTGGTGCCCTGGGTGCCGCGGCTGCTCGGGATTCACCTCGGCGTGGCCCTACTCGCTCTTGCTGCCTCGGGCGCGTTCGTCACGCCCGCCGTGGACGACCTGGACGCGACCGGCGGAGGCATCCTCCTGCTGCTCGAGTCCGCCCTCGGCATGTGGCTGATCACCGGGTTCCAGCAGCGTCCGGCAGCCGCGCTGACCCTGGCGCTCGGGCCGATCATGGCGGCATTGACCGGGCCGATGGCGCTCCTGGAGTGCGCCAACATCGCGGCCGTTGCGGCCTTCCTCGTCATCGCCCCGGCGGGGGTGAACCGTCACGGCGCCACGACACTGTCCGACGCCCAGCTGCGGTGGGCGCTGCTCGCGCTGCGGGCCGGCGTGGGTGTCGCGCTGATCGCGCTGGCGTTCACCGAGAAGTTCACCAACCCGACGATGGCGCGCGAGACCCTGGAGCACTATCCGGCGCTCAACRTGTTCAGCCTCGTCGGGCTGCACGTGCCCACTGACGTGTTCATCGTCATCGCCGGGAGCATCGAGCTGCTGTTCGGTCTGCTGGTGCTGTCCGGGGCGCTGCCACAGGTCGCTGTGCTGGTCGCGATGGTGCCGTTCAACGCCACCCTGATCCTGTTCGGCCAGACCGAGCTGGTGGGCCACCTGCCGGTCTACGGCGTCTTCCTGGCCATGCTCGCGTACGGCTCCAACCCGACGACGGCCGCCGCAGTGCGGTGGCTGCCCCGTCGGTCCGACGTGGTGCTGCCGGCGGGCCGCCCGGTCGCATCGGTCGCCCAGCGCTGACGAGCCCAGCGCTGAGGGGCCCAGCGCTGAGCGCAGTGGGGTCCCCGCCGACCGTGCGGTCGGCGGGGACAACCCGTCGCGGGTCGGAACCTCAGGCGGAGATCGCGTGCTGGCGCCGCTCGCCCGAGCTGATCTCGATCTTGCGGGGCTTGGCCTGCTCGGCGACCGGGATCGTCAGCCGGAGCACGCCGTCCCTGTAGGCCGCCTCGACGCGGTCGACATCGAGGCTGTCGCCCAGGAAGAGCTGTCGGCTGAACACGCCGCGCGGCCGCTCGGTGGCGATCGTCTCGGCTTCGTCGGAGAGCCGACCGCGCTCGGCCTTGACGGTGAGCACGTTGCGCTCCACGTCGAGGTCGATCGAGTCCGGTTCGACGCCGGGAAGGTCGAACTCCACGACGAACACGTCGCCCTGCCGCCACGCATCCATCGGCATCACCGTGGGACGAGCCATCGTCCCGAAGACTTGCTGTGCCAGCTGGTCCAGCTCGCGGAACTGGTCAGTCCGCATGAGCATCTCAACCACCTCCAGTGTTGTGAGGGTCCTGTTCTGCCGAACCCGACTTCGATCCACTAGAATCTCAGTCATGTTCTGTAGATTTTGTAAATCTCTGGCACGGGATTTGTCAAGCCCTCGATCGAGGGTCGTATGACCGCTGCGACGGGCCCTTCCGACCGCCCGGTCTACACGATCTCTGTGGCAGCCGACCTCGCCGGCGTGCCCATCCCGACGCTGCGCCTGTACGAGGAGAGAGGCCTGGTCCGCCCGGAACGCACGGCCGGCGGCACGCGCCGGTACAGCGACGCCGACCTCGCCCGGATCGCCCGCGTCAGCGAGCTGTCCGAGTCCGGGATCCCCCTCACGGCTGTGGCCATGGTGCTGGAGCTCCAGGACGACAACGCGGACCTCGCCACGCGCAACCGCAGGCTGCGGGCGCGCAACTCCGACCTCCTGCGGGACAACGAGCGCCTGCGCGGCGATGGGGACACTCCCGCCCAGGACACCTGACCAGCTGTCACAGCTCCGAAGGCTGTCCTGTCTTGATGGGTACAGCGATCGTTTTCATGGGACAAGGGAGTGAATGATGAAGGTCTTCGTCGCAGGAGCCACCGGAGCCATCGGCCGCCAGCTCGTGCCACGGCTGGTCGAGGCGGGTCACGAGGTGTACGGCATGACGCACCACGCCTCCCACCAGCAGCTGGTGCGCGAACTGGGCGCCGTCCCGGTGCTGGCCGACGCGCTCGACGCCGACCAGGTCGCCGAGGCCGTGGCCCGGGTGCAGCCGGACGTGATCGTCCACCAGCTGACCTCCATCGGCCCGATGGACCTGCGGCACTTCGACCGCGCCTTCGCGATGACCAACCGGCTGCGGACCGAGGGCACGGACCACCTGCTGTCGGCCGGCCAGGCAGTCGGCGTGAAGCGGTTCGTCGCGCAGAGCTTCTTCGCGGCATACGAACGCACGGGAAGTCTGGTGAAGACCGAGGAGGACTCCTTCGGACCGGGCCCGGCCAAGGAGATGCGCGAGACGGTTGCGGCGATCCGCCACGTCGAGGACGCCGTCCTCGCGGCCACCTGGACCGAGGGAGTCGTCCTCCGCTACGGCGGCTTCTACGGGCCGGGCACCTCGCTCGGACCGGACGGCGAACAGACCGAGGCCGTCCGCCGGCGCAAGTTCCCCGTAGTGGGCGACGGCGCGGGCGTGTGGTCGTTCATCCACATCGAGGACGCTGCCGAGGCGACGGTCGCGGCGATCAACCACGGTCGTCGGGGGGTCTACAACGTCGTCGACGACGAGCCCGCGCCGGTGGCCGAGTGGTTGCCGGTCCTGGCGCGTACGTTGGGTGCCAAGGAGCCGATGCGCGTGCCTCGTTTCGTGGGGCGGTTGCTCACCGGTGAGATCGGAGCGGTGATGATGACCGAGCTGCGCGGGGCGTCCAACGCCAAGGCGAAGCGCGAGCTCGGCTGGAGTCCGTCGCACCCGAGCTGGCGCGAAGGCTTCGGTGACCTGCGCACGGCACCGGGCACCAGGAGCCAGGTGACGACGTGAGTGCAGGAGACCCCGTGAGCGATCGGGAGGCACTGCTCGACGAGCTGCGTCCCACTGCGTTCGCCATCGCCTACCGGATGCTCGGCAGCGTGTCCGAGGCCGAGGACGTGGTCCAGGAGGCGCTGTTGCGGGTGCACCAGTCCCTCGAGGCGGGTGAGGAGATCGCCTCGCCTCGCGCCTTCGTCGCCACCATCACCACCCGGCTCGCGATCAACGAGCTGCGTTCCGCCCGGGCCCGTCGCGAGCGCTATGTCGGTGAGTGGCTCCCCGAGCCGATCGTCACCGACGCCGCAGACGACCCGGCCGCGCACGCCGAGACCGCCGACTCGTTGTCGCTGGCGATGCTGGTGCTGCTCGAGAGCCTGTCCCCCGAACAGCGGGCAGTGCTGCTGTTGCACGACGTGTTCGGCTACGGCTACCCCGAGATCACGGACATCGTGGGCAAGACCGAGGACAACGTGCGCCAGCTCGCCACGCGCGCCCGACAGCACGTCAAGGCACGCCGACCGCGGTTCGAGACCACCCGTGAACGGCAGCGCGAGCTCGCGACGAAGTTCTTCGCGGCCGCCGAACACGGTGACCTCGCCGGGCTCGAGGCGCTGCTCGCCCACGACGTCGAGCTCACCGGCGACGGCGGCGGCAAGGTCCCGGCACTGGCCCGGTCGCTGCGCGGTCGTAGCCGGGTCGCGCACACCTTGACCAACTGGCTGCGCGCGCTGGCGCGGTTCCCCCAGGTGTCGATGCGGCCCGTCGAGATCAACGGTGACCCCGGAGCCATCTACGTCGACGACCAGGAGCGGATCCTGGGTGTCTGGGCCCTCGAGATCGTCGACGGCGAGATCATCGGCATCCGCTCGATCGTCAACCCCGACAAGCTCGGCCACCTCGGCCCGGTCGGCGACGCGGTCGCCATCCTCCGCTCCGCCCGCTGACGGCCAGTCCATACATCGCCATCCCCAGCCAGTCGGAGCAACCCGGATCAAGCCGGGTATGCCGCGCGCAAAGGGCCGCGGGTCAAGGCGACCCTACGCACTTGGTAGGAGGCGTGGGCCGCCCCTGCCGGCGTACGGTCGGGGCGGCGGCAGGGCCCGAGGAACCTGCCCTCGCCGGTGTCGCCGGAGGAGGAGGCAGCCATGAAGCGTCCCACCGCCCTGGTCACCGCCAGCGCCACCTTGGGCGCCGTGCTCTGCGCCGGTCTCGGCCTGGCTGCCTCCCCCGCGGCGGCGATCGTCAACGGCACCCTCGACACCACCCATCGCAGCACCGGTGCCCTGGTCCAGGTGGACGGCCTCGGGCACCTGCAGGCGCGCTGCAGTGGCTTCCTGGCGGCTCCGACGGTGTTCGTCACCGCACAGCACTGCTTCGCGATCTTCAAGATCCCGGACGGCGACCCCGCGATGGTCAGCTTCGACCCTGTCATCACCGACGCCTCGCCGACGCTGGCGGGGATTGCCCACCACAACACCGCTGTCGGCTCGACCCCGAGCAGTGACCCGCACGACGTCGGCGTGATCGTCCTGACGAGTCCGGTGACCGACCGCTCCCCCATGAACCTGCCCAAGCTCGACGAGCTCGTCACCTTCCAGAAGGGTGGCCAGCTCGAGGCGCACGACCCCATCCGCATCGTCGGCTACGGCGCCACCACCGTGGAACGACCGCGGATCTTCACCTTCACCAACGAGCGCCGCACGACTCTCCTGGAGTTCCAGACGCTGCAGCCGGGCTTCATGGTGTCGCAGCAGAAGAACGGCGGCGCCTGCTACGGCGACTCGGGTGGGCCCAACATCGTGACCGTGGGCGGCCGTGAGGTGGTCGGCGCCATCACCCGCCACCTCAACGCCGGCTTCGACTGCGAGACGACCTTGTGGAGCTATCGGCTCGACACCCCGGCGGCACGGGCCTTCCTCAGCCAGTTCCTGACCCCTCCCTGACCCCTGCAACCCCACGGGAGAGGTATGCCGCGTGGTCGCCGCGCGGCATACCTCTCCTTCGACCGCCCGCGCAGGTTCGGGCTGTCCCAGCGGATCCCAGCCGTCACGGGCTGGACAGAATGCGTTAGTCACGACTAACGTATTGCGTGTTGTGAATGATCCTCTCTCCGCCGCCGCCGAGCCGACTCGCCGCCGCATCCTGCAGCTCCTGGCCCGCGGGCCACGGGGCGTCACGGACCTGGCCGGCGAGTTCCCGGTGACCAGGTCCGCGATCAGCCAGCACCTGCTGGTGCTCGCCGACGCTGGGCTGGTGGAGGCCGAGAAGGTCGGACGCACGCGGACCTACCGGGTCGTGCCGAGCGGGCTGCAGCGGTTGCAGGCCGAGATCGACCGGTTCTGGACGTCCGAACTCGACCTGCTCGTCGCTGACGCGCACCAGATGAAGGGAACCCCATGAGCTTCACCAAGACCGCCGTCCTGCCCGTCTCCCCCGACGAGGCGTTCGCGCTGATCACCGAGCCTGAGCGGCTGCGTCGGTGGCAGACCGTGTCGGCGACCGTCGACCTGCGCGCCGGGGGCTCCTACCGGTGGACGGTGACGCCCGGCCACATCGCCGAGGGCACCTACCACGAGGTCGATCCGGGCCGCCGGGTCGTGTTCGGCTGGGGCTGGGAGGGCAACCCCGACCTGCCCAAGGACGCGTCGACCGTCACGGTGACCATCGAGCCGGCGGCCGAGGGTTCCCTGGTCACGCTGGTGCACGAGGGACTCACCGAGGAGCAGGCCGTCATGCACGCCGAGGGCTGGAACCACTTCTTCGAGCGGCTCGAGCGGCTCACCGCGACGGGCGACGCCGGTGCGGACGAGTGGGCGTGGGCACCCGAGAACCTCACTCCCCTCGTGGCGGCCGAGGCGGCCCTGGCTGTCATCCAGCCCGTCCTGCGCAACCTCACGCCGGCCGACCGCCCCAAGCCCACGCCGTGCGCGGACTTCACTGCGCACGAGCTCGCGGATCACCTCCTCGGCTCCCTCGTGCAGCTCGGGGGAATGGCGGGCGCGAACCTGACCGTCCCCGCCGACGGCTCGCTCGAGGACAAGGTCTCGGTGCTCGCCGGTCAGGCGATCGACGCCTGGCGCGGGATCGACCTCGACGGAACCGTCGCCGGCCCCGGAGGCGCGGATGTGCCCGCGATGTTCCTGGCCAGCATCTTGCCGCTCGAGCTGCTGCTGCACGGGTGGGACCTCGCCCAGGCCTCCGGTCAGGACCTGCGCGTCTCCGACGAGGTCGCCGGTTACATCCACGACCTCACGCGGGACGTCATCGCGCAGGGCCGGGGCAGCTCGTTCGCCGACGAGATCACCCCAGCCGCGGATGCCGACGCGGTGGAGCGGTTCGCCGCCTACGCCGGCCGCACGCGCATCCCCGCCTGACGGCCTGTCACCTTCCGGCGCTTCACCAGTCCCCACAACCGCACACCGTCAGACTCGCCACCCCCCGCGGCAAGCACGCAACTCAAGGAGAACCAGTCATGAGCAAGTTCCTGTTCCTCTACCACGCACCCACCACCCCTGCCGAGAACACTCCCTCCGACCCCGCCGAGATGGAAGCCGTCATGGGCCAGTGGATGGAGTGGGCCGGCCGCGTCGGCGACGGCATGGTCGACTTCGGCACCCCGCTCGCAGGCGGCGTCCAGGTCACGCCCGAAGGCACCTCGCCCAGCACCCGCGAGGTCGTGGGCTACAGCATCATCGAAGCCGCCGACCTGGATGCCGCCCTCGCCCTCGCCCAGGGCCACCCGCACCTGAACATGCCCGGCGGTTGCACCATCGAGGTGCACGAGGCCCAGCCCGTCCCCGGTATGTGACCGATCGGGCACTCCCGCAGGCATGCTTCGCACCCCGCACGAGCCGTGCGAGGTGCGAAGCGGGTTCATGGTCGGGGCGGCGTCTCGCTCCGGCCGGGATCGAGCTCTGACGCGCGGCTGGCGCGCCATTCCTCGAGGTAGGTGTCGTAGGAGCCGGGCGTCAGGTCCCACCGCACGAACGGACCGTTCGGGCCGGAGACGACCTCGCCGGCGTAGCGGTGGTTGTGCACGACCGTGTGATGTCGCTGGCACAGCAGCGCCCCGTGCTCGACGTCGGACGGACCGCCATCTGCCCAGTGAATGAGGTGGTGAGCGTCAGACCAGGTCGGCGGCTTGGTGCAGCCGGGGAACGTGCAGTGCCGGTCTCGTAGCCACAGGTGGCGGATCTGGGCCTGGGTGAACAGCCGCACGGCCCGGCCCTGCTCGAGAGTCTCACCCTTGGAACCGAGCACCGCCGGAACGATCTCGGCGTCGCAGGCCAGCCGACGCATCGTCTCGATGGACAGGGGTTCTCCCTCCACTGTGAGGCCAGCCCCGCGGCAGGTCTGTTGCAGCTCGTCCAGGCCGATGGTCACGACCACGCTGGTCTTGGCTTGGCGGGGCACACCTTCCGGGGCGCTCACGGCCCGCTGGACCAGCTCGACCAACGCGTCCGCCCGTCGCGCGCCGGGCGTGCGCGGGTCGCGCTCCTTCGTCTCGGGGTCGGTCTGCGGCTTGGCCAGCGCATCGACCGCCGCGTCGACGATCGCGGCGCCCTCGGTGTCCAGCAGCATCGTGTAGCGCCACATCCCCATCGGGCCCTTGCCCTTCACCAGGGACCGATGCGCGCGCTTCACCTCCGCGTCGTGCTCGATCAGCCGGTCCGGTCGCATCATGTCGGCAGTCCGGCGCACCCCGATGGCGAGCGACTTCTCTGACATCCCGTCGTGGCCGCGCGACCCCGTCAGCAGGTGCTGGGTTGCGTCCTCCAGCTCGACGGGGTCGGCCATGCCGCGGACACCCTCGTGGAACCGCACCAGCATGGCCGCCTTGCCCACCGGCAGCGCATCGGTCGCCTCCGGGTCCAGTCCCTCGGCAAGGGCTTCCTGCACCCCCGCCAACCGAGGCTCACCGTAGGAGCCCGCGACAGTGTCCAGGTCGGACAGCAGCCGCGGGCTCAACCCCGGCGCCCTCAGCCGCGCCCAGTCGTGAGCCCCCCACCCCTCGCCCACCCCGAGCCCACGCGACTTCGCCTCCACCAGCACCGCCGCCAAGTGGGCCTCGGTGCTTGCATGGAGCTGCCCGAKGGTGGCCATGGCGTCCTCGACCTCGCCGTCCGACAACGCCCACAACTGACCCGCCCCGGCGCCAGCCAACGCATCGCGCGACTCCCGGGCAGCATCCAGCACCGGTCGAGCGTGGGGTGCCCGTCCTCGCGTCGTGCCATCGGGTGCGATTGCCATGACCCCAACGCTAGACCGACCTACCGACAACCCAAGCGAATCCACCCGTCGCGAATTCGCTTGCTGTTCAATACCTTTCGATCTTTCAGCCAGGCATGCCGTCACGGCGCCGATACGGCGCCGTATCTCCACAACGACGCCGATACGGCGCCGTTGTGGCGCCGTATCGGCGTTGCCCGTCCACAGGTCCGCGGCATCAAGGCTGTCGCCGGCGCCCAACCCGGCGATCTGTGGACAACCTTCCGCTCAGAGCGAACCTTCAGCGGGACCGGACAACAGCGCCGTATCGGAACCAGCCGGCTCAGCCCTTCTGGAGCTGGGCCACGTGCAGGGTCACCATCCGTCCACCGACGCTGTCGGAGTCGAGCGTGTCGGGGTCGGAGACGGCGTAGTTGCCGACGACGTCGAACGTGTAGGTCCCCGCCGAGGTGACAGGCACCTGGACGGTCGCCGTCCCAGCCCCTTCGGTGAACGACTCGGTCGACGTGCCGATGACAGCCCCGGACGGGTCCTTCAACGTGACCGTGTAGCTCGTGCCGTTGATGCCCACCGCTGCGAGCGACGGGTGCGACAGCGAGACCTTGAGCGAACTCACGCCAGAGCCGACCGGCACCGTGTAGGTGTGGCTGTCGGTGCCGCCCACGGTGGCGCGCGGGCTGTCGTACGTCCAGAAGTCACCGCGCGCGACCTTCCAGCCGTCCTCGGCCAGGACGCGGGCGTCGGCCTGGGCGCTGGCCCGGGCGAGGTCCTTGGCCCAGCTGCGACCACTCACCAGGGCGACGGCCTTGTCGAGGTTCGCATAGCCGTAGCCGATCTGCCAGAACGGCAGCGTGCCGGTGTTGTCGTCGTTCGTGACCGGGCTGGCCGTAGCCTGCAGCGCGAGCCGCACCTGGTCGGGCGTGAGGGCCGGGTTCGCCTGCTTCAGCACCGCCGCCGCGCCCGCGATGTGAGGCGAGGCCATGGACGTGCCCGAGGCGGTGGTGTTCTCCCCCGGCGGGCACGGGCCGACGACGGTGCCGGTCGTGTCGCACGTCGATGAGATGTCGACACCAGGTGCAGTCACGTCCGGGTGCACGAGACCGATGCGGTCGCCGGTGTACGTGGTGTGGCCACCGGCCGTGATCCCGGTCGGCTGCGAGTTGTCGTGCGTGAGGCCGTTCGACGAGAAGTCGCCGCGGTGCCGGTCCACCGAGCCAGCCGCGACCGAGATCACCCAGGGCGACTGGCTGAACGGGTTGAGACTCAGCTCGACGTTCTCGGAGCCCGAGTTCCCGGCGGCGAAGACGACCGTGACGCCTTGGTCCACCACGGCTTTCGTCGCCACGGCCACCGGGTCGCGCGGGTCGAACTGGCGGTAGGAGTTGCCCCAGCTGTTGTTGACGACGTCGATGCCCAGCAGGTCGGGCTGGTCGAGCATGTAGTCGTAGGCGGTCACGACGGCCGTGGTGAACAGGACCGCGCCGATCGCGAAACAGTCCAGCTCAGCCTCGGGGGCCACGCCGTAGCGTGAACCGTCCGTCACCGAGCTCGAGTCGGCAGCGATGATCCCGGCCACGTGGGTGCCGTGCCCCGACCCGAGATCCGTGTTCGAGTACGGCCCCTGGTCAGCCGGCACGACGAGCGTGGTCGACGAGTCTGCGGGGAGGTTGGCGTACTCACCACTGACCAGCGAGACGTTGTGCTTCACGCGGTGCGCGAGGTCGGGATGCGTTGCGTCGCAACCGGAGTCGACCACCCCGACAGTGACACCCTTGCCCGTGAGTCCCTTGGCCCGCAGCGCGGCGCCACCCATCGCATCAGACGACGTGGTGTCGAGCAGTTGGATGTTCTCGTCGGGATAGACGTCGTTCGCCACGCCCGTGGTCACCGCCGACCGGAACTGCGCCACCGTGCCACTCACCAGCGCGAGCGGCAGCCGCTTCATGGGCTGCACGGTGAGGCCGAGGGCCTTGAGAGCGGTCACCTGGGTGGCCGTGGGTATGCCGTCGAACGTCGCGATCGCGCGTCCGCTCGGCGTGCCGTTGTCGAGCAGCCTGGCCAAGCCCGGGGTGTCTCCCCCAACGACCCCAGCAGGGAGGGTGACGGTGGTCGCGGAAGCCGCCCCCGCGGCATACCCGCCAGTCACGATCAGGGCGAGGGCGGTCGCGCCGGTGAGCGCGGCCTTGGTGGCGCGGTGGGACGTGCGAAGCATGGTTCCTCCACGGAGCAGTAGGTGCACCGTTAACGCGACGCGCAGGCTCGGGGTTACGCGAGTCCCAGTCGCGGGTTCCTGACCTCGGCTCCCAGGCCAAGGCAGGGGTATGCCGCGGGGCCCGGCCCCGCGGCATACCTCACCTTGCTCAGTGGGTGGGCTGGAGCGTGGCCTCGGTCTCCTCCGGGGCCGTCGGCGTCGTAGCGTCGAGCGAGGCGTCACGCGAGGAGAGGCTGCTCGGCCACCACATGCGCCCGCGCACGTCGAGGTTGAGCGCCGTGACGAGGACGGACCGGACCACGAGCGTGTCGAGCAGGACGCCGAGCGCTACGGCGAACCCGATCTCCGCGAAGGTGACCACCGGCAGGGTGGCGAGCACCGCGAACGTCCCCGCGAGGACGAGACCGGCGGAAGTGATGACGCCACCGGTCGCGGCGAGCCCGACGAGGGCGCCACGTCTCGTGCCGATGTCCTTGGCCTCCTCGTGGACGCGGGTCATGAGGAAGATGTTGTAGTCGATCCCGAGCGCGACGAGGAAGACGAAGACGAACAGCGGCAACGACGAGTCCGCCCCGGCGAAGCCCAGCACGTGTCGGAAGATCAACGCCGACAAGCCCATTGCCGCGCCGTAGGACAGGACCACGGTGCCGATGAGGATGAGCGGTGCGGTGATGGCGCGCAGCAGCAGGATCAGGATCAGCAGCACGACGCCGAGGATGAGCGGGATGATCCGCAGGTTGTCGTCGGCCGACGCGCGCAGGGTGTCGGCTCGAGTGGCGGTGTCACCACCCGCGATCGCCTTGGCCCCCGGGACTTCGGCGATGGCGGTGCGGATCCGGTCGACGCTCTGGGTGGCCGCGTCGGAGTCAGGGGCGTCGGTGAGGGTCGCCTGGATCAGCGAGAGGTTGCCCTTGGTCACCGGGTCACCGACCGTGGCGACGCCCTTGACCGACTTGAGGGTGGTCACGACGGCGGCGGCCTGGTCGGCGTTGGACAGCACCATGACGGGCGACCCTGCGCCGGCCGGGAAGTGGCGGGCCAGGACCTGTTCTCCCACTACGGATTCCGGCGTGCCGTAGAAGGCGTCCTTGTTCTGCAACCCGACCGCGTTCAGCTGGAGGATGCCGAGCGAGGCGATGGCCAGGAGCAGGGACGTGACGACCCAGGTGCGCCGCGGGGCGCGGGCGATCCGGGCGCCGATCCGCGCCCAGAAGCCGTCACGGGTGTGGTCGACGGAGCCGTACGACGGACGCACCGGCCAGAAGATCCAGCGCCCGCAGACCACGAGCAGCGCCGGCAGCAGCGTCAGCATGACCAGCAGCCCGACCGCGACGCCGATGGCCGCGACCGGCCCCAGGCCCTTGGTGGAGTTCATCGTCGCGAACAGCAGGCACAGCATGCCGGCGATGACGGTGGCGCCGGAGGCGAAGATGGCGGGCCCTGCGCGGTGCAGCGCAAAGGCCATCGCCTCGTGCCGGTCCTCGTGACGACGCAGCTCTTCGCGATAGCGGGCAACGAGCAGCAGGGCGTAGTCGGTCCCCGCCCCGAACACGATGACCGTGAGGATGCCCGAGCTCTGCGCGTTCACCGTCAGGGTGTCGTCCTTGGCGAGGAAGTAGATGACGGCCTGGGCGACGAAGAGCGCGGTGCCCGCCGAGATCACCGGGATGAGCCACAGGACCGGGCTGCGGTAGGTCAGCAGCAGGATGATGATGACGACGGTCATCGCCGAGTAGAGCAGCTTGCCGTCGATGCCGGAGAACGCCTCCGACGAGTCCGCCGAGAAGCCGACCGGGCCGGTGACCAGCATCGACAGTCCGTCCGGTCGGTCCTGGGCGATGGCGCGCAGGTCCTTCACGGTCGCGCCGAGCGAGTCCCACCCGGCATCGCCGGCGTCGATCGGCACGATCACCTGCAGGGCCTTGCCGTCCTGCGAGGGGATCGGGCCCACGGAGTCGTTGCGGACCGGCTCGAGGGCGTTGAACTTCGCGACCTGGGCGGTGACCGACTGGGTGTCCGCCGGTGTCAGCCCGCCGGGCCGCTCGTAGACGATGACAGCCGGGAACTCGTTCTTGCTCTGGAACGCCTCGATCTGCTTGACCACCTGGGTCGACTGCGCATCCGCTGGCAGCCACGCGACCGCCTCGTTGTTGAGGGCGCCCTGCAGCTTTCCCGCGGGTCCGAACGCCGCGGCCAGCACCGCCAGCCAGAAGACGAGGACGAACCACTTGGTCACCTTCGATGACGGGAACCACGCCAACCGCCCGACGTCCCCGATCCGTGTCTGTGCCATCGCTGTCGCCTCTCCCCTACCCGGTGTCGCACCTCCCAGCTCGGCGCAGTTTCGCTCCACCGTAAGCCGCGTTCGTGGTGTCGTACAACGGCTTTCGCGCGCAGTGAGGTTGGTCTCAGGGAACGGTCAGGGCTGACCCTGAGACGCTTTCGGGCATTTCGGGTCGTATGCCGCGCGGCTACGACCAATGGCCGACCCGGGCGTGGGCCTGCTGCACCTACCGTGGAGGAAGCAGCACGGAGAGGGGACACCATGGCCAGCACCCTCGCCGTCGACGGGCGGTGGGACGACCAGCACCCACCGACATACCTCCACGAGCTGCTCGAGATCCTCCGGGTTGTCGGGGTGGTGGGAATCGGGTGGGGATTGGTGTGCCTGGGGCTGGGCGGCCGGCTCGCGATGTTCCTGTTGCGCTTCACCTCCCCCGACTACGTGCGGGGCGTGCTGAGCGACGACGGCTTCATCATCGGGCGGTTCACGTTGTCGGGCACCTACAACCTTGCCGTTCTCGGGGCCGCCTTCGGGGTGATCGGGACGGCCGCCTACATCGCGGTGGCGCCGTGGCTGATCGGTTCGCCGGGTTTTCGCCGGTTCACGGTCGCCCTCACCAGCGCCGCGATCGGCGGCTCGGGGACCATCCACTACGACGGCATCGACTTCCACGCGCTCAAGCCGCAGGCCTTCGCCCTCGCGCTCTTCATCGCCCTGCCGTTCCTCTTCGGCTACGGCGTCGCGCTGCTGGTCGACAAGGTCGCGGAGCGGGACTCGTGGACCCGTCGAGGCAGGACGGCGTGGGTCCTGTCGCTTGTGCTCCTGGTGCTGATCGCGGCCAACCCGCTCGTGGCCGTGGTCCCGACGGTCGCGGCGATCATCGCCGTCCTGCTCGTCGCGCGCCGACTGTTCCACCGGCCGATCGCGTCCTCGCCAGTGGGGACCTTCGCAGCCCGGACGTTCTACTTCGCGATCGCCGCCTACAGCTTCTCGCAGTTGGGGATGGACCTGGTCGACTTCGCCTGACCGACGCTGGGCGCCCCCTACTCATCCGCCAAGGACCCGGCCGACCGCGCGCGAGAGCGTTCGTGTCGACCACGACTCCCCTGACGACCCGGGTCCCGCACTGCTGACACGATTGAGGCCGCGAACAGCCCGACGAAGCCCACTGCCATCACCCAGGTCAGCGGACGGTCGGTGAAGAACTCGTCCCTCGCCCGCACGGCGGCCACCAGGATCAGGGCGAACATCACGAGCTGCACCCGTCGCATCAGCCGCACCGACTCCCAGCGGTCGTCGACCAGCACCCCCAGCCCCGCAGCACCCAGGCAGAACGTCGCGCCCACCACCCGACTCGTCAGCGGGGTGAGCGGCCACGGCCAGACGGTGATCGCCCAGGCCGGCGCGACAAAAAGCACCAGCCCGGTCACGACCGCGAGCCCTCCCATGTCGGCCACGAACCGTCGTGCCACGCGGCCGAGGCGAGGTGCGTCAGGAGCTGGCTCCGCGGCATACCTCTGGTTGGTGAGCCAGGCCGCCGCGACCAGGAAGGGAGCGGTGAAGTAGAGCCCCGCCCACAGCCAGAACGCGACCGTGTCGTGGGAGAACTTGTCCCAGTGCATGATCGTGGCGACGCCGAGCAGCGTCGCGAACAGGGCGACCGAGACGAAGCCCGCGCGCACCGCCGCCCAATGGGCCTCGAGGAGGACCACGCGGAGGAAGAAGTAGCAGCCGCCGAGGTAAGCCGATGCCAGCAACATCGAGGTCATGTGTGCCTGGATGGTCCACGACCAGAGGCGGGCGGTGTCGCCGGGGAAGCCGTAGAGCAGGATGAAAGCCACGAGCAGGAACGGCGCGATGAAGGCCGCCAGGCCCCGGGTGGTGGTGAGCACCCGGTCGTCGCGGGTCATGCCGGCACCCGTGAGACCGAGTCGAGCAGGGCTGCGTAGGAGGCCACCAGGGCGCGCCGTTCGGCGGCGAGTCGCGGGTCGGCGAGGTCGCACCCTGCGGCCACCCACGCGTCCGACAGGTCCATCGCCTCGGCCCGCCATCGAGCGGCTTCGCGCATCGTCGACCGGGGCGCCGAGTAGACGTGGGCGTACAGCTCAACCAGGGCATGCTCGAGCTCGCCCCGGGTCGCGGAGTCCGCACGCTGGTGGGCCCGGTGGATCCGCCACCACTCGACCTCCAGCTCCGATGCCCGCTGCGGGTCGAAGGTCAGGTCCGAGTGCGCGAGGACGAGCTCGTAGAACCGCCGCATCGACGCCCGCGCGGCGTCAGGATCGTTGTGGGGCACCGGTGCCCACGCCTTGTTGGCGCGCAGGACGTGCCACGCCGCGACGAACGTCAGCCGCGGTCCGAGGCCGAATCCCTGGTCGACCATGCCGACGAACGCCCGCAGGGCCGGGCCCCACTCGCGTCGGTAGTAGCTCGCCCACGCCTGGGTCTCCAGGCGCCCGAGGGCGACGGGGTCGAAGTCACGAGGACTGTGGCGACTGAGACTGTGTCGACTTGCCACGCCGCACCTGCTTCCCGGCGGGAGGCGTCCGTCCCCAGCCGCTGACGTCCCCCCACGCGAGCCGCTGACCAACCACCAACACGAGCGCTGGCGACCGCCGGCCCCACGGCTCGATAATAGTCGCGCACGCCCGTCCGGTCAGGGGGTTCAGATGCCCGAACGCGACATCGAAACAGTCGTTGCCGCCATGGATGCCCGGCTCGTCCGGATGCCTCCCGAAAGGACCGCGCAGCGACTGTTCCTCGAGACCTACCGCCGGACCACACTGGCCGTGGGCAAGGCGATCGCGGACGCGCAGTTCGAGGACCCGGAGTGGGTCGAGCGGTGGGACGTGGTGTTCGCCGACCTCTACCTGGACGCGCTCGACCTCGACCTTGCGGGGAGTCCTTCCGTGCCACGGCCCTGGCGCTTGGCCTTCTCCGCGCCTGAGTCCCTGCCTGCGCTCCGGCACGTTCTGCTCGGCATCAACGCGCACATCAACTACGACCTGCCGCAGGCGTTGCTGGCCGTGATCAGCGACGCGGAGTTCGCCGACCCGCGGGTCGTCGCGCGGCGCGCGCGTGACCACGAGCGGATCGATGGGGTGCTGTCCGGACGCGTCGCCGCCGAGGACGACGAGCTCGGGGTGGTGTCCACGCGCACTCTCGTCGACCGGGTGCTACAACCGCTGAACCGCTTGAGCTCCAAGCGATTCCTGCGCGAGGCGCGCCAGAAGGTCTGGCACAACACCGTCGAACTCCAGCACGCGCGCGTGGCCGGCCCGGAGGCGTATGCCGCGCGGCTGGCAGAGCTCGAAGTGCTGAGCGCCGCGCGCATCGCCGACTTGTTGGCGCCGGGTCAGGTGTTGCTGCGGTTGGCCGTGGCTGGGTTCGGGGTGACCCTCCCGCCGCCGTCCCTCACCTGACGTTGCGCGGGATGTGGGTCAGCGTGGGTCCTCGTCGTAGGTGATCGTGACGGTCGTGTAGCCGAGCGAGCCGAGCAGGCCGCGAAGCATCTTGCTCGTGTTCTCCTTGGCCTGGTTGGTCAGCAGGTCCTCGCCTGTGGCAGCTGCGGTCATCTGGCTGATCGCCTTGAGCTGGGCCTGCCGCTCGAGGTCCGACCCCTGGAACCGGTTGATGAGCCCCTTCTCGTGGCTGACCACATAGCTCGACTGCAGGTCGAGCACGGGCTTGCCGGCGGTGGGTGCAGGCAGCTTGATCGTTACCGACTTCGTCTCTTCGGAAACGACGACTCGGCTCTTGTCGAGCCCGCCGAAGTCCACGACCGCGTCCACGTCGCCCTTGCCGACGTAGAGCACCCGCTCGCCACTGACCCAGGCGGGCAGGTGGTTGGTGTCCTTGTCGAGGTCGACGACGGTCTCGTAGTGCCCTGTCACCGCGTGGTACTCGCTGATGTCAGTGAGCGACCTGAGCACCGGCGACCCGCTGCGGTCGGTCGTCTTGTCGCCGAACGGGTTGAGCGAGGGCCGCCAGCCGGCGAGCAGGCCCACCGCAGCGGCGACCAACGCCACGATGACGACCGCCCCCACGACTGACGTGATCACCGCAAGGGTGGGCAGCAATCGGAAGCGGCGGTCAAGGAGGGCCGACTTGTCGGACAAATCGCGCATGCTGCGAACGGTAGCCGAGCAAGGGCACCACGTCAGTGCAGCGCGACCCTCGGCCGTGTTTTGGTTCCCTAGTCGGGAGTGTTGGCGGCACGAGCGATCGCCAGGGCCATGGCCCGTCCGCGATCGTCGCTCACGCCCAGGTCAGTCCTCGCAACCGACACGTAGGTGTCGGCGCGGGCCTTGATTGCGTGCGCGCCCGTCCTGATGGGCTGCCCCGCCGCGATCCACACTGCGGTGGCCATGTCATAGCTGGCGTCATAGGCGGTGCCATACACGGCACGTCGCTGCTTGACTGACGTCTCCAGCTGAGTGTCGTAGCGCGCGTGTCCGTCGCTCATCCTGATGGTCACCAAAACCGTTGAGGCATCATCAAGCCTCGTCCCCCAAGCGCATCCAGTCGACACGACGACAGGCTTGACGGATCTCCCAATGATCTTGGCGATCTCCGCCCCAGTGGCATCAGCGCAGTCTGGCGGACCCACAGGTTTCGCGACGGCCTTGGGCACTGTCTTCGCGGGTGTTGGGCTCGGCTGCTTCTTCGAGCCGGCTGATGGTTTCGACATCGCAGTCGGCGCACCCGATCGAGTCGCAGTCGCCGAAGGCGTGCTCCCAGCCTGCGGCTCGGCCATGCGTTCGACGCCGGACGTGAGCAGCGAGGGTAAGACCTTCAGGAGGACCAGGAAGGTGCCCACCATCAGCCCGGTGACGACAATGCGACCCAACACGGAGACGACGCGTCTGCCCGAGGATTGCCTCGGCCCGGAGCCCCCGCTGATCCGTGGAACGCCCTGAGCCCCAGCCCCATTTCGCGGCCTTCGCGTGCGCATTGCACCTCGCCCTTCCTTGCTCGTGGCCAGCGTGGCGCGCCCGATCGCCGCAAGGAGCTCGGGATCGGTGGTGGTCGACGGAAACTCCGTCATGAGTCGCGTAGAGAGCTTCGAGACCGTCTCCGCATCCATGCGAGCAGTCCGCGATGTCAGCCAGCCCGCAAGTTGTCCGATGGGAACCACCCACACACCGCGAACCTGCTGTGGCTCGCCAAAGCGCTGTGCTTCGGCGCCCGCCAGACAGATAACCGGAGTGACCGGTGCCCCGAGAATCTCGGACATGCGGGCTCCCATGCCGTGCACCTTCGCCAGCTGCTCGTGCATGGACTGGTGCTGCCTCGTGCCATCAGCACCGAAGGTGTGACGGTAGAGGCCGCCCTCCCACTCGGTGACGTGTCCGGACCAGTTCTTCGCGTCAATCAGTAGCACGCCTGCAGGGCCAGCCACGAGATGGTCGAGATTCGCCTCGGACAACCCCGGACGAAGCAGCCGATCATGCAGGACAGTCCAGCCCCCACCAAGGCCAGCCAGAGCCTCGGCAACGCGTCGCTCGCCCTCAGCACCAGCCGCCCAGGCCCTTGCGGAATCGTCACCCTGTGCCGCGAGTTCGCGAGCACGACGATCCGCGCTTCCTCCCTCAAGCCCCACGCTAGTTCTCGCAGCCCACGCCATCGCCGTCGCGGTCCAGCTTCCGGCTGTAGCCAGGATCCCCAACGTGCACGGGAGCCGCTCCAGCAGCTCGGGCGGCGTCGCAGTTCTCGTAGTAGACCGAGGCCGACGCTTCGGCGGCGGCCGCAGCCTTCGCTGCCGCGGCTGCCTTGGCCGCCGCAGCCGCCTTGGCCTTCGCAAGAGCAGCAGCTTTGGCCTTCGCGATTGCCGCTGCCTTGGCCTTCGCGATCGCGTCGGCCTTGGCCTTCGCGATCGCGTCGGACTTGGCCTTCGCTATGGCGGCTGCCTTGGCCTCCGCCTCAGCCTGCGCTTTGGCCGCAGCCGCTGCCGCTAGGAGCTGTGCGTCGGGCGTCGGCGATGCCGCGGAACTCGTGCTCGGCGCGGGCGTCTTCGACGACCGTGCGTCCACCAGGGCGACCGGACGTCGATCCTCGCTCCCTGCGCCATCCTGACCTGCAGCACAGGAGCCAAGTGTGGCAGCGGCAAGCAGGGCGGCAAGCATCATCGGGGCAGTGCGGGCAAACTTCATGGGATCCCCCTCAGGAACGACCGGTTGGAGGGAAGTTAGCGCCCGGCGTAGGACATATCTGGAGATTCGGGTGTTTCCGGCCCAACGGACGATGACTGGGCCACGGGCGAACGGGACTGGTGGCACGCGGCGCGTCGCGACGACACGCCGGTGTCGGATCGTCCTAACGGACAGCTTTCCGGGAGGAATGCGACAGCACGCCGCACCGGGTGGCACTCTTCACTGTCGTCACACCAGCCTCCTGTCCCCCACGATCCCCCCGGACTCCAACGTGCGCCTTCTGCCTGCCTCCCTCGCTGTCTTGGCCATCACCCCCGTCTTCGTGACCCTCCCCACGGTGTCCTTCGCCTCCACGGACACGCCCCATCCCGTCGCGCCACATGTGCAGTCGACTGCGGTCCGCGGAATCGACGCCGCGGCGAACGGCCAGCTGCGAAACCGCCGCGTCCTTCGTGCCGGCCACGCCACCAGCACTCTCACGCCGGTGCAGGAGCGGTCCCGGTTCACCGTCGCGGGAGTGTCGTGGGCGCGCACTACAGGGCTCAGCGGCGACGACGTGATCGTGCAGGTGCGCGTGCGAGAGGACTCAGGCTGGAGCGACTGGGAGACGCCCGGGGTGACCGACGAGGGTCCGCAGGGCGGGACCACCGAGTCGAGCACGGCCCGCCTCGGCACGAACCCGCTCGTCACTGACGGAGCGACCGCGATCCAGGTGCGGGTGGACACGACGAACGGGCAGCCGCTGCCCGACGTCAGGGTCACCACCATCAACCCCGGGTCGTCGTCCGCGGATGACGACCTCGTGCCCCACACGCCCGCCGCCTCAGCCTCCGCCGCGGCGACGATGCCGACGATCATCACTCGCAAACAGTGGGGCGCCGACGAGTCGCTGCGCGGGTCGACGACCTACAACACCACCGTCAAGGCGATCACGATCCACCACACGGCCAGCTCCAACGACTACACCGAAGCCACCGCCGCCGCCCAGATCCGCGGCATCTACGCCTACGACACCAAGGGCCTCGGCTGGTCGGACATCGCCTACAACTTCCTCGTCGACAAGTTCGGCCGGATCTACGAGGGCCGCGCCGGATCCATCACGCAGGCAGTGCGGGGGGCCCACGCCATGGGCTTCAACACCAACACGATGGGCGTCGCCGCGCTCGGCAACTACGAGACCACTGCTGCGCCCGCCGTCATGGTCGACTCGATCGCGAAGGTCGCTGGTTGGAAGCTGTCGCAGTACGGCGTCGACCCGACCGCCACGACGAAGCTGACCTCGGCCGGCGGGACGGGCACCAAGTTCGCTGCCGGCGTCGTGGCGACCCTTTCGACCGTCAACGCGCACCAGAACACGTCGTACACCGCCTGCCCCGGCAAGAACCTGTACCCGATGATGGCGACCATCCGCAGCAAGGCCGCCCTCTACGCGAAGTACTCGTCAACCGCCGGTCCGGCGCCGGTCACGACGGCGAACCTGTTCGCGGCCTACGGCACGCTCACCCTTGCCACGGGTTCGACCGGATGGCCAGTCCGAGATCTCCAGCTCGAGCTCAACAAGCGCGGGTATGCCGCGGGCACGGCAGACGGCTCGTTCGGCGCCTCCTCGCTTGGTGCGGTGCAGCGCTTCCAGAAGGCTGCTCTGCTCACGGTCACTGGCAAGGTCGCGGCCAACGACTGGCGGGCGCTGTCGGGGATCAGCTACGTGAAGACAGGGGCTCCCCCGCCGCCAGCTGCCCCCGTGCCCGCGAAGGCGATCGTGGGCTTCAACGCCGACGGACGCGGCGACGTCATCGGCCGGACCACGTCCGGCGATCTGTACTTCTACCCCGCCAAGGTCGGCGGCATCGGGACGCCGGTACGGATCAGCAGCGGCTGGAACGCCTACCGCCAGGCCATCTCCCCCGGCGACCTCTCCGGCGACCGGTTCGCCGACGTGCTCGCCACCACCTCCACGGGCGCGGCCTACCTGTTCAAGGGCAACGGCAGGGGCGGCCTCCTTCCTGGGAGCACCCTGCTTTCGCGCTCCTGGTCGGCCTACACCGACATCCTGACGCCTGGCGACTGGACCGGCGACGGCAAGCCAGACCTGTTGGCGCGCAAGGCGAATGGCGAGCTGTGGATGGTCGCCGGCAACGGCAAGACCGGCTTCCCCGGCACCTGGCGGCGGATCGGCACCGGCTGGCAGATGTTCAGCCAGATGATCACCCCGGGGGACGTCACCGGCGACGGCCGCGTCGACCTCCTGGGCCGCACCCCCGCGGGCAAGCTCTACCTCTACAAGGGCACCGGAGTGGCCACCGCCACCGCGACCGGTTACTTGCCTGGAGTCCCAGTTTCGTCCGGCTGGCAGGTCTTTAACACGGTGCTCTCGACCGGTGACCTCACTGGCGACGGCAAGGCCGACCTGATCGCGCGCACCCCAGCCAACGTCGACTACGTGTATGCCGGGACCGGCAAGGGCGCCTTCGCATCACCCAAGCGCTTCACCGCCCCCTGGGGCGCCACCACCAGAATCACCGGAGTGCGCTGACCCAACACCCCCGAGGTATGCCGCGTGATCACCGCGGCGGTGAGCGCGAGGCTCTCCCCTCGAGCCAGCGCATTTCGGGATTGACCGGACATTGCCGCACCCGCCTGGCAAGCTGCCCCCGTGACGGGGAACGACGAGAGCCTGCTGGAAGGCTTGTATGAAAGCCTTATCACTCGCGGCCTCGACGCCAGACTGAGCAGCACTGACGACCGAACAGTCGACCGCGCATCGATAGACGAAGCAGATGAGCCTGAGGTCCTGGCTCGGCACGTGCGGGCGGTTGCCCTGCGCGCATTCCGGAGTGAACGAAACCCTGAACGCCGGCTGGAACTGGTCAACTCGATCATCGAACGCTTCGGCGACTCCGAGGATCTCTTGTCCGGCGGCCCTCGCCACCTGATGTCTGTCAGCCGTCATGCCAGGCCCGGCGTGCCTGCTCAGTCCTCTATGGAGCGGCCATCCACTCCGCTGTCCGATGCCGCCCTGCTGACGAACGCGCAAGGCGAACCCGGAATGGGACACGAGGTCCGCGCAGAGCTCGCGAGCGCCGACCGCGTGGACGTCATCATGGCGTTCGTCAAGTGGTACGGACTAAGGCTGTTCGACGACAGGCTCAAAGCTCTTCACGACCGCGGCGTGCCGGTTCGCATCATCACCACGACATACATGGGTGCGACGGAACGGGAGGCGCTCGATCGACTGGTGCGTGATTTCGGTGCGCAGGTCAAGGTCCAGTACGACGCTCAGCGAACCCGACTCCACGCCAAAGCGTGGCTATTCCGCCGCAACACCGGCTTCGACACGGGATACGTCGGCAGCAGCAACCTGTCCCGCGCAGCCATGCTCGACGGCGTGGAATGGAACGTTCGGCTGTCGTCGATCGCCACCCCCGCCTTGCTCCAAAAATTTGGCGCCACGTTCGACAGCTACTGGAACGACAGCACTTTCGAGACCTACGACCCGGATACCGACCGCGACCGGCTCGACGACGCATTGGCGGAGGCGTCAGGCCACAAGACCCATGACAGGGTGACGCTCACGCTGTCCGGGCTGGAGGTGCGGCCCTACCCCTACCAGCAAGAGATGCTCGACCAGCTCGAAGTCGAACGCGTCGTGCACGGGCGACACCGCAACCTGCTGGTCGCCGCCACTGGCACCGGCAAGACCGTCGTGGCAGCGCTGGACTATCGACGCCTGGCCGAGGTCGCGCCTGCCCTCCCACGGCTCCTCTTCGTCGCTCACCGACGCGAGATTCTCCAGCAGTCCATGCGGACCTATCGCGAGGTTCTCAACAACCCAGACTTCGGCGAGCTATACGTCGGCGGCGCGCGGCCAGAGCGCTGGGAACACGTCTTTGCGTCGGTCCAATCGCTGACCTCGTACGACGTCCAGAACATTCCGCCCGGTTCCTTTCAGGTCGTGGTGGTTGACGAGTTCCATCACGCCCAGACGACGACCTACCGCCGGATCCTGAACCACCTCAACCCGCGCGAGCTGCTGGGCTTGACCGCGACTCCGGAACGCGGGGATGGGCTGGATGTGCGCACCTTCTTCGATGGTCGCGTCGCTGCGGAGCTTCGGTTGTGGGACGCCCTCAAGGCTGACCTACTCACCCCCTTTCACTACTTCGCAGTCGCAGATGGCGTGGACCTCACCCGCGTCGACTGGAGGGCCGGTGCCTACGACGCGATGGAGCTCTCTAACGTCTTCACCGGAAATGACGCTCGCGCTCGCGTCGTCCTGAAGACCGTGCAGGACAAGGTCGCCGACCTGACATCCATGAAGGCCCTTGGGTTCTGTGTGTCGCGGGACCACGCCCACTACATGACCCAGGTCTTCAACGACGCCGGCATTCGGGCAGCGACAGTGCTCGGGGATACCTCGACGGATGACCGCGACGGAGCCATCGCGAATCTTCGGAATGGATCTGTCCAGGTCGTCTTCACCGTTGATGTATTCAATGAGGGCGTCGATATCCCTGCCATCAATACGGTGTTGTTCCTCCGACCGACTGAGAGCTCGACGGTCTTCCTCCAGCAGCTCGGACGCGGGCTTCGTCGGGCGAAGGACAAGGCAGTGCTGACGGCGCTGGACTTCGTAGGTCACCACCGCAAGGAGTTCAGATTCGACCAGCGCTTCCGTGCGATGACCGGCAGCACTCGAGCGCAGCTCGTCCGCGATATCGAGCATGGCTTCCCCTTCCTGCCTGCGGGGACGGAGATTGTGCTCGATCGCCAGAGCCAGGAGCTGGTTCTCGAGAACGTGCGCAGTCAAGTGGCTAAGCGTTGGACAACGCTCACCTCCGAGTTGCGCGCTCACTCCACGGACAGTTTGAGCGACTTCCTCGCGGAGTCTGGCGTTGAGCTATCTGACGTGGTCCGAGGCGACAGGTCATGGACGAGGCTGCGAAGGGACGCTGGGCTCTCCGTCGCCGCCGGCGGCCAGTGGGAGTCGGCCCTCCTCAAACGCGTTCGCGCCCTTACCCACGTCGACGACCCGGACCGTGCCTCCGCATACCTCCGATGGCTGGCTGATGACGCGCCGCAATACGAAAGCGCCGATGCGGCCCTTCAAGCCTTTGGGCGGATGCTGTTCTTTTCACTGTGGCCCGACGGTGGCGGCTTCGAGTCATACTCCGAAGGCCTAGCGGCCTTGCGCGCGGAACCTGCTGTGCGAGACGACCTGCGGGAGGTCGTTGCCCTCGGGCTAGCAAATGCGGAGCGTGTAAGCCTGCGTCCGGGAGGGGGACTCGCCCTCCGCCCACTGCGAGTCCACGCGCGGTACACCCGAGAGGAACTCGTCGCCGCCCTCGACTACGTCTCGATCGATGGTCGCAAGCCGAACAGCTTCCGCGAGGGCGTTCTGTTCGCGCCCGCCGCCAATGCGGACGCGTTCCTGGTGACGCTTCACAAGTCTGAGGCCGACTACTCCCCCACGACGATGTACCAGGACTACGCCCTCAGTCCCGAACTGTTCCACTGGGAATCGCAGTCGGGCACCACAGTCGGCTCAAAGACCGGTCAGCGCTACCTACATCATCACTCGCAGGGCAGCCATGTCCTCCTCTTCACACGGCCAAACAAGGTGACGGAGTTCGGCTCCGGAGCGCCGTACCTCTTCCTGGGCGAGGCCGACTACGTCGAGCACCGAGGCGAGCGTCCAATAGGCATCACTTGGCGCCTGCGAACTCCTATGCCCGCCGCCGACTTCGCTGCCGCCAGCGTCGTCGCATGATTCGCGACCTCACATTTAGGACCTACACATGCTTGCAGGCTCCGAGCCACGTTTAGCAGGGTCAGCTCGTCCCCACGGGGCCCTCCGGCGGCCGCTGCTTACCGCCCACAATGGGCGGGTCCCGCGCCGCTGCCTACCGCCCACAAAGACGCGCCCGCGGCAGACAGCGCTGTGCCGCAAGAATCGTCCAGCAAGGGATGCGATGCGGCCCTGACCAGTCGCGGCCCAGGGGTGGTCACTTGGTCGTAGCCCAATTGACGAGTCGTCCATCCAAGGTGTTGACGAGAGGTACATCCCAGGTGCATTCTCCTAACTATGTTAGGAGAACCGAACAGCGATAGACTGTCGCGGCGTCGTCAAGCCACGCGAAACGAGATCCTCGAGGCCGCGTGGGCGGTGGTTCGGCAGTCGGGCTGGTCCGGGCTTACGCAGCGCAGTGTTGCGGAGCGGGTGGGTATGCGCGCTCCCTCGCTGTACGGCCACTTCGACTCCAAGCTCACGATCATTGATGCGATGTTTGGCCAGGCGTGGGCGGAATTCGACGCGACCGCCGCGGCGCAGGAGCCCAATCTCCCTGATGACCCTCGAGCAGCGTTGCTGGCTGCGGCGACGACTTGGCTCGACGCGATGGCGGCGGACCCGGAGCGGAACGCGCTGATGAATCAGCGACCCGTCCCCGGCTTCACGCCGAGCGCCGAATCCTACGCGTTCGCAGTCCAGGCGATCGAGCGCTTGTACCGTCTCCTGAACCGCTTGGGCATCACCGACCCAGACGCCGCCGACCTGTGGACGGCGACCCTCGCCGGTCTGGCCAGTCAGCAGAACGCCAACGATCCCGGGGGCGAGCGTTGGCGGCGCCTTCTGCCCCGGGCTGTCGACATGTTTCTCACCGAAGTCAGACCTGGTGCACCACGGAGGAGGAAGACCCCATGAACGTGACAGACCATCAACAGGCCGGAACTGGGCCGCGTTATCCACGAATGGATCGCGATGCGGCGATGCGGCTCGCGACGACGGAGTACGAGCGTTTCCTTGACCTGCTGCGCTCACTGTCCCAAGACGACTGGACCAAGGCCACCGACTGCCCGCAATGGGATGTCAGGGCGATAGCGGGCCATACAACCGGGATGGCCCTCATGGCGACAGGCCTGAAAGAGACGCTGAGGCAGTCCCTGGTGTCCAAGCGTCGCGGCGGCCCAGCACTGGACGCCCTCACTGCCCTGCAGGTCGAGGAGCATGCCGACCTCACCACGGATGAGCTGGTTGATCGGTTTGCGGTGATCGGTCCCCGTGCCGCACGTGGGCGGCGACGAACCCCGGCCCTGGTGCGTCGAATGAAGTTGCCGGATCCCCAAGACGTCGCCGGCAAGACCGAGCGCTGGACGAACGGATACCTCATCGACACGATCTTGACCCGGGACCCATGGATGCACCGAATGGACATCTGCCGAGCGACAGGGACCGCACCGGTACTCACACCCGACCACGACGGTGTGCTGGTTGCCGACGTCGTCGAGGAGTGGGCCGACCGGCACGGCCGTCCCTACCGGCTACACCTCACGGGCCCGGCCGGTGGCAGATTCTCCAAGGGCGAGGACGGGCTCGAGCTGACTCTCGACGCCGTCGACTTCTGTCGAGTCCTGTCCGGACGCACCGCCGGGCACCTCATGACGAGCCACCTGCTCAAGGTGATGGTGCCCTTCTAGGACACCCCTGAGCGAACCAAATCAGACAACGACACACACCTGCACGGGACAGATCAACCACGGAAGTGTCCTCAACAGCATTGACGGATATTCCCAGCACGACGTCCTCCCTGCCGGTGCCCCCCCTTTTCACTGACCGCAGTTCCGCCTAATGACCAGCAAGGAGACACGAATGAGCCTCACGGAGCCTCCGGCAACACTCACGCAAGCAACTGCGGGAGGACGGGCACTGCCCCTGACCGTGCTACCCACCCCGCATGGGCCAGACCGATCCATCGGGTCCATCGGAGTCGGGTTTCGGCTGACAGGTGACCAGACGGGGGGGCAGATGGCCATCGTCGAGCACCCGTTCCCCGTCGGAGCCCTTGTCCCGCCTCACGTGCACACCAGAGAGGACGAGTTCTCGATCGTCACCGCCGGTGAGATCGGCTTCAGGTCGGGACCGGACGAGGTGGTCCTGCAAGCCGGCGGCTACATCAGCAAGCCGCGAGGTGAGGTGCACACCATGTGGAACGCCGGTACGACTGAGGCACGGATGATTGAAGTGATCACGCCAGCCGGTTTCGAACGCTTCTTCCTCGAGCTCGCCGAGATCTTCGAGACGGGCGACCCGGATCCGGCGACGCTTGCGCCCTTGGCCGCATCCTACGGACTCTTCTTTGACCCCACCTGGGTCCCGGAACTGATGGAAAGGCACCACCTGAAGTCACCCTTCGGATAGAGGCGGAGCGCGGCGGTGCAGCCACTGCGCGCAGCCGGCACAGACCCCGACTTCCATATGGGACCAGAACCGGATCAGATCCCGCTCCTAGACGCATTCCCGCAGCACCAGCAGAACAGTCGGTCGACCTGTTCATGCTCCTGCCACGTTGGTCCAAATAGACAAGCTCCTGCGAAAGTCGTTGAGCGCGGACGCCACCACCACGTGCTCGTGATCGAGGGCGACGTGCAGTGGGGCAGGTCCTCCAAGTCTTCCTCACCGACCACGGGTCCATGACCGCGTTGCCCGCACCGGCACGAAGGCCCTGGTCGTGAGCCGAGAGGCGCCGCCCGACTTGCTCGTGCTCGACCTCGGCTTCTGACGTCGGCGGGCATGAACGTCGTGGAGCAGCTGCGTCACGATCAGCGGCTGCGGTCGCTTCCGCTGGTCGTCAACGCCGGCAGGGAACTCGACGAGATTGATTGGCTCCGGCTCCGTCTGGACGAGACCCGGTTCGTCATCAACGGACGTGAGCACTGGCCGATTTCGTACGCCAAGGTGATCGGCCTCTTCGCACCCCCTCACCACGCCTGTGTGAGAGGGTGCGTGACCTCGTGACCGAGTCTGGTTGCGGCCTGGGGTCGGTGCGGACGGTCGAGAGACAGAATGCATTGGGTCAGTAGTACGCAGCGCGAGCACTCGCCGCGTCCCCTCGGATTGCTCGAAGTCGCGCGAAGTGGGAAACCAGCAGCGGCCTTCGCCGAGCAGGGCTCACAGCCTTGCGGCTCCTTCGTCGCAAGGCTGTGAGCCTGGGCGGGACACCGTCCCATGTCGCAGTTCTTCGACTCGCTTGGTCAGAGTTGCTCGAAAGCTAGCGGTCATGCTGTGAAGTGGCGCACGTTTCGTACATGCGTTTGGCGACGACGAGCCCCGATGCGGCGGTCAGGGCGGCAATCGCCCAGATCGCCGGGCGGATACCGAAGGTGTCGGCCAGTACGCCGGTCAGCAGCGCGCCGACGGCGAACCCTAGGTCCCGCCAGAGTCGGTAGACGCCAACGGCGCGTGCTCTCCAGCCGGGGTGGGCGACGTCGCCGATGCTGGCCAGCAGGGTGGGATAGACCATGGCGGTGCCGATGCCGAGCAGCACGGACGCTAGGGCCCACGGGACCGGCGAGTTGGCTGTCGCGATGGCCATCAGAGCAGCCGCTTGAAGGAGCATGCCCCCGGCGATGAAGCGCTTGCGGCCCCAACGGTCTGACAGTGCCCCGGTGACGAGCTGTCCCACCCCCCAGACAGCGGGATAGAGGGAGACGAGCAAGCCGGCCTGAGTGAGGCCGATTCCGGCTGAGATGAACAGAACGGGGAACAGGCCCCAGGCGAGCCCGTCGTTGAGGTTGTTGACCAAGCCGGCTTGGCTGGCCGAGGAGAGGGCGGGCTCACGGAAGCTGGTCAGGCCCAACACCTGCCGGTTGGTGAGGTCGCTGGTGGTGGGGTCCTCGGCGGCCTCGTAGGCGGCATGCGGACGAGTCTCCCGGACCCAGAGCGTGGAAAGGCCCAGGCCGAGCGCGGTGTAGGCGACGCCGAGCAGGAACGGCTCGGGCCGAAGTCCGTGGTGTGCCGCCATGTTGCCGGTGAGCAGGGCCGTCACGGCGACGGCGAGGTAGCCCGCCGACTCGTTGAGGCCCATGGCCAGGCCCCGGTTTCGGGGACCGACGAGGTCGATCTTCATGATCACCGTGGTGGACCAGGTCAGCCCCTGGCTGATGCCCAGCAGAACGTTTGCGCCGACAACGATCCACCACTCGGGGGCCCAGATGAGCAGCAGGGGGACGGGGAGGGCGACCAGCCACCCGGCGACCAGGACGGGCTTTCGCCCGTATCGCTCAGACCAGGTCCCGGCGAAGTAGTTGGTGCACGCCTTGGCCAGGCCGAACGCGAGGATGTAGGTCAGCGCCGCAGTGTAGGAGTCGAGCCCAAACTCCTGAGTCGCAAGGAGCGGCAGGACGGTGCGTTCCTGGCCCAGCGTTCCGCCGACCAGAGCGTTTACGGCAACCAGCAGAGCAAACTGGGCAGCGTTCGCTCGCACACCGAAGACGGGAGACGCCGACCCCCCTGCCCGTCTCACGGGCCGCTGGCCAGGTCCTCGCCGTGGGCGGTGGCCCATTGCTGAGGGCTGCCGACAAAAACGGCGACCTGGGTGAATCCCGCCCTTGACAGCAGAGACGCTGCTCCCATCGCACGTTCGCCGTGCCCGCACATGACCACGGTTGGCACGTTGGCGAGGTGGCCGAGCACAGGGGGGAGGTCGCCGAGCTCGATGTTGAGGGCACCAGGGACGTGTCCGGCTCGGTACTCGGCCTCCTGACGGATGTCCAAGACCCGCACGGTGGCCGCGGCGCTCATCCCGGCGCTTGCCTCGACCAGCGGCACTGAATGGGTCGGCAGGAATGCGGCGGACCAGGCCTCTTGGCCGCCGGCCAGTTCGCCGATGATGTTGTCGTAGCCGATCTTGGCGGCCTGCCAAAGCACCTCCTCGACGTTCTGGTCGGGTTCGCGGAGCACGACGAGTGGTGTGTCGTTGGGTGCGAGCCAGCCGAGCCAGCTCGCGAACGCGGGCCGTAGCGGGATCGAGAGGGCGCCCGAGGGGTGTCCGGCGGCGAAGGCGGTCACTGGGCGGACGTCGACGATCATGGCGCCCGCGGCCTGCGCCGCGACGGCCGCCCGTGGTGTGAGCTGCTCCAGCCCGAGCCGACGGGGCAGGATCGCTGGTCCGCGCCGGTTGATCTCGGCCAACCGCAGGAAGTAGGGCGGGAACGAGCCGAGCCCGGCGAGCAGCCGAGCGACGAACGCGTTCTCGTCTGCGGCGGACAGCAGCGGGTTGTTGGCCCGTTCGGCGCCGATGGTGCTGGTGCGGGCGGAGCCGCCGGGTGCGGCGCAGAAGGAACCAGCGCCATGAGTTGGCCACACCTCGACGTGGTCGGGAAGCTCCAGGAGTCGGTGCACCGACCGGTACTGAGCCCGGGCGAGCTCAATCGTGCGGTCAGGGTCGACAAGATCGGTTCGTGCAACTGCTCCGACCAGCAATGAGCCCCCGGTGAAGACCGCGACAGGGTGGTCGCCATCCAGCAGAAGGTAGGACAGGTGCTCGTCGGTGTGCCCTGGCGTTCCGAGGGCGCGCAGCCGCAGCCCCCCGAGGTCGAAGTCGTCACCGTCGCTCAATCCGTGGTGGTCGTACCTGCGGTTCCCGGCGGCCGAGGCCAGCACCGTCGCGCCCGTAGTCGCAGCGAGCTGACGGGAACCGGAAAGGAAGTCCGCGTGCAGATGGGTGTCCGCGGCGACGGTGACGCGAAGACCCCGGGCGTCAGCGGCCGCCTGCAACGCACGCAGGTCACGACTGGGGTCGACGGCCAGGGCGCAGCCGTCGCCGAGGTCGACCAGGTATGCCGTGTTGCCCAGTCCCTGGTCGGCCATCGGGAGCGTAAGGGTTTGCGTCATGTGCTGTCCGGCTCCATCTGCATGTCAACCCCTCAGCTGGGCTTGGCATAGGCCTTGATTCCGGTGTCGAGCAGGACACAGGGCTCGTCGCCGTCGGTCCACGCGTCGTGCCCGGGGTCAAGGTCTACGACGTCGCCGGGGCCGATGGAGACCTCGCTGCCGTCGTCGAACCGGACGGTCATCTTTCCCGAAAGGCAGATTCCCGTGTGGTGGGTCTGGCAGGAGTCGGTGCCCGCGATGGGCTTGACGTCGTTTGACCAGCGCCAACCTGGTTCGAACACGCCGCGACCGAGAGTGAAGTCGCCGAGGGTGACCACATCCAGGTGGCCGTGAGCCTTGAAGGGGCGCTGCTCGTGCGGGGTGTCGATGTTCTGCTTGTCGGACATGGGTTCCTCCGGTGGTGTGGGTTAATCGGTGGTCAGGGTGGCGAGGATGGAGATGCTCTTGACGCCGTACCTGGCGCTGGCATTGCGGGCCTGGTCGGATATGAACGCGTACGCGTTCTCGCGGTGACGGGTGATGGTGAAGCCGGCCGACTCGATGGCCTCCAGGTACCGGTCCTGCTGGGCCGCGCCGCCGATGCAGGATGCCCACAGGTCGGCGTTGCAGATGATGGAGTCCTTGAGCTGTTGCTCGCTGATGATGTCCGCGATCACGAGCCGCCCGCCAGGCTTCAGGACTCGCGCGGCTTCGGCGAACACCGCCTTCTTGTCCGGACAGAGGTTGATCACCCCGTTGGAGATCACGCAGTCCACGGTGCCATCTCCAAGTGGGATCTCCTCGATGTGGCCGTCCCGGAACTCGACCTGAGCGAAACCGGCTCGTTGGCCAGCCGGCGTGCCTTGTCCAGCTGCTCGGCGGTGAAGTCGACCCCGTACACGAGCCCGGCGGGGCCCACCAGCCGCGCTGCGTAGAAGGCGTCCATCCCGGACCCGCTACCCAGGTCGACCACGGTCTCACCGACCTTGAGGTCGGCCAAGTCGAAGAAGAAACCCACACCGGCGAATGACTCGACGGCGCCAGCCGGTAGCTCCGGGAGCCGGTCCGCGTCGTACCCAGCGCGCAGAGCGACCGGTTCGCCGAGCTCGAAGTGGAAGCGGTCGTGGGGCTGCTGCGCCACGTGCCGGTACATGTCCTTGACCTTGGCCTCGAGCGTCTTCGTGTCCACGGTGGTGATCATCGTCTCGCAACCTCCCCGGGCATTCAATGGTTATCTTGAATAGAACTCCGCTAGAGTAGCGATTGTCAAGAGGCTTGTTGAATACGCTGGTGCGCAGAAAGGGACAAGATGCCGGAGCCTGGTGCAAAGGCCGCTCTTTACGACGCCCTGGCGGAGTCAGCCAAGGCGCTGGCCAACGGGCGGCGCGCGGAGCTGGTCGATGTCCTGTCTCAGGGCGAACGGTCCGTCGAGGAGCTCGCCGAAGAGATCGACCAGAGTGTGGCGAACACCTCCCAGCACCTCCAGCGGCTGTTGCGCGCGGGACTGGTCCGGTCCCGCCGTGAAGGCACCCGGATCTACTACTCGCTGTCCACTGAGCTGGTCGGTGAGCTATGGCGCACCATGCGGCGATCCGCCGAGGAGCACGTCGCGGGCCTCGAGCAGCTGGCCGCGGACTATCTCGGCGATCGGACCAAACTCCGCACGATCAGCCGTGACGACCTGCGCGCACGGCTGCGCGACGGCGACATCATCGTGCTCGACGTGCGCCCCGAGCCCGAGTACGCCAGCGGCCATATCCGTGGCGCTATCTCAATCCCGATCCACGACCTGCGGGCACGCCTCGGGGAGATCCCCGACGGCGCCCAAGTTGTCGCTTACTGCCGTGGCCCGTACTGCGTCTATGCGGACGAGGCAGTCCGGCTGCTCAGCAGGCAGGGCTTGACCGCCGCGCGACTCGAAGACGGCTTCCCCGAGTGGAACGCGGCCCGCCTCCCGGTCGCCCGCCCCTAGGAACCACGGTTCACCGACCAGGCCGCGAAGCAGAAGTCCACGCCCAATAGGCACAAAGATTCTGAGCAACTCACACCCTCGTCACCCAGTCCACCCAATACGCGAAGCCGTCCCTGCGGACCACGGATGTGGTACATCGTCACGGCTGGAGTCGGTCAGATGCGGTTCTCGGGCTGGAATCCCGAGCACAGGAGGTCGATCGACGCGATGCGCTCGCCAGCTTGCAGGTAGGCCTGCTGCTCGATGACGTGCCAGGCATCGTCGCCCCAAGGCGTCGGATGCATGCGAAGGCGCCACGTCACGTGTGGCCTGCCAGCGACCTCGCTGACGGCACCGTCCAGCACCTCGAACTCGAGGGCGCCTCCGAACCAGATCCGAAGGTTCTCGACGATCTGGGCGGCGCCGCGAAACTCGGTGGGTCCGCTGGGAAGCATCGCTCGCATGTTTGCGCCGGCCTCGAAGCAGTCAGGCATGCGGTCGAAGTCCCGCGCGGCCAGAGCCTCCAGAAGCTGGCCGCCGGGCGACCTTCGATCCACCGGGTTCGGCATGACGCGAGTTGCCTTGGTCTCAGTCATGATCAGTACCTCCGACATATTCAAGTGATCCTTTGAATATGATCCATGAACACGGAGTTGTCAAGGAAACCCTTGAATAGCCCCCCTTGGCCATCCGGGCCAGCGGATGCCTTGCGCCGACCAGCCCCACCCGATGAATCTGGCCCGGGCGCGAGGGGCTCGCATGCTGTGCCTGCACACGCCTGGGGGCGGTGAGGGGTCGGTCCTATCGGACCGCCAGCGAGCCAGCGGCGTCCGAGGAACTGGCCCCCAGCTCCCCGAGGGCAGGCTTCGACTGAGCCCGGACACCGCGTCGACGCATACGCTACTTATCGGTTTCCGAGGTGGTTTCGTGGAGGACCCTTGGTGGCATGAACATCCTTACCATCGTGACCGCGAATGTGCACGAGGGCCGCGCCCAGGACTTGATCGCCGCCTACAAGATGTTGCTGGCAGGAAACCTGCCCGACGGACTGCTCGAGACACAGTTGCTTGGCGACGGTAAGGGACACTGGGCGATTCATTCGCGGTGGCGGGACCTCGCCGCGCTTGATGCCATGCGCGCAGCGACCGACCCGCCTGCCGCTCCGATGCTGTTCCGCCGATTCTCGGCCCAGCCGTCCCTGGCAATCATGAATGTCCTGGTCGACAGCCGTCGACTGTCCTGACCAACGCCGTCAGGTCCCGGTACGAGCCAATGGCCCGAAGCCAAGGCGCCTCTTGGCGCCGGGCGTAGGCCTTGCCTACCCTCTCCGATCACACTGACTCCGTCAGACCACCCCGATGAGCGGCATGTTTCAAAGCGCTGCCCAGTCACTAAGCCTGGCGCCCGGAGGTCCGTGGTGGACCACAAGACCTTTCCTCGTGCGGTCCGCGCCGGCGCGAGACGACGATGCCTCAGGAGATCGCGAGCGCCTTCCAGTCCAGGATTCGCTCGGCGATCAGAGTCGCACGAGCCTGATTGTCGCGTCCGTCAAGGACCTTGAGATCATCGATGTCTGCCCTCAGGTAGACGCCGGATGTCCGAGCGTTGAGCGTGAGCTCGTCGTCCGACCGGGTGGTCCAGAAGCCGACGGCGCGGTCTTCCGTCTCAAGCTTGATCTCGCCCGTTCCATGGATTGCCGGTGCGTTCGGGTGACGCGGGCGCTCGCCCTTCCAGGCGTAGAAAATGCCGCCGGGGTCCTTCATCTCCTTGGTCGCCTCGCTCCAGTAGCGAGCGGATAGGGTGCCGTCCTCCTGCCAGGTGCGGCCGTTCACTTCTAGCAGGCGTTCGCGGTCCCGTGAGATCTGCAACAGGCTTACCGCAGAGGGCTCCAACGTGCTTCGCTCGGTCATCGAGAACTGCCACCACAGACCCACGATCCGGGACAGTCCACCGATATCCTCGATCGCCTTCCGCAACTTCTGGTTGACGGACTTGACCTCGGCCGCCTTGGTCGCGTCGCCATACCGGACGCAGGCAAGCCCAAGCAGTTCGGTCGGCAACTTTGCCCCATTGGCGTGCAGGATAAACGTTCGCTCCATACCAAGGACACCGCCAAAAAGGCCCGCCTCGAAGACGACGTTGTCGCGTGGGGAGGCCTTCCCCTGGGCTGCTGCATCGGCGTCGGGAGCGTTGGTTCGGCGCGGGTCCAGTCGTCCTGGGCGAAGACGAAGGCCGCGAAGTCGACCTCGCGAGTCAGCTCGACCAGCCGTCCGAGGGGTCGTGGTACCAGGATTGAAGGTCGCGGTCCACGGCTCGACGTTCGCTACGTCCTTGAGGCCACGGGTCAGAGCCTTGAGCGTCTGGCCTGACTGCCCGACGAGCCCAGGAAGATGCGGGGCTTGGCCATGGGTACTCCCACTTCTCACGTCGACCGGCTCTCTACCGATCAGCGCACCGAAGCAGCCTCGGGCACGGGGCCGGGCGGTTGGCCAGCTGCACTGCCTGCGCCCAGCGTCGTGGCATGGCCATGTCCGTGTCCTGCTCAACGCCAATGAACTGGACCCTCTGGATTGGCGAGCTGCCACCTTCTCAGCGATCGTCAGCTGATGGCGCGACCTGTTGCGTCGTATCGCCGCATGTCGGCAGTCCTGCTCGCGTTCTGTTGGCGCTTCCGGGTTAACCGCCAACAGCAGGCAGGATCGCGTCCGCCACCAGTCCGCGGAGGTGCTCGAAACGAAGGTTGTTTTCGCCAGCTTCGGTGGCGGTCACCACGACCAGGCGCAGGTCGGGGACGACTTCGACGAGCTGTCCTGCGAATCCGACGGCGGCATATGCGTGACGGCCGTTCTCCTTGGTGACCCACCATTGGTACCCGTAGTTCTCCGAGAATGTGAAACTCGTTCCTTGAGTGGCGACTTGCGCGGTGGTTGAGTCCTTCACCCACGCCTTGGGGACGAGTTGGCGGCCGTTCCACTGGCCACCGTCGAGGTAGAGCTGGCCGAGCTTGGCCAGGTCTCGTGGCGCCATTTTCAGGGCGCCAAAGCCGATCTGGATACCGGTGGGGTCTTTCGGCCACGCGAAGTTCGCCTTGTCGTATGCCGCGATGGCTGCGTGGTCCTCGATGTTCGGCTCGAAGGCGTTGCGGGTGTCGATGCCGAGTGGTTCGAAGAGTCGCGGTCTGGCGTACTCCAGCGCGGATGCGCCCACTGCGTCGGTGAGGATGGCGGAGAGCAGGTGCGATCCAGCGGATGAGTAGGCGAATGCTGTGCCGGGTGGCGTGACGGTGCCGGTCCGCAAGATATTGGCCACCCAGTCTGGCCCGGACATTGAGGCGGGTGGGTCCCCGTTGGGCAGGTCCGGCGGCAGTCCGGCTGTCATCGTGAGGAGTTGGCGCAAGGTGATGGCCGACACGGTCGGATCCATGTCAGCGGCGTGCTGGGGAAGCAACGTTGCCAACGTGTCGTTGAGGGAGTGCAGCCGTCCTTCGGATAGGGCGATTCCAACGAGGGTTGCCATGACGCTCTTGGTGACCGAGTGCACGTCGTGCGACTGCGCCGGCGTGCTGGAGCGGTAGAGCTGCACGATTGGGCGGTTGTCCACGGTGACCAGAACGGCGCGGACAGTGGAGGTCGCTGGGGACAGGATGTTCGACAGGTATTTTTCAGTGGCTGCGGTCAACTTCTCAGGGTGCGGTATCGCGGGCCTTGCGGTGGACGCCCGGCCTGCGCTGACCGACGTCCTGACGTCTGTGGCCGGACCCGTCCCTGCGCAGCCGCTGACCAGGACCACCCCCACCAGCCAGGCGATGACCGACCGGCCCGACCTTTGCCGAGCCGGCATGGGCGGTGCGGCGGATATTTGATTGGCTGAGATCATTCGCGCCTCCAGATCACCAAGTGTCCCGCTGACGTGGGCCGTCGTGAAGGGCCGCCAGCCTGTACCGACATCAGGATCTTGAGGTCGCAGAGCGTTGTGGAGGCGGCGCGCCGTCGCCACTGGTGGCGGGTCCACGAGTTTGCGGCACGTCCTAGTGCGTCGGCCACTCAGCCGCATCAGAGCGAGATCCGGGTTGGTCTTTCGCCGCATGTCGACTAGTCCGCCGATGGCGGTATTCGCGGTGATGGGTGGGTGTGTCCGTTAGCCGTGTGTATGGGTCCGCTGTACGGAGGCGGACCCGGGGTCCTGCAGGCGAGGCTGGAGCAGCCATCCACACCAGCAGCATTTAGGAGACAAAGTGTTCATCGCCATCCTGGATTTCGGGACCTCCGCAGCAGACCGCCCCCTCGCCTTGGACCAGCTCGAAAGCGAGCGGCCCCTGGTCCGCTCGATGCCGGGCAACCTTGCCTTTCGCGTCTACGAGTCGCGCGAGGACGACCGCATCGTGACCGTCGTTCATGAGTGGACTGACCAGCCGTCGTTCGTCGCCTACCTGGCCTCCGACGCCTTCACCCGGTCCAACGCCGTCCTGCGACCGTTGGTCACCGAGGGGCCGGTGAGCCGTCGGTTCCGCGCCGAACTCGTCGAGTCCGTCGCCTGACGGGTACTGCGTCCCTACGATCGGTGCGTGGGAGTCCACCCGTGACCCGTGAGGCGTTTGCGTTCACCCGGTCCTTCGCGCCGACCGGGCCAACCGAGCTGGTCGTCGACCGGCACTACTTGTTGTGTGCTTCCAAGGGCGCACTGCGGCTCGAGGCCCAGGGGCAGCGTTGGTTGCTGCCCCCGGCCCGGGCCGCCCTGCTACGCGCCGAGCGGCCGGCCACGGTCACTATCCCGCAGCCGGCGACGACTGCGTCGGTCCTCTTCCATGTCGACTTCGTGCCACCACCGCCGCAGGACCTCACGGTCTTCGACCTCGACCCGCTGGCTCGGGCACTCGTTGCCGAGTGCGGCGGGTGGCCGGAGGCGGACGAGCCGCTGCCCCTGTACGCCCGGACCATGTTCGCTGCGCTGGCTGCGGTGGTGTGGCGGCTGGCCGAGCGACCCAGCCCCGTCGTCATGCCGGCCGGGCGCTCGACCGAGGTGCGGACCGCGTTGCGGCTGACCGAGGAACGGCTCGCAGATGAGGTCCGGTTCGAGGCCGTCGCGGCTTTGGTCGGGCTCGTACCGCGCTCCCTGGCGCGCCGCTTCGAAGCCGAGGTCGGGATGACCTGGCGTGCCACCCTCCGACGGATGCGGGTCCTGCGGGCAGTCGAACGGCTCGCAGCCGACGACACCCCAGTCACCACGATCGCCCACGAGGTGGGCTACGGCTCACTGTCGGGATTCAACGCCGCCTTTCGCGAGCTCACCGGGAGCACACCATCGGAGTACCGCGCCACGTTCACCCGCTGAACCCTGCAACGAGCGCACCTCGCCGAACCGACCGCTCCAAGCTTGGGGGCAACCAAGACCATGCGGCCACGCCGACGGCCACGCTCCAGGGTCCGGTCGACACGGTCAGGAACGCGCAGCCAAAGGTCTGTCCGCCGCGATGTGAGCGGTGAATATGCCTTCATGGAGCCGACAAGCGGTGTCCCCGCGGCTGGGTGCCGGCTTGTTCCGGCACCGTGTGGCGTCAGTGATCTCAAGTGGGACGGTGAGGACGCTGACGTCTCCGTCATGGCAATCCCAAGACGAGAGTTGGGCATCGTGCGTCCAGGGACCATCGGGTAGATCTGTTTCCCCGTCTGCTGGTGCAGGTGGGCCGACGCCCTCACACTGGGGGCATGGACGTCAAGCGCGCGATGTGTCGTCTTGTTGGTCACCGATGGCACCACCACCGGTCCCCGGATAACGCAGTCAAATCCACCTGCCGCAGGTATGGCCTCATCGAGTTCGGTCACAACGACGGGCCCGATTGGCGCGCCCAGCACATTCCTTCGGGTGGAGGCCCGGCCGGCCCGGGCTGACGGGGGAGTTCTCGTCTTGCTCCGCCGCTGAAAGTGTCCAGCAGACCGATGGTGCGGACCTGACCTGGCTAGGACGCTTTGGGCTTCCCGAGGAGGATTCTTGGCCTATGCCCTCATCAACGTCCCTCACCGTCCCACGACGGTTGTGACGTAGAACCATAGGTACTGGCGCAGGGTTTCGGGCTTGGGTGGGACGTCGGTAGCCTGCGGGAGTGGCGCCTTACGTCGCAGGCAGACCCGTCCCTGAAGGGGAGACGTGGGCGCGGTCCGCGCTCGCCCAGCTGGCCGACGTGCCGGGCGCCTACCGGGCGGGGCTGGCACTCGCGGAAGGCGGTGGGCGGCGGCTGCTGTTCACCGCGAGTGACCGCGATGGTGGAAGCAGCGTCCCGTGGTGCGAGATCGACGCCTATGAGGAGGTCCCGCTGACGCACACCGTGCGCACCGGGGAGGCTGTGCTGGGTTCACTGGCCGAACTGGCTGGCCGTTATGTGCGGTTCGCCGACCGCCAGCCTCCGAACACGCGAGGGGTGGCAACGGTCCCCATCGTCGCGGCCGGTCACATGCTGGGCGGTTTCGCGTTGTTCTTCGACACTTCGCAGCCCTTCGACCAGCCACAGCTGATGGACCTGGAGAACCTGGGGGCGCGGCTTGGCGGGGAGCTCCGCCGAATCCAGCGGGCCACCACCCGTGCCAGCATGTCCCTGGAGACGGAGCCGGTGCCCGAGGGCGCACACGCAGCCACCTACTCCGTGGCTGCCGACCCCCGAGCAGTCGCTCACGTGCGCCACTTCGCGTCCAGAACTCTCACCGCATGGGGCATCGATGGAGCCACGATCGACAACGCCCTCCTGTGCCTGAGCGAGTTGGTCACCAACGCCGTGATCCACACCGATGCCGGCTGCGAGCTTCGCATCGTCCTCGACGAAGATGTCCTTACCACGACCGTCCGTGATAGCGGCTCGAACGTCGTCATCGACCCCAGCCACGTCAGTCAGGACCCGCTGGCCGTCCACGGCCGGGGGCTGCAGCTCGTAGACGCGTTCTCCTCGAGGTGGGGGTCCCAATTGGACGCAGGCGGGATGGCTGTGTGGTTCGTACTCGAGCCGGCGCAGCCATCCCAGTGAGTGCCGTGTCCACCCGTCACCCCGCAATTGCGCCCTGACCAGCCGCGTCAATCCGCCGCCAAGCGGTCAAGCAGCTTGCGAACGTGTTAGCGGATCTGCGAACGGCCTCTGCGCGCTCTCAATCTTCAGCCGTAGGCGACCTGAACTCGACGGGGGCGAACGCGTGCACAGCGGTCAGGGCGTCGGTGGCCGCTCGAGTCTGGCCAGCGCCCTGCGCATGGAAGCAGCGATTGGCTTGCCGCCGGTGAGCTGGATCAGCACGGTGGCCAGCCGGCCGACCATCGAGGTTGGCCTACGGTTCCACGTCACGTGTATGCGGGTGCCGCCGTCCCCTCGGGGCGCGATTGCGGCTGCAACGTAGCTGCCTGGAGCGCAGAAATTGCTCTCCCGAACGGTCCACGTGACCAGCTCACCCGCCGACCAGTCGTAGTGCTCCTTGGCCCAGATGGTCGCCCCGGGCATCTTGCTGCCTTCCTGCACGTCGGCGAAGGTATCGCCAACCGTGTAGACCTCGTAGAGGCTGGGCTCTATGCCCGGCCAGAGCTCCGGCCGTCGATCGGAGAAGTCCAGTAGGGCTGCCCGCACGGCTTCAGGCGGGGCGCTCGTCTCCACGTCCAGTTCGACCTTCGGCATCCCGGCCTCCTTACAACAGGAAGGACGCCGTAAGACAAGCGCCATCCACAACCCCAACGCTACCCGCTGGTGGAGTGAAGGCGAAGGTCTCCTGCCGCTGGAGCAGAGCACGGAATGCACTTTGGGGCCTGGCAACTCGTACGTCATACCGGCTCCTATGCGTCTCAGACCAGGCGGGAGGCAGGCCCACGCGACAACGGTGGGCCCGGAGCGATCTCGCTCCGGGCCCMCCGTTGTTTGACTGGCTGGGGGTTAGCTGCAGCCGCTGGTGCTTCCGCAGCCTTCGCAGACGTAGCAGGAGCCGGCGGGGCGCATCTTGGTGCCGCAGGTGAGGCACATCGGGGCGTCGGCGGAGATGCCCTGGAACTTCTCAAGGAGCTCGGCGGACGAGTGGACCTCGACCGAGACCTCGCGGGCGCTGGCTGCGCCGGCGCCGGACTTCACCGAGTCGGCGTCGAGTGCCTTGCCCTCGACCGTGGGGGTCGAGGTCGCGGCGGCCGGCTTGGTGACGGGGGCGGACTGGCTGAAGTTCTCCAGCTCGTCCTCGAGCTCCTCGTCCGACTCGTCAGCCTCGGTGGCCTGGTAGGACCCGGTCTCGAGCTGACGTGCGCGCTCCTCGGCGGTGTGGATGCCCATGAACGAACGGGTGTCGAAGTCCATGTGGTCCAGCGCCAGACGACGGAACACGTAGTCCATGATCGACTGCGCCATCCGCACGTCGGGGTCGTCCGTGAGACCAGCAGGCTCGAACCGCAGGTTGGTGAACTTCTCGACGAAGGTCTCCAGCGGCACGCCGTACTGCAGGCCGATCGACACCGCGATCGAGAACGCGTCCATCACGCCGGCCAGGGTCGAGCCCTGCTTGCCGAACTTGAGGAAGATCTCGCCCAAGTCGCCCGACTCGTAGGTGCCGGCCGTGAGGTAACCCTCGGCGCCACCGACCGCGAACGACGTGGTCTGCGAGGTCCGGCGCTTCGGCAGACGCTTGCGCACCGGGCGGTACTCGACGACCCGCTCGATCTTCGCCTCGGCCGCAGCCGTGACCTTGTCAGCGGCAGCGTCCTTGGCGGTAGACCCGCCATCGGACAGCGGCTGGCCGACCTTGCAGTTGTCGCGGTAGACCGCGATCGCCTTGAGGCCGAGCTTCCAGCCCTGCATGTGGACGTCCTCGATCTCCTCGACCGTGGCGTTCTCGGGCAGGTTGACCGTCTTGGAGATCGCGCCGGACAGGAACGGCTGGACGGCCGCCATCATCCGCACGTGGCCCATGGCCTCGATCGACCGCGCACCCATGGCGGTGTCGAAGATCTCGTAGTGCTCGGTCTTGAGGCCGGGAGCGTCGATGACGTGACCCTTGTCGGCGATGTACTCGACGATCGCCTCGATGGTCTCGCCGGTGTAGCCCAGCTTCTTGAGCGCACGCGGGATGGTCAGGTTGACGATCTGCATCGACCCGCCACCGACGAGCTTCTTGAACTTCACCAGCGAGAAGTCCGGCTCGATGCCGGTGGTGTCGCAGTCCATCATGAAGCCGATGGTGCCGGTCGGGGCGAGCACCGACGCCTGGGCGTTGCGGTAGCCGTTCTTCTCGCCGACCTTGACCACGTCGTCCCACGCCTTGGTGGCTGCGCGGTGGATCGAGGTGTCCATCGTGTCGAGCGGACGGATCGCGTCGTTGGCGCTCTGGTGCTTGCGCATCACGCGCTTGTGGGCGTCCGCGTTCCGGGCGTACCCGGCATACGGACCGACGACGCCCGCGATCTCGGCGGAGCGCTTGTAGGCGGCACCGGTGAGCAGCGAGGTGATCGCGGCAGCGAGCGAGCGGCCACCCTCGGAGTCGTAGCCGTGACCAGTCGCCATGAGCAGCGCGCCGAGGTTGGCGTAGCCGATGCCCAGCTGGCGGTAGTCACGCGTGGTGTCGCCGATCGCCTCGGTCGGGAAGTCCGCGAAGCAGATGGAGATGTCCATCGCCGTGATGACGAGCTCGGCCACCTGCTGGAACTTCTTGGCGTCGAACGTGTCGTCGTCCTTGAGGAACTTGAGCAGGTTGAGCGAGGCCAGGTTGCACGAGGAGTTGTCGAGCGACATGTACTCCGAGCACGGGTTGGACGCGGTGATCCGGCCGGTCTCGGGGTTGGTGTGCCAGTCGTTGATGACATCGTCGTACTGGATGCCCGGGTCGGCGCACTCCCACGCGGCCTCGGCCATCTTGCGGAACAGCTCGCGGGCGTCGATCGTCTCGATGACCTCACCGGTGTTGCGAGCGCGCAGCCCGAACTCGGTGCCGTCCTCGACCGCCTTCATGAACTCGTCGCTGACGCGGACCGAGTTGTTGGCGTTCTGGTACTGGACACTCACGATGTCCTTGCCGCCGAGGTCCATGTCGAAGCCGGCGTCACGCAGCGCGCGGATCTTGTCCTCTTCGCGCGCCTTGGTCTGGACGAACTCCATGATGTCGGGGTGGTCGACGTCGAGCACGACCATCTTGGCCGCACGACGGGTCGCGCCGCCGGACTTGATCGTCCCCGCGGACGCGTCGGCGCCACGCATGAAGGAGACCGGGCCCGAGGCGGTGCCACCGGAGCTCAGCAGCTCCTTGGACGAGCGGATCCGCGACAGGTTGAGGCCGGCGCCGGAGCCGCCCTTGAAGATGAAGCCCTCTTCCTTGTACCAGTTGAGGATCGAGTCCATCGAGTCGTCGACGGCGAGGATGAAGCAGGCGGAGACCTGCTGGGGGCTGTGCGTGCCGACGTTGAACCAGACCGGCGAGTTGAAGCTGAACACCTGGTGCAGCAGGGCGTAGGTCAGCTCGTGCTCGAAGATCTCGGCGTCCTCCGCGGAGGAGAAGTAGCCGTGGTCCTTGCCCGCCTTGACGTAGGTCAGCACGACGCGGTCGATGAGCTGCTTGAGCCCGGTCTCGCGCTTGTCGGTGCCGAGCGCGCCGCGGAAGTACTTCGTGGTCACGATGGTGGAGGCGTTGACGCTCCAGAAGTCGGGAAACTCGACCCCGCGCTGCTCGAAGATCGTCTCGCCGGTCTTCCAGTTCTGCTGGACGACGTCGCGCTTCTCCCACGTCACCTCGTCGTACGGGTGCACACCAGGGGTGGTGTAGATCCGCTCTACCTTGACTCCCTTGCCGGAAGTCTTCCGGGCACCTGCACGTGCCCCTGCGGTTTCAGTCATTTCTGGTGGCCTCCCTAGCCCCTGGGTGTTTCTACTGTTGATTGTCTCCTGCGGCACTGACAGTGCCGCGATGCTCTGGTGGTGCGTTGCCCTTGGTGGTGCGTCGCCTGTGGCCGTGCTTCTCGTCTGGTCTCTCGTCGTGCGTGGCCGTGCGGGACGGCGGGTATGCCGCGGGGCCTAGCCCGGCGGCATACCCGCCTGGGTCTGTGGTCGCGAGCGCGGCTCCGGCTCGGTGCCGGTGGCGTCGCGCTCGGCGCGCAGCAGGGTGATCGCACCCTCGAAGTCCTCGAGGCTGTCGAAGGCCTGGTAGACGCTGGCGAACCGCAGGTAGGCGACCTCGTCGAGCTCGCGCAACGGTCCGAGGATCGCCAGGCCCACCTCGTGGGCCTCGACCTCGGCCTGCCCCTGCTGGCGGATGCACTCCTCGACCCGCTGGGCCAGGATCGCGAGGTCGTCCTCGGTGACCGGACGGCCCTGACAGGCCTTGCGGACGCCGACGAGGACCTTGCTGCGGCTGAACGGCTCGTTGGCGCCGGAGCGCTTGGTGACCGTCAGGCTCGCCGTCTCGATGGTGGTGAAGCGACGACCGCACTCGGGGCACTGGCGACGCCGGCGGATCGAGCTGCCGTCGTCGGTCGTGCGCGAGTCCATCACGCGGGAGTCGGTGTGCCTGCAGAACGGGCAGTGCATGTCGGTCTCCTCCCGGTGGGGTCTGCTGGTGCGGATCCGGCCCCGTCCTGTGGACGGAACTGGGGACTTGCTGGGGACAACGTGTGGACAACCCGCCCTAGCCTGTGCACTACATGTGGACGAACTACAGCGGTGTAACCACTAGATGTAGGGATAGTGTGCCTCGCTGTGACCTGCGACGCAAGCCGTTCCCCGAAACTTGTGTCGAAGTGTGCATCGCCGCAGGTCAGAGGCTTGTGGCGGCGCGGCGCGACACGCCCAAACTGGTGCTGGTGTGACTGATGTGACGTCAGAGGCGCCCAGATGTGGGGTCTGTCCCGAATCCGCTCCCCCACATGTGGTGCTCCGGCTCGTAGAGGGCCCGTGGAGGGCTCATGGGGGGCTCGTGGGGGCGCTCACTGGCCCCATCCGCAGGCACCCGACGGGAAACCGGCTCACTGCCCGGCGACTGGTGCCTACGCAGAGTGAGGGACCCCTCCCCGGGCGCTCGGGTGCAGCATGGGGCCGTTGCAGGGAACCATCGGAGGAGGTTCTCATGAGCCAGGGAGAGATGAATCGTCGTCAGCTGGTCCGGGCCGCAGCGGGGGTGGCCGCCGGAGGGGTGCTGATCGGGGGCACGGGGGTGGCGTCCGCTTCGGCGGGCGAGGGCCATTCGGGCCGGGGGCTGGTGGGCACGTGGGTGGTGGACCACACCGACGACCCGCCCGCCGAGCCCGACCCGGGGCGGACCCTCGTCAGCCTCGCGACGGGGGGTGTCCTCGTCGCCAACGACCTCAAGCCGCCAGGGCCTGGCGCCACGGGCGCGTGGGCATCGACCGGTCACAACCGCTTCAAGGCCACGGCCTGGGGAGCGATCGCCGGGCAGCCCGGCGGTGATCCCGACGTGACCTTGAGGCTGAAGATCCGCGGCAAGGTGCAGGGGGACACGGTCTCGGGGACCTACCGGTTCACCGTGTTCGCGCCGGACGACAGCATGCTGTTCGAAGGCACCGGGACGTACACCGGCACCCGCCTCGAGGCCTGACAGGAGGGGCGGCGCCGCGTCCCACCTCGGTTACGCCATCGAGAGCAGGAACGCGGCGCTGAACCCCACCACCGTCAGCAGCCCGACGAGGCGTCCGGCGTGCTCCACCGCCTCGGGGACCATCGTGTCCGCGAGCATCGTGAGGATCGCCCCGGCGGCGAACGCCTGGATGGTCGCGACCACGGCCGGATCCGCTCCGTCGAGCAGTACGCGACCGAGCGCCGCCGCGACGGTGGAGGCTGCGGCGACCGCGAGCCACATGCCCATGATGAACCGCGCGCTGTGCCCGGCGGACTTCATCCCCGCTGAGGACGACAGTCCCTCGGGGATGTTGGACAGGAACACCGCGGCGACGACCGCCACGCCCACGCCTCCCCCGCCGATCGTGCTGACGCCGATCGCTGCCGACTCCGGTATGCCGTCGAGCAGGGCTCCGAGCGCGAGCGCGGTCCCAGCCGCGCCGGCTTGCGGGCCGTTGGGGCTCTTGCGCCGGTGCCCGCCGCGGCTGTCGATCCACCAGTCGCCGAGGAAGAACACGACCGACCCGGCCAGCAGCCCCAGGACGGTCGACACTCCCCCTGCCTTGTCGTAGGCCTCACCGGCGAGCTCGAAGGTCAGTGCACTGACGAGCACCCCCGAGCCGATCGCCATGACCCAGCCGATGACGCGCTTGGAGGCGGGCAGCCAGATGCCGGCCGCCGCCCCGATGAGCAGAGCCGCTCCCCCGACGAATCCCCAGAACGCTGCTTCGAACACCCGCGCCTCCTGTCCTCGACCACGCTTGACCTGCGCCGATGCGGCAGCGGGCCCTCGGACCCTACCTGCGCCCAGCTCTCGAGAGGGTGGCAGATCGACCCCTCCGGCGGTGATGGGAGTGGTTTGCCACCCTCTCGACTCGGGCGGGTCGTCTGTGCCTGGTGCTTTGCTGGACTCGTGACGGCAACGGAGACGTGGGAGACGCACCCGGTGACGCCCGACCGGTTCGAGGACTTCGCCGACGTCATCAACAAGAACCGGCGCGCCAACCACTGCTGGTGCCTGTCCCACCGCCTCCAGGCCAAGGAGATCGAGGAGCTCGGCGGGACGGGACCGGGCGCCCGCGAGCGCGCGATGCGCAGCCTGTGCGAGCGCGAGCACCCGCCAGGAGTCGTGACCTACCTCGACGGCGAGCCCGTCGGCTGGTGCAACATCGGCCCTCGTTCGGAGATCACCCGGCTGACGAAGTCGACGCTCATGCGTCCCGTCGACGACCTTCCGGTGTGGAGCATCGTCTGCGTCGTGGTGCGTTCGGGGTTCCGCAGGCGTGGCGTGACGGAGCACCTCATCGAGGGTGCCGTGGCGTATGCCGCGGCGAACGGCGCGCCCGCCGTCGAGGCCCACCCGGTCGATCCCGGCGAGCAGCGGATGGACCTCACGATGGCGTTCGTCGGGACTCGTCACATGTTCGAGAAGGCGGGGTTCGCGGTCGTCGGGACCACCGACGCGGTCGCCAGCAAGCTGCCCCGGCTGGTCATGCGCCGCACCCTCACCTGACTGCCGGCTGCGCGCCACACGTGGCACCTTCGTGCAAACGGACGATGTCGTCCGCAAAGGCACGGAGGATCGTCGGAGCATGGCCACGATTCCCGAGGACGACTGGCGCCGACGGCCCGGCATCTTCTTCGCCGTCAACGTGATCTCGATGGCGGCGCTGCTCGTCGCCGTGCTGATCTACTCCAAGGACCCGGAGCCGAGCCGGCTCTACTGGTCGTTCTCGTTCCAGTCGGTCGTGCCCCTGTGGGTGCCGTGGGCAGGGGCGCTGGGCGGGGCGACGATCAGCCTCGTCGGCATCGTCAAGCACGCCCACAACTGGGACCCCGACTACTACCTGTGGCACCTCGCCCGCCCGCTGCTCGGTGGCGTGTGCGGCACCATCGGCGTGCTGATCGTCGTGCTGCTCATCAAGAGCGTCACCGCCTCCCCCACGACGCCCGCCAGTGGCGGCTCGGCGGCCGCGGTGCCCGTGGCCTACGACGGGCCGGGCATCGCCATCCTGGCCGTGATCGCGTTCGTCATCGGCTTCCGCGAGGAGACCTTCCGGCACCTCATCGAACGCGTCGCCGACGTCATCCTCGGTCCGGGCGCGGCCACGACCAAGGACATCGTCGCCTTCGTGCCTCGCAGCCTCGACCTCACCACGACAGGCACCAACCCAGTGGGCAGCACCGTCCACCTGTTCAACGGCAGCAAGGACGCGCTCGGCATCGCGGCGGGCTCCCTCGTGGTGGAGCCGTCCACGGCCGGCTTCGTCGCCGAGCTCGAGACCGAGGGCGCCATCGCCCCCGGCGACGCGGTCTCCGTGACCGTGACCTGGACGCCGGCCGGCCCCGGCACCGCGACGGCCAAGCTCACCGCACAGCTCGGCGGGTATGCCGCGGACGTCCAGCTGCGGGGAGTCAGTACCTGAGGTCGTGGCTCCGCAACCTCAGCGCCAGGGCGACCAGGCAGGGGAACGTCACGGTGAGGATGACGACGCGCTGGGCCAACCCGGCATACCCGTGCAGTGGGGTATCCTCGCCGATCGCGAAGGCGCCGAGCGTCACGAACCCGACCAACGCCAGCAGCCCCGCGACGAGGGTCCAGCGTGGCAGCACTGTGCCCCATCGCGGATCGGCCCGCAGGCTGTGCGACAGGGCGAGCAGCGCCAGCCCTGAGCTGAGGAAGAAGGTCACGCCGCCGACGAAGTGGTACCCGGGGTCGTAGGCGACGCCTTGGGCGTCCTGCTCGATGGGGAAGGCCGCGGCGATGAACAGTCCGACGCTGCACAGCCCGAGGAGGGGCGGGCCCAGCCGGCTCAGCCGGCTTCGAGCGACACCGCGGTGCATCCCCCCAGCGAACGCCGCCATGAGGACGCCGAACACGACGAAGTTCGCCTGCTGGACCCAGCCGTGCGGTCCGGCCTCGAGGTTGCTCACCGGCTCGCTGACCCAGTCGTAGGTGTCGTGGCGGGCCAGCTGCTGGACGAGGAAGACCGAGGTGAACAGGATCGGGCCCGTGATGCCGGCGAGGGCAGGCCAGTGCAGGTCTGCCGTGCCGGCGTGGGTGGCGCCGCCGGTGGTGGTGGGGATTGCCTTGTGTGGGGAGATCGAGGTGGTCATGGCTGCCTCCTGGTCGGGTGGGTGCTCATGCCCTCGACGCTACGAAGGGCCCGCCTCATCCCGCGTCGGCCGATCCGCCCACTCGCGCACTCACCTGGATGGGTCGATCGACCCATCTAGCCCTTGTTCACGCTGTAGTCGATGAAGGTGGCGTACTCGCTCTGCCGGACGCCCTTGTGGGTCAGCTCGATGTCCTGCTCGAAGCCGTCGAACAGTCGCTTGCCCCCGCCCAGGATGACCGGGGCCACGATGATCGACAGGTCGTCGACGAGCCCAGCGGCCAGGGCCTGCCGGATCACGTCGGCGCCGCCCATCACGTGCACGTCCTTGTCCCCTGCGACGGCCCGCGCCTGCTCGACGGCCTCGGCCAGACCGTCGACGAACGTGAACGCGTCGCCCTCGGGCTGGTCCTCCGGTCGGTGCGTGACGATGAAGAACGGCACGTCCCAGGGGTTCTGGTCACCCCAGTGCCCGGCTGCCTCGTAGGTCGCGCGCCCTCCGACCACCGCACCGAAGTTGGCCATGGCCTCGTCCATCCACGCCTTGTCGACCTCCCCCATCTGGCCGGTTGGCTCCTCGGCATAGGTCCACGGCCCGCCGAACACCCAGTAGTGCAGCCGCTCGCCGCCCTCACCGAGCCCCTTGTCCGGGCCGTCGTCCGGTCCGGTGACGTAACCGTCGACCGACGTCGTGATCCCTGCGATGACCTTGCCCATGACTGCCGCCTTCCGTGGTCCGTGCCCACGGTCGGCGTCGGCCCGGTGTTCGTGTCTCCTGGTGTTCCTGTCAGCAGTACCGACCGGCAACGGTCCACGAACTCATCGGTCCCTCAGGCGGGGCCGCCCTCGCACTGCGCCTTGAGCCCCGCCGACTCCATCGCGAGGTAGCGCTCGGTGAGCCCGTGGTAGAGCCGGCCGACCAGCGAACCCACGATCCCGCTCTGCTCCACCGAGAGGCGGACCCTGCTGCCACCGCCGGGGAGCGCCTCCACCGAGTGCCTCGCCGTGGTGAGCGCCCCGGGGCCGGACGACACCCACGTGAACATCCGTCCGGGGTCGAACTCGGTCACCACCCAGTCCACCGTCGGGACCTTGGGCTGGCTGATCTTGGCGGCCGAGCCCGTCCGCAACGGGCCGTCCTCGAGGCGGCGAACCCAGCGCACCGAGGCGGTCCAGTCCGACCAGTGCTCGACGTCCGTGAGCACCTCCCAGACCCTTTCCGGCGGGGCGGCGATGTCGACGGTCGTGCTCTGCTCCACCCCTCCATGGTCGCGCACCTGTCGGCGGTATTCGAGAGGATGACGCCATGGATCACGCGAGCGTCCTCGCCCAGCGGCTGGCCACCCAGCGGCTCAGCTCGGCGCCGCTGCCCCGCGCCGCAGACGTCGTGCGACTGCTCACGTGTGTGCAGAGCCAGGAGCGCGACCACGCCTTCTTCTCGCTCGCCATGCGCTCCCGCAAGGACCGGTATGCCGCGGTGCAGCGTGAGTTCGACACCGGCGCCTTCCTGCGCACCCACATCCTGCGGCCGACGTGGCACTTCGTCGCTCCCGAGGACCTGCGCTGGATCCTCGCCCTCACCTCGCCGCGCGTGCTGTCGAGCATGGGAGCGCGGCACCGCCAGCTCGGCCTCGACGACACGAAGCGGCTCGGCGACGGGTTCGAGCTGCTGGCAAAACTGTTGCAGGACAAGAACTTTCTCACTCGACCCGAGCTCGGTGAGGCGTTCGTCGAGCGCGGTTCACGCATCAAGCCCGGCGAACAGCTCGGCCACCTGCTCATCGTCGCGGAGATGCGCGGCCTGGTCTGCTCAGGGCCGATGAAGGGTGTCCACCACTCCTACGCCCTCGTCGACGAGGTCATTGCGCCGACACCCGAACGCAGCCGGGACGAGGCTGTCGTGGAGCTGGTCCGACGGTTCTTCAGCGGCCACGGGCCGGCCTCGGTCAAGGACTTCACCCGGTGGGCCACCATGACGGTCAGCGACACCAAGGCAGCGCTCGCACAGCTCGGCGACCACCTGGAGGAAGTGGAGGTCGACGGCATCCCGCACTGGTTCGACCCGACGCAGGTGCGCCGGGTCAGTCGAGGCGCCCCGGCGGCATACCTCTTCCCGACCTATGACGAGGCGGTGCTGACCTATCCGCAGGTGAACTTCTCAGCGCTGCCCGGCCACCCCTATGCCGAACACACCGACCCGTTCTGGGCGAGCGTGGTGCTCGACGGCACCAACGTCGGGCTCTGGAAACGGACCGTGCGACCCGACGCCGTGCAGGTCGAGGTGCACCTCGCTCCTGAGGTCTCGACTCGAGGACGCACCCAGGTCAGGGTGGCGGCCCAGCGCCTCGCTGGCTTCCTTGGGCGCGACCTGTCCCTGGTCGAGAACGAAGGCACCCCGCACCTCTGGGGCGGCGAGCTCGGCCACCCAGCACGCAGGCCGAAGCGGGCCGACCGCTGAGCGGTCGGCCCGCCACCGTCCTAGGAGACGAAGCCCCGGAAGGCGTCGGTGATGCAGCCGACTGAGCCGGCATCGAGCGTGCAGGTGCGGTTGTCGCCCGCCAGCTTGCCGCCGCCCGAGCTCACGCCCGGCAGGGTCGAGTCGATGACCCACCAGTCCCCGAAGGTCCGGTAGCCGCCGCCTTCTGGGAGCACGTTCGGGTTCTGGAACGCGGGGAGGGTGATGAAGGCCTGATATCCGACCGTCACCGTCGCCGTGCCACAGGTGAGCTGCTTGACCCCGCTGAAGACGAGCTGGTTGTGGGTCCGCAGGTCGGCGGCGTTCTCGAGGTCGGTGACCTGGGTGCATGCCGAGAGCGGACCAGTCGCGGCCGTGATGTCGCTGGGTCCGTCCACGAACTGGGTGTCGACGGTGAACGAGGTGGGAGTTCCCGCCGCGGCGATGGCCGGGAGCACCGAGAAGGTCACTGCTCCGGCAGCTGCGGCCAGGGCGGCCGCCATCCGTGTGGTGGTGTGCATGCCGACCACGGTCCTACGAGGTTCGCGCCCAGCGCATCGTGGTTATCGCGTAGCGCGAAATGCGTAGGGCACTCGACCGGCGCGCTCAGTCGGCAGCTGGCGGGTCTCAGCCGACGGCGGGGATGAGCAGCGTCTGACCGGCGTGGACGTTGCTGTCGGTCAGGTCGTTGGCGACCTGGATCTGGGCGACCGCCTCGGCCATGGACAGCTGCGGGAGCTGCTCGACCGCGATCTGCGACAGGGTCTGACCGGACTGCACCGTGGTGGAGTGGTCGATCACGGTGGCGGACGCGCCACCGGAGAACACGGCGATCGCCAGGGCCACGGCCGTCACCACGACGGTGAGCGTGATCGCGAGCCGGGCTGCACGGGTCAGGCGCAGCGGGGCGGCGGGAGCGACGGCGACCTCTGGGCCGGTGGGCACCGAGACCAGGCGGGGGCGAGCCGGGCGAACGGGGACCCGCACCGGTGCGGGGGCGACGTCCCAAGCGACTGCTGCACTCATCAGGTCCTCCATCGTGACGTGCTCTGCTGCGTTCCTCGAACGGGTGTGCGAAGAACTGCTTGACTGATTTCTAGCACGCATGTTCGAATCAATCAAGACACGCGTCGAACACATGTTTGGCACAGGCGTTCGAAGGCCATACGCTGTGTTCATGCCGCTAGCACATCAGAGGGCACTGACAACGGCTCCGCGAGCACCCGGCATACGGCACCTGACCTGCACCTGCACCCGAAACTGCTCAAGTGAGGAAGCGGCATGAGCGACGACAACGTCAAGGAACTGCCCGACCGCGATCGCGGTGACGGGCTCACCGTCCGGCAGCGACGGGTGCTCGAGGTGATCCGCAACTCGGTCGACCGGCGCGGCTACCCGCCGAGCCTGCGCGAGATCGGCGAGGCGGTCGGCCTCACCTCCCCCAGCTCGGTCGCCCACCAGCTCTCCACCCTCGAGCGCAAGGGCTTCCTGCGCCGCGACCCCAACCGGCCGCGCGCCATCGAGGTGGTCTCCCCCGACTCCCCCGCCGACATGCGGGGCTACCGCGGCGGCGCCTCCGCCGAGGACGAGACGGCGACCTACGACGAGACCGGGTCCGGCGACCAGCGCCCGGCTGCGACCTACGTGCCCGTGCTCGGGCGCATCGCCGCCGGTGTGCCCATCCTCGCCGAGGAAACCGTCGAGGACGTCTTCCCTCTCCCCCGGCAGATCGTCGGCGAGGGCCAGCTGTTCCTCCTCCAGGTCGTCGGCGACTCGATGATCGAAGCCGCGATCTGCGACGGCGACTGGGTCGTCGTCCGCCAGCAGCCCACGGCCGACAACGGAGACATCGTCGCGGCGATGCTCGACAACGAGGCCACCGTCAAGACCTTCAAGCGCAAGGACGGCAAGGTGTGGCTGATGCCGCACAACGCCGCCTTCGACCCCATCGACGGAGACCACGCCACGATCCTCGGCAAGGTCACGGCGGTGCTTCGTCGGGTCTGAGCTCGACCCTCAGGTCCGGCGACGTGTGCCGCGGAGCGCCTCGTGCGCTCCGCGGCACACGTGCGTGCAGGCGCGTCGTGGGGCCGGCACGAGTCGACCCATCATCCGTTCGGCTGATGGCTCATTCGCCCGAATGGACTGAAGCGGACCTCGCGGGCCCGTGTGCGTCACGTGCCCCGTAACAGGCGACTCGCACGTGCGTTCTCTACACATGGAGGCCCAACCCGACCCCGATCTCACCGACCAGGTGCTGGGGTCCGAGATCGAACTGCTCGCGGACCTGATCGACGCCGCGAGCCACGCCTGCTCGCAGCTGAACCTGGACCAGATCGACGCGGCTCTCGGGATCTGTCGGGCACAGGGTCAGCTCCCCGCCCAGTCCCCCGCCCATTCCCCCGCTCAGTCACCCAGCGCGTCGAGGTAGTGCGTGATCTTGGTGGCGAAGCGTTCGCCGCCGTCACCCTCGGCCCACAGCTCCCACAGCTCGTTGTCGTCTGACTGCATCGCCCGGTGCAGTGCCCGGGTGGCGAGCTCCTCCAGCTGTTCGTCCACCTCGATGGGTTCCTCGTCGACCCACCAGGGCACATTGCGTTCGCCCACGACGGATTCGAAGTCGTCGCAGGCAGCCACGAGCACCGCTGCGGCCACCGCCTGCGACATGGTCGGCGCCTCGATGTACCCCCGCGCGCGGACCACTTGGTCGAGGGCCGCCTCGACCCGCTTGCGTCGCACGTCCTGCTCGGACTCCTCGAGCTCGTCGAGCAGGTCGAGTGCGTCGTCGTTCTCGAACGGCCCGGCTCCGGTGGCGCCCATCTCCCAACCTCCACAGCGTGCGAACGATGCTCCTTCGAGGGTGCCAAGAGACGCAGCGACACGCCAGTCCTACTCGTGCGGAGTCATCCGTTGGTACCAGGCCGTGTCGACGTAACGACCGAACTTGTGTCCGACCTCGTGAAGCACTCCCACCCGCTCGAAGCCGCACGCGACGTGCAGCGCCACGCTGGCGTCGTTCGGTAGGGCGATCACGGCCACCTGGGTGTGCACCTCAGGTGCGGCGTCCAGCCGCGCCAGCAGCGCGGCATACAAGGTCCGTCCGAGGCCGAGACCGCGCGCGCCCTCCGCGAGGTAGACCGACACCTCCTTGGTGCCGTCGTAGGCCGGCCGCGGGCGAAAGGCACCGGAGAACGCGTACCCGAGCAGCTGCTCGTCCGCGCAGGCGACGAGGACGACGTTGCCGACGTTGCCGGCACCGGTGGCGGCGAGCTTCTCACCGAGGTATGCCGCGCCGCGGGGTTCGGTGTCGAAGGTCGCCACCGAGGTGCGGACCTGCTCGTCGTAGATGGCGGCCATCGCGGGGAGGTCCGCCGGCGTCGCGTCACGGACGACGATTGCGCGGCCGCTGTCCGGGGCAATGCTGCTCATATCGGCGATGCTAGGGGGATGAGCGACGAGCACGGCCACCGCCACGACCACAGCCACGGGACGCACGACTCGGCTGAGGCTTCGAAGCTGCCCGACCCCGACCGCGGTGGGCCGACGGACCGACAGGCCTTGTGGGACGAGCGGTATGCCGCCCACGAGCACGTCTGGAGCGCGACGCCCAACGCCGAGGTGGAAAGGATCGTGGGCGCCTGGCCGCCCGGTCGCGCCCTCGACCTCGGCGCCGGCGAGGGCCGACACGCCGTGTGGCTGGCCTCGAAGGGCTGGCGGGTCACGGCGGTCGACTTCTCGGCGGTGGGGCTGGCCAAGGGCGAGAAGGAGGCCTCCAGTCGCGGGCTCCGGATCGACTGGGTGGTGGCGGACGCCCGGTCCTGGCACCCGGCGCCCCTATTCCTCTTCGACCTCGTCCTCGTGTCGTACCTCCACCTGCCCTCCGACGTGGTCTCCCGCACCCGGACGTGGCTGACGCCGGGCGGTGCGCTGGTGGTCGTCGGCCACGGCCTGCGCAACCTCACCGAAGGGGTCGGCGGCCCGTCCGACCCGGCGCTGCTGCACACACCCGAGCAGCTGCGGGCGGCGGCCGGGGACCTGGACGTCGAGCGCTGCGAGGAGTACGTGCGGCCCACCGAGCAGGGCGACGCGATCGACGTGGTGCTGATAGCCCGGCGACCGGCGTGAGGTTCGTCAGGCGGCCAGCCGGCTGAGCAGTTCCTCGAGGGTCGGGGCGAGGGGCGCGTCGAGCTGCACGGTGGCCTCGCCGTCGCCTCGGGTTGGTCCGCGGGTGATGATCGCGACCGGGATGTCGAGCGCTGCCGCACGGCGGACGAACCGATAGCCGCTCATGACCTTGAGGCTGGAGCCCAGGACGACCAGCGCGCTGGCCTGCTCCGTGAGGCGAAAACACTTCTCCACCAACGGTTTCGGCACGGACTCGCCGAAGAACACGACGTCTGGCTTGAGCGTGTCGTGACCGCAGACCAGGCACAGGGGTGTGCGGAAGGCGGCCACGTCGAGGTCGTTGAGGACGATGTCGCCGTCCGGACGGATCTCGTCGCTGGTCACCGTGTAGGTGGGATTGGCCTCGCGCATCCGGTCGTCGAGGTCCCAGCGGGAGGTGCGGTCGCCACAGGTCAGGCAGACGACCCGCGCCAGTGACCCGTGCAGCTCCTCGACGTCGGTGGCGCCGGCGCGCTGGTGCAGGCCGTCGACGTTCTGGGTGATGACCGGGCCGACAAGCCCGCGGCCCTGGAGCCTCGCCACGGCCTCGTGGCCCGAGTTGGGCTCGGCCCGGTTGAACCGCTGCCACCCCACATAGCTGCGCGCCCAGTAGCGCTGCCTCGCCTCGGAGGACCCCAGGAACTCGGCGTACTGCATGGGGGTCACGCGGCGCGTGCCGTCAGGGCCCCGGTAGTCGGGGATGCCCGAGTCGGTCGAGATGCCGGCGCCGGTCAGGACGAGGACGTTGCCGCGCTCCAGCAGGGCGGCGACCGCGGCCAGCTCGTCGGCCGCGGGCGCCTGTTCGGTCACGGCGGCGGTCTGCGTCACGCGGCAAGGGTACGTCGGGTCAGGACCTGCCGAGGAGTCGGCGCTTCGCCGAGTCGACCAGGGCAGCACTCGCCACCTGGGGATCGGCCACCTCGTCGTGCGGCGGAACGGCCGGGGTGTCGCGGGTGACGAGCTCTGGGGAGTGCGCCCGGACCTGGGCGTCGGCCACGAGGTAGCCGTGGCGTTCGAGGATCTGCTGCTCCGCTGGGCTGAAGGCATCGAGGTCGGTGCGGACGGCGTTGACCAGCTCGGTCGTCTCGCKGGGGTAGGAGCCGTCGACGACCGTGTCGAGCGCCCACGACGTGCCGCGGAGGACGCCTCGCGCATAGCTGGCCTGGAGCCACCGACTGCGGACCGACTGCCCGCCGTTGGTGGCGATGCCGAGGATGCGCAGCGTCCGGCCGACGACGGTCCGCTCCGTGCGCGCGCGGAAGACTCCCCCGCCATCACTGACCAGGACCGTGGCGTGCCGCTTCCAGACGGGCTCGAGCCCGAGGTTGTCGTAGATCCCGCCGTCGGTCAGCCGGATGCGCCGCATGATCGAGGCGCGCTCCTGCTCCGACTCGAGGCCGCGGTGTCCCCCCGTGAGGTGCATCGCCACCCCGTCCACCACCATCGGCGCGAAGAACGGCGGGAAGGCGCAGGAGGCCGCCACGATGTCGGCGATCCGCAGCCCGGCCGGCGGCGCGGCATACCCCAGCCGGTAGTCCCCCACCCGCCCGTGGGGATGGTGGGCGGTCGGGCCCTCGAACACCCAGTCGACGCCGTAGCCGATCTCGGTCGCGCCAGTCACGACTCCGGGACCACCAGTGTCGTTGTCGCGCAACGGTTTCGACCACCAGGGGACGACTTCGGCGAGTTCGTCGGCCAGCGCCCGGACGGCCGCGTCGGGGCCGAACCACTTCCACGGCCTGACCCTGGACAGCAACGCCGGCGTCCGGACGTTGCGGGAGGCGAGCCGCTGCAGGGGCATGGCCACGCACTCCTCGAAACCCTCGACGATGCCGCCCGCCGCCGGGAACCGGAGCTCGGGGTCGGCGAGCAGGTTGGCCACGATCGAGCCGCCGGAGACCCCACTGATGGTGGTGAGCTGCGACAGCACACCGAGCTCGTTGAGCCGGCGAACGGCACCGAGGTGGAACAGGGCGGCGCGGTAGCCGCCACCGGACAGGCAGAGCGCCACGCCTGTCCGGTGCGGCGCCGCGGCCCCCTGCGGGTATGCTGCGTCTGTGGGGCCAGGCGCGTCGCTCTCGGTGGCTGCGCGCTCGTTCGCGTGCGTGGTGCTGGTGGGCTCAGGCTTCATCGTGGACCGATGAAAGCAGAGGCCGGCGACACCCGCCCGTCGGCATGGCTCGGCGACTTGTTGCCGGCAGATCGTCACCAGACCCCCCAAACGCGGCTCCCGTGACCACCAGCCGGCAACAAGTCGCAGGCGCCCCCACCTGTTGCCGGCAGATCGTCTCCAACCCCCCAAACGCGGCTCCGCTGACCACCAGCCGGCAACAAGTCGCAGGTGGTGGGTCCCCCTGGCCGGCATCATCCATCACGATGCCATCAACAACTAACCATCTTGATAACGAACAGTTATGCTTCATCCATGATCGACGCCGCAGGTCTCCGTGTCATGAAGGCCATCGCCGACGAGGGCAGCTTCACCGGGGCTGCGCTGTCCCTCGGCTACTCCCAACCCGCGATCTCGCAGATGGTGCGCCGCCTCGAGCAGCGCACCGGCACCGTGCTGGTCGAACGAGTCGGCCGCAACGTACGCCTGACCGAGGCCGGACAGGTGCTCGCGCGCCACGCCGTTGGCGTGCTGTCCGCCCTCGATGCCGCCGAGGAGGAGGTCGCCGCCATTGCGGGCCTGCGCGCCGGCCGGGTCYGCCTGATGGCGTTCCCGTCCAGCTCGGCCACCCTCGTCCCGCGCGCGCTCGCCCTCGTGAAGAAGCGCTTCCCCGACGTCCAGGTCACCTTCACCGAGGCCGAACCCCCGGAGTCGCTCGCTGCGCTCAAGGCCGGCGAGTGCGACCTCGCGGTGGCCTTCGCCTACGAGGGCACCGACGTCGGCCGCGGAGAGGAGGACATGGAGCTCTTCGTGACCCACAAGCTCCTCGACGACGAGGTCCGCCTCGCCCTCCCCCGCGAACACCCGCTCGCGACGCTCGACGTGGTGGACCTGTCCGCCCTGGCCCAGGAGAACTGGATCGCGGGGTGCCCGCGGTGCCGTGGCCACCTCCTGCAGATGTGCGCGACGGCCGGGTTCTCCCCCCACGTCGGGTTCGAGACCGAGGACTACGTTGCCGTGCTCGGGCTGGTCGCCGAAGGCTTGGGCGTGGCGCTCATCCCCGACCTCATCCTGCGGACGGCCCACCACCACGATGTGGTCACCCTGCCGATCAACCCGGCCTCGCGCCGGTCCATCAGCGTGGTCACCACGGCCGACCTGCAGCGCGTCCCGGCCGTCCAGGCCACCATCGAGGCCCTCGTCGAAGCCGCGAAGGCCAAGCCCCGCGTCCTCGCCAGCACCTGACAGGCCGAACGACGCTGGGGCCTCCCGACGGCGGTCGGCCCACTGTCGCTGACGGGTCTGCTCATCGGCGGCGCCAGGTGACCGCCACGTCGTCCCCCTGCGCAACCACGGCGACGTCCCCGCGCTGGTCGGTGCGATAGACGGCATACCCGTTGTGTCGCAAGACCTCCAGAGCCTTGAGTGATGGGTGACCGTAGTCGTTGTCCTTGCCCACGCTGATCACCGCGACAGGCGCGCGGACCGCCTCCATGAGGCCCTCGTCGAGGTTTCCGGAGCCGTGGTGGGCCACCTTCACGACGTCGAAGCGTGACGCCTGCGCCGACATCGACGGGCTGCGCCGCAGCTCGAGGAGCACGGCGTGGGCCCCTTCTCGCTCCACGTCGCCGAGGAGCAAGAGGTCGACTGGGCCGGACCGCACCGCCAGCACCACGCTGGCGTTGTTGGGCACGGAACCCGACGCGATCCGTCGGGCCGGCCATCACACGTCTGCCGTGACTCCCGTCCAGGCCAGGTGGTCGCCGGCATAGAGGTCACGGATGGGTATGCCGCGCGCCCCGGCCCACGCCTGCACCTCCGTCCACTGGTAGGGCGGTTCATGCACCGGGCTGGCGAGGATCTCGCGGACCTCGCGGCCTGCCAACGCACCGGGGAGCCCGTCGACGTGGTCGGCGTGAAAATGGCTCAGGACAACCGAATCCAGCACTGATATGTCGAGACGGCGCAGGCAGGAGTTGATCGCGACGGGATCCGGCCCGGCATCCACGAGCACCGCGTGACCGGGAGTCGTGGCGAGCACGAGCCCGTCGCCCTGCCCGACGTCGCAGGCCACGAGGCGCCAGCCGGGTGGGGGCCAGGTGACCGCCGAGGTCGGGGCCGCTGCCGCGAGCACGAGCAGGCACACGCTGGTGGCGATGACCGGGTGGAGCCTGACGCGGTGGCTCCCCCACCTGCCGCTGAGGAGGACGAAGACGGTCAGGACCGTCAGCAGGATCGCTCCAGGCGCACCGTCCGGCCACGGCAGGGTGCCGCCGGGGACGGTGGCACAGGTACGGGCGACTCGGGCGATCCCCAGTGCCGGCACCGCCCCGACCCAGCACAGGATCCTCGCCCCGAACGGCCAGATCGGGGCCACGGTCGCGGCAGCCACCCCGGTGACGGTCGCGGGGGCGACCAGCGGAGCAGCGAGCAGGTTGGCCAGCACGCCGACGACCGACACCGAGCCTTGGAGCAGCACGACCACCGGGGCGCACATCGCCTGTGCCGCAACGGGAATGGCCATCGCAGGCCCCCATCCCTGGATGCGGCCCGGGAGCCGGCGCCCGATGGCTTCTCCCCAGCTGCGGGTGAAGAGCAGCAGCCCCAGGGTGGCGAGGGTCGAGAGGGCGAAACCGTAGGACCGGCTGAGCCAGGGGTCGACGACGAGCAGGACGACCACCGCCGCAGACAGGACGGGTATGCCGGCCGCTCGCCTCGACCGGCTCAGCCCGATCAGCCCGATGGTCCCCATCGTCGCGGCCCGGATGACGCTGGGTTCCGGCCGGGCGAGGACGACGAAGCCGGCCAGCACCAGAACCGCCACCAGCGGGCGCCAGCGACGTCGCACGCCAGCCAGCGACGCGCCGCCGAGAGCGCATGCGAGGACGATGGCGACGTTGCTGCCCGATACGGCGGAAAGGTGGGTCATACCGGTCGCGAGCATGGCGTCGGTGAGGTCCTGTGGCGTGTGGCTGGTGTCCCCGATGACGAGTGCAGGCAACAGGCCACGCGCATCGGGGGGCAGCGGGGCTGCCGCCTCACGCATTCCCGACCGCAGGTGTTCGGCCGCCCTGGCGACCAGGCCGGGCGCAGCGAGCGAACGAGGCGTGCCCCGGGGTCGCAGGACCGCGACGACGTCGTCCCCTGGTTCGGCCGCGAGCAGGATGCCTTGGACCCGGACCCGCTCGTGCCAGCGCACAGCCTCCCAGCGCTGGTCACCCATCACGAGGACCGGTGTCGACACCCGCGCAACGCGGCCTCGTCCCGTGACCTCGTCGACGCGCAGCGTGAGGCTCACGGTCGCGCCGTCGAGACGGCGGCCACCGACGACCACGGGATCCCTGGTCACGACACCGGACACGGTCACTGAGGCCTGCTGCGCCGCCAGGGACCGGATCGGGCCCGCCTCACGCGAGGACACGTGGGCAGCCGTCGCCGCGAGCACGAGCGCCACGGCAGCCAGGACCAGTCCGCCCAGCCCCGCGCCGCGCCGCCGGGAAACAGGTCGGGGCAACCACCAGACCAGGACGGCCGCGAGACCAGCGCTGACCGCGGACGCGACGACCAGGAACGGAGGTCGGACACCGAGCGTGGCGGCGCTGACCGCCCACGCCGTCACCGCGGGAACCAGCAGGCGCAGATCAAGTAGCCGAGGCTGGTCGACGCCCCGCCGCAGCGCTCCGGCGCTCCGGCTCACACCGTCACCTTGGGTTGCAGTGCGGCGAAGATCTTCTCCCCGATCCCGCTGACCTCCCCGAGCTCGTCGACCGAGGCGAATCGTCCGTGTTCGGTGCGCCAGTCGATGATCCGCTGGGCCAGGACCGGGCCGACGCCCGGCAGCTCTTCGAGGTCGGCAGCGGACGCGGAGTTGAGGTTCACCCTGCCGGAAGCCGCCGCGCCCGCGCCCGCGCCCGCGCCTGCTCCCGCGCCCGCGCCTGCTCCCGCGCCTGCGCCTGCTGTGCCAGCCCCCGCGACCACGACCTCGCCGGGCTTGGGCACGCGGAGCTGCTCGCCGTCGACCAGCGGTCGAGCCAGGTTGATGGCCGCGAGGTCCGCCCCCTTGCGAACCCCGGCCTTGGCCACGACGTCGGAGACCCGGGACCCGGCGGGCATGGTGAACACACCAGGGCTCTCCACCTGGCCGACGACATGCACCGTCAGCGTGCCCACAGGTGGTCCACCACCACCGGAGGCCGTGCTCGACGAGGCGAACCCGCTGCTGGTCGGCCCCCTGTTCCCGAGGGCCGACCCCGACTGTGACGGCGCCACCACCTGGGGCGTGCTCGCCGCCCTGGCCCAGGCCACGCGGGCTCCGAAGCCCACTGCCGCCACGAGCACCACCAGCAGGAGACCGGCCGCCGCGGCACGCGGCCCGCTGAGCCGGGCGCCCCGCAGGGACGCAGGGATGGTCAGGAACCGGGGGCCGGGTGGGACAGGACGGCGGTGGCGACCACCCCGTACGCCGCTGGCCGGGCGCGACGGGCCACTGGCTGGCTTGGCCGCCGCCGTCTCGATCCACGTGCGCTCCGGCAGCCAGGGGACGACCTCGGGCCGTGGMGACCCAATCGCCGGAGGCTCACGCGCGCGGTCTGCGGCCTCCAACAGGGCCCGCGCGCGGGCTGAGGTTTCCGACGGTCGGCGACGGGACGGCATACAGGCACGCTAGGAAGCCGACCAGGCACGCGACACGTCGTCGCAGCGGCCCTGTGGACAGCGTCCCGAGCCGGCTCAACCTGTGGACGACGCGTCCCGTCGCGCCGAGATCCACAGCTCGATGTTGCGCCGGTGCCGGTAGATGACGAGCAGGGCGAGGACCACGCACCAGGCCCCGGTCTCACGCGTGCCCACAGGCACCCACCGGAACCAGGTCAGCACTCCCAGCACCAGGAGCAGCACGCACGCCGACACCGAGGCTCCCGCCACCCAACGCATGCGCCAGACCAGCAGCCCGAAGACCACGAGCATGCCCACGCCGTACCACGGCTGCACGGCGAGGATCGCCCCCAGGGAGGTGGCCACCCCCTTGCCGCCCTGCCCCTTGAGGAACGGCGACCAGATGTGCCCCAGCACGACCGCGAGCCCGACCCACAGCCCCGTCACCGACCCGAGGAAGTGTTGGGCGACCAGGACGGGCAGCAGACCCTTGAGCACGTCGAGGATCCCCACAACCACCCCCCAGCGCGCGCCCAGGACGCGTCCGGCGTTCGTCGCCCCGGGGTTGCCCGACCCCGCGTGGCGCAGGTCCTTGCCGAGCAGCCTGGCCAGGATCGTCGCCGGGTTCACCGCCCCCACGACGAACGCGGCCACCGAGGCCGCCACGACCTCCACCAGGACCCCCGTCGACACGTCCGCCAGAGCGGTCATGGTCTCGGCCGGGGTGACACGGCGACGGCGATGGTGCCCGGGCCGACGTGGGCGCCGACGACCGCGCCCAGCTCGACCACCTGGACCGCGCCCTTGCCGGCCTGTCCCCCGTCTGCCGTGGCTCCGACGTCGGCGACGCGTTCGCGCAGCCGCCCGGCGAGGTCGTCCGCCCGTGCCTGGGAGTCGAGGTGGTGCACTGCGATGTCGACGAGCGACCCGGCCTTCTCGGCGACCTGCGCGGCCGACACGGCCAGCTCCTCCAGCCGCGCCAGTGCCCGCGACGAGGTGCGCACCTTCTCCAGCGGCCGAATGCTGCCGTCCACGAGCCCGAGGATGGGCTTGATCGCGAGGGCTGAGCCCAGGAAGGCGGACGCCGAACCGATCCGGCCGCCCCGTCGCAGGTGCTCGAGCGTGTCGACGTAGAAAACCACAGTCGATGCCTCGGCTCGCGAACGGGCCTGCGCCGCAACGTCTTCCAACGACGCGCCCTGCTCGGCCAACTCTGCCGCGGACAGCACGGCATACCCCATCGCCATGCCGAGCGACCGCGAGTCGACCACCGTGACAGGCACAGGCGACTGCTGCGCGGCGAGGTGCGCCGACTCGATCGTCGAGGACATGTCGGCCGAGATGTGCACCGAGACGATCCCGTCGGCTCCGCCTGCGGCCGCCTTCTCGTAGGCATCGAGGAAGGCCTGGGGCGAAGGACGCGAGGTCGACACGGGCTTGAACGCTCGCAGCGCAGCGGCGACCTCGCCGGTCGTGATGTCCACGCCTTCGCTGAACTCGGTGCCGCCGACGATGACGTGCAGCGGCACCACTTGGATCGAGTGGGCCTCGAGCTCCGACCCCGGCAGGTATGCCGTGGAGTCGGTGACGATCGCGATGCTCACGTGCGCAGGCTATCGGTGCGGGCCACCGGTGCAGCGCAGGATCACATCGGGACGATGTTGACGAGCTTGGGGGCTCGCACGATCACCGTGCGGATGCCGCCCTCGGTCGCCGCGAGGACCTTCGGCAGCGCCAGCACCTGCTCGCGCAGGGCGTCCTCACTGATGTCCGCGGGCACCTCGAGGCGGTCGCGGACCTTGCCCTTGATCTGCACGACGCAGGTCACGGTGTCCTCGACCAGCAGGGCAGGGTCGGCCACGGGGAACGGCTCGAAGGTGATCGACTCGGTGTGCCCCAGCCGTTGCCACAGCTCCTCGGCGATGTGGGGGGCGAGCGGCGCCACCATGACGACCAGCTTCTCGGCCGCCTCGCGAGGCACGGCCTCCAGCTTGGTCAGCGCGTTGTTCAGCTCGATGAGCCGAGCGATGGCCGTGTTGAACCCCAGCGTCGGGAAGTCCTTGGACACCGCGTCGATGGTCCGGTGCAGGGCCCTGGCTGTCGCGTCGTCCAACGGCACCTCGGCCACCCGCACTGCGCCGGTCTCCTCGTCGATGACGTTGCGCCACAAGCGCTGCAGGAACCTCTGAGCGCCGACGACGGCACGGGTCTCCCACGGCTTGCTCAGCTCCAGTGGACCCATCGACATCTCGTAGACGCGCAGGGTGTCGGCGCCGTACTGCTCGAACATCTCGTCCGGGCTGACGACGTTCTTGAGCGACTTGCCGATCTTGCCGAACTCGCGGGTGACGGGTTGGCCCTGCCAGGTGTAGGACGTCTCGCCACTGGCGTGGTCGGGCACCTCGACGACCTCGGACGCCTCGACGGGCTGGCCTCGGTCGTCACGGTAGGCAGGCGCCTGGATGTACCCCTGCGAGAAGTACTTGCGGAACGGCTCGTCACTGGTCACGTGACCCAGGTCGTGCAGCACCTTATGCCAGAACCGCGCATACAACAGGTGCAGCACGGCGTGCTCGACCCCACCGATGTAGAGGTCCACCCCACCCGGGTCGACGACCCCCTCGGGCGAACCGACCACGGGTGTCTCCCGCGGGCCCATCCAGTAGGCCTCGTTCTCGGGGTCGACGAAGGCCTCGTCGTTCGCGGGGTCGAGGTAACGCAAGTAGTACCAACAGGATCCGGCCCAGTTGGGCATCGTGTTGGTCTCCCGGCGGAACTTGCGCATGCCGCGACCGTCGCCCAGGTCCAGCTCGACGTTGACCCAGTCCTCGACCCTGCCGAGAGGCGGTTCGGGCTGGCTGCTCGCATCCTCGGGTTCGAACGTCTTGGGCGAGTAGTCCGGGACGTCCGGCAGCTCCACCGGCAACATCGAGTCCGGGACGGCGTGACTGACGCCGTCCTCGTCGAAGACGATCGGGAACGGCTCGCCCCAGTAGCGCTGTCGGCTGAACAGCCAGTCACGCAGCTTGTAGCTGACTGTGGGCTGGCCGAAACCCTTGTGCGCCAACCACTCGATGATCGTCGCCTTGGCCTCGGCGACGCCCATGCCGTCGAGCGACACCTCGTCGTTGGACGAGTTGATCGCGGGCCCCTCACCGGTGAACGGCTCGTCCTCCGGGTGGCCCTCGGACGGCTGCACGGTGCGCACGCGCGGCAGCCCGAACTGCCCGGCGAAGTCCCAGTCGCGCTGGTCCTGTCCGGGCACCGCCATGATCGCGCCGGTGCCGTAGCCCATCAGGACGTAGTCGGCGATGAACACCGGGATCCGTTGCCCGTTCACGGGATTCGTCGCGAACGCGCCGGTGAAGACACCGGTCTTGTCCTTGCCCTCGGTCTGGCGCTCCACGTCGCTCTTGCGTGACGCCGCCAGCCGGTATGCCGCGACGGCGTCTGCCGGGGTCGCCTCCCCACCGGTCCACGACGGGTTGGTGTCGGGCGCCCACTCCCCCTCCGGGACAAGCACGTCCACCAAGGGGTGCTCCGGCGCCAGCACCATGAAGGTGGCGCCGAAGAGGGTGTCGGGCCGGGTGGTGAAGACCTCGATCGACGCGTCCTCGCCGACGACCGGGAAGGCGACCCGTGCACCCTGGCTACGACCGATCCAGTTGCGCTGCATGGCCTTGACCTTGTCGGGCCAGTCGACGCGGTCGAGGTCGTCAGCCAGCCGGTCGGCATACGCGGTGATCCGCATCATCCACTGGCGCAGGTTCGTCTTGAAGACCGGGTAGTTGCCGCGCTCGGAGCGCCCGTCGTTGGTGACCTCTTCGTTGGACAGGACCGTGCCCAGGCCGGGAGCCCAGTTGACCGGCGCCTGCGAGGTGTAGGCCAGCCGGAAGTCGTCGAGGATCTCGGACCGCTCAGCCGCCGACAGCTCCGCCCACTGCTGACCGTTGGGGGTGGGGCGGTCGCCGGCCTCGAACTGCTCGACCAGCTCGGCGATGGGGCGGGCGCGCCCCGTGCCACCGTCGGGGCGCACTGCCTCCGGGTCGTACCAGGAGTTGTAGATCTGCGTGAAGATCCACTGGGTCCACTTGTAGTAGCCCGGGTCGATGGTCGCGATGGTGCGGCGGTCGTCGTGACCGAGCCCCAGCCGGCGCAGCTGGCGCTTCATGACGACCATGTTCTCCTCGGTCGTCTTGCGCGGGTGCTGACCGGTCTGCACCGCGAACTGCTCAGCCGGCAGGCCGAAGGCGTCGTAGCCCAGGCAGTGCAGGACGTTCTTGCCGGTCATCCGGTGGTAGCGCGCGAAGACGTCGGTCGCTATGTAGCCGAGGGGGTGCCCGACGTGCAGGCCCGCGCCGCTGGGGTAGGGGAACATGTCGAGGACGAGCAGCTTCTCGCGACCCGCGACCTTGTCGGGCTCAGCCCAGGGACCCGCGGGGTTGGGCGCGTGGAAGGTGCCCTCCTCCTGCCAGCGGTCCTGCCAGGCCAGCTCGATCGTCTGGGCCAGGTCGGCGGTGTAGCGGTACGGCGTCTCGCTCATCTCATCCTCACGTCAGCTTGTACACATCTGAGTCTTCACACAGAAGAACCCCTCACGCAGGAGGGGTTCGCCGCGGTGACGTGGACCAGGCGGTCCGGACCGTCAACGCGGCTCGGGAAGAAGCAGCGACCGTGCCATGGCCAAAGGCTACCGCAGCGTGCTCCGGGCGGCCCATGTCCCCTCCGCGCCGGCGCCGCGCGGTCCGGTCTCGCCTACGGATACGTAGATCTGACGATGACAGGACGAGGTGGGGGTCGTACGTTTGGGCCATGCGGACAACGGACCGGATTGTGGCGCTGGTGCGGCGGACGACGCCGCTCCTGGGGCTGGTCGGGGGGCTCCTGTTCTTCGCCTACTGGTTCGTCAGGGCGCGTGAAGTGTCATTGCCGCTGCTCGTCGGCCCACTCCTGGACCTCGCGACCGTCCTGCTCCTCGGCACCGCCGTGCTCGGCTACCAGCTGGAGCAGGGCCTGGCGCCGGGGGCGTGGATCGGCTGGGCCGGCGTGGCCGCCGTACTCGAGGGACTGGTCTCGTCACCGGCATCGGTGTGCCTGGGCCTGTTCCTGCTGGGGGTCTCGATCGCTCGCTGCGGTGTCCACCCGCGCGTGCCGGGGATCATCATGGCCACCAGCGGCATGGCCCTCTTCATCACGTACTTCATGTCCTCGGGTTTCGGGCGCGGATACGCCGAGGTCGGGTTGCTCTCCAAAGTCGTGATGGGGCTCGCCCTGATCGGCGTCGCCGCCTCGCTCGCAGACCTCCTCGTGCTCGAGCGGGGAGCCGAGCAGCACGCTCGGGCCTGACAGCCCCGAGACGGGCCTGACAGCCCCGAGGCGGGCCTGACCGCCACGTGCTCAGTCCGGCGGTTCCTTGGGGGTCTGCCCTCCATCGGCGGGGGTCTGCCCTCCATCTGCCGGGTCGGCCATCAGCTCGGCGCTGTCCAGGAGCACCGGCTCTTCGTACCCGGGTGGGTACGGCGGGTCCGGGGTCACGGGTGGAAAGATCGTCCCGTCGGGCTGCAGGTGTGAACTCTGGGTCATGGGTGACCACCTCCGTCAGCTACTGAAGTGCCCTTTGCAGCAGGGTTCAAACGTGCCCCAGATCAGCCCTTGGTGTTTGCGCAGGTCAGCCGGTGGGTACAGCCACTGGGCCCGGAGGTGATCAACCCTGCCCCGGGCTTTCCCATCGTCAGGAGCACCAGTGTCCAACGACAGCCTCCCTGCCCTCCTGGAGGACTTGGCCGGCGACCACGACGCCTCCAGCCCCGTCGAGGAGATCGCCGAGGGTCTGGAGGCAATGGTGCTGCACCCGGACTACCCCTGCCTGGGAGCGCGTTCGGTGTTCAACCGCGATCGGGCCACGGTCGTCGTGCTGGAGGAGCTGGGCACGACCGCGAGCACCCGGCGCCTGCTCAGCGCCCTGACGTCGTTCGGGCGGGAGACAGATCGAGAGGCGGGCTTTGCGTCCCTGGTGGCCGTCTTCCGCGCGACCGAGGTCGCGGGCGAAGCCGATTTCGAGGAGCTGCTGTGGCGGCAGCTGGAGCTGCTGCACGAGGCCGACCACCAGCCGTGGGATCCACGCGTGTCCGACGACCCTGCCGACCCGCATTTTGCCTTCAGCGTCGGCGGGACCGCGTTCTTCGTCGTCGGCCTGCACCCGCAGTCCTCCAGGATCGCCCGACGGACTCCCCTGCCCACCCTGGTCTTCAACCTGCACGAGCAGTTCGAGGAGCTCCGGGGGTCGGACCGCTTCGACCGCATGCGTGACACCATCAGGCGCCGCGACCTCGAGCTGCAGGGAACCCTCAACCCGATGGTCGCCGACCATGGGCGGAGCTCGGAGGCTCGGCAGTACTCCGGTCGGGCAGTACCCCCGACCTGGGTGGCGCCGGCCAGCTTCGACGACGAGGAGACGACGTGAGCACCACGCTGGCACCGCAGACCGGGACGGGGTTCCTCCTCCTGGCCGGGCAGGTGCTGACCGTCACCGACCCTGAGGGCGGACAGGTGAGCGACCTGTTCTGCTTCCGTGCCGACGACCACGACGAAAAGCTCTCGAGCGGTCGCACCATCGACTACGCCAACACGATCTACCTCACGACCCGTCATGTGCTCTACAGCAACCGCAGCGCCCCGATGCTGACGGTCGTCGAGGACACCTGCGGTCGTCATGACTTCCTGCTCACCCCGTGCAGCCAGGACACCTTCGACCTGCTCTACCCCGAGTTCGACGGGGCCTACCACCCCAGCTGCCTGGAGAACCTCAGCTCCGGCCTCGCACCTTTCGGTGTCCGGCCCGACCAGATCGGGACGACGCTCAACATCTTCATGAACGTCTGGCCCGAACCCAGCGGGGAGCTCCACATCGACCCCCCGGCCTCCGTCGCGGGCGACCGGTTCTCCGTCCGGGCCGAGATGGACCTTCACGTGGGCCTGACGGCCTGCTCCGCCGAGAAGTCCAACGGTGGGGTGTGCAAGCCCATCGAGTACCTCGTGACGGACGACGTGGCCACGCGAACTGGCAGCGGGTGATACTGGGCGTCATGCAGACGCCCATCCCGCGGGAGACGACCGAGGCCTTTGCCTCCCTCGCCAAGCTCGTCTACTCAGGAACCGGGTCGAGTGACGTCCTCGCCGCGATCTGCCGGACCGCCGTCGACGTCATCCCCGGGGCCGACCACGCCTGCATCTCGACGCTCGACGCGGACCAGCAGCTCCACACACAGGCCTCCACGGACGACGTCGCGAGCCTGATGGACCGGCTCGAGTCCGAGGCCGGCGAGGGGCCGTGCCTCGACAGCATCCTGGAGGACTCCGTCCAGCACGATGCCGACATCACCACCGCGACCAAGTGGCCCCGGCTCGCAGAGCTGACCCTGGCTCGCACCCCGGTCCGGGGAATGGTGGGCTACCAGCTCCTCGAGGGCCTGGGCGCCCGGGCGGCGTTCAACGTCTTCTCGGACACCCCTGGCGCCTTGACCGAGGAAGCTGCCGACGTCGGCGCCGTGCTCGCCGCCTTCACCTCCGTCGCGCTCGCGGCCACCGAACAGCGGGCCACCGCGGAGAGCCTACGGCTCGGGCTCCAGAGCAACCGCGAGATCGGCAAGGCTGTCGGGCTGCTCATGGCCGCCCACTCGGTGGGCGACGACGAGGCGTTCCACATCCTGCGCGCCGCCTCGAACCACACCAACACCAAGCTCGCGGCTCTGGCCGAGCAGATCAACGCGAACCACCGCGAGGGTCTGCGCGACGAAAGCCTGGACTGACCGCTGCGCGGCCGTCCACGCGCGAAACCGCCTCGTCACGAGCTGCCCCCTAGGACCTGAGCAGCCGGTCCCAGGCACTCCGGCTGAGGGCGCGGCGCAGTCCACCGGTGAGGCGTGCGTTCGCCCCGAGTGCGGCTCGAGCGGCGTTCCAACCGCAGGCGCCGTGGACTCCGCCACCGGGGTGCGCGGAGGCGCCGGCGAGGTAGAGCCCCGGCACCGGTGTCTCGGGGCGTCCCAGTCCCGGGGTGGGACGGAACACGAGCTGCTGGTGCAGTCCCGCGGTCCCGGCGTTGATGGCCCCGCCGAACAGGCTCCGGTTCTGCGCCTCCAGGTCCCCCGGCCCCTGGACGTAGCTCGCCACCCGGCCGTCGCGGAACCCGGGTGCGACACGTTCGACCGCGGCCTCGACCCGCTCCACGTGGTCGGCCAGCTGCTGAACCGACCAGCCCGGGCCCTGCGGGACGTGGGTGTAGGCCCAGGCCGACTCCGTGCCTTCAGGGGAGCGCGTGGCATCCGACGTCGTCATCTGCCCGAACAGGATGAACGGCCGCTCGGGGGTCCGCCCCACGGTCAGGTCCGCGGCGAAGTCGACGAAGCCTTCGTTGTCGACGCCGAGGTGCACGGTGCCTGCGCCCCTCGCGGCGTCGGCCGTCCAGGGCACCGGCCGGTCGAGCGCCCAGTTCACCTTCACGGTGGCGTGGTCCCACTGGAACCTCGCCAGGTCACGCTGCAGTCGGGCCGGCAGCGGGTGGTCGGCCAACAGGTCCCCGTAGAGGCTCGGTGCCGGCACGTCGGCGAGGACCGCACGCCCAGCCCCCAGGAGGGTGCCGTCCGCGAGCCTGACACCCGTGGCGCGGCCATGAGCGGTGGTCACAGCGGTGACCGGCGTGCCGGTCAGCACGCGCACTCCCGCGCTCTCGGCGCGACGACGCAGCGCACCCGCGAGCTCGCCCGCCCCGCCCTGTGGCACAGGGAACCCGACGTCCTGGCCAAGCATGCACAGCAACCAGCCGAACATCCCGCTTCCGGCGGAGTCGGGCGCCAGGTCGCTGTGCAGGGCGTTGCCGGTGAGGAGCAGTCCGCCCCCCTGGCCGGAGAACCGCTCCTGTCCGAGCCGGCGGCTGGGGGTGATCGCAAGGCGCGCGAAGTCGAGGGTGTCCGCGGCGCCGAGACTGCGCAGCATCCGGGCGGCCGAGGCGACCGGGGGGAAGGGGGTGAACAACGCGTCCAGCAACGGGTCGCGAATCCGGTCCCAGCCGCGGACCAGCTCCAGCCAGGCCTCCCCGTCGCCGGCGGCCTCCGCCTCCAGTCCGGCGGCGGTGTCCTCGGCGCGCGAGCAGAGGAGGGCCGCGCTGCCGTCGTCGAGCGCATGGGCGAGCACGTGCGGGGCGCGCCGCCAGACCAGACCGTGCTCCTCCAGGTGCAGGTCGCGGATGATCGGGCTCGCGGCCGCCAGCGGGTAGAACGCGCTGAACAGGTCGGTGACATATCCGGGCGACGTCACCTCCGCGCTGCGGACTGCTCCACCCACGTCCTCGTTGGCCTCGACGAGCAGGACGTCCCACCCTGCGTCAGCCAGGGCGATGGCGGCCACCAGGCCGTTCGGTCCCGCCCCGACGACGACCGCATCCGCAGTGCTCACGCGCCTTGGTCCCTCTCGCTGGAGAATCGCTGGTTCGCCCACTGTGTCACCTGAGGACGCCGAGCACGATCAGGACCTGGCCGAGGTGGTAGGTCACCATCACCGTCAGCGGCCCGAAGCGGCGCGCCCGGACGAACCGGTCCAGCGCCAGGACCGCGTCGCTCACCATGAAAGCGGTGGCCCCCAGTGCCACCAGCAGGTGCCCCGTCGCCCACGCCGCGACGACCATGGCGCCGATGACCCCCATGTATGCCGCGACGGCGCCTGCCAGCACCGCCCCACCTTCGGCGCGCGCCGCCGGGACCACGCGACGACCCACCACGGCGACCATGGTCACGACGACTGCCAGGCCGACGAGACCGAGGTCGGCACGCGGCATACCGAGGTGGGAGAAGGCGACCACGAACGCCACGTGGGCCGCAAGGAAGCTCCCGAGCCCCACGATGAACCGCGGTTCGCTGTCGGAGAGGAGGGCGACGTCTCCGGCCAGGCTGAGCCCGAGCGCCGCGAGCAGCCACCAGCCCGCAGTGGACTCGGACGCTCCCATCGCCGATGCAGCCACCGCCAGCAACACCAGGACGAGTGGTTTGAGGACCCATTCGCGCCGCCGGCCACGCACCGCGACGGCCCACCAGTCCAGGGGTGCGGCGACCGCCACGGCCGCCAGGCTGGTCAGCGCGAGCTCGGGCACGGGCCCAGCGTGACAGACGCTCAGTGGTGGTATCGATGCATCACGGCGTGACCTCGCCCACGGGCGATGAGCCAGCGGTTCACCGGCACGGTGACGACGAACGCAATCGCCAGGGAGGCCAGCAGGGTGCCCCAGAACAAGGAGCTCGCGAGCCCGGCCTCCATCGCACCGGGGATGGCGACGACGAACGCGTTGTCGACCAGCTCCATCACCGAGATGGACACGGTGTCGGAGGCGAACGCGACGCCGATCGCCGCCATGAGCGGCAAGCCGGCCGCCAGGACGGGCCGCAGAGCCAGCGAGTAGCCGAAGACGAACGCCAGGGCGATCGACACGACGACGGTCACGAGGTTGCTCCAGCCGAGCGCGGAGCCGATGACCATCCCCAGGACCTCGCCGATGGCACAGCCGGTGAGGCAGTGCAGCGTCGCGCTCACCGCCTGCCGCCAGAGGGACTGCGTCATCACATGGGGGTGCTCGTGCTGGCTCATGACGGGGCCAACCATACCCCCTATGGGTATATTCCATGCCATAGGACCCGGTGTCGGGCCCTGCACCTACGCTCGCGACCATGACCGCACCCGTCCCCAGCCCCGACGACCTGCGCATCGTGGTCGACGCGATCATGGTCGGCTTCGCCCAGGTGCCCGACGACGGGTGGGCGCGGCAGGCCCACGGCCTCGTCTGGGACTGTCGCGACACCGCCGCCCACGTCGTCGACGACTTCGCCGCCTATGCGATGAACCTGTCGAGCCGTGAGGTCCACCTCGACGAGTACGTCCCGTTCCTCGACCCGCCCCAGTGGCAGCCCACCACCCCGCCGAACCTGGTGTGGCCCGACCCCGCCAAGGGCACGGCGGCCATCGTGCGTTGTCTCGACGCCGCCGGGGGGCTGCTTGTCGCCGTGACCGCGACCGCTCCCCCGGGCCACCTCGGCTACCACCCTGCCGGCAACTCCGACGCGTCGGGGTTCGTCGCCATGGGCATAGTCGAGGGGGCGGCCCACGCGTGGGACGTGCTGACGGCGCACGGCATCGACTTCAGCATCGACGACGACATCTGCGTGCGTGTCCTCAACCGGCTCTTCCCCGGCTCCGTCCGCACCGGCGACGGCTGGCACGACTTCCTCACCGCCACCCACCGCACCGAGGCCAACCGGGCCCCGCACTGGCGCTGGGACTCGACCGTGCGCGACAGCTACGGCGACTGAGTCTCCCGACCTGAGCGCAGCCGGCGCACGACGGCCAGGAGGCGTTCGGTCTCGTCTTCGGTCAGGCCGACGCGCAGCTCACCCAGCAGGGTCCGGAGCTCCCCCACCGCCAGCTCGCGGTGTTCGGTGGGCTCGCCGGGACGGCGAACCGTGACCGCCTCGTGCGTGACCGTCACGTGCCGGTCCGGCAGGTGACGGGTGAGCATGAGCCCGTGCCGGAAGTGCGACGTCGGATAGGTGCTGGTGAAGTGGTGCCCCGCCCGCACGTCGACCTGCTGGACAGGCAGGTCGTCGGTGGTGTGCATGAGCTCCCAGGCCCCGTCCCGCTGGCGTTGCAGCTCCCACGTCGGACCACCGGCCCGGGTCTCGTGGCGCAGGAGGCGGTAGGCCCAGCCCCCGTGGTCGTCCAGCGCTCCGTCCACGAAGCGGATCGGGTGCATCAGGCTCAGGCCGAAACCGGGGTCGGCCAGCCACGACGTTCCGTCGACCTGGATCGCGAGCACGCAGTGGGTCCTGGCCGAAGCGGTCACGTCGCCGACCCGTGCGAGCCGCCGCTGCACGTCGTACCCGAGGGCGGTGAGGACGGCGCCGAAGAGCGTGGCGTGCTCGAAGCAGTACCCCCCACGACCACGACCGACGAACTTGGCCTGGACGTCGGGCAGCTCCACACCGGGGTGCTGCTCGAGCAGGACGTCGATGTTGTCGAACGTGAAGGTGCGCACGTGCGCCTCGTGCAGGGCCTGCAGGGTGGCGAGGTCGGGCTTCTCGACCCGGACGCCGACCCGCGTGAGGTAGCCGTCGACGTCCACCACCGTCGACGGCAGCCTCAAGACTGCGTCGGGTTGGCGCACACCGGTGTTGCCCTTCTCGAACGCGGTCGCCACGTCCGCATGCTACGTCGCCGGTGTTCGGGCTGCGATGCGCCACCGCGCGATGAACGACCGGACGAAGAGCGCCCGGTCGTTCATCGTGGGCAGGCGTGCCGGTCGCTGCCAGCGCCCAGGCATCCCCTGTTGCCTTCCCGACGCTCACCTCGACCGACCTCAGCCACGGCCAAGCGGACGGTTCCCACCGTTCGTGCGAACCGCTGGCAGCCGCCCTCACCCAACCCAGCCGGCGCCACCACTCGGTGTGGGTCGCCGCTTGATGAAGGGTTCCACGCGCGCCCGTGGCACGAGTAGTGTCAAAAGCGGAACTTTGGCGCGTCATTGCGGGGGCGGCTGTGGGGGATCAGGACCTGGTGAGGCTCAGTGTCGAAGCTGCCCACCTGGCCGTGCGCGGCCAACCGTACGGCGAGCTGCTCGCGAACGCCGTGCACCGTCAGCTGCGCGCCGACGCCGGCGCCGGCCTGACGACCTGGACTGTGGGGGCTGACGGAGCGGACCGCGTGTCGGTGGACATGGCCGGGCAGGACCCGCTGGATGCAACCTACGTCGAGCGGGCCAAGGCGGTGGTGTCGCAGCACCCGTCGTTCAGCGCGGGCCTGCCGGAGCTGGCGACCCACCGGGTCAGCGACCTGACCCCCATGGGCCCGTTCTGGGACTCTGAGCCGTACGAGGCGATGCATGGCTTCTGCGGCGGACGCTACCCGGCCGCCCTGACTCTGCTCGCGACCCCCACCACCCTGATCTTCCTCGGCGTCCACCGCAGCCGTCACGACTTCAGCGACGACGACATGCGCCGCCTGGAGCTGGTCCGTCAGCCCCTGGCCAGCGCTCTGGTCTTCCGACACCAGCTCGAGGACGCCGCCCGTCGGATGCAGACGATCCTGCCGCCCAGTGTGACGTTCACCGACCGTGAGGCCGAGGTCCTGGCCCTGGTCGCGCGGGGCTGGACCGACCGGCGCATCGCCCACCGCCTCGGCATCACCGAGCGCGGCGTCCGCAAACGGGTGTCGACGGCCCGCGAGCGCGTCGGTGCCCACAGCCGAGCCCAGGCCGTCGCACTCTGGTCCAAGCTCAACCCCTGAGGGCAGCGGGACCGCACGGCGCGGCGTCAGGTCCAGAGCGTGAGCTGCCTGCGATGGTGCGCGTAGTGCAGTGCGGGGTAGGCGTACACGTCGAACAGGGTCATGTGCGGCTCGAAGTACGGGTCCCACCTCGTCGGGAAGGGCATCCCCTGAGCCAGCCGGTCCTCGGGTGCCTGCTCGAGGCTGCGGACCAGCGCGCCTATCGTCCGGTCACACAGCCAGCCCATGCGGGCGTGGTCGAACACGAGCGCCCCGCCGCACGAGCCGGCGTAGTTGACCCAGTGGAACGGCACCGTGCCCGCGTCCAGGAACCACACGAAGGTCCGGCCGACCGACGGTGGCAGAACGGAGAGAAGACGAACCAACGGCACGAGTCGTCTGACGATCAGGAACCCGAACACCATGTGGAAGAGCAGCTGCTCGTTGGTCCATCTGGTGCCGTTGGAGCGTGCACGGAGCAGTGCTGGGGTCGTCGCCGCCAGCAGGCGGTGCAGGTCGTCCCTGCACCAAACAAGGTCGGCGACGACGGCGTTGCGGTCAGCAACCTCCCCGCCATCGCTCTCGCGGTGCCTCACGGGGCGGCCACGACCATCAGGGCAGGTGTCGGTCCAGGCGGCGCAGCAGCGACCCGACGACCGGCCAGTCCTGGGCGCCGGCGCGCATCACGCGGCCACGGACCACCGCGACGCCCCGCCGGACCCTGACGCCCGGGGCGCCGCGCCCGGCGTCGGCGCGGGCTCGCGCACGTCGGTGGAGCCATCGCGCGCACCCGGTGCACACCCCCACCTCCGGGTGCGTCCCCAGCCGGGTGAGGTCGCGCTCGTCGAAGCCGTTCCCGCAACACCAACAGAACAGCCGCTCCACCCGCTCGTGCTCCACCGCCGCCTCTGCTGCCATGAGCCCATCGTCACCCCACCACCCACCCTGTGGCCAGAGGTGTCGCACGCTGAGGGCCTCGTCGAGGTGCACACCGGGGCGGTCGGGCTCCTGCGTGACCTGCAAGACCTCCACCTTCCAGCCGCGCTTGTCCACACCTCGGCCCAGGGCGGGGGTTTGAGCTTGGCGCCTGCGGGTATGACCTCAGCCTCTGGAAAGGAGTCGACCGTGTCGAAGGATCTCAGTGACAGCGAGAACCGCAAGAAGCTGAAGAAGTCGTCGTTCGCGCTGCCGGAACAGGAGAAGTACCCGATTCCTGACATCGAGCACGCTCGGAATGCTCTGGCCCGGGTGGCCCAACATGGAACAGCGGCCGAGAAGAAGCAGGTCCGGTCGGCTGTCGAGAAGAAGTATCCGAGTCTGAAGAAGGACGACTGACGAGCCGGATAGCCACCCTCACACCCGACTGGCGGTCGACTCACCCAGAGGTCGACGTGGGCGTCCACCCGCAAAGGGTGCGCTGATGGTTCGCTTTCGGTGTCGATCGCGAGATCGCGTTCGCGCTCCAGGACTCGTCGCGGTAGCTCAACGAACGTCGTGATCGCCACCACGAGTAGCCCGCAGGCGGCGCCCACGCTCCACGTCCTCGGCTTCCTTCGCGTCCGCCTTGTCCGTGCCCCGGGTGTCGCGGGCCGGCAGCTGCACCGTCTCCTCGGCGGGTATGCCGGACTGGAGCTCCCGTCCGCGCTCGAGCTCGGCGTCGAGCTCCGCGCCGAACAGCAGCGCCACGTTGGTGATCCACAACCACAGGAGGAAGACGACGACGCCTGCCAGTGCGCCATACGTCTTGTCGTAGTTGGAGAACGAGCTGACGTAGAAGCCGAAGGCGGCCGACGCGAGGATCCAGACCACGATCGCGACGACCGCACCCACACTCACCCAGCGGAAGCGTGGTTGCTTCACGTTGGGTGTGACGTAGTAGAGGATCGCCACCACGAGGACGACCACGAGAAGGATCACCGGCCACTTGGCGACGTTCCACAGCAACACCGCGGTCGAACCGAGCCCCATCGCATCACCCACGGCCCGGGCTGCGGGACCGGTCAGCACCAGCGCCATCGCCACCAGCGCGACCAGGACGACCTCCACCAGCGTCACTGCGAGCATGACGGGGCGCAACTTCCAGAACGGCCGTCCTTCCCGGATCTCGTAGATCCGGTTCATGGCACGCCCGAACGAGCCGATGTAGCCGGAAGCAGACCACAGGGCAGTCACGAGCCCCACCACGAAGGCGATCCCGGCGGCCCCCTCCCGATTTGCCATGGTCTTGAGCGTCGGTCCGAGCGTGTTCGCGGCCGAGCCGGCGCCGACGTCGCGCAGGATCCCCAGCAGGGTGTCGACGGTCTGCTGGCCCTGGCCGAAGAGGCCGACAAGGGACAGGAGGGCGATGACAGCGGGGAACAGCGCCAGGACGGCGTAGTAGGTCAGGGCCGCCGCGAGGTCGGTGCACTGGTCTTTGCTGAACTCGCGAAGGGTCTTTCGCGCGATGTACTGCCACGACTCACGCGTGACCTCCGTCGGCGAGTCGGGGACGGCAGCATCCGGGCTTGAGGATTGGCGTTCGGCTTCGTGGTGCGTGGAGTGGGTTTCGGCGGACATGACGCTCCTTCAGGCGGGGAGGGCTGGGTCGGTCAACCTCTGGGCGCAGCGTCCCCGACCTCATCTCTCGTGGGTATGGGTTTCGTGGTCTGAGCGGGCCAATGCGCATAAACGACCATCGTTCAGGTTGCCTGTGACGACAGCTGCGTCATCACCCGCGGGACCCACGGGAGCACCTCTCGGGCGAGGAAGCCCAGTGGCGCCTGGTGCTCGCTGACCGCCCTGCCGGCCGTCAGGTGGAGCACCACGCCCCAGGCTGCCGCGCCCTCCGCCGGGACGCCTCGCGCCAGTAGTCCGGCGACGATGCCTGCCTTGACGTCGCCAGACCCTGCGACCCCGAGACCGGGAACTCCCGGGTGGCGCCACACGACCGCCGAGCCAGGTGCGGCGATGTACGTCGTTTCGCCACCCGCGACCACAGTGGCGCCGCACCGGTCCGCAAGCTCGGCACAGCACTCCCCGGGATGGGCTGCGACCTCGCTCTTGTCCCGCCCGAGCGTCTCTGCGAGCTCGGACTCGTTCGGTGTCAGGACCGCCCTTCCGTCGAGATGAGCGACCCCGTCCGGGTGTTCGGTCAGGTAGGCCATGGCCAAGGCATCCAGCACCAGAGGACAGTCCAGTCGCGGCACCAGTTCGTCGAGCAGGTCGTTGGCCGAGTCCGGTGACATCAGCCCCGGCCCCAGCAAGAGCGCGTCGCAACCGTCAGCGAGCTTGAGCACCTGTTCGGCCGCCTTCGCGGCGATCTCGCCGTCGCTGGTCTCGTGCAAGTCGGTCACCAGCGCCTCTGGGAGGGCGACGCTCACCGCGACGGCCACGCTCTTCACGGTCGCGACCTGTGCCTTCCCGGCGCCGGCCCGCATCGTCGCCTCCGCAGCCAGAAGCACCGCGCCGGGAGTCCGCCGGCTGCCCCCGACCACGACCACGCGACCCCGTCCCTCCTTGCCCCCGCCCGGGTCCGGTAGTGGCCACGCGCTGAGTTGATCGGTGCCCAGGTCGCGGACGGTCCGGCTCATGACGCGCTCCCCCGCCCTGCGTGCTCTGGCTCGTGCGTGGCCGGAACGCCGCTCGACTCCACCACTGCGGACGACGCGTACTCGACGAGCTCGGGTACGCCCGCCGGTCCGCGTCGGTACGTGGTGGTCGAAGCGTTGGGGACGTCCACCGTGCGGTCCAGCGTGAGGACTGTGGCCTCGTCCATCCCCTCGAGCACGTAGCGGAAACAGGTGATCACCGCCTGGTGGGTGAAGATCCACAGCCGGTCGGTGGCCGGACGGGTGCCGACGTCACGCAGGAACGAGCGGACCCGCAGGGCTACGTCACACCAGCTCTCACCGCCGGGTGGCCGGTAGTAGAACTTCCCGAGGTGCTCACGCCGCCGCGCCTCGTCGCCGTACTGGTCGCGGATGCCGGTGCCGGTGAGCCCGTCGAACAGTCCCAGCTCGCGTTCGCGCAGCCGCTCGTCGCGCATCACCGGGGTAGCGAGACCAGCCGTGGCGAGCGCCAGCTCGGCCGTGTCCGCGCTTCGCCGGTAGGGCGAGCTGACGACGGCAGTCGGTCTCGCGGTCGCGCCCAGCGCGCGCAGGTGTCGGCCCAAGGCGTCCGCCTGTTCGCGCCCCGTGTCCGACAGGGGCACGTCCGCGTCGCGGTCTTGCAGGTCGAGTCGGGCGGCCCCGGCTTCACGGGCCGCGCGATCTGCCAGGTTGCCGATGCTCTCGCCGTGACGCACCAGCACGAGGCTGGCCGGTCCGAGTCGCTGCATGTCGAGCACGAAGCTCTCCCTCCTCGCGAGGACCGCCGTTGGCCCGCTCTAGGTGTGCGATGCATGTACCTGCCCGCTACCCCGTCCCCGTGCCGGGCAAACGAGCCCGCGCCATCCGTCCCGCGATCGTGATCGCTGCCGTTGTGCGCGTTTGAGTCGGAATGGTTGTGGGAACGGTGAGGTGAGCACCCATGGACACGCCGGGTGTGATGCGACCCCGGGAGACACCAATGACCTCGCCCACCGCGCCGACCAGCCCCCAAGCCTCGAGCTGGGCGGACGAGCTCGGCACCTACCTGAGCCCTCGATGCTTTCCAGCCACGCACGATCACCTTGCCGCCACCTTGATCAAGCAGCATGCTCCGAGCCATCTCCTGTGGCACCTGTCGGTCGCCACCAGGACACAGGAGTTCCGGTCGTTGGACGAGCTCGTCGAGCACTTGGTCATAGCGGCTACGCGCGCCCCAATGACCAGTTTCGGCGATCCCGCCTGACCCACAGCGGTGCGTTCGGGCTCCCGGATCAGCAGTGCGCAGCGCCCGACATCGGTCTAGAGAAGGCGCGTCTTCACCAGGATCCGGGCGAGCTCCGCATCATGTATGCCGGCTCGTTGGGCGGCCTCGTGGAGTCGTTGGCTTGCCGTCTGGTCACCCACGCGGTGCACGGCCATGATCATGCCGACGGCTTGGTCGGTGACGAACTGGTCCCGCATCCTCTCCAGTGTCTGTTGCGCCCGACGCACCCCGGAGAGGGAGAGGTCGGCATTGGTCACGGCGCCTGCCGGCCACCCGCCGCATTCGGCGGCGAGCTTGGAGTGCAGCCCGTCAAAGGCCGTGGGTGTGCTTCCGTAGAAGTTGACTCCGCCGACGACGACCCGGTCCTCCAGGAGGGGGATGGACAGCGTGCTGGCGACGCCGGCAGTGTTTTCCGCTCGCGAGAACAGCAGCCAGTTGCCCTCGTCGAGGGGATCTGATCCGGTCGTTGCCACGATGGCGCCCTGCTGCATGGACTCGACGCAGGGGCCGTTGCCGAGGTACTGCACCGCGTCCAGAGACGCGACGTCCAAGCCGGTGGCGACCCATGTGAACGCCAGTCCTTGCTGCAGGAAGGACAACGTCAGGCCAACACACTCCGGGGCAAGCGCGCCCACCCGGTCGGCCATGGCGCCGAACCGAGCCGTCAGGTCCTCATCCTGGAACCGTGACATCTCGGCCAGCGCCAAGCGCGTCTCGGGAATTCCTTCCATGCTCTCGCTGACCTCCGCTAGACCGTCTACCCATCACATCTACCCGATCCCGCGTCAACTATGCAATGCACCGACCACCCGCTTCGAGCCCGTGGCGTCGGCGGATTCCGCGTCGTATTCTTGGCCTTGGTCGAGAAGTGGCCTTCCCACTTGGGAGATCCCTCAGGGTCGTCATGTAGGAGGTAGCCGGTGACCCGCGACGGTGCGCAAAGCGACGGCCAGACGATGTCGTTCGAGTACGAGGCCGAGAGTGGCCGCTGGACCTGGTCCGAAGGCCTGCGAGAACTCCACGATCTGGCACCTGACGAGGTACCCACCACCGATCTCATCCTGGATCACATGGTCGAAGAGGACCGTCCGGTCATGATTGCCAGGTTTCAGCATCACCTCGTCCACCCAGGCCCGTACTCGTGTGTCTACAGCCTCGTTCGCGGCGATGGCCAGATCCGCCGAGTCATCTTCGTCGGGGAGAGCGAGGCCGTCGGTGGAGAGGTCAAGCGGCTCACTGGTTTCGTCGTCGACCTCACCGAACCCATACGCGAGACCGCCAGGGCTGCGGTGGCCGCCTCCGCGGAGCATCGGGCAGCCATCGAGCAGGCCAAAGGGGCGTTGATGCTGACGTTCGGCGTTGAGGAGGACGGCGCCTTCGAGCTGCTCCGGGCGTACTCCAGCCGGCACAACATCAAGCTCGCGGAGGTGGCGCACCGCATCGTGGCCGGCCTCTGCGACCCTGCCTTCAGCCGGGACGAGCCGGTCCGCAGCCTGCTTGACATTGTCATGTCCCTTGAACCCAGCGATGGTGCAGGCAGTCTTCCGACCCGTTCATCGTGGCACTCGACCTGACGCATTCGTGTGCTGGCGCGAGGCTGACGTGTCTGGTCACCTACCGCCGAACTGCGCGCGGCTCGGGGGGACGAGCCGTCTGCGGATGCGCCGCACCGTGAGCGGGTCGTACGCCATCGCTTCGGGACGCATCGCAATCGCGATCAGCCGACGGTCGTACTCGGAGGCACTCATGCCCCACCGCTGCGCGACCTCTTGGTCCCTCGCACCGGCGTGGCGCCACCATTCTCGTTCGAAGTCGAGGATGGCCATCTCCGTGTCAGTCACAGAGGACCTCCTTCAGCAGGGCGCCCGACGACGGGTGCAGATAGGCCTTCCTTACCCGCTGGAGGTGCTCGTCAATCCACAACTCGGTCCCCGATTCTCGGGGCTTGGGGTAGCGAGCCGCCATCCGCTCCCGCCTGCCGCCGGTGGGGTTCACCCGGGATCCGGTCGGCCGAGGCTCGGCCCCACCGCGTCAGTTTCGTATGCCGGGTGCCGAGTTCCGGCCTTCCTCGCGATTGCGAGGTGACCACCGAGGTATCCCGCCCCGCTGGCGACGACGGTAGCCGCAAGGCTGGCGGCCACGCCCGAGCCGTGCTGGCCGCGACGTCGCAGACCCAGGGACACGGCATACAAGCCAACAGCCCCGAGGTTCAGCGCCGCGTGCAGCGCGCCGACACGGTTCTCCGGCCGGTTCAGCTGACGCCACTCAGCCATGCCCGTGACGACGGTGGGCAGCACAGACACGAGGCCCGCCGCCAGCAACAGGCGCGCAGCGGGGCGGTCAGCTCGCCTGCCACGCACGTCGAGCAGCACCGCCGAAGACCAGAGCCCGATGGGGACATCCGTCATGACCGGGTGAAGTGCGTGACCCGTACCTGCGCCCAGCAGCAGCGAGCGAGTGGGCTCCGCGGCGAGCGGCCTCGACGCAAACTCGAGCACACGACCCAGTCGGTCCAGAGCCGCCGACGACTCGAGGCGGTGCATCGCGCGGACGACCATGTCGTCGCCTTCGCCGCCCTGCGGGACTGCATCGGGTAGGGCATACGAATCCGTGAGTGTCATCCCCACCCATTACCCAGGCGCGGAGATCCCAACCCCGAGCGACAGGGAGAGGGCCCCTGACCAGCGATTCCGCTGGCCAGGGGCCATCTCGTCTTCGGTGGAGGGGATCCGCCAGGGGACGCGAATCGGCCCTGTGAGCAGCAACCCCTCTGTGTGGAGGTTGGCCCGCAACGAGCGGGCGCTCCTCAGTGGGTGTGGCTTGGCTCGCTGATGGCGCGAAGGGTTGCGGGGGCCGCAACAGGCACTCGGCGGACCACGACCGATCAGCCGCCTGTCGGCAACGTCAGGCTGTCCACCTAGATATAGGACATCACCACTTGGGGGATATGCCCCGACCGATGCCGTTCTGTCGTTTACGGACGGCACTAGGGTACCTTGGCGCTAGACCGGGGACTCTGGCTGGGAGGTGGCGGGATGAGTGCCGAGGACAAGTGTTACGAGGTCTCGTGGGACGAGGCAAGCGGTACGGCACGGACCGATTGGCTCCCGGGTGCGGTGTGCGGCATTGAGGAGGCTCGCGCTGTGGATGCCGAGATCAAGGCCCTAGGACGGGGCAAGGTGCTCTCCTTGGTCGACCTTCGTCAGGTTGAGTCGATTGACCGTCCCGCTCGGGAGTTCTTCATGGACCGCAATCCCAACTACCGAGCCGTCGCGCTCATCGCCGCCTCGGCCTCTACGCGAATGCTGGCCAACTTCTTCATGGGGCTGAAGCGAGGCGCGATCCCGGTGAAGATGTTCACCTCCGAGGCCGATGCAGTCGCGTGGCTGCAAGTGCAGGCATGACCGAGGCCCGTCAGACGGGCATCGACAGCATCATCGAGCTGCTCACCAGCCTCGCCGCCGGCGACCTTGATGCCCGCGGGGCACGCCCCGCGGAGGACGACGACCTCGACGCCGTGGTGGTCGGAATCAACATGCTGGCCGAGGAGCTCAGCGCCAACCGCTCCGAGCTCGAGCAGCGCGTTGCCAGCCGCACGGCGGAGCTCGAGGTCGCCCGCAAGGAGGCCACGGAGGCTTCACGCTTGAAGTCAGAGTTCCTGGCCACGATGAGCCACGAGATCCGGACCCCCATGAACGGAGTCATCGGGCTCACCGAACTACTCGGGCACACCGACCTGGACGAGACCCAGGTCCAGTACGTCGACAACCTCCAGAACGCCGGGCAGGCCCTCCTCCAGGTCATCAACGACGTCCTCGACTTCTCCAAGCTCGAGGCAGGAATGGTCGACTTCGAACTCGTCGACCTCGATCCCCGGTCGTTGGTCGAGTCCGTGGCGACTCTGATGGCACCCGTGTCCGCGCGCCAGGAGCTGGAGCTGATCGCCTACTGCGCCCCCGAGGTCCCAGCGCGACTGGTCGGCGATGAGGGACGGCTGCGCCAGATCCTGCTCAACCTCGCCTCCAACGCGGTGAAGTTCACCGACAAGGGCGAGGTGGTGATCACCGCACGGATGAGCACGACGGACCCGGGCCGGGTGCGCTTCCAGGTGACCGACACAGGAATCGGCATCGCGGAAGATGCGCAGCACGCCATGTTCGACTCCTTCACCCAGGCCGACCCGTCCACCACGCGCAGGTTCGGTGGCAGCGGTCTCGGACTGGCGATCTCGCGCAGCCTGACCGAGGCGATGGGCGGCGCCATCGGAGTGGACAGTGAAGAAGGCGTTGGCAGCACGTTCTGGTTCGAAGTGCCGCTCCCCGTGTCGGCGACCGGTCCACCCCGGGTACCGCGCCGCGACCAGCTACAGGGACTGCGGGTCTTGGCCGTGGACGACAACGCCACCAACCGGCTGGTGCTCCACGCGCATCTCACGGAATGGGGAACGCGACCCGACGTCGTCGAGCATCCAAACGCGGTCGTTGGCATGATGCGCGCCGCACTCGCCTCTGGCGATCCCTACGCGATCGCGGTGCTCGACAGGTGCATGCCGTACATCGACGGCATCGAGCTGGCGGGCCTCATCCGCGCCGAGGATACGTTGGGCGGCACTGCGCTGATCATGCTTTCGTCGTCGATCGAGATCGACCGGGCCGAGCTGCGGCGCGCCGGGGTCCAGGGCGCGTTGAGCAAGCCGGTGCGCAGTTCCGAGCTTTTCGACCGGCTCCTCAGGCTGGTGACGGATGCTCCCACAACGGCGTCCGAGCAGGCGGAGAAGCCCGACGCGGCGCGAGCGGCGACGGCTTCGGGACGCGTGCTCGTCGTCGAGGACAACACCGTGAACCAGCTCGTCGCCGAGGGGCTGGTCACACACCTGGGCTACGACGTCGACATCGCCGAGAACGGTGCCAAGGCCGTGGAGGCCGTCACGTCCGTCGACTACGCGGCCGTGCTGATGGACTGCCACATGCCCGTGATGGACGGGTACGTCGCGACCCAGGAAATCCGGCGGCGGGAGAACGGCGGTATACGGGTGCCGATCATCGCCATGACAGCCGGCGTGACGCCCGCGGATCACGAAAGGTGCTTGGTGGCCGGGATGGACGCGTACATCCCCAAACCCGTCGCCCTGAGAACACTCAAGGACGTTCTGGACCGCTGGGCGCGCCCCGCCCATAGCCGGGCAAACCAACCCGACCCTGAGCCGCCGAGCTCGCTCGACAGCGACACATTGGCCTTGGACCCGGAGCGCCTCGCGGCCTTGGACCCCGAGCGCCTCTCAGCCCTACGCGAGCTCGGCGCAGCAGCCGGGCCCGGGCTCCTCCCGGCTCTAGTCGACGCCTTTACGACCGCTTCCCCGGCCCTGCTCGCGACGATGCGCCGAGCCCTCGACGCCAACGACACCAACAGCCTGCGAAGCGCTGCCCACGAACTCAAAGGGTCAGCGGCGAACCTAGGCGCCCGCCGCGTCGCCGACCTGGCCCGTCAGGTCGAAACCGGCGGACAACCAGCTGACGTCGCCTTGCTCGATTTGCTGGGGTCCGAGCTCAAGCTCGCAGAACGACTGTTGCGCGCTGCCCTCTGACAGAGGGAACGCGCAGCCCACGTGGCTATCGCATACGAGCCGAGCCCGGTCAGCCTTCCAGGTTCACCACCGCTTGCGGCAAAGCATGCTGATGGACACCGTCAGCGGGATCAAGACCATCGACGAGTAGCTGTCGGACGCCTTTGGACGCGGGACGCTCAAGACCCAGCACGGGTCCACGAGGGCCGAAAGGCTCGGCCGACCCGCTTCCGGCGTTGCGCACAAGGAGGATGTGGCGCCGCGTCCAGCCAGGTGACGCCTTCCGGCTGAAGACGGCTCCCGCTTGACAGATTAACTGAGCGCGCTCATTATTGAGGTCACTCAGTTAATCTGTCGAGGAGAAGTCAGCATGCGAGCGTTCGTCGTGAGGCAGTACAAGGGTCCGTTGCAGCAAGCGGATGTCTCCGAGCCCGTGGTCGGAGAGCGCGACGTGCTGGTAGAGGTCCAGGCTGCCGGGCTCAACATGCTCGACGAGAAGATCCGGACGGGCGAGTTCAGGCAGATCCTCCCGTACAAGCTGCCGCAGATCCTCGGCAACGACGTCGCCGGAACGGTGATCGGCGTCGGCGCGAAGGTGCAGGGCTTCAGGCTCGGCGACGAGGTGTATGCCCGGCCCGACAAGGACCGCATCGGAGCCTTCGCGGAACGCATCGCGGTTGCCGAGGCGGATCTGGCGCTCAAGCCCGCTTCGGTCAGCTTCGAGGAAGCGTCCTCATTACCGCTGGTGGCGTTGACCGCATGGCAGGCGCTCGTCGAGCGGGGCAACCTGCAGCCAGGACAACGGGTCCTCATCCACGGCGGCGCCGGCGGAGTAGGAACGATCGCGATCCAGCTCGCCAAGCACCTCGGTGCCACGGTCGCCACCACCGTCAGCACCGGCAACGTCGACTTCGTGCGCGCACTCGGGGCGGACGTGGTCATCGACTACCGCCGCCAGGACTTCGAACGGCTCCTTGACGGGTACGACCTCGTGCTGGACAGCCTCGGCGGGACAAACCTCGAGAAGTCGCTCCGCGTGCTGCGCCCCGGTGGCAAAGCGATCGGGATCGCCGGACCACCCGACTCGGCGTTTGCCCGCGAGCTCGGCGCCAACCCGATCCTCCGGCTGGTGATGACGGCCCTGAGCAGCAGCATCCGCCGCCAAGCCCGGCGGCTGGGCGTGACGTACGAGTTCCTCTTCATGCGGGCCAGCGGTGACCAGCTTCGCCAGATCACCGATCTCGTCGATGCCGGCGCCCTGCGCCCCGTCGTCGGGCGGGTCTTCGACTTCGACCAGACCGTGAAGGCAGTTCAGTCGCTCGAAAAGGGCGGCATCCGCGGCAAGGCCGTCATCAGCAGGGCCTGACCAGCCCACCTCATCACCCACGAACCAGGACACAGGAGCACATCATGAGCACGAACAGCCACGCACAGGACGACCTCATCACCTCCTACAAGGACGCGCCGACCCGCACCATCCACGCCGGCGGCGTGACCTACGCCTACCGCGAGCTGGGGCCGAAGGTCGGGGTCCCCGTCGTCTTCCTCGTCCACCTCGCCGCGAACCTCGACAACTGGGACCCCCGGATCATCGACCCCATCGCCGCTCAGCACCACGTCATCACCTTCGACAACCGCGGCGTCGGAGCTTCCACCGGCACCGTTCCCGACAGCATCGAGGCGATGGCCGATGACGCCGTGACCTTCATCAAGGCGCTCGGCTTCGACGAGGTCGACGTCTTCTCCTTCTCCCTCGGCGGCATGATCGCCCAGGCCCTCGTGGTGAAGCACCCCGGGCTCGTCCGCAAGCTCGTTCTCACCGGCACCGGCCCCGCCGGTGGCAAGGACATCGACAAGGTCGCCGGCACCACCTACTACGACATCCTCCGCGCCGCCGTGACGCGGTCGGACCCGAAGGAGTTTCTCTTCTTCAACCGCAACGCCACGGGCAAGCCTGCCGCCCGCGCGTTCGTGGAGCGCCTCAAGGAGCGCACAACGGACCGTGACAAGCCGGTCGCGGTCAGGGCGTTCCAGACGCAGCTCAAGGCGATCAAGAAGTGGGGACGGTCACCCGCCGCCGACCTTTCGCAGATCACCCAGCCCACCCTGATCGCCAACGGGGACAACGACCGGATGGTGCCCTCGGTGCTCTCCGAAGACCTGCACCGCCGCATCAAGGGCTCCGAGCTGGTCATCTACCCCGACTCCGGCCACGGCGGCATCTTCCAGTTCCACGACAGATTCGCCCCGGTCGCCGTCGAGTTCCTCGCCCGCTGACCGACCGGGCGACCCAACCCAGGAGGAATGAGCGACATGAGCAAGTCACTGGCGAAAGCGCCGATCGAACGAGATGCAGCCAACGGCGCTCGTGACCGAGGACTACGACGCAGTCGAGGCCGGCGAGTACGAGGTCATCGCCGATGACCTGACCGGCCAAGTCAAGGCGGCTCTCGGCGGACCGGTGGGGCGCTCTAACCGGAGTTCCGAGATACGAGAGCTCCTCTCACCGCCGTGGAAGAATGAGCGCCGGCACATTCGAGCCCACACCCCGGAGCCCACCGCAGAGAAGGGCGGCAGCCATGCCACTCACCTCCCAGCCCGTCGGACGGCGTGAGCGGAACAAGCAGCAGAAACTCGACCGCATCACCGCCGCCGCACGGGAGCTCTTCGCCGAGCGCGGCGTCGACGAGGTCACCGCCCAGGAGATCGCCGACAGGGCCGATATCGGTGCGGGCACGCTGTTCCTCTACGCCAAGTCCAAGGGCGAGCTCCTGCTGCTCGTGCAGAACTCCACCTACGCCGATGCGCTCACCCAAGGCAGGACGGCGGCCGAGAACATCCCCGACATGCTCGACGCGGTCATGGCGATCGTCCGCCCGGTCGTGGAGTGCAACCGCAAACAGGTCGACAACGGACGGACCTACCTACGAGAGATCGTTTTCGGCGACCCCGAGGAACCCCACCACCGCGACGCGCTCAACCTGACCGTGCAGACCGAAATGGCGATCGCCGATGTGCTGCAGCGGGACGATCGCATCCACTCCGACGACGCCGCTACCCTCGCGCACATCGTCTCCGCGATCATGTTCGTCAGCATGGCCGCGACAATCAACATCGCCAAACCGGCCGACGACCTCGTGCGCGAGGTGAGGGACCAGGTCCGGGTTCTGCTACCCGCGTGATGCCGTCGGAAATGGCCTCTGACCGGCGTTTCCGCCGGCCGGAGGCCATCTCGTCTTCGGTGGAGCTGAGGGGATTCGAACCCCTGACCCCTTCCATGCCATGCACATTCGGAACGTCCACCGGTGTCCCCGAACGTCCACATGAGCACGGACCATTCCGCCAATGTCCCTCGAAATGCGCCGAAACACGCCCCGGTTGTCAAGCAGTCGGTCAAGCATCCGTCTGGGCCACCTCGCGCCCCGTTGGGGTGCGACCGCATAGCGATGAAGTCAAAGCCCACTCTGATTCTGCGCATGGTCTCCCCGCGCAAGCGCACGAGGGCACGAGATCCCGAACCTGGTTGCCCTGCCCGGTAACCGGCAGCGGTCTGGTCGATCCCCAACATCTGGACGGGACCTCTTCTGCGCGGCGATCGGTCGGACGGGCAGTGAGTGCGTCCCGCTACGACGAGTCCGCTGCACGAGTCCGCCCTGCATAGATAGGCTCCCGGCGTGATTGACCTGACCCCCCGGCGACTCATCCTGACGATATACGGCTTGTACGCACGGGACGAGCACAACTGGTTGTCGGTGCGGTCAGTCGTCAAACTGATGGAGGACCTCGCCATTGATTCTTCGGGGGTTCGCTCATCGATCTCGCGACTCAAGCGGAGTGGCGTCTTGCAGCCGAGGAAGGTGGGCTCGTCCGCTGGCTACTCCCTGTCGGATGAGGCGCTCACAGTGCTGCGTGAGGGGGATGTTCGAATATTTGGACCCAAGCGTGCCACTGAGGCCGACGGACTAGTCGTTGTCGCGTTCTCGGTACCCGAGTCCGAGCGCGAGCGCCGGCACGAATTGCGCACCGTACTGTCCAGTCTGGGGTTCGGCACCGTCTCCCCCGGTCTGTGGGTTGCACCGAGCCTCCTCCACGACGAGGCCGTCAGGATCTTGGACCACCGCGGCATGGACGCGTACGTGGACGTATTCCGTGCGACCTACGAGAACTTCAGGACCCTCAGCGACCGAGTCGCCGAGTGGTGGGACCTTGACTCCATTCAGGCCGAGTACCTCGACTTCATCGCGACATTCGAGCCAGCCAGGACATTATGGAAGGGCGCGTCACAAGACCCCCGAGACGCCTTTGCCAACTATGTGCCCATGCTGACGGTTTGGCGGCGGTTACCGTACCTCGATCCGGGCCTCCCCCTGTCCGTACTGCCGTCCGATTGGAGTGGAAGCAGGGCATCCCAGCTCTTTGCCGATCTGGAGGCCCTCCTCAGGCAGCCCGCTCGCCAGCATGCACTCCAGGTTATCCACGCCTAACAGCTCGCGTGGGGGCTGGCACGCCGCCACGGTGTCGCGGCTACGTCATTGTTGCCCGCTCAGGAACGCCGCTCTCGGTCCCAGCGGTGACATCGACATCGGCCCGCCGGCGACCAGGTCAGAGCTGCATGGCTTTGCGGTTGGTCCTCACAGGGGATCTGCCAGTCGACTCTGCGCGTGGAGCTGAACTCGCCACCACGCGCCTCGGTTCAGCCACGCGAAGCACAGCCACCAACCCGCCCACGCCGGTCATCCGGAGGCCAAGGCAATGGAGGCGTCAGTCACGGGCCAGTATTGAGATGCATGACTCAGTGCGCGGCCCTCAAGTAGCTCCACCACTTGCTCGAACAATGCAGCGGCGTCGGGCGCCGCCCACTGCTTGCCCAATAGTTCCGTCGGAAGGCCGGGATCGCGGAACGGAAGCCGACGCCAGTGGTCAACTGCGGTCATGTAAGTGGCAAACGCCTCTTCCCCGGTGATCCAGGGGCTGGCCTCCAGCCGCTCGACCGTGGGCCGGTGGCTGCGTATGAAGTCGTGGTAGCCGTGGTTGAGACCTTCAAGGTCCCAACCGTTTTGGACCACCGTGCGAAGGTCTTGCCCTCCGCTGTAGTGCCCCACAAACATCGAGGCCAGCTCGGTCAGTCTTAGCTCGTCCAGCGCCTTCGTCGCGGCCGGCAGCATCCTGGCAGGCGCGATCCACACACCGGCCCCGACGTTCCCGAAGCCGAGTGCACCGAGATTCGTCCGCAGCCGATGTCGCCGAGATCGATCGGACTCCGGGACCGAGAAGTTGACGATGCACCAACCGTCCTTCAGGTCCGCATTCTGCCGGGCATGCCAGATGACCTCATCTCCCGCGGCCAAGACCTCCAGCGCATCCGGGCTCAGCAGATAACCGCGAGCCCCGTGTCGGGTCTCGGGCTTTAGCCAACCTCGGCTCTTCAGCCTCGAGACGCTCGTTCGAACGCTGGGCGCGTCCAGACCCAACTGGCCCATCAACTCAACCGTACCGGCGATCGGTGTCCATCCCCCCAAGCGCCTCACGACCGCCCCGAGGAAGGTGAGGTACATGCTTCGCGGCTTAAGCGGTTTCATCCCGTCCACAACCTGCACGTGCTCGCTTTCAATCCATTCCACGCAACCCGAACGAGTTGATGGTCCGATGACCCTGGGAACAGGGGCGGGAGGAAGCGCATCCTGAAGCGCTGCCGTCGCACATCAACCTACATTGTGAGCTCCGCCGACCGGTGTGAACGGGTGCAACGTCGGCGACAGAGTCGCAAGGTACCTCGGACCAAAGTCGCCACTGCGGCCGATCGCCTCGGCGTCATTGCCAGCCTCGTCCTCGTCTTCCGACTGCAGTCGGGGCGAAATCTTCAATGCTGGGTCCCTACGTGGGCTGCTGCCACGGGACCGCCGACGGGAGGCACATGAATCCATCCGAAGCGACCATATAGGTCGTTCTCTTTACGATCGTCACGTCAGTAAGATACTCTGCCGGTCACGTGTTCGCCTGAGGGGAAGTCTGGAATGTCGGCAGCTGCGACCTACCGCAACCTTCGTTACGCGGARGCAAGCCGGTTCGAACCCTCGCATTCAATCGGCATGTCGACCCTCGATCCAAACCGCGGACGCGGACCCCTTCCGCCACAGAATCCGTCCCGTCTCGAGATGGTTTTGGGCCCGCAGACGCCACTCGAGCAATCAGAGGACTGCCTCGTCCTCAGTGTCTCGACGCCCGATCTATCCGGAAGCCGTCCAGTCCTGGTGTGGTTCCACGGCGGTGCCAACGTCACAGGTGGAGGTGAGCTCCCGTGGTACGACGGGGCCGTCCTTGCCCAGGAGCAGGACATGGTTGTCGTTGTCGTGACGGCACGTCTGGGTCTGCTCGGCTTCCTGCGACTGGATGGTGGCGCCGGCCCGTCTCTCGCAACTGGGGACCAGCTGAACGCGCTCGCGTGGATCGGCCGGCATATCGAGAATTTCGGAGGCGATCCCAGCAAGATCACCGTAGGCGGTCAGTCCGCAGGGGCGACGGCCGTGGACGCAATGCTGCAATGGGGGGTCCCCGACGGGGTCTGCGGGGCCATCCTTCAAAGCGGATACCGGCTCGGCGAGCCCATGTCGGCCGATGATGCCTTCGCGAGAACCCTTCACTTCCTCGACTTCGCGGACCGTGATCCCAGGGAGCTCTCGATGGCCCAGCTTCTAGAGCTGCAGCGAGGGTTCACCACGGTCTCCCCGGAGATCTGGCGGCCCGTGAGGCCGGAAACCTCAAGGCCGTTGGACATCCCGGTCATCGCTGGTTGGACACGCGACGACGGGCTTCCCTTCGTCATGCTGGCCGAGGGCGTCAGCGATCCGAGCGTCAGGACTCAGCCATCGGTAGCCGATGCATCGCGCACGCTTACCGAAGCGTGGTTTGCAGAAGGCTCCAAGCGCGTCGTCTCTGAAGCCAAGACGTCCGGCCACGGCGGCTGGTTATACGAGTTCGTGCAACAGCATCCTTCCTCAAATTGGGGTGCACCACACTGCGCTGAGCTGCCGTACCTTCTCGGCAACAAAGAAGCATGGTTGGCTGCCCCGATGCTCCGGGGAGCCGATTGGGAGGGGCTGCGACGCCGCAGCGGCGACATACGGCGAGAACTGGCCAACTTCATCCGCGATCAGGATCCAGGCGACCGATGGACGTCGGTGGTCTGGACCCCCTTCGGATTGGTGAACCGCTGCTTCTTCGAGGAATAGGGCGGGCCAGTCGCTACTTCCTGATGTGGTCTGCGTGGGGCTCCATAAGCAAGGCGATACGTGCAGCTCGTCACGACGCCTCACCTGATGTGAGGGTATCGAGAAGCTCCAGGATGTGGCTGTACGTGGTACCAGTCGCGCGCGATAACGCGATCTCACAGGTGCGATTGCAGGACGCGTGAGCCATTGCGCCCAGCACCCTCACCTCACGCGCCTCGGATTCGGTGGCGGATGCAGTGAGCTCCGGATGGAGCATCCCACGGTCGCCGGCGAAGGCGCAGCACCCCCAGTCCACAGGAACGTGGACCTCATCCGAAATCGAGGATGCGACACGGAAGAGTGCGTCGTCGATACCGAGCTGCGCAGAAGAGCAGGTGGGGTGCAGCACGAGACTCGCTAGCCTGCGCGGGAGCGGCAATCGAGACAGCACCAGCTCGTCGACAAATGACACCGCATCCTGCACCTGGATGCCTGGGATCTCACGCAACACTTTCGTGAATCCCTCAGTGCAGCTCGCCGCATCGCTGATGACCCGGAAACGGCCAGTTCGATCTACAGCGCGAAGCACGCGAACGCGCATGTCGTCGTACCCGCGCTGCAAACCCTTCGACGACCAAGGTGTGCCGCAACACAAGGAGTCGATGTGCTCCGGCACGGCTAGCTGAAGTCCGGCACGCTCGCAGAGCCGCTCCAAGCTGACTTGCACGCCGTTGCCGACTGCGCCGAACATCGTTCCGACGCAAGAAGGCAGGTAGAGCGCGTCCGCGTGGTCGACTTCAGGTCGTGCTCGCCGTCTCCCGCCAGCAGGCAAATCCGCCGACCAGCGCGGGACGACGTCGGTGCCGAGGATGGCGCGACCGACGTCGGTGAAGCCCGTCACCAGAGCGGACGGTGCGACGGCGGCGAGGCTGAGTGCTGCCGAGCTCCCGCGTGTCGCAACAGACCAGTGCTTAGCTGCTGCCGTCCACACGGCTTCCCCTGCCCGGCCGTGTGAGTCACGCCGGAGGCGTTTGACCAGGTCACCAGTGTTGATATGGAGCGGACACACAGAGGCACACATGCCGTCAGCTGCGCAGGTGTCTACGCCGTCGTAGGTGTAGGCCTCCTCGAGCTCCGCCGCCAAAGCATCGTCACCCTGACGACGGGCAGTTTCGACTGCACGTCGGGCGACGATCCGCTGACGCGGCGTGAGCGTGATGTCCCGGCTCGGGCAGACGGGTTCACAGAACCCGCACTCAACGCACCTGTCGACCTCCTCTTCCACCTTCGGGTGCAGCTTGAGGTGCCGGAGGTGAACCATCGGGTCGTCGTTCAGCAGTACGCCCGGGTTGAGCACACCTTGAGGGTCGATGAGTCGTTTGGTCTGCACCATCACGTCGTAGAGCTCATCTCCGTACTGGCGACGGACGTACGGCGCCATTACTCTTCCCGTGCCGTGCTCGGCCTTCAGGGATCCACCCTGTCCCAGGACGATGTCAACCATTGCCTCGGTGAAGCGGTGGTAACTGTCGAGCCGCTCGTGGGAGTCAAACCGATCCGTCAGCATGAAGTGGACGTTCCCGTCCTTGGCGTGGCCGAAGATGACGCTGTTTCGGTAGCCGTAGATGTCAAACAGGCTGCGCAGACTCTCGCAGGTGTCGGCGAGCTTGCTGACAGGCACCACGATGTCCTCGAGCAGGGCCGTGGTCCCGGCGGGCCGTGCGCCAGCGACAGCGGCGTACAGGCCCTTTCGGAGCTTCCACAGGTGTGCGCGCCCTCGAGGGTCCTGAGCGAGCCGCACAGGAGCGCTGAGCGGCGCTCGGGCAAGCACAGCCCCGGCGGCACCAACAAGTTCTGCCAGCTCTTCGGTGGAATCGGCTTGATACTCCACGAGTAACGCGGCGTGCTCCTCAACCGCGATGGCGGACACTTGCGGGGGGACATCGGCCTTGGGCCCCAGTTGCTGCCCCACGCGTAGTGACGTAGCGTCCAGCAGCTCGATCGTCGCCGCGGCGGTGGCGACCAAGGCCGGCAGGGCGTCGTTGGCATCCGCAAGGGTGTCGAACACCGCAAGCCCGGTCGCGACATGCTTGCGCAGCGGAACGGTTCGAAATGTCGCCTCGGCCACGAAGGCAAGCGTCCCTTCGCTGCCAATCGTCAGGTGGGCCAGGATTTCGCTCGCCGTATCGAAGTCGACGTAGGAATTCACGCCATAGCCCATGGTGTTCTTCATGGCGAATTGCCGCGTCACAATAGCCAGGGATGCCGGGTTCCCCCGAACTCGATCGCGCAGGCGGAGAAGTCCCGCGTAGAGGTCTGGTTCGGCGGTGCGCAACCGCTCGTCAGCATCGCGCGCCCCCGTGTCGACGATGGTGCCCGACGGCAGGACCAGAATGAGTGATTCGACCGTGCGGTAGCAATTCTCAACTGTTCCGCACGCCATGCCGCTGGAGTTGTTGGCGACGACACCTCCCACCGTGCAAGCCGCCTCGCTCGCGGGATCGGGACCGAGACGCCGCCCGTACGGCGCCAATCGCGCGTTGACCTGCCGCAGGGTCAGACCAGGCTGGACGCGAACCCGCCGGCCGTCGTCGAGCACCTCGAGATCTCTGAAGCCGGCACGGACATCGACCAGCACGCCCTCGGTGAGGCTTTGGCCGGACAGGCTCGTACCCCCGCCACGGAATGTCAACGGAACTCGCAAGCGTGCCGTCGCCCGCATCAATCGAGCCACGACGTCCGCATCTCGCGCGACCACGATGGCTTGCGGAGTCAGCAGAAAGTGCGATGCGTCCGCCGCGTGCGCATGACGGTCCAGGCCACGGGATCGGACGTCGGCAGGATGACGAACTTCCGCCCGGAGAGCGTCGAGGAGCGTTGCGGTCATCCAGGCCCGCCCGCGACAACCTCCCTATGGCCTTCAGGTTGCAGCCCACTCATCAGCCGACCGATCGACGCGCGATCGGCATCAGCACGATCAAGCGTGCCAGCGACCTCCCCGTTGTAGAAGACAGCAATCCGATCGCTGAGCGCCAAAAGTTCCTCGAGTTCATTGGAGGCCAGGAGGATGGCCGTTCCACCTTCCGCGCTGCGCAGGATCTCCTTCCGCACGGTCTCGATCGCTCCAATGTCCAAACCAGTTGTGGGGTTCACGATCAGTGCGATGTCGCGCTCGAGGGTCAACTCCCGACCCAACAACAGCTTCTGAAGGTTTCCGCCGCTGAGATCCCCGACTCTGGTCGTAGAACGACAGTTGCGAACGTCGAAGTCCGAGATGAGCTCATCCGTCACTCGCGTGAAGTGCCCCGAGTTCACGACGAGTCCCCCGGCGCGCCGTGATCCAGGCTCATCGACATGGCGGAGGCCGATGTTCCAGGCGGCATCGGCATCGAGGATGAGACCCTCACGGCGCGGGTTTGCGGGAACGTGACTGACCCGCCTACCCAAACCACCCGCCGAAGCCCCTCCCGAGAACTCGATATCGCCCCGTGCCCTCGGACGCAGTCCGGCAAGACACTCGACGAGTTCGTGCTGGCCGCTTCCGTCGACTCCCGCAACGCCCAGGATCTCCCCTTTCCTGAGGCTGAGCGCGACTCCCTTGAGCGCCCATGCACCGCGATCGCCCTTTGCCCAGAGATCTGAGACGCGCAACACCTCCGTCGGACGGACCGTGTTGGACGTCCGCAGTGCTGGATGAATATCGCGTCCGACCATCAGCGCTGCGAGGCTCTCGTCGTCGAGCTCGTTCACATCAGCGGCCCCGACGACTCGCCCACCACGCATCACAGTGACCTTGTCACACAGCTCGAGGACCTCACGAACCTTGTGACTGATGAAGACGATGGCTAGACCCGCAGTCTTCAGCTTCCGCAGCACCTCGAAGAACGATTTCGTCTCTTCAGGCGAGAGGACTGATGTCGGTTCATCGAGGATCAGGAGCCTTGAATGCCGATACAGCGCCGACAGGATGGCGACGCGTTGCTTCTCTGAGGGCGACAAGTCTCGGGCGAGTCGTCGCGTCCACTCCAGGTCGACGTCCGACGACCTCGCCATCCGAATACCGAACTCGTTGGCAACTGAGGCGATCTCCCTCGCCTGCTGGACACGCGAGCTGTGCCCCAAGCCCTTCTTGCTTCCCATGATGACGTTCTCGGCCACGGTGAACGTATCGACCAGCATGAAGGTCTGGTGCACCATCGCCACACCCCCGTCTAGCGCCTCCAGGGGATCGGGCCAGTCGCACTTATCTCCCTCCATCAGCACGTGGCCGTCGTCCTGCTTGTAAAGGCCCGATGCGATGTTCATGAGAGTGGTCTTGCCCGCACCGTTCTCGCCGATCAGGGCATGGATCTCGCCAGACTTGACGGCGAAGTCAACGTCCTGGTTGGCGTACCTACCGCCGAACTGCTTTGAGATTCCGCGCATCTCCAGAGTCGCTGCACTCATGACGGCCTAACCCCTGATCTCGCGATGGAAGGCAACGCCCAGAGCACCCGGCGCTCGATGGTTGTAGGACAGGCACAGGGCCGCAATCGCCAGAGCGTATGGCAGCATGCCCAGGATCTCTGGAGGCACGTTGATGTGCCCAGCGTTCATCCAGAGCTGTAGGGCATCCGCGGTACCGAACATGATCGTTGCGAACAGCACCCTGAGCGGTCGCCAACCGCCGACGACGATTGCTGCCAGCGCGATGAACCCGCGACCTCCCGAGACTCCCGCGGTAAACGCGCTGAGGATGCCGAGCGTCAGCATGGCGCCCCCCAGACCCGCAAGCAGCCCACTGACAAGCACCGCGGCGTTGCGGGTCCGTGTTACGGGGATCCCTCGCGTTTCGGCAACCCTCGGAGCCTCTCCGACTGCGGACAGCCGCATCCCCGAGTGGCTCCGGGTCAAGTAGTAGGTCAAGAAGACGGTCAATCCGTATGCCGCGTAGACGAGGATGTTCTGATCGAAGAGAGCCTTGCCGATCACGGGAATGTCGGAGAGCAGCGGAATCTCGAGTGCCGGCAACCCGGGCGCACGCTGGTACGGCGTCCCCGCCTTGTCGAGGATGACATCGTTGAAGAAGGTCGTGGCACCACTGGCCAAGGTGATCAGGCCGATGGACGCGGTGACCTGATTGATACGGAGTCGAACGGAGAGGCCGGCAAAGCCCCAGGCCAAGGCCATCCCACCAACTCCTCCTGCGATCACCCCGACGTATGCGTTGGTGTCCCGGGCCACAATGACGGCCAAGAACGCGCCCAGAAGCATGTACCCCTCCAGCGCGAGGGCGAACACGCCTGCTCGTTCAGAAAGGAGACCTCCCATGGCTGCGAGGAGGAGTGGTGTCGTCAAGGCGACGGCGGAGACCAAGATGGTGGTGACGTCGTTCACGACGACCGCCCCTCACTCGGCGCGTTGGTCGGCACCACATCCGCGCCGACCTCAACGACCTTCACCGGGACTGGATCGCGTCTCGAACGCAGACGCTTCCGAATGGCCGCGCGTGCATCCGGTGCGGTTGCGACCAAAAGGAACATCACGATCACTACTCCCTGCATCAGGTCCACGATGGCGGCGGGAACCCCGAGGCTGAGTTGAGCCTCGAACGCGCCGGTCTGGAGTGCTCCTAGTCCCACGCCGGCCAAGAGGCATCCGAGTGCCGACCCGCCACCGATTAGACCGACGACGATCGCGATGTACCAGTTGTCGATCAGCCCCTCTTGCAGGCGGTACTTCTCGCCCTGCAGGACGATGGCACCCGCCACGCCTGATAAGGCACCGCTGACGAGAAAGGCCTGCAGGTTGAGGGAGCTGACATTGAAGCCCGCATAGCGAGCCGCATCGGGGTTCATCCCCACGCTGCTGAGTTTGAATCCCCACCTTGTGTAGCGAAGCAGGAAGCCGGTTAGCAGGATGCACGCGACCGCCACGATGATGCCCGCGCTCGCCCGACTTCCCGGCATGATGATCGGCAGACGCGCGGACATCGGGAGGACAACGCTCTCCGGCAGATCTGCGCGCGGGGCTTTGAGCGGTCCCCGCAGCAGGTACGCGACCAACGCGACCCCGACGAAGTTCATCATCAGCGTCGTCACGAGCTCGTTGGCACCACGTTTCATCTTCATCAGGGCCGGAAATAGCGCCCAGATCGCGCCGCCGACAGCTCCTCCGAGAAGGCAGGCAGGGACGTGGAGGGCCGCGGGCAGACTGACGGAGGTGGCCATGAGGAGTGAGCCGACCGTGCCGAGCAGGAACTGTCCCTGCATGCCGATGTTGATGACGTGGCCACGAAGCCCGAACACGAAGCTCAGACCAAGCAGAGCCAGGACTGCGGCAGAGTTCAGCGTCGTTCCGACAGCGAAAGTGGTCCCGACCGCCCCCGCCACGATTGTTGTCAGGGTCGACCACGGCGAGACACCCACAGTCAATGCGGCGAGTGCACTCGTCGAGAGCGCGAGCACCGCAGCCACCACCGCCCGGAGTGGTGAGATCCGCAGGAGGTCCATGCCGATCGCCCTAGTGACCGGTGGCGGCTGTGACCTCAGCCTTGATCTTGCTCACCTTGTCTTCGGGCAGTAGCCCACGGAAGTCTGCGAGCGAGAATACGTCCTGCTTGTACCCCTCGCTGACGACCTCGGGAGCCAGCGATCCGTCTTGAAAGCGCTGGTAGATGCGCACCATCATGCCGACGAAGTCGAGGGTCAACGAGGTGATGACGGTCTTGGGTGCAATCTCGTTCTCATCCACACCCCAACCGATCGCGTAGGCGTTTGCGTTCTCAGCTGCCTTGAAGAGGCCCGGCTGCCCAGCGTTGGCAATCCCGAAGATGACATCTGCGCCCTTGTTGAGGACAGCGGTCGCCTGCTGGGTGGCCTTGATCGGGTCCCCGGTCGGGATACCGGTGTAAGAGAGGTCCACCGTGGCATTGGGGTTCACCTTCTTCACACCTGCTGCGTAGCCTTCCATCAGCTCCTTGATCGGAGCGATCGACTCGTCAGCCCCGATGCCCGCGACATGGTTCGTCTTGGTAGCCACGCCGGCTGCCAAGCCCGCGAGGTAACCGCCGTCCTTGTATGCGTTGGTCACGGCGGAGACGTTGGGCTTCTGGGACTGGTAACCACCAACGATCACAAAGTCAGTGTCGGGGAACTCGGGGCCGACCTCCAGCGCGGCCGCCTGACCGGTGATGTCGTTGGCGATGACAAGCTTGTAGCCACGTGATGCGTAGTTGCGGAAGGTGTCGGCCCACGTCTCGGCCTTAATGTCGCCCGCCACGTCGACCTTGGCGCCGAACTTCTTGGTGATCTCATCGCCGGCGGCCTGGGTCATGCGGCCGAGGCCATTGTCCTTGAGTCCAACGCTTGTAAGGATCGCAACCTTGGGAGCCTCCTTGGCCGCGCCCCCCGACGTGCCGCCGGAGCTGCTCGCGCACGCCGCAAGGGCGAGAGCGAGAGCGAGGCTGGCGACGGTAGCTGCACCGCGGCGCAGTGTGCCGTTCTCTCGACGAGCAATCAACCTGGACTTCATGGCGTCTCCTGGGGCTACACGTGCACGACGGCGAGGATGGTGAGCGAACGAATCTACGACTCGAACATTACGGATTTTTGACGGTCGTCATCCTTCTGTCAATACTCTGTTTGGGAAATGAGACACCTGGCGTGGCGCTTCACTCTTCGTCCCTAGGGCTCGCACGGTCCAGAAGGTCACCGCCCGCGCCGCGGCTTTTCGGCCCCGACACGAGGGCATCTTCGGCTCAGTCCCGATTCAGCGACGGGCCAATCATCCGAGGGGACGTGGCACCAAGGGGACGAGCTGGGAAACGTGGCGTGGCTCGAGCTCTGCGAGGGACGAGACCCCAAGCAGCTTCATGGTGCGCTCGATCTCCTCCCGCAGGATCGCGATAGTGCGGTCGACGCCGGGGCGGCCACCAGCCATGAGGCCGTAAAGGTAGGCACGCCCGATAAGGGCGAAGTCAGCGCCGAGGGCGACCGAGGCGACGATGTCGGCGCCGTTCATGATGCCCGTGTCGACCATGATCGCGGTGTCCCGTCCGACCTCGCGAACAACTTGCGGCAGCAGGTGGAACGGAACGGGTGCCCGGTCGAGCTGGCGACCGCCGTGGTTGGAGAGCACGATGCCGTCGACGCCGTGGTCGACGAGGCGCTGTGCGTCGGCGACGCTCTGGACGCCCTTGACCACGATCTTGCCTGGGAAGAGTCCACGGATCACTTCAAGGTCGTTGTAGCTGATCGTCGGGTCCATCGCGGCGTCAAGTAGTTCGCCCACGGTCCCGCCGGTGGACGACAGCGAGGCGAACTCCAATTTCGGCGTCGTGATGAAGTCGACCCACCACCAGGGCCGGAGCGCGGCATCAAGAATGGTGCTGAGGGTGATCTGGGGTGGAATCGAGAAACCGTTTCGCTTGTCGCGCAAGCGCGCGCCCGCAACCGGGGTGTCAACTGTGAAAAACAGCGAGTCGTAGCCCGCAGCGGCGGCGCGCCGCGTGAGCTCGTAGGACGTCTCGCGGTTGCGCATGACATAGAGCTGGAACCAGTTTCGACCGTCGGGGTTGGCGGCTTTCACGTCCTCGATCGACGTGGTGCCCAACGTCGAGAGCGTGAACGGGATGCCGGCCGCACCAGCCGCACCAGCCCCCGCCACTTCACCCTCGGTCTGCATCAGACGGGTAAAGCCCGTCGGCGCGATGCCGAATGGCAGAGCGCTGTGCCCACCCAGGATTCGAGTAGATGTGTCGACACCAGAGGCCGGGCGCAGGACGTCGGGCCGAAACTCGATGTCCCGGAACGCTTGGCGCGCGCGCATGATCGACACCTCCGCCTCGGCAGCGCCATCGGTGTAGTCGAAAGCAGCCCGCGGCGTACGTCGCTTGGCGACGAGGCGAAGGTCATCGATCGTGAGTGCCTTGGCAAGTCGCCGCTTGCGGGGGTTGAGCTCGGGGGTCTGGAAGTTCAGCAGCTCGAGGATCTCGGCGGGCTTCGGATACTGGCGGGCGACCAAGTCCAGTCCTCTCTCAGCATGGGGCCATCGACTGCGCTAACACGAGGGCCTCTGTCATCGCGGCGGGAGTATTGCCGACCGAAACGTTGTCGAGTAGGGCGGCGCCCCACTGTGTGCGCGGCCACGGCGGAGAGCCAGCGCCTGAGAGCTAAGTTGACGCATACGCGCAGGCGCGATCGCCCGGCGCACCGACGAACCCTGGCTACAGCTCCCAGTTCCCGATCTTCTGTCCAGCGCTACCCCACGCTTTCACGACATCGTCGACATCGACGATCCGCGCGAAGGCATGCTGCATCACGCGGAGGCTCGAGTCGTTGATGATCGGATCTGTCGTGCCCACAGCCTCCCGCGGGACCACGCACCGGTAGTTCAGCTGCGCACCGTCACGCACCGTGGAGTCGACACAGACATCGGTCCCCACGCCGGTCACGACCAGAGTGTCAACACCCAGCGAACGAAGGAGCCCGTCGAGGTTCGTCCCGAAAAATCCGCTAAATCGATTCTTTTCGATCACGATGTCGCCCTCGACGATCGGCTGCAGCTCGTCGACGATCTGCGCGTCCCAAGTGCCAGCGATCAGGGCCTGATGGTCGGGCACACCCGTCATGATCTCGCCGAACACCACGCCCGCGTCGCGCAGGTCGGGCCGCAGTTGCACCTTCAGGAAGATGACCACAGCGCCAGCGTCGTGCGCGCTCTCGATGAGCGTGCGACACCCATCGATCGCCGCCGTCATTGCTGCCACATCGGCACCCATCCTCGCAAACGAGCCCTCGGGGTGGCAGAACGCGTTCTGCATGTCGACGACGAGCAACGCAGACCGGCGACGTGATCCAGACTCCACCATGATTCAACAACTCCCAATCCTTTGACAGCACCCGCGACTGGAATGCTATGCAGTTTCCATTACGCCCGTCAAGAAGTCGCATGACAATGCTTGAAGGGCGAGACGAAACGGCGGCGTCCGGCCGTTCAGCTTGCACTTGCGATGGCGATGAGGAAACGGCAGGCGGCTGCGCCGCGGATTGACGACCTTGCCGGTGACTGCGTCATTGGGGTCCTGGCGCCCCATTCCGGCGCGGTAGAAGCTCGGCGGGACGCTCCCGATCGTCTCGTTGCAACAGCATCCAACCCCCGACATCGCGCTGCTCACGTTTCAACTTCCCGAAGTGCACGGCACGACCGATTTGCTGCCATCACTCACCCTCGACGCTCGCATGCCTGCAGAGGGCGAGAACCTAGTGGCGCTTGGCTACCCACACATGCGACTCGAGGGGCGAGTGCCCGCCCGCGCCGCGGTGTCAGTCGAGTACGAACGACAGCTGGCCGTCTCCAGTGGGATAGTGCGCGAACGCCATCCCGAGAGTCGCGACGGCGCGATGATCACGTTCCCGGCGGTCAGGGTGGACTCGCGTTTCGAATCAGGAATGTCTGGCGGGCCTGTCATCGACGGCGCCGGGCGAGTTATTGGATTGGTCTCGTCATCGCTTCCGCCAGACGAGGAGGGTTCGGAGTGGGCGTCATACGTGTGCCTCATCGGCCCGGCCCTGCAGCTGGGTGGTCTTGCCCGTCGAACGGACGCCGACGAGGTCGCGGAGTACAGCTTGGCGCAACTCGTCGTAGAAAAAGTCATCGACCTCGAGATCGCCGACCTTGAGGTAAGCGCCGGGGTGGACGGCCGGGCTGTCGTGACATATGGGCAGCCCGAGGGAGACCGATAACCGTCGGGCTGAGCAGCACGCGACATTGTTGCCAGCGGGGGCAGTACATGTCTGCCCAGCATCTAGCCGTACCGGCACGAGCGTCGCCCGCACGACGTCCGACGTCAGTAGGCGAACCGCGGTAGCGACACCCGCGGACGAGCTCCTTACCTCGCCGGCTCCACGATGTGGACTTGCCGTTCCTTTACCTTTCACTGTCGCAATCATTACGTTCGCCAGCTCCCACAACGCGGATCGTCGCGTGGCCGGATTTGGCTGGTCGATTGGTCGCGTCGAGCAGCGCCGCGAAGACGTACGCGTGAAACGGGGGGGCAGATGTCCGCGGTATCGGTACATGAGGGCACTCAGGCGTTCGGCCGCAGCCGCGCCATACGCCCCGTCGCTGATGCTCCGAGGTTGCTGCTGCGCGACGCAGCGCCGACCGCGGACCTCTTCGCGTCGCTGGCCGAACGCGGCGCGGCTCTGGTTGACCGACAGCACGAAATGCTGGAATGCCTGCAGCACCGCGAGGAGGACCCCGAACGCCTCGCAGGTCTGTTCAGACTCGACCACCTCGCCGCCCAGCTTCGCCGCAACAGCAACGCCACACTTGTCCTCGCCGGACTACCCACTGTCCGCAGCATTCACCTGCCGACCGTGCTCAGCGAACTAGCCTGCGCAGCGGTCTCAGAGGTCAACGGGTACCAACGCGTGACCGTGGGAGCCTTCCCGACGCGTCGCGTGCAGGCACACGTCGCATCCGACCTGGTGCACGTCATGGGCGATCTCCTCGAGAACGCTCTGGCCGTGTCGCCGCGGTCCGGCGGGGTTTGGGTTCGCGGTGAACGACCCACGTCCGCAGGAACCGGTTCACCCACCTTGGTCAGGGTCGGCGACAGCGGACCAGACGTCTCGGACGACGCTCTGGAACGCCTCAACGACATCGTCGCCGGGCGAGCCTCCCAAGTCGGGGCCGCCTCCGGGGTCGGCCTCGTCGTCAGCCGCGAGATCGCCGACCGGCACGGGCTGACCGTCCGTTTCAGGCGGCTGGTGAGCGGAGGACTGGTCGCGACCGTCTCGCTGCCCGACGCACTTTTTGAGCCCCCGCGTCAAGGAAATCCCCCTCCAACAGGGTTGACGACCCGATCAGTTCGGTGAGTGCGACCTCACCAGATCTACCGCCGCAGATCCGGTGACGTTTTCAGCCGCCGGTTCGCACATCCACTGACAGGCAGGGCTCGGGCCAAGGCGGTCCAGCTTTGCAAAACCCGTTGCACACAAGGCTTCCGGTCTGGTTCGCCTGGACCCTCTGCGTCGTGCGCGAAGCAGCCGTCCGAGCGGGCCGCGGTCGGCTCGGCGCACCCAAGCGCAGCCGGAACACGTCGAGATTCTCGCCCGGCCACCCACGGCAACGGCGAACAGACCCCAGCCCGTCGTCGCTGGGCATCAATGTCCTGGTGTGCTGCGACCCGGCGCGCCACCTGAACCCACACGTGATTCGGGTCAAGTTTGCCCGGAGTCGACGCGCGTGAGCCACGTCACACCAGTATCACGGAGGTACCAGACCGTAGCGATGCCGTTGTGCTGTCTAATTCCATGTAGTCACAATCTGACACTTTTGAGCCACGCCCTTTACGTAGCAACGGAAAGTTGTACAACGACATCCGGTGCCGTGGGTGATGTTAAGTCGGTTGGGATCATCGATTGTGAATCCGTTGGGGCCGCATCTTGGCGGGCAGATTGCAACAGGGCTGAACCGAGCTATTGTCCTTGATGGCACATGAGCCGCCCTGATGCCCTTAGGAAGGGCGCGGCTGGGATGCACCGTCCCCCCAACCAGTCTTTCGCCTTGATCGCCGACGATGATGCGAACGTTCGCGCAACACTGTCCGCGGCTGTGGGCCTGGCTGGTCTTGAATCGGTGCCGGTTGAGGACGGCCGTAAGGCCATCGAGATGCTGGCCGACCTTTACCCGAGCGTGGTCCTCCTTGACGTGCAACTGCCCGGCCTTGGTGGGATCGAATTGTGCTGGTGGATCCGTCGGCAGCGCCACCTTGCAGACGTTCCGGTGATCCTGATCAGCGACCTCACTTCACAGGTCGAGAGCGATGCGGGCCGGCTGGCTGGCGCCAACCACTACGTCACGAAGCCGCTCAACCGCGCCCACATCACGGCCCTCGTCGCGCACCACCTCGTTGGGCGCCGCCTGTTGCCGCCTCCCGCCCGTGTGATCATCGCCGACTCAATGGAGTGAGGGGCAAGGTTCGTGGCGGACGCGCCGGAGACGTCCTTGGCCCGGGGGTGTCATTGATCAGCAACATCACGCCCGCGCTCACAGTCGTGTGCCACGTTCGGGGTGTGAGACCGAGCCGCAGCCTAGACACCGTTGCGCCAGACTCGCGCTCATGACTGCTGAGGCAACCGTCAGTGCCGACATCCTCCAGGTCGCCCGTGAGCAGGTGCTGGAGCGTGGCGAACCTCTGACGTACGAGCAGATCCTCGACGTGCTGAGGACTCCGGACGATCAGCTTGAGGATCTGCTGGCGCTGGCCCACGAGGTCCGGGTGCAGTTCAACGGACCGGAGGTCGAGGTGGAGGGCATCGTCTCGATCAAGACGGGTGGGTGCCCGGAGGACTGTCATTTCTGCAGTCAGTCCGGCCAGTTCAGCTCTCCGGTGCGGTCGGTGTGGCTCGACATCCCCGAGCTGGTCCGCGCTGCCAAGCAGACGCGCGAGACGGGGGCGAGCGAGTTCTGCATCGTCGCCGCGGTTCGTGGACCGGATTCGCGGTTGATGACCCAGATGCGCGAGGGCGTGGCCGCGATCAAGGCGGAGGTCGACATCCAGGTGGCCGCGTCGCTGGGCATGCTCAGCCCGGACCAGGTCGACGACCTGGTCGACATGGGGGTGCACCGTTACAACCACAACCTCGAGGCCGGGCGCTCCTTCTTCCCCCAGGTCGTGACCACGCACTCGTTCGAGGAGCGGTGGGACACCTGCCTGATGGTGAAGGAGTCCGGGATGGAGCTGTGCTGCGGCGGCCTGGTCGGGATGGGCGAGACGCTCGAGCAGCGGGCCGAGCTGGCGGCCCAGCTGGGTGAGCTGGCCCCGCATGAGGTGCCGCTCAACTTCCTCAATCCGCGTCCCGGTACCCCCTTCGGTGACCTGCCGGTCATGGACTCCAAGGACGCCTTGCGCACGATTGCCGCGTTCCGGCTTGCGCTGCCCCGCACGATCCTGCGGTATGCGGGCGGACGCGAGCTCACCCTGGGCGACCTGGGTACCCGTGACGGACTGCTCGGCGGGATCAACGCCGTCATCGTCGGCAACTACCTCACGACGCTTGGCCGCGATCCGAAGGAAGACCTCAGCCTGCTGGCGGACCTCGGGATGCCGATCAAGGCGTTGAGCGAGACGTTCTGAGAGCGGGATGGGTATGCCGGGCGAAGACCAGTGGTGCGGCCGCTGCGGTCAGGCGCGGGGGCAGGGAGACCACTTCGCGTGCGACCGTGCCCTCGCGCTGGAGCCGCCTCGGTTCTGCGGCCAGTGCCGTCGGCGGATGAAGGTGCAGGTCCTTCCTCGGGGCTGGTCCGCGCAGTGTGCAGTGCATGGAGAGATTCGCGCTGATGGTTGACGCGATGACAGACCGCGACCGTTTGATGGCTTTCGATCGGGACCATGTCTGGCACCCGTACTCGTCCGCCGGGACCGCCTCCGCGGCATACCTCGTGGAGTCGGCGTCGGGCGTCCGGCTGTCGC